>JACQFE010000043.1 GCA_016200265.1 Planctomycetota bacterium | reverse complement strand
ATACCTGGCGGAGTTCACCTATCGGGCCAATCGCCGATGGATCGAAGCCTGTCTCTTCGACCGCCTTATCGTCGCAGCACTCGACACCAAAGCCGTAACCTGCAAAGAGTTAACCGCCGGAGCGACATAGAGAATCAGGTTCGGAATTAAGCACCCACCGAGCGCGAATCCACTCATCTGAAACCGTCTAGCTCAATACTATCTCATTGGAGCAATGTGGCTGCTGATCAAGGAGATTAAGCTGTCGGCACTGGAAGGTGTGTAGTTGGGCGAATAAGTCAAGAACATGTAGTTGAAAGAACCGCTCGAACGGAACCTGTCGGGGTGAGTTGCCTGATAGGGCACTGGCGGATCGATGTGCAATGGTTTCATATCCCAGGGACGTTTGATGCCGTTGATGTCCTCTTTCGTCACGGACTTCAATTGCAGTTCGCGCGTCAGATACGAATTGTTTCGGAAGTACATCCTTGGAACCTCATCGGAAGTGGGGTCCGCGTTCCGGTCGGCGTGGTACACGTACGTCAACGATGAGATCCAACTACAAGCAATTGCGAATAGGAGGAAGTTCGCTTCGCAGAGTCCGTTGTCCAGTAGCTCGCTGCCCCTTTTGGGGGACTGGCGCTCTTCCACGGGACAATGTAATACATCGCCCATGATCTGAATCCAACATCCGTCGATTTCTCCGCCCAAATCCGCGTGCGCGACCACATGTACAATATCCATGCCTTCAGAAAGAAGGCCGCAGTGATGCATTTCCCCCATCGATAATAAAGTTCGTCATGGGTGCGCAGTACGTCACTCGCGCTCATGCGAGTGATTCTGACGTTACAGCATTTGACTGAATTTGACGCGGCAGGCGAGGTGGTCGCTTCCAAGTTCACATTCCCAATCACACGTCCCGCCGAAGGTTCGGTTCATGGCAAGAAGCATCCGCGCTTCGGGCGAGGTGTGTTATCGCTTCGGCTTGGCGCGCTGCGAGTGCTGAGCCTTTTGGGATTCCTCGGCCATCTTTTGAATTCGATCGAGCCAACCGGGCTTGATCTTCTTGAGTTGAGAACCGAGCCCGTCCCCGTCTTTCTTATCCGGAGGTTTATGAAGCGTGCCGGCGGCCTCCTGCTCGCGGATGTGTTTGCGAATCCACCATTGCTCGATCGTGCCGAACAGCGAGCTGGCCATGACATAGAGGGTCAGGCCGCTGGGCGCGCTGTAGAAAATAAAGAGCATCATCAAGCTCATGATCGGCACCATATTCTGCATGGTTTGCTGTTGCTGACGCTGCTGCTCGGTCATGTTGGGGGATTGGGCGGGCTTGGGTTGCAGCTTTTGTTGGGTATAGGTGAAGAGCGTGAGCAGGAGCGGAAGGAGATTGAATGACGCGATTCGCCAGCCAAGAATCGGCACAATCACAGGCGATGCGAATGGAATCAATGCATCCGGCGCGGTCAGATCATGTATCCACGTAAACAAAAAGCCTTGATGCCGCATGTCGATGTTGTTGCTCAAGCTCAAATACAGCGCCACCCAGATGGGCATTTGTATGAACATGGGGATGCAGGTCATGAGCTGCCCGGCCGGATTGAGGTCGAGCTTCATCATCTCCTGATTCATCTTCACTTTGTCGTTGGCGTATTTGCGCTTGATCTCCTCGATCTTGGGTTGCAACGTCTGCATGCGGTGCTGCATGCGGACCATATTGACTTGACCCTTTTTGGTGATCGGGTGCAGCAACGCGCGAACGCACAGGACGAGAATGATGATGGCGACGCCGTAGTCAGGAATGATTCGATGCAGGCCGTTGAGCAATCCGATCATCAACTCCACAAGCCAGGAAAACGTACACCAGCCGAAGCCTTGCGAGATCTGAAAATAGTAACCGCGCGCGGCGTAGTCGGCCTGCTTGCGAAAGGCATTCCCATCCTTATCACCGAGATACACCGCATTTTGAAAGGAAACCGAATTGCCGGGCGCGATCGTCGTCTCGGCAGTGACGAATCGAATGGTTGCATCGTCGCGAGTGGTGGAGTCGCCGTCAGCGTCAATGGCCGAAACGCTGACGATGTATTTGCCAATGGACTTTCCGTCCATGCCAAGCGGCGCGATCGTGCAGGTGAAATACGTATTGTCCGTGGCGGCCCAGGAAAGATATTGATCCGGTGTGGCCGACGAGGTCGCATACAGCGTAAGAGATCGATCCGGCGAACCTTCAATGGAAGCGACTGTTTTCCGGGCGGGAGTGATGAGTCCCTCGGAATTAACGGTTGCATAATCGATGACGCGATCATCCATTCGCGGATTGCTTTGCGGAACGCCGAGCCCGCCAGTCTGGATCACGAGAACACGATGCGGCTGATCTGAAAGATTTTCGATCTTGATGTCGGTGTAGAAATCGTGTCGCGAGGACTGAATGGGTTGTGCGGGCAACACAAAGCTGCGCGTCAGGCGAAGGGTCTTGAGGCCTGATTTCTCCAAATCGAGATGAAATTCGACGGATTCACCCTCGCCACCTGTCGGCAGCGTGCCATGTTCCTTCTTGCCAATCTCCCAGCGCCGGCCGCGAAGAATGACGTCTTCTCCGTCGACGTGAATCTTCTCAACTTCAAACGATCGAGTTTTTGCGCCGGCGGGATTGATCACTGCTGACAAGAGCTTGTAGCGGTCGTCGCTCTTGATCTTCTCTGCGTGATCAGTCAACGTTGCTGATTCGATTGAAGCGCCGACGTTGCTCAGTTCGAGATGCATTCGAAAAGGAGATGCGGCGGCGGTCTTGTTGGTGAGGTGATCAGGTGTCGTACCGAGTTCCACCTTCACTTCATCAGGGGCTTCAACGAGGGTCCACGTGCTCGATGCTGGAGCAGCACCGCCTGGCGGGACGGCCGGATTGGTCGGAGATTGCTCGACCGCAACTTTGGGCTCACCGGTCGTTGTCGGTTGCCCATCGGGAGAATTCGCGCTTCCAGTCGCTGGGGTGGATGAAGCGGATGATGGTGAGGTCTTTGGCGGCGGCGGCATCAATATCGGGGCCACCGCCATGACGACGATGAACACCGCTCCGGCAAGGAGGATGTTCTTCAGATTGTCCTGTTTTTGCATGATTCCACTCGACTTATTCGGGCTTCGCGCCGACAGCGATAGTTTGATTTCCGCATCAATCCGTTAGAGCAGAAGGTGAATCGTCGCGCCGATTCAGCGCATCTTCGCGGTGAATGGAGCACATTGCAAATGAGGAAGCGAATCAGCGGCCTTCAAAAAGCCGCGTGCCGAGGAAATCGTCCAGTTCGGGAGTATCGTAAATCTTCTTGGCGGCCTTCTCGATGTCATACTCGAGTCGAACGAATTCGACCGTCGTGCAAAATTCGTCATCGCCGACATCCGGGAGGTCATAACCTTCCGGGGCCTCACCCTTTTCATACATGACGACGTAGCAGAGCCGCGGGTCGCGGTCGCGCGGTTGCCCGACGCTTCCTACATTGATGATGGCCTTCTCGTCGGAAGTGATGCTGTAGGTTCCAAGCTGAGCCAGTTCGTCCGGCGGCTCGAAGCATGGATCGTCGAGAAAGACGCCGGGAACGTGGGTATGGCCGACGAGGCAGGCCATGTGCTGAGATTTCAACCATTTGAAGTTGTCGAGAATTTTTCCTGGGTTCGTATACACGTCTTCGGGAAAGAGATATTCGTTCACGGGACGGCGCGGCGATGCGTGAACAAGCAAGAGTCCCGCTGCTTCGACTCGAAGCGGCAATCCGGCGAGCATTTCCCAGCGATGATCGCGGCGCGGCTTGTCGGTTTCGTCTTCGAGCACCTGCCGCGTCCAATAGGCGGCTCGCTCGGCCCCGACGTTAAAGTTCAGCGGCTCGTAAAAGACGGCCTGGTCGTGATTGCCGCACAACGAAAACTCGCACCGCTCGCGAACGATGTCCAGACATTCCTTGGGGCTCGCGCCGTATCCTACGATGTCGCCGAGGCATAGAACTCTCTCGATGCCGCGTCGCTCGATGTCCGCGAAGGCAACTTGCAAGGCCTCAAGATTGGCGTGGATATCCGATATGACCGCAAACATTGAGCTTCTTCAATTATCGTGTGCAGAGCTTCAGAGCCTGCTCTTCTTCGGCAGGTTCGATCCGAGCCGCGAATCCCTCACTTTATGGCCATTGCGGCTTACGGTCAACGCCTCGGAAGCGTATCATCGCAACCATGCAGCGAACCGTCGAAAATCCGAGTTTCTGCGCCCTCGCCATCGAAACCTCAAGCGAGCACGGCAGCGTGGCCGTGGGACGTGGGCGATCGATTCTCGCCACTCAGCAATTCAGTCGCCCGCAAATCCATATTGGGGCTTTCGTGCCGGCCATTCGAGAGGTTTGTGGAGAAGCCGGCGTGAAATCCCAGGAGATCGCCGAAATCTATGTTTCGCACGGTCCGGGGAGCTTTACGGGATTGCGATTGGGTGTGACCGCGGCGCGGACCATCGCATTTGCATGCGGATCCCGGCTCGTCGCCGTTCCTACATTGGAAGCGATTGCGAATCACGCGCTGGAATTGGCGACGCCGCCGGCGGAAATCGTGGTGATCCTTGATGCGAAGCGAGGCCATGTCTACGCGCAATCGTTCAAGTGCGACAATGGACGAATTCAGCCTGCCGACGAAGAGGCTGAAGTCGAACCGAATCAATACCTCCTCGGACGCGGCGCGAATTGGGGCATCATGGGCGCGGGCATTGCGTCGCACCGCGAGGCCGTGCTGACTTCCGGCGGCATCATTCTGCCCGAGCATTTGTATCAACCTCGTGCAGAAATCGTCTATCAACTTGGTTTCGAACGCTCGCGACGAAGCGAGTTTGTCGATCGGCGTTCGTTTACGCCGCTCTACGTTCGTCCGCCTGAAGCGGAAGAACGCTGGGAGGCGCGGCATCGATGATTCGTAGAAATTACGGATCCTGGCGCGATTGACTCACCGCGCCATCCCGAGTCCCGTAACGTCGGGACGAAGAATCTCGCATTCGAGATGTTACGCTTTGCTTCGCATGATAGACCGCGACAGCCGCAATGTCCGGCAACTACGGACATGTCATTCGACGACAAACCGAGCCTTCCACACCGGGCGTTCCACCGGCGGCTGCGCAGTCGGCTTGTGTCAAATCCTGGCACGACGAATCCGTGAAGCAGCACGCGACCGTCGGTTGCGGAGGTGGAGGGCAAGTGACTTCGCTGCATGCCGCACGAGAGCCCGTCGGTTTGCCGCCCTGCGCACGACAATTGCGCCGGGTCAGCATTTCGCACGACGCATCAGGCATGCAGCAAGCGCCCGCATTGAGCGGGCACGCCGTTGTTTTGCACGTGGAACCGGCCCCAGCCGAACGCCCGCCGCGGTTTCGGCATACGATGGGCAACAGATTGTCGCAGGTGTCATCGGGAAGGCAGCATGCGGCCGCAGAAGCCGAACAATTCTGCGTTTCGCAAAGGCTGCCGGGCGCACCCGGCTCACCGCCGCCGGCGATGCATTCCGCCGACGAAAGATCCTGGCACGAACCATCCGCATGGCAGCAGGCCACGTCGATTGCCACGCAAACGGTCGCGGCGCATGTGCTGTGCAGCGCGCCGGGACGACCGCCGGCGGCAAAGCAATTGATCGGCGGAAGATGAGCACATTGCCCATCCGGGAAACAACAGGCCGAGAGAACCGGTGTGCAACTCTGATTGGCGCACGACGATCCCTGACGTTGTGGTCGGCCAAGGGTGGTGAGGCAAACGTCGGGCTGCAGGTTCACGCATTGCCCGTCGGGCATGCAACACGCAACCGGCTGCGCCCCGCAGGAGACCGTCGCACAGGAAGTGCCGGAATCGCCCGGTCGCCCGCCTTGCAGCAGACAAAACGAAGGCTGCAAATCCTGACAAGAGCCATCCGAAAAACAGCAAGCGACGTCCGTTGCGACTGCCTGGGAATCCGTTGTGGGAGGATCGGCAATTAGCGACCCTTCACCGACAAAAAGCGCAAAGACGGTGAACCAACCTAACCTGATCCGCGACATAACCCCTCCACTCACCTCTAGCGATCACGAAAAATGGAAATGAAACGCGCGGCTTTGACACCGCGCGTTCCATCATTCGACCAGTCAATGATTCGGTAAGATCGATATCAATGGCAACTGGTCGGCGTACACGCGCTACCCGCCGCACCGGGGTTGCCACCCGCCGCAATGCAATCTGAGCGCGGCATTTCCTGGCACGCGCCGGTTGGCAAACAGCACTCGCGATCGGTCCGCGTGCACGTCGCCGTCGAACAGGAGCTGCCAGCTTGTCCCGGTTGACCACCATTCGCCGTACACGTTGCTCGCGGCACATCTGTGCAGTCACCACTCGTGGCGCAGCATGAAACGGTCGCAGGACCACAATGCGAACTCGAACAATCGCTGCCTTTGCCCTGCGAATGACCGCTTTGCTGGATGCAAGCCAACGGCTTCACATCAACACATGAATTGTCTGCCAGGCAGCAGGCGATGGTCTTCTGTGTGCAGGTTGTCGTGCTGCACGCAGTGCCAGCTCCCCCGGTCTGACCACCCTTGGTCCGACACGCGGAAGCCTTCAGGTCCTGGCACGATCCGTCATCCAAGCAGCACGCTGCCGTCGCCACCGTACAGGTTGTGTCGGCGCAGCTCGATCCGAAGCCACCCGGTCGACCGCCAGCAGAACGGCAATCCGCCGCCGCTTCATCGGTGCAGTGACCGTCGTCCGAGCAGCAAGCCTGTTTGCCAAATCCGCCGCCGCCGCTGCAATCCGCAGTTCGGCAATTCGAGCCAGCGGGCTGCGGTCTACCACCGGATTGGAAACACGCTACCGGCGTCTGCTGTGAGCACTCCCCATTGGTGCAACAGGCAACGGTATTGTTCGTGCAGGTCGTAGTTTCGCACGACGTGCCCTTGCCACCCGGTTTCCCGCCGGCAGCCCGACAATTGGTCGGCGTGTCATCTGTGCACGCTCCGTTGTCCGCACAACATGCCTGGTCCAACGAGCTGCAAATATTCGCGGTGTCACAGTTGGTGCCTCGACCTTGTGGATGCCCACCGGCTGCGCGACAGTCCTTGGACGTTTCATCAGTACAGCTTCCATTATTTGCACAGCACGCCTGTCGGCTACTTTCGGCGCAATCGGTCGTTTCACAGTTTGTGCCCAAACCCTGGGATCGACCTCCCTGAGCCTTGCAATCCGCCTTGGTCAGGTTCTGGCATGCACTGCTGCCGCGGAAGCAGCAGGCTCGGAGCTGATTGCGAATGTCCGATTCCTGCGCCTTGGCGGTGTTTCCCCACCAAGCCGGCATAAGCCCCAAGCCGGCCACAATTAGTCCCAGTTTCCCCCATTGCGAACCACAGCTTCTTTGCATCAGTTGCCTCCGTTTCGAAAGTACTTGTCCCAAGCCTTGCCCGGCTCCAGACGCTATCAATAGAACTTGAAAAACGACCCCCCTAGGACTGCTTAACGTATCCGAGATCAATCAAGCGTGTCAAGCGGAGTATGGGTTCGACTTTGTCCCGCTTGTCACAAAAGTCGGCGGAAATGCCACCCTAAACGCCGATTTTGGGATCGAAATCGCCAAATTTGGCACTCATGACCAACGAGATTCCACAACGTCGCGGTTGCGACGGCCAAATGCATGGATAGACTTTCCAAATCCTCTGAAAAAAGACGGGACTCATTGCGGATTGGTGGACATGATCAAAATCAAGCAGGAGTCGCGGGGACGATTGGCTTGTCTGGTTCTCGCCGCGATCGCCGCATTGACCTTCACAGGCTGCAACATGCCCCGTTGGGCGGACATGCCTCGCTGGGCCCAACCCTCGAGCCTTGATGCGATGATTTCCTCCGGCTGGATTTCTGATTATGAGGCCGCAGAACGCCGCATGCGCGAGACTTCCGGCGGGATGCTGATCTTCTACAAATCCGGCGACCGCAAGACCGATCAGGCCATGTTGATGAAGTTGAAGGAAGTTGACATCGATTCTTCTTGTCCGGAGTGCGTGCGCTGCATTCTCTTTCACAACTATGAGCCGGATCGTCGCTACGCGGCTCAATATGGCGTTGAGCGGGCGCCGGCCTTGATCCTGATTCATCCCGACGGCACGTATCACGCGCGACTTGGGAAGGCCGACGTCGAACAGATCATGGCATTTCTGAAGGATTCCACGCCGCCGGGCGCGATGCCGAAGATCAATCCGTATATCCTCCGCGAAGCCCGATATGTCTGGCTTTCATCGCTGTCAGACGCTGAGAAAGCGTCGAAGCAAACCGACCAGCCGATTTTTCTGGTGCTCGATCGATTCTACGCCAACGATTGGTCAAAGCTTCGTGAAATGCTCGAGCGCCGCGAAGTGCATGACCGCATTGTCAACATGGTGCATTGCCGACCCGGTGGATTTTGGGGTGGTCAAGGCGATGCGGCGAAGGAATTTAACGTGAAGGGCGTCCCGGCGATCGTCATCATTCAACCTGATGGACGTCACGATGTGCTTGAGCTTCCTACTTCGTACGAGATGATTGCCCGGTTTGTGGATCGAGTACAGAACGGTAAGAATGGAGAAGCGTCAACCGAGGCGTCCGCCCAAGCAAAGTGAGTTTCTTGGGTAAATTGCCGGCCGTCATGCTGAGCGGAGCGAAGCATCTGATGCCTGGAGATTCTTCGCCCTGGTAAACCAAGGCTCAGAATGACGCGGTCGCCTTCGGCGACCTCAGAATGACATGCGGTACCGTTTATTTCCCATTTGAGCGCACTTATAAACGAGCCACATCCCCGTGGCGTCTCGCGAAACAAATCTTCGCGCCGATGAGCAAAGCGAGCACAAGAACGGTCGCGCCCCAGGATGTAACAGTGGGAATTGGCATGAACAGAGGATGGCAATCAGTGGCGGTGCACGAAACACCCTGCGCCCATTGGCATTGACTGCAAGTGCAAGTGCTTGCGGGAACGCCATCGGTGCATGTGCCGTCGCTTTGATCGCAGCAACTCCCACAAATGCTCTGGTGCATACAGCCGGTCGCGGTACAAGTGTCGCTCGTACATGAATCGCCGTCGTCGCACAATGCGTCGCTGGGCGTGTGATCGCATCCGTGCGCGCTTTCATTGCAGGTGTCCACCGTGCAGGCCACTCCGTCGTCGCAATTCACCGGGATCACAACGCAACCATTGACCGCGTCGCAGTTTTCCTGGCCATTGCAATAAATCCCGTCGTCGGTGCAAATGCTGACGATGAGCGACTGAGTATCGGGGAGGATGGTGTACTGTTGCGGTGTAGGATCATGGAGCAACGTATAGTTGATGTCCCTTTGAAACGCATATTCAAAAGTTCCGCAGGCGTCTTCTGATGCGACCAGGACTAGCGTGCCACCGTATCGAATCACTCCTGTGTCCGGAGTGCCGTCCGACACAAGCGTTGTCATGCCGTAGATGTAATCCAACGAGACCAGTCTAATTCCGCCGAAGAGAGTGGAACCGAAACGAATAAAGTCCGCTCGGTTCGAATCGATGAACGCCCCAAGGGTCGGATCAAAGGAATTTCCAACGCAAATGCCGGCATAACCCTGCGGTTGGCAAACTGGATACTGCGGCGTACAGGAACCGGGATTGCAGATTTGAGAATGAATTGGAGCATCCCATCCAACTGGAAGGAAAGTACCTCGCGAACCGCTAACTGCCCCATGTTCCCCCAGTATCGTAGCTTGATATGCACGCACGCCGAGCGGCAATTGGCTGCCCCACCCTGATATCTTGATTTCTGAAGTAATCGCATCGCCCGGCATGGCGTGGATGCAATTGCTGGGCGCAATCGATGTGCCATTGACCGCGACGGCCTTCAGCGACATGCACGACCCACTGCACGCCGGAACGCAGCTCGAATCTGCGATTGCCTTGATTGCACCATTCGGATGGGCGTCAACGAGCGGAAGACTTGGTTTTTCGGCCCGGAGCGCAGCAGGCAGCAACGAAAGGGTGATCATGAAAAGCAGGCTGCGACGGATGTTCGCCAGAGTTGCGGTGATCATTGGTCGATTCCCCCTCAAAAATGAAAACCGGGCGGGCCTCCTCGCAAGTTTCTACCAGGAATCCGGAGAGAACGCAACGAAAATGCCCGTTTGCGAGAAATGGCTCAAACTCTGGACCAAGACTTGCCGGAAAACAGTCATGGAATATTCCAATGGATCGTAAGGTCTGATGTTGAGGATACGAAACCTGCCGTGCTCCGGCTAACGTCGATTCTGAAAGCACGGCAGCCATGGGCTTCAATACGAGCCGTGAATTTGACGGCGTCGTATCGATCCCGATCGACCGACTCCGAATCCAAACATCATCAACCGCCGCTTTGCTTTCACTTGCTCGAACGCCGCCGCTCGCGTCCGATTACGGACAGTTCACCGGACTGCTCGTTCCACTGAATGGATACGCGCGACTCTTGAACGCATCAACGATCGCTGCAATGTCGTCGATCTGCACCCGGAAGTTCGGCAAGCCGTTCGCGCCACCCACCAAATCGCAGCGCGGCATCGGGATGGCCGACGCCGTCCCCTTGAAGGTGTCCACACAGGCGCTCACGTCACTGATGTTCGGCTGGTATAGCGACGTGGCGTTCGGATCCTGAAACGCGGGCGCCGTGTCGCCCCATCGCGCGGTGTATCCCGTGCATGGCGCCGATCTGGCCGTACATGTCCTCTCATTCCCCGCGCACGACGCCGCCAACTGGCTCACTTCATACTGCGAGCTCGGCACAATGTCGGAGCCGGTCACGTACAATAGTTGCCCGTTCAATGCGGCCTGCCAGTCGATGTAATTCGGCGCGCACTGCGTAATCGATATCGCATAAATCGCATCGGACGGCGTCACACAAGGCGGTGTGCCACCGTTTTGACAGTGCATCGTCGGCGTGCCCGCGTATGAATACTGGTTCTCAAACGTCGAGAAATCCGGCGGCGGATATTGGGACAGATTCGGCGGGCTGGGCCGCATCAGCTTCACCCGCTTGATCTCGACCGCCGTCGCCTGAGGCGGTGGCCCGGGGTCCGGGACGCTGAACGCGATGTAGCGGTTCTTGTCTGGCGCGGGATCGGCCACCGGTGTCGGAAAGAAATCAATAATCGGACAGCGCGTTCCGCGGGCAGCACCGTTCGACAATGGGCGCGAGTCCAGCGCCACCGTATTCCCCGTCGGCGTGCAACTGATGTCCACCACCCCCGACCCGCGAGACTCGTAGAATCCGCCGGCACGAATCACATAACATTCACCGGCTTGGGCCTGGCTGACGGAAAACCCCGCGCCGGCAACGACGACCCCCGTACAAGATTCGTCCTCGTAGCGGCCGTTGACCAGATACGAGTTTCCGCTGTTAGCATCCGTTGGGCAGAAATTGCAATCGCCGACTCTGTGATAAACCCCCAACATGGAATCGTATTGAGTGCCTGTGCCGCACATGCTCACGATCAGCGTGCAGTTAAAAGGAGCTTGATACCGATACCAAACGTCATGACCGAAGATGACCGAACCTCCTTCCTCTGTTGGACCAGCGTAATTGGGTCCGTCCGTGTCGGCGCATTGGGTGTCGAAATAATACGTTCCAGTGGGCACGAGGTTGCCGATTGTGCTCGTGCAATGATCGTTTGGTGGAGGTCCGGCGCACGCAACGCCACAGGTTTGATCGTCGACGTTCCAGATTCCGTTTACGCTCCTGCAATCTCGAAGATTCTGCAGGCTGCACGAGGCATCAACGCAATTGCAACAACTCCGGATGACATTGCCGGAAGCGCCGGGAACGATCGGTCCGTTCAGGCACCACGAATAGTCCGCCGTCCGCTCCGAGCCGGCCGGATAGCCGGCGTTGCTTCCCGTAGCCGAATAATGGTTGCCGACGGATGTGCTGTATCCCAGTTGATCCCAGAACCACACGCATGTCGAAATCGTCGCGCTGGGCGCATTGGAAACTTCCAGCCAATAGATCGTATGGCCGCTTGCGTCCAGACCCGTAACCGGCGTGGCCAGCGTCAACTGGAAAGCAAAGGGATGGTAAGTTGCTTCGGGAATCACGGAACCGAGATAGGCCCGTACAGACGAAGCAACGGATTCGGCGATGATATTACAGGGCAATCCCTCAAAATCATCGTAAACGCGGACCCGGAAATGGTCCGCCGTCACCGAAAACCCACAATCGAACGGATTCGCGTGCGGAGCCGTGTTGATGTATTCGCCCCAGACACACACGCTGCTGATCACATTGCTCGCATATTTGAAATCGTCCGCCGCGACGATGCCGTTTGAGCCGACGACGGGATCGCTGAGCCCGCCAATGTTGCCGGTGTTCTCCCACGGCTGGCAATTGTCCGCGCCCTGAATTTCGCAGATTTGGCACGGTTTCGGCTGGGCTTTCTGTGCCGCCGTCACATTGCAGGTGTCGCCAGTCGGACAATCGGCGTCCACCAAGCAGGACGTCGTGTAGTCTGAGTTGCAGTAGCCGCCCTTGCATCGGATGCCGCCGACGAATTTTCCGTTCAGCTCCGTGAGGCACTCCTGAGCACTCACCGGCGGATCAAGATCGCGATCCACGCAGACTCCCGGCGCCGTGCAGCACGATCCATTGTCGCAGGTGGCCGTGCCCGATCCCGGTGTGCCCGTGCATGTTGCCGTCGCGGGCGATTTGTTCGGCGGACCAAGGTAGTAACCACCCGCGGCCGCACAATCCATGATGTTCAATTCGCTGCAGGCCCCCTGGCACAATCCGCCGGTCCCACACTCTGCATTTCCCGTGCAAGTGCTGCCCGCATTCGGCCCGCCCACGCACTTGTTCATGCAGCAGGCGGCCGTCGGACAGGGCTGAGCGGTGATGTGCAATTGATATTGGCCGTGATAGCCCAGCGGCGCGGAATAGACGGGGTAGTAATAGTGACCCGCCTTCAGCGGTCCAACCCAGAACCAGATGTTGTCGTCCGTGCAATACGGGCCACCGCGATTGAACGCAGGTTCGGGAAAAGGATCGACGACCCCACCATTCGGATTGGGACTTTCGCTGACCGGAGCGCCGCACGGACAATCAGGAAACAACAATACCCATGCAGGCCTCAGTACTTCAGAGCCTGTACCCGTGCAGCAGCTATCCACGCGCACGTACGCACATGCGTCAATCTCAAACGCCTCCCACCACCCGACGTCGGATTGCACATCACAGCTCGAGCCGCATTGCATGGTAACGCAGGAATCGGGGTGGTCGATGGTGCTGCTGGCCGCACTGTTGTCGCCGGTGATGGTCACGACGACCGGATCGCTGCCCGGCGCAGGAACATGAATGAAGTGAACGGTGGCGTCGCTGCAGTTGTCGCCGCCGGTATACGTCGGCTGTGGGCAGCATGATTGCACGTCGCCGGTGCCGCCGTAGCCGTTGTCAATGTCGCAGGTCGTGCCGAACCCTTGGAACGATCCGCCGCCATTGGCGCAGCTCGCGGCGTCACCCTCCGTGCAACCGCCCGTCGTCGGATTGCAGCACGCCCCGCGGCCACACGATGACCAGGCCACACAAGTTGCGCCTGGACAAGCTGCATCATTCGGGACGCACAATTCACCGCTTGGACAGTCGGCGTCGCGATCGCAGGTTGTATCCGTCGTGATGAAACACCGTCGGCAATTATTCCCCGCATTCGAACCGCCCCCGCAGTATGCACAAAGGGAATAGTTGCCCAGGTAAGCGCCTCCTTCGCCCTCGCAAATCCACGGCGCCAGTGCATTGTCACAACCTTGCACCGGTCCCGGCGCGGTCAGGCAACAGGCCCCGATCGACGCCGTCGTTTTCCTTCCCACCAGCTCAAATAACAGATTCCGATTCGGCGCGGGCAGAAAGTTCGCCGTCGGCCCGCCGTTCACCCAAATCACATCGGGATCATTGACACCCACGTCAACCGTCGTCGAATCTGTCGTGGCCCAGAATATCCGCGTCTCCGGCGCAAATTCACTCGCCGCCGTCATCACCAGAAACCCGTGCGGCGGAATTTCGATTGCAGGCTGGAATAGAATCGTCTGCAGGCCGATCGTGTTGACGTTCATAATAAAGAAAAGGTCTTCGATGAAGTTGCAGCTCGCGTCATAGAGCTCAAACGCGATCCGCTCGCCGACGAACGCGCCGCCGACAAAGTGCATCTCGTCCAGCAGAATGTTCGAGCCGTCCGTGAATTGATAATCGTCGCCGAGCTTGTACAGCGGGACGCCGGCCTGCGCATTCACCACCGGTCCATCGTAGATAGGACCGACCAGCGGCCCGACGTTCAGCGGAGCGATGCCATCGCCGTATTTCGGACAGTGCAGACCCGGAACGCCCGCAGGAAGGGTCGAGTCGTTGGACGCAGGGCAGGTTGAGTCGTAAACGCTCGGACCGGCCAGCAGAGCCGTGGTTCCCAGGTCGCCCGCGAACCACATCCCACCTATTGAATTGCAAGAGCTCTTGCCCTGAACCGTCACGTTGAGAGCACGTCGGGAGCAATTCGGCTGCGCGGCATTGTCGCAGCATCGACCCGGCAAGCAGACCGGGCCCGCTACGTTGCAGTGACCCCCATTGGGGCAATCAGAGTTGACTGCGCAGCCCCAGGGGTTGTTCGCCGAGGCCGAACACTTCTTCTCAAAGCAGGTCGCTGATGCGCCGCACGGCGGCGTCCCCAACACGCATTTCCCGCTTGGAACGTCGCACGTCTCATTTCCATTGCAGATGATTCCGTCGCTGCAATCCCCATTCGTCGTGCAGATCGTCTGGCAGTGATTGCACGTGCTGAATGGGCAATCGATGTCGGCCGTGCAGTAGCGCCCGGAATTCGCGCAGCGCCCAACCTCATTGCACACTTTGCCGCCGCCGCAATCCACCGGCCCGCTAGAGACGCACGCCCCCGCTCCGTCGCAGGTTTCCTTTCCGTTGCACGCGATGCCGTCGTCGCAGCCTCCGCAAAGCGTGCCCAGCGGACAACCGTTGAACAAGGGATCATCCACGCCCGCCAATACGAAATCATGAACGCATTTTCCGCTGTCGAAGGGCGCGCCCGGATTGAGCGCGCAGCGATCGTTCGTGCAGGGCACGCCGTCGTCGCACTGCACGGCGAACGTGCAGCCGCAGTGGCTGCCGAAGCAATTCGCATCGCTCGTGCAGCTTGCTCCGGATGAAATTCCTCCGACGCAGTGCCCGCCGGTGCATGCACCATCGGCCACGCCCGGACAATCACCGTCGCTCGTGCATGTTCCGCCGGCGTTCGTTCCGCCGACGCACTTCCGCGAACTTGGAATGTTGGCCACTTGCGACGCCGCTACCGCCATCGCCTTCGGCACAGGTCCAACGAGGCGGCCCGCCTGTCTCGCCCGGGTTGCGTCGTCGTCGAGATAGTTGACAACGATGGGGGCGGAGATCGGGTATGACCCCGAAAGGAATGGGGCGGTCCGGGCGGTCGCAATCGTCCGGACGCCCCGACCGTCAACAGCGGCATCGCGAGCGGACTTCCGCACGGAATCATTGGGTCTCAACCGCGTTTGAGAAATTGAATCCGACCGCCTGCCTGAATCCTGCGGCGGAGTCGCCGACAGTTTCACGCCGACCGCAAAGATCACGACGCCGAGAACAAGTGCGAAAATGGAATGATTTTTCCGAGACCTCATGGCGTTGCCTCCATCTCGAAATGAGGCCTGTATTTTAGCGAATCGATTTTCCCATTACAATCCGTCGGAAATCCCAAAGAAGAGACCTTTTTTCAGTCCTTTCTCTGTGAAAACGGGAGGGGTCTATTGCTCGGCAGCGAGTGTCCTCCATTGCAGATGCCCGTCCTTGTTCGTCCATTCGCGACACTTGCGGGCCTCAGAAATTCGACGACGATGCACGCGATGACAAAGGCAGTCTGCACGCACTCGCAAACGACTGCGTTGCGGAGCAACTCGAATGAAAGACGCGCTCTACCCCCTTGCGTTCGACACCTCGCCACTGACTCGGGGCGCACAGGAATATCTGCGGAACGAGAATATCCGACTCGTCGTTGATTATTTCCAGTCCAAGGGGATCAAGTCTCTCAAACGCCAGGATCGGGAGGAACTGTGGTACGCCGACTGGATTGACTATCAATCCGCGCACAGGCTTTATGCCACGCTCCTGACACCAAAGAAATATTCCCGCTTCTGTGGTCAGTTCAGCCTGGTGAATCTCACTCGCTTCCTTGAAGCGTTTGCATATTTCAGCCCGGCCCATGCATACAGTCTGCACACGACATTCCTGGGCCTATTTCCCATCCTGATGAGTTCGAACGAGAAGTTGAAGAAAGAAGCCATTGCCAGGCTCGAAGATGGCGCCCTGTTTGCATTCGGTGTGTCGGAGCAGGCCCATGGGTCGGATTTATTTGCCAACGAGTTTGCGGTCCGAAAGACGCCCGACGGTTGGACCGCTGATGGAGCGAAATTCTACATCGGCAATGCGAACGCGGCGTTCATCATTTCGATCCTGGCCAAGAAGGTGGAAGCGGCGTCGGCCGGCAACCCGGCCAAGCGGGCGCCTTTCGTGTTGTTCGCCCTTCGACCCAGGGAAAGCTCCGCATTCCAAAATGTGCAAAAAATTCGGACACTCGGCATTCGCTCTGCGTTTGTCGGTGGGTTCGAAGTTCGAGATCACAAATTCTCCGATGCGGATGTCATTTCCACGGGTCGTGATGCCTGGGACGCAGTCCTGGGAACGGTGAATCTTGGAAAATATTTCCTGGGATTCGGCGCCACCGGCATTTGCGCACACGCTCTTACCGAAGCCGTCGATCATCTGCAGAAACGAATCCTTTATGGCAAGTCTGTCGTTGAAATGACCCACATACGAACAGCAATCGCTGTCGCGTTTGCTCGGCTCTGTGCAATGAAGTTTTTCGCATTTCGGGCGCTGGACTATTTGCAAGTCTCCTGCGACGACGACCGACGATACTTGTTATTCAACGCCGTGCAGAAGGCGAAGGTGAGTACTGAAGGCGTCAAAGTGATGGGACTCCTCTCTGAGTGCATCGGTGCCAAGGGCTTCGAGACGGACACTTACTTTGAGTCGGCCATTCGCGATTCTCTTCTCATTCCCAGTCTCGAGGGAAGCACGCACATCAATTACGGATTGATTGCTCAGTTCATGGAAAATTATTTCTCGGGCGCAGGACATGACCTACGCGCGCCCGATTCGCTGGTCATGCAAGACGACGATCCAGGCGAACATCCGTACTGGTTCGAGGCACGAGACCGCAATGCCAAAACCGTGAGCTTTGGAGATTGCCTGCAAGCCTACGAGCCATTGCGCGAACTGGCCAATGTGAAACTCTTTATTGCGCAAGTCGAAGGATTTCGAGAATTCGCCGTGGCGGGCACCTCGATGCTGAATCCCACTTCTGATATCGGCCTGGCCATCGCAATCGGCAAGTGTTTTGCAATCGTTGCCTACGGTCAGCTTGTGGCCGAAAACTGCCGCATCGCCAACATACCCTTACCCACAGTGTCACTCATCTTTCATGGATTGGTCGAGGATATGAGCGCCGAGTCGCTCAGACTTTCGGCCATGTTCCCCTCCGATGGCGCGCAACAAACGCAACTGCGAAACGTCGTGCAGGTTCCCCGGACAAGCGCCTCGGACATGGCCGCAGTGTCCGATTTCCTCATGGCGCGATATGCAAAGTAGTTCATTCAGAGAATTGTCGATTGGCCGCGCTGTAGGGTCGCGAATCGCATGACAAGCACACTTGAGGATTCTGCGCATATTTCTTGTGAGCACGGCAGCTAAAGTCTGAGAGAATGCCTGTTCAGCGAGTATGGAATCGAAACATCGAAAAAGTCTCTGTTGTGCGATGGACGCACGCTTGGCGGAAGGTTTCTTCTCTTCTTGGCGGTTTTCCCCTTGAGGATCGAACCGATATGATTTCCATGGAGCGAAGAGCGTTAGACGTCCTTACGAAGTGAGCACTTCGGAGCCGTCCGTGATTGAGATCCGACATCTCGTGCCCGAATCTCTTTCGCAATTCCGTGATGCGATCGGAGAGGCCTTTGCTTATTTTCAGGATCGAACCGCGGCGCCGACGCGGTGTGCCGGTGCACAAAGGACATCGCGCGAACCGGCGTTCAATGAGTTGATTCGCCTGGCTCTCGAGTCGCCGACGTTGCACAAGTTGGCCCAGGTGCTGGCTCGACACCGATCGTTGCCGCTCGATCTCCGCCTGGAGCTGCAGGTGCTTGAAACCTTCGCGCCCCGAAGGCCAATCGACGAGACCCTTGCGATCATCCGCGACGATTTGGGTGACAGTTTGAACGAGCTTGAGCTCGAGATTGTGGCACTCGCGGAGGCAAGTGTCGCCGTTGTAGTTCCATTTGTCTGGCGACCACGCGGCGAGGCGCCGGCGCGCGGCGTGTTGAAAGTCCTCAAGCCCGGAGTTTCCGAGCAACTCGAACGAGAACTGGCGATATGGTCCGATGTCGGCGAGATCTTCGGCGATCGCTGCCGGCGGGATGGATTGCCGGACGTTGACTATCGGGACCCATTCGACGCCGTCGCCAGACTCCTTCGCCACGAAGTCGACTTTCCCGCGGAGCAAAAACACCTCGCGCTGGCCGGAACGACGCTCGCCAATGTGAACGGCGTCCGTGTTCCACGTCTGCTTCCGTTCTGCACGTCCCGCGTGACGGCCATGGAACGCATGGATGGCGTGAAAGTGACAAATACTGACACTCTTGCCGCCGGCGCACGTCGACGCCTGGCTCGGCGCATCGTTGAAGGCCTGCTCGCCCAACCAATGTTCTCCACACAGCCTGAGGCGATGTTTCACGCCGATCCCCATGCCGGGAATCTGATCGCCACTGACAATCGCGAGTTGGCCATCATCGACTGGGCGCTGGTCGGATTCCTCACGATTTCGGAACGCGAACAGCTCGCGCAAGTTTTGTTCAATGCCCAACTGCAAGATGCAAGCGGCATCTGTCAGGCGATTGAGCGACTTTCGCAGGCGACCCCGCTGGACGCCTCACCGTTGCGTTCGGTCGTTGAACGATCACTTGCGCATTCACGGGATTTCCTGTGGCCGAGTTTCTCGTGGCTCGCCGAACTTCTGGATGCCGTGGTCATGCAATGCGGCGTGCGCTTTTCCGAAAACCTGCTGCTTTTCCGAAAAACGCTCTTGATTTTGCAGGGGGTGATCGAAGATCTTGCCGGCCATGGTGCCTTGGACGATTTGTTGGTGACTTCAGCGATCAACCAGCTATCCCAGGAATGGCCCGCACGTCTCATTTTTCCTCCGGGTTCGCGCGATTTCGGTTCGCACCTCTCCATGATCGACCTGCTCCGCGCAGGTTCCATGCTCCCGTTCGTCGCCGCATCGAGGTGGTTTCAGAACATTCGCTGACGGCGCGAGGAAAGCAGCCCAACGGGAGAGCTACGGAACCGAAAGTGATTTGCCCGTATAATGAGACCATCATGGCCCAGCTGCTGACTTGTCAGGCAATTTCCAAGCACTTCGGAACGCGAGAACTCTTTCATGAGCTCTCGATCAGTTTTTCGGATGACGAACACGTCGGGCTATTGGGCCCCAATGGAGCCGGCAAGACGACGTTTCTGAAGATCATCGCCGGTTTGGTGTCTCCCGATGGCGGTGAAATCAGCAAACGCCGCTCGGCGAAGATCGGATTTCTCCCCCAGGAGGATTCTTTTTCCTCCGGGGCCACAGTTGAAACAGTGCTGTCCTCTGCGATCGCTGACCGTCATTCCGAACCACATGAGCAGGACACACAAGTCAGAATCATCCTGTCGAAATTCGGTTTCGACAGAGCGGATCGTTCCGTGGACGCCCTATCCGGCGGGTGGCGAAAACGATTGGCCCTGGCTCGCGAAGTCATTCAGCAACCTGATCTTCTGTTGCTGGACGAACCGACGAATCATCTCGACCTTGGGGGAATTCAATGGCTGGAGGAAATGCTCCTCGATGCTCCTTTCGCCTTCCTGGCCGTAAGCCACGATCGATACTTTCTTGAGCGCGTGACGAACCGCGTTGTGGAATTGAACCCGATCTATCTTGAGGGCTACTTCAGTGCCAGCGGCAATTACAGCAAATTCATTGAGAAACGTGCGGAATTCCTGGAAGCGCAGCAGGCTCAGCAGGTGACGCT
The DNA here is from genome assembly GCA_016200265.1 of Planctomycetota bacterium. GTDB lineage: Bacteria > Planctomycetota > Phycisphaerae > UBA1845 > UBA1845 > JACQFE01. Next base: position 46,048 of record JACQFE010000043.1, on the reverse strand, counting down.
TGCCAACATCGTTCGGCGCGAGGACGCGTTTTTGAAATCGAATTCCAAGGCGCAACGAACCAAATCCAAAGCGCGAATCGAGGAAGCGTATCGGCTTAAGGATGAACTTCGCGATCTCTCGCATCGCAACGCACAAACCGCAAGGGCCGGCATCGACTTCGACAGCACAGGCCGACGGTCAGTGAAATTGCTGAATGCCAGGGGACTCGCTAAAACGCTTGGAAACAAACTCCTGTTCAAGGGCGTTTCCTTGCTGCTGTCACCCGGCACGCGACTTGGGCTTCTGGGCGCCAATGGCAGCGGAAAGACGACCTTGATTCGGATTCTCACGGGCCAATTGCCGCCCGACGAAGGGACCATTGAACGAGCAGAAAAACTTCGCGTGGTCGTGTTTGACCAGAAGCGTGAGGAACTGCCGCGTGAAATTTCGCTGCGGCAGGCGTTGGCGGGCAAAGACGATGCCGTGGAATTCCGCGGCCAGAACATTCACATCAGTTCATGGGCGAAGCGGTTCCTTTTCCGCGTCGATCAACTCAACATGCCCGTGGGTGAGCTTTCCGGTGGCGAGCAGTCGCGAATCCTGATTGCCCGGTTGATGCTCCGCCCTGCGGATCTTCTGATTCTGGATGAGCCGACGAACGATCTCGACATCGCCTCGCTTGATGTGCTCGAGGAGAGTCTGATCGAATTCCCCGGCGCCATCGTGCTTGTCACGCACGATCGGTTCATGCTCGATCGCGTTTGCACGGAAATTCTCGGACTCAACGGCGAAGGCCGTGTTGGAAATTATTCGAATTGTGCCCAGTGGCAGACGGCTCAAGCGACTCGATCCGTTGGGCGGGATGCAAATGTGTCCAAAGCGACGTCGAATAAGACGAAAGCAAAGGCCAATCGAGATGGGTTATCCGCCAGCGAAAGGTCTGAGCTCAAAGAAATGGAAGCAACGATTCAGGAGGCGGATGAATGCGTGGCCCGATGCGCCAAAGCGATGGAGGACCCGGACGTGGCGGGAGACCACGTCGAAGCGCAAAAGCGATGGGAGGCGCTGGAGGCCGCGAGAATTCACATCGCCTCGCTTTATGCGCGATGGGAGCAACTGGAAGCAAGGGCGAAACAGATGGCGAAATGAACTTTTTCATTTGAAAGGATCAAAATGGTCACGGTCGGCATGAATTACAACATCATCAAAGGCAAAGAGCAGGAGTTTGAAAGTGTGTTCGCGAAGGTGTTGGGCGTCATGCAACGCATGGATGGACATCGAAAAACGAAACTCTACCACGATGTAGCCGATCCGAGTTCGTATCTGATTCTTTCGGAGTGGTCGGCTCGCGACGCATTTGATGCGTTTATCGCGTCCGAGCAATTTCGAAACGTGGTCAATTGGGGCAAAGCCAACATTCTGGCGTCGCAACCCAAGCACGACATTTATGGTGACGCGAGTTCACCGCCGCGAGGGCGCCCCGCCCATCAGGGCAAATAGATTACGCGGCGATTCTAAAGTGTGGGCGGGCTGAAGGGATGCCGTGCCGCGAGTGCCAACCACCAGGCAAGCGACAAGATAGTCAACGCGGCGAACCCGCAGGAAACTTGCACGACCGGCGAGAACCACGCTGCCGAAGTTTTTTGGGCGATGAGCGCACCAAGTCCCGCTCCGCAGGCGAAACCGAGCACATGAGCCCCTACGTCGGTTCGCTCGCCGCCCGTTCCCAAATAGCCAAGCAGAATCACCCCGCTGATTAAGGGCGCCCATTTCTGCATTCGCGGGATGCGATTCGAACTCTTTATCCGCCACGCGTGTCCCGCCAGGATTCCCAGCGCGGCAAACACAGCGGTGGATGCTCCGATCGAATTGTGCCACCCCGGCCGAATCCATGCGTTCAGCAGGTTTCCCGCAGCGCCGCCGATGAGAATGGAAAGCCACGCAACGCCTGATCCCAACAATTGCCCGGTGAAGAATCCCACGAGGCCGCCGATGATGACATTTCCGGCCAAATGCTCAAGACTTGAATGCAAAGTGAGGGCGGTGATGGCTCGCCACCATTGTCCCTGGCGAATCAGCTCGGCGTTCGCATCGCCGAGCCTGTTCCAGTCCATTGCGAACGCGCGTCGTTGTTGAAATGCGGTTCCGAGTACGAGCACGACAATATAAGCCGTGACGCCGATCCATCCTTTGGCCGCCTCGATGACCGCATGTTGTGGCGCTGGGATGTCGCGATTCTCCGCAGCGTAAGCATCGAACTCTGCCTGGCTTCGCTGTGCATCCGCGGCCGCAACATGGATCATCCATTCCCCTGCGAATTGACGTATCGAATGTGCGATTCCGGAGGCTTGAAGCAGGAGTGAGTGGTCGCGACAATTTGATTCGCTCTCAGAGCGAAACACGATGACCATCTCGATCGGATCTGAATTCATCGAATGTCCAGGAAACTCCAGACCCCATCGGACTTCATTCGAACCGAATGTGCCGCCGCGAATCTTGCACAGAAAGCCATATTGATCACCACATGCAGGAATTTCTCCCAGTCACGAAGCAAGCGACGATCACTTGTGGTACGATCGCCGCGGCCATGAGTTTTTCCTCAGAATACAGTGAATTTTCTCGAAGTCACCGCAAGACCAGCGCATTGTCGCACGAAGCTTCGCGTCCACCTCAACTTCTTGCGGCTTTTCTGGGGATGGGCCCAGAGCTTGGGCCATTGCATGATCTTGTAGTTTTCGTACTCGCGGCCCTTCCCAAAGAGGTGAAAGCCGATTTGCTTGAGGATCCACGCTTTCGAATTGCGCTCGATAACTTCGTGCCCGGTGAACGACGCACCGTGTGGATGGCCTCACCAGGTCCAATCGGACGTGGCAGCCGATGCGTGATTCTAAAGCCCCGATTGGCCGATGGTTCGGAGGTTTTTGCGAAATACGTGATTGCCCATGAACTCGCCCATGCATATTTGCGACACGGGGGGTGGGGTGATGTCGTCGAGCCAGAGGCCGCCGCGGATGCACTCGCGGCGAGCTGGGGATTCTCAAAACCGCCGGTCTGAGTAACGGCAAGCGATTCAATGCATGTTCAGACGCCGATCGTTCACGCCGCAAACTAATCGAACGCGACCCCATCCGGGCCATGGAAGACCTCCAGACCGTCATGCAGAAAAACCCACGAATGCCGACGTCATCGCGAAGTTTGATGCGGACACGTGGCGGTAGCATTGAACGTGCCTCCGGCACGCAACGTCGAACATAGAGTTATACCAATTCCAGAAATTAATGGCGCGGTTCGGTTTCAGTGAGTGCCACTGGTAGCTTGCCTGCCAGTACTGGTACGGGCGGACAAGCCGCCCATGGCACCGCGGAGGTAGCGCCAATAATTATTGGGATTCGTATTACTACGGATGCTGAAGTTGCACGGTGAGATTCGGGAGCGGCCAGGGATTCGTGGAGATGGGCACTGTAATCAGTGGATTGACGACTGATATGTTGCCGGACACGGAGGGGAAGGAATCGCCCGGCGAGCCGCCGGTGACATCCACGGCGTCACGATCCCGATCGTCGAGCACGGTGCAATTGGCAAAAGTGATGCCGCCGGACGCGGCGCTTGTCTTGCCGCCATTCAATTCAAGCTCGATTGGAAGATCGGAATCAGAATACCGCGCCACTTTGTTCCATAGACAGTTCACGAACCGAAGGGCAATCTGAGAATCGAGGTTCCAGTCGCACATGAGTCCGGCATATTGCGTATTCTCGCAAGTGCAATTTTCAAACTCCACAAAGCCGCCGGACGGACCGGTGGTTGATAGCAATGCGCGCAGTCCCGGCTGGCGCGAATTCTGCACGGTGCAACCCGAGAAATGTACGGATACCGGCTGGGACATCGGCGTGAGCTTGGCGAGGTTCACCATGAACCCGCTGCCCGCGTTTCCGGTGGCGGTGCAATTGGTGATTTCGACGTTGATGAGGTGATCGGTCCAATCGCCGGGCTCCACATCGACTCCCGCGGGCATTCCGATCGTTCCATTGAAACTGCAGTGGTCGACGGTCAAGTTGTCGGCTGAAGTAACGCTCATCCCTTGACGAAAATTGTCATTGCAGGTGCAGTCGCGGATGGTTAGGTTTCGACACCACAGACCGCGCGGTCCATCGGACACTCCGATAAATATTCCGTCGCCTCCGGAGTTCTCAAACGTCAGCCCCAGGACTTGCACCTCCAGCACACCTTTGAGGTTCAGGGCGTGTCGATATTCCGAGAGTGCATAGTCGGCGGTCATGTAGTCCGCTTTCCGCATGCGCAGAGTCGCGCCGTATCCGCGGAGAATTGCATTCTTAATGCTGTCTCCGGTGAGCAGGCAGTCGCCGGCATTGTGGAAGGCACCCGGCTTCGCGGCGAGCACTACGTTTGGCTCCAAAATTACCTCCTGATTGCTCACCAGAAATAGCGGCCGGACGACCCAGTCCTGCCCCATGTCCGGAACTACGACCGTTTTCGCACCGGAATTGATCGCGCTTTGGATTGCGTACGTCGCATCCGAGGTGTCAAAACCCCACCATGAGGCATTGGCGGTGGTGAGCTGTCCGGAAAGAACCTGCGCTATGGCGTCATCATTGCGCGTGTTGCCGGAATTATCCGTACCCGGATTGCTTTCACATTTCGTGCATGGCACCGCGATTTGAACCTGATCCGTGTTCGAGATTCCATTCTGCACGACCGTTAACTCGAAATCGAGATTGATCGGTGCTTGCAGATTCGAAGGCGTCAGGAATGTGGCCGCACTGTGCGTCGGATTGACCAGAGAAACCGCATGTCCGCCGACCTGCCGCCACATAAACGCCAGCGGTCGAGATCCCGTGCCGTGGCTGGCGGAACCATCGAGTACGACCCACGTACCCGGCTGTGCCACTCGGTCGTCACCAGCGTCGGCCTCCACATTTAAAACGGGCACAGTCGGGGGCGGATTGTTCGAGGGATTGTCGTCCGGTGAGAGAGGCGCCGGATCGCCAGGCAAGGAGAGTTTTCCATCCGTGGAGCGGACCGAGCCGTCGCGAAAATCTGCTTTCAAAACGACGGTGTAATCACCGGGCCAGGCATAGGTGTGCTCGACTCGCTGCCCGTCATCCGTTCGACCGTCGCCGAATTCCCAATGGAATTGCGTGCCCGCCGGAATTTTGCTGGTATCCGTATTGGCCTCGAAGATGATGGAACGTGGGTCGCAACAAAATACGGGCGCGGACGTAAAGGAAACAGCGGGGACGGGTTCGCTCGCGGGAGTCGGTGGATTGGACACCACTGGTTGCGGCGTGCCACTGGCACCGGTTACGCTTGCCGGACCGTTCGTCGGGGACTGGCGCAATGCACCGCCCAGGTCGGTGCTGCACCCCGTCAATGCCCCAACAATGAGCCCCAAAATGCATCGCGGATGGGACGACAACCCCGCAACAAATGCGCGGGCAGCGTGAGCGAGGGGACGGGTGCGAGACGACATTTTTCTCTCCGCTCCAATAGAGGCAGGGGTGCGCGATGGAATTATGGGTCTGTCACCCATTTTCTGGCGTCACCTTGGGTAGAATGTACGATTGAAGACTGCCGGCCCTGAGGATTGACGCTTCCCCTCCCGATACTGTGCGACGCTGCACCGGGCCGGGATTCTCCGTGCCGATAATATGCTGTTAGGACGGGGCATGATTGCAAGCCGCCTATTTTCTCCTAAATCGTGGGACTCTTGAATATGGCCGCATCGGATGCAATTCGACCCGCATGTCCACCCCTGGGAACACCTGGTGCGGCGGCGGTGCTCCGGAAACCGTTTCCTGCGACGCTTGGCCCGCAGCGCGGTCCTCTTTCCACGTCTGCCAACTTCCGCTGGGCACTGACTGGAAATTTGACCTACGCCGGTTGCCAGTTCTTGATGTCAACCGCTCTCGCCAAGTTGGGATCGAAAACAGTGCTGGGTCAATTCAGTCTGGGACTTGCGATCGCAGCACCGGTAATGAATTTGGCGATGTTGCAATTGCGAAGCGTGCAGGTGACGGACGTCAATGAGGAATACGCGTTCGCGGATTACTTTGGCGCGAGGATCATTTGGACAATCTTGGGTTTTCTGGTGATCGTCGTCGGGGGGATCATTGGCAGCACGGATCGAGTTACTTTATGGGTTGTGATTCTCGTCGGGCTCATGAAGAGTTTCGACAGCCTTTCGGATATTATTCGAGGCTTGTTTCAACATCGCGAGCGCATGGACTTCAGCGGCATGAGCCTGATCGTCAAGAGTCCGACATCGTTGTTGGCGCTGACGGGTGTCATGTATTTGACACGAAATGTTGTGCTCGCGACGGCAGCCATGGCGGTTGTGTGGGCGTCGTCATTCGTCACATACGATCTTCGACGCGCCGCGCGCATGCTCCCTTCCATCGATTCCGAACCAAGCGTTCATGCGGGCGTGCGACCTCGCTTTCAATCGGATCGCATCTGCCGTTTGTCACGAACTGCCCTTCCACTCGGCATCGTGATGTCGATCATTAGTTTGCAAATCAGCATTCCTCGCTATGTCTTGCAGGGGTATGCGGGAGCGGAACAACTTGGTTGCTTTGCGGCCGTTGTGGCCCCGGCGATGGCCGGACTGATGGTAACAACTGCGCTTGGCCAGGCGTCGGCGCCGAGATTGGCGCGGCATTTTGCAACCGATCTCAGAGCATTTGTACGACTTTTAGCACAGCTTACGGCTCTATCCGCGGCCATGGGGGTTGCCTTGATCGTCGGAGTGTATTTCTTCGGTGATCTGATCCTCACGCTGCTTTTTAAGCCCGAATATGCGGCCTATCAGAGGGAATTCGTCGTCGTGGCGCTCGCGATGGGGATTCAGTTCGTGGGGAGCTGCTGGGGCTATGGACTGACGGCGGCGCGATATTTCCGGATACAAGTGGTGCTGACGAGTGCATCGTGTGTGGCGACATTGATCGCGGCCTTTATTTTGGTGCCGAGGCACGGCGTGATGGGAGCCGTGCTGTCGGTGCTTGCAACCTCGGTGACGACGGCGGTTGGCTTCGCAGCGGCGATGTTCTGGGCGATACGTTCGCAGCGTAGCGCCGAAGCGGCGTCACGGGCAGACACTCATGGCTTCGCTGAGAATTGAGAGCGGAATGAATTCCGAAAGCACATTCGCAGCGCCGATCGGAGGTTGTGACTCGGCGGCCGCGAAGACCGACATCGTTGACTCCTTGATACCCGCTTGCGTAGAGAAGAAGGATCGATCATCTGCGCGGCCGGTACGCGCCTTGCAAGTATTGGGGTCACTGAACCTGGGGGGAATCGAGGGGTGGCTCATGGAGGTCGTGCGACATACTTCTCGCGACGACTTGGCGATTGACGTCTGCACCACAAGTAGCGCTGATGGGGTCTACGACGAAGAGTTCATTTCTTTAGGAGGCGTTATTCATCGCTGTCCCCTGCACCGGAACCCTTGGGCGTTCGGAGAGCGCCTTGAGCAGTTGCTTCGCACGCACAGATACGACGTGGTCCACAGCCACCTCTTCTATTTCAGCGGTTTCGTGCTGCGTTCCGCGGCCCGGGCCGACGTTCCCATTCGCGTAGCCCACATCCATACAATGGCGAATCTGTTGTCGGCACCGGGAGCACTGCGATTGCTGTATCGGCGCTGGATGCGCCGCTGGATTGACAAATACGGTACGAACTTCGTGGCAGCGTCCAAAGCGGGTCTGGAGAGCATTTGGGGCCCAAACTGGCACGTCGATCCCAGAAAGCAAGTGCTTTATTGTGGAATTTCGCTGGAGAGATTCCGGCGGTCCGGCGACCGTGCCGCGGTTCGAGCGGAGCTTGGGTTGCCTGCTGACGCGACGCTGCTTCTCAACGTGGGTCGTTTCATCCCTACGAAACGCCAAGCGCTACTCGTTGACATTGCCGGACACGTGGCTGCACGGCGGCGCGGCGTTTACTTTGTACTGATCGGTGCAGGCCCGCTTCAGGCAGAGGTTGAGCGGAAAGCTCACACTTCAGGACTTTCGGATATCGTTCGATTTGTCCCCGCGCAGCCTGGGATCGAGCGCTTTTGGCTTGCTGCTGACGCCTTCGTATTTCCGTCGGTTAGGGAGGGGCTGCCCATCGTGATTATCGAGGCGGTTGCGGCAGGCTTGCCCATCGTGGCTTGCGACATACCCGGCGTTCGTGAGGCCGCGAGTGCCTCCTTTTCTGCGACGCTTCTGCCATTGGATGGGACGATTGCGGATTGGTCGCGTGAAATCCTCGATGCTCTGGCACGTCCGTCATTGTCAGATGCCGACCGTCATGCGCTTTTCGACCGTTTCCCGTTTAGCATTGAGGCGTCGATTCAGTCGCTTCAGGGTATTTACCGGCGCTCGAGTTCGCAAAGTATGGAATGTCGCTCGTGACCTGAGGGAGAATCCGCCCCTGGGTTGTCGCGCTTTTTGAGGAGACTCAAGATGAATAATAGGTATCTATTGCGAAATACGGATCTGGGTGGGCTGCAAATGAACAATAATCCAAAACGGTCGGCGAGGTCTCCTTTGTTTTGTGCCGGTAGCGTCGGAAACGACTTACGTCATCGCAGCGGTCGGATTCCAATCAAGGGAATAGCAATCGCGGTGTTGTTCACGCTTTCAAGCGCTCTCGCACAGAATAGCGCGACCAGCCCCTTGGAGAAATTGACTCTTGGAACCAGGGGAACGTCGACGACGTTCATGAAGCGCATGGAAATTACGAGCGGCGATTCGTTCCATGATCCAGATCTGCCCGCGGCGGTGGCCGCAGGAAACATGCAACGCTATGACGCGATCTGGGCAGCGAATTTTCTCCCGATGTACAACAAACCGGCGTGGATTCTGTTGAAGAAGTCGAATCCCAGTCCGTTGACTCTCTACTACGACAGTTCTGATTCAGCGCGCAGCGATGATTCGTCCGGCCCGTTCTCTTATATCGACCAGCATCATCCGGATTGGTTTGTGGTTAAAGAAATGGGCCTCGACCCGCGTAACCCTGCGAACCGGATCAACTGGTCAATCCACAACGTTCCGGGCAGCGCCACGTCGGCTACTCAAGCCACCAATCAGTTCCGCTATTACCTCGACGTGGCCAACCCGGAATTTCAGCGATGGGCCGCACAATGGTTCGTCGCCCGCGCGACCGATGTTGCCTACCAAGGAATGGCTGCGGACAATGTGGATATGGGCGCACACCAGGCTCAAATCATTGCCAGCCACTACCCCAACTGGCAGTATGCCGGACGGTCGGATGAATGGGATTCCGGTTTCTGTAAATATGTGGCCACGATCAAGGACGCACTCAATAAGAAAGGACTCATCCTCGTCGCCAACCACAACCTCGCCTACGGGTCCAATGCGGATCCCGCATCGTGGGCTTGCCTTCCTCAGAGCGTCGACGGACTGATGAGCGAACAGCCGCTGAGCGATCACGGCACTCCTTACACCGCGGACAGTTTCGAGGCCGGATTGAGAAGGCATGAGCGTCTGCTTGGCCTGGGTCTCATCGACTGGTGGGTGTTATATCCTCCCGCCGACGAAACAAAGGGCCACGAGTTTTTTCTCTATCACTATTGCTCATGGTTGCTGGTAAAGGTTCCCGGGAGAAGCTTTTTCTACGCCACTCGCGGGGATCCCGACTGGACAAACAGCGTTCCCCCTTGGTACGAGGAATATGACCTGCCGCTTGGGGCGCCCTTGTCCCCAAGGGCTCCTTATCAGAATTGCTGGATACGCCGATATGCAGGGGCAACGATTGTGGTGAATCCAACACAGACGCAGCAAAATATCCTCATTAACGGAACTGCGGTGCAGCTTGCGCCGGCCACTGCTCGCATTGTCGGCAATTAACGCGACGGTCAGGAGGGGGACTGGTGACCCAAATCCCGCTGTCGACTTCTAGTGAACGGAGTACGGGCTTAGGATGATTCGGTTCCTCGAGATTCTCGTCGTCCTCGTTATGGCGAGCATTTCCATGCGCGCGTTCATATGCGCTTTCACGCGGCAATATCTTAGCAGTGCCGATTTGGTATGCTCGGTTCTTTTCTTTTTCTACGGCCTACCGCTTGTATACGAATGGTTCGCCCCGGCTTATGTTCCGCCTTGGTTCATCCAATCGACGCTCAGTGCCGACGTTGCGCTCCAGTACTGTTTCGTGCTGCTGGCTGCCGTTCTTCTAATCAAACTCGGTGAGTGGGGGCAAAAATGGACGCGACGTCAGCGGCTGCCTTCAGGTGTAACTACCCTTCCGCCGGAGAGCTCCACGGCATTCGCGTCAATCGTCTACGTTGGTGCATGGTTGATCTTGTTGCTGCCTTTGCCTGCGGTATTGGCCTCCGGGATGCCCCAGGTCTTCCTCATCTACGGGGACGTTGTCGACTTTAGAGTCCATGCGTCCCCGGCGCAGAATTTTCTGATCGGAATCATCCAGATGATTTGTCTTGGAGCGGTCCTGAGTTTCCTCCTGATTGACTTTCTGCGTGGCCAGAAGACCCGGTCATGGGCAGATCCAGTCCGTTGGGTGGCGTTTGCCTTGGCCGCTATTGCCGTCTACCTGAATGGCAAGCGGGCACTGGCCTTTGCCTTGGGCATGACGATCATCATGGTCCGATTTTTCGAGGGGAGACTCCGGCTTCGAACCTGTGTGATACTCGGTATGGTGCTGGTTGTGGGCAGTTATGCGTACCTTGGGCGCGTTAAAGGAAGCGCCCTCGCGCCTCTCGAATTTCTGCGGGGTGACATGGCCCGCGATTACACCCTGCGCCATGTTCTTTACCGCAGCACGTGGACGAGCAGCCTCATTGTGCCGTATCGCGGAGCCAGTTACGTGTTTTTCGGCACTGCCTTCATCCCCAGGTCGATTTGGCCTGCCAAGCCTTGGCCTGCGCCCGTCTATTTTACGAACGACGTATTTGGGCGGCACGAAGGAAAACAGTTGATGTGGGGATATGGGCTTGGTTTTCTCGAAGAGCTGATCCTGAATTTTGGCTACTTTGGCGTTCTTGGCTGTTTGTTGATCGGGCGGGTGTGCGCATGGCTGGATCGTCGCATTTATGGTCGGTCTAGCTTTTACGGAGCTCTTTGGATTCCACTGGTCTTTAGCTGTGTTTTCTCATCAAGTGTGGTCCTCGACCTACTCCTCGTCGTCGCGTTACCAGCGCTTTTGCTCCGACCTGTTTTTGCACGGCGCGCCGTTTTCAGAACTGTTGCCGAGTCGGCAGGTCAGCGCGGTCAACTTCGCCCGGTCTCTTACCGACAGCATTATCGCCAAGTGCGGCAGGGGTGACGCAAGACTGGATCGGTGCATGCTCTAATCCCGCAAGGGCGATCGTTGCTGCCAGCCCCGCGTGGCGTCGCAGATGACTCGATACAACGCCATTCGCCGCAGTCGCAGAGCGTTTGCATTGTGCGCACGGGATTTTTCCAGATTTTCATGAGAGAGTCGGGCGAGGCGGGGAGGATCGCGCAGGACTTCGAGGATCTTCGCAGCCAGCGCTTCAGCGTCACCGGGAGGAATTAGCTCGGATGGGGCGAGAAGTTCGGGAATTCCTCCGACATTCGTGCCAATACATGGCACTCCACGGGCCATCGCCTCGATCATGGCACGGGGAAGCCCTTCAGCTCGCGAAGGCAGGACAAACAAATCAGCCTTGTCGAGTTCGTCCCGAATGGCCTGGCCGGAAGGAAGCGATCCCAGAAATCGAACGCAGTCAGCGAGCCCACTCTCCTTTGCTCTCGCCCCAAGTTCAGCCCGGTGTACGCCGTCGCCGATGATCGTGAGTTTGGCATCAAGTCCGGTCCCGCAAACAATTCCGATGGCATCGATCAACACTTCAGGAGCTTTGTAGAGTTGTTCAAGAGTGCCCACAAAGATGATTCGTCCGGGTTTCCCAACGTGAAATGCGCGAGGCTCCATGACAAATGCTTCGCCGGGCATATCGATGCTCGAATACGAAGTGACGAAGGCGTCGGCACGTGCGGGATATCGCTTCTGCAAGGAGTCCTGAGTCACATAGGCAGCTGCGCATGCGCCGGCAATTTGCTTGCGCAAGGTTCGCGGCATCGACCAGCGGAGAAGTGGCCGCAGGAATGACCCAACGCCTCCGGCAGCGAAAACGTCATAGGGATCGCCGACGACTTCGATTCCGTAGGGACGGAATGGATCGGTCTCCCGAATCCCGGATGTCAGCATCGCCCCGATCGGCCCCGGCGCGCGAACGATCACGGCTTCATTGCCGGAGAGCAGTTCGCGAATCGCGCGACGAATGGAGGCGCGCCGTTGAATATGTTGCCACGGGCCAACGTAATACGGCAGACCGGCCAATGTGACATGCGAACCATCTGCGCGAACGCTACCCCTCGGAGCCGCCGAAGCATCACGCATTCGAGCCACGATGCGGACTTCGTCGAATTCATCGAGGTATCGCTTCCAGAATTCGTAATCGGCCGGGCCAATCACCCAGCATGCGCCGTCGGGCGTGCGGTCGAAACGGGCTTCCGTGGAAACAAGGACTCTCATGCGAATTTGCGGAGATCCAATGGTAGACGAACACAAATCAATTGACGCCGATGACGGTGGATATTATAGCGCGTGCATGGACAAAGATCAGCGGACGGAACCGACTGACGCAAGTATTTCATCGGAACGGAATGACTCCCGTGGGTCGCGCGCAATTCGCATCTGCATCATAACCACAATCGGCAAATCCATCCAGATTCTATACGAAGGGCGACTCGAGTATTTCGTCGCTCACGGCTTCGACGTGACGGCGGCGTGCGCGTCGTCGGAACTCGATGATGCCATCCGCGCACGCGGTGCTCGATTTCAGGCCTTTCCACTAACGCGGGCCGTCATGCCGTTCGGCGATCTGCGCGCGCTCGTGCAAATGGTCCGCTTCTTTCGCCGCGAGAAGTTTGAGGTCGTCGAGGTGGCTACGCCGAAGGCCGCATTGGTCGGCTCGATCGCCGCTTGGTTTGCGATGTGCCCATGTGTGGTTCACATAGCCCATGGTCTGGCCTACGAGGGTAAGCGCGGCTTGCTTAATTTCATCCTGCGGATGTCCGTACGAGTGCCGTGCCGATTGGCTCACATCACGTTTGCCGTGTCAGAGTCTGTGCGTCGTGAGATCATCGGGAATGGATTGGGGCGGGCGGAAGGAATTCGCGTCATCGGCGCGGGCAGCGCCAACGGCATCAACATTTCCCGATTTTCCCCGGAGCAACGAGCGGAAGGACGCGCGATCCGCGACACTCATCGAATTCCGCCCGACGCCGTCGTCATCGGCTTCATCGGTCGCCTGGTTCGCGACAAAGGGGTCGAAGAATTGGCCGAGGCATTTCGCGGTCTCCGCCGGGAATTTCCGCAGGCGATCCTGCTCCTCGTCGGCGACTACGAACATCGGGACAAACCCTCGCAAGCGTGCGTCGATTTCTTCGCCACGGATTCCGGCGTCCGGGCAGTCGGATGGCAGAACACCGTCATTCCGTTCCTGGCCGCAATGGACATCTTCGTTCTGCCGACCTATCGAGAAGGCTTGCCCGGCGTGCTTCTGGAGGCCGCCGCGATGGGGCTGCCGACCATCACAACGAATGCGACGGGCGCTCGGGACGCGATGGTGGACGGCGTCACCGGGTTGAGAGTACCGATCGGCGATGCGAGCGCGCTTCGTGAGGCCATTTCGCGTCTGGTTCGCGATTCGATGCTTCGCGAATCCATGGGTCGCACCGGCCGGGAATGGGTCTGCGCGAATTTCGAACAAAGCAAAGTGTGGAATCAATGGACGGAGGAGTATCGAAAGCTTGCGCGCGGCGCATAGGAACTTGCTGAGCATGGGGATCACTCGCGTTAGATCTACAAGCGTTCGCGTCGGTTCCTGTTGCGCCAGGGCCGCTTCGTGGCAATGGGACGCGTCGCAACGGCAGTCCCTGCCGAAGAAGAGGAATGTTCGCGTGCCGGCGATTGCCCCGCTTGCTGGAGCGGTTGTTGCAACAATCGTTCGATTGACTTCAAGTCGCCGCGCTCCTCCGACGTGCAAAAAGAAATTGCCGTTCCTTTGGCGCCAGCCCGGCCTGCACGGCCGATCCGATGCACATACGTCTCCGGATCATTTGTCAGGTCGTAGTTGATGACATGGGAAATATCGTGCACATCCAGCCCGCGTGCGGCAATATCCGTCGCCACCAGTACGCCCGTGCCGGCCGATTTGAACTCCGCGAGTGCTCTGGTCCGCGCTCCCTGGCTCTTGTTGCCATGAAGTGCTCCCGCATTGACCCCGGCGCCGATGAGGTGGCGGGTCACTTTGTCCGCACCGTGCTTGGTACGGGTGAATATGAGTGCGCGCGAACGCGGCGATTTCGCGAGAAGCTCAATGAGAAGGTCGTTCTTTGCGGGCTTCTCGACGTGGTGGACCCAGTGATCGACAGTTGGAGTTGGAGACGAAAGACGCTCAATTTGAACGGAAACCGGACTCTTCAAAACCTTGTTAGCCAGCTCGCGAATCGGTGCGGGCATGGTCGCGGAGAAGAGCAGCGTCTGGCGCACTTTCGGCAGAACCGCCAGAATTCGACGCAGGGCCGGAAGGAATCCCATATCAAACATGCGATCCGCTTCATCCAGTACCAGAGTTTCAATGGCGGCCAGAGATACGAGCCGCTGATCCATCAGGTCGAGCAAACGGCCCGGCGTGGCGACCAAAACATCAAGACCACCTCGTATGGAACGGACCTGAGGATTTTGATTCACTCCGCCGAAAATCGCCGCAAAGCCAAGGCCGCTGTGAACCCCGTATGTGTGGAAACTTTCGACGATTTGCTGGGCCAGTTCGCGCGTGGGACATAGAACCAACGAGCGGACCACCCCCGGCCGGATAGGCCCGCGTTTTGCGCTCAAACGTTGCAGCATGGGCAGGGCAAATGCCGCCGTTTTTCCCGTTCCGGTTTGGGCACAGCCCAAAAGATCTTTTCCATCGAGCACATGCGGAATGGTGGCGATCTGGATGGGGGTGGGGGTGCGGTAGCCTGCTTCACGCACCGCCCGCAACAGCGGCTCAGAAAGCCGCAAGTCTTCAAATTGCATTACTAGATTTCTCTCTATGATTTCCAGGCGAAAGATGTGTCGGACGCGCCTCGCGTCTGCCTATGCCATCGGTACCTGGCTGCACCGATGGTTGTTTCAATATCCACGGGATGCTCATCCATTATAGTTTCACCATAGTCCGTGTCAAATCGACGCATAATCCCATCATTAACGGCATAGACACTGCCCTCGGCTTCAACATGATGCTCATTTGCACGGAACTTGCACCAAATTTGCAAAGCGGATCGTGCCTGTGGCGGGTCTATTTCATTGCTCGCGAAGAGCCAAAGCGCGACCAGCGACGGCTCGCTGAGGCTATTGTCGTGGCTTCGTCGGCACGTCAACCATGCCCGCATTCCGCCTCCAGTTCGTCGGCGATTCGCTCGAGTTCTTCGCGCCGTTTGCCCTCGAATACGCGACAGTCGACGTCGCAGAATTTCGTCCCGAGCGATGCTTGATCGTCAGGATTCATTACTCGATCGCCCATGTTAAACAGGATGTTGTCTTCCTTGAAGATGTGGTTCGTGAGCAGGTCCACGTATTCCCTGGCTGCCTGACAGAATCGTGTTCGGGCGGAGGCGTCACCGGTTCGAGCGTCGGTCAATGCGCCGGCCATTTCCCCGGTGAGACCTCGGGCGATCTTGTGCTCATGGAGCATGACGCCGATGGGTCCACCGTCGCTTGGAATACCCCGCGACTCCAGCACCGGAAACAAAAGGTCCTCTTCTTTGCCATGATGACAGGCATCGGCGAAGAGTCGAATGAACTCGACGCACTTGGCCAGCGGCGCTTCGGGGAATTCACCGGCCTGCTCGAATCGATCCATGAGCCGACCGAGGACCCGGACCACACGAAGAATGATCTGGTGCTCGGCGCGAAGGACCGTCACGGGGCTTTCCGATTGTTCGATTTTCATTTCGATCTCCATGCGGACTTCCGACCGCGCCCTCTCGGTCAATCGCGAAGATTCGATTTGAGGGCGAGACGCTTAAGATAAGTACACAGCCGCCATGCCTGCAAGCCCCCTTTATGCTTTTCGCGAGAGTTACCGATCGCTGGGCCGGGCGGCGTACAAGCCGAGGATGGCCGTCTGTAAAACCAAGCGGCCATGACGCATTCGGCACTCTCTCTGGCTCCGCGCTCTATGTTTCTCCCGTCAACAGCCAACCAGCCAGTTAACGCGCGCCCCGTGAGTGATGATGTTGCCGTAACCGTGCAGGGCACATGGTAATAGCGTTGAGCATTGTCCCGACGGGCGCACATGATTCTGCTTGCCATGCTCGGCAGGCTGAAATACTTGACCGCGTATGCTGCGCAATCGTTCATGCGGCCTTTGAGCGCAAAGCCGATCACTGCGAGTCCGGTCGCTCAGCCAAGGCCAGGTCGACGGCAGTTTGGAGACGAGACAAATCCGGGAGTTCGTCGGCAAGCACGGCTTGTTTGATTCCCCCAAGGAGCGTAGCGGCCTGACGCGAGACTTCATCGAAACCATGGATGCCGGCCGCGCCGACGAGCTGGTGGAGGACCTCGTGGAGGCGCGCCTGGTCATGCGCGGTCGCCGCAATGTGGAGGGCGCGCATGCGGTTCGGCAACGAGGCGGAGAAGTGCGCCACGGCCGTGTCCCACCGTTCTGATGATCGGGCGCGATCAGATGGTGTGGTCGGCAACCCCGCCTCTGATTGCGCTGCCAGATAGGCCGATGAGCGTTCGAAGAGTTCGCCGAGTGAGATGGGTTTTGGCCAAATGTCGTCGAAGCCGGCCGCCAGGATTTCCCGACGGTCGTGACCAGCCGCTGCCGTGCAGGCGATCATGGCTCCGCGGAAGCCCGCGGCGCGAATCTCGCAGGCCGAGGCGATGCCGTTGAGCTTGGGCATGTAGAGATCCAACAAGATCAGATCGAACGTGCTTTCTCTTGCGAGGCGGACGGCTTGCTGACCATCGGCCGCGCAGATGACCTCGACACCTACTTGCCGGAGCGAGAAGGCGATGAGTTCGCGAATGTCGTCGGCATCCTCAGCAAGAAGCACCCGTCCGACAAGCGTCTGCGGCGTCGGAAAAGGAGAGTCGAATCCTACGGACGTCGCAATCGGCTGCTCCGGTGTGATCAAGGCCGCATTGGCAAGATCTCCCACAGCGATCGACAGGCAAAAGGTGCTTCCGCCCTGCTTGTTGGACCGGACTGATATTGAGCCCCCGAGGCGTTCGGCGATCGAGAGGGCGATCGGCAGACCAAGACCCGCGCCCGCCGAGGCGCCTCTCGAAATGGGTTCGACCTGCGCGAACGCCTCGAAGATGCGCGCTTGTTCCTCGGGGCGGATTCCGATGCCCGTGTCCTCGACCTCGAAGGTCAGACGACGTTGGGCGGCGACACGGTCTAAGCGAACCCGCACATGCACATGTCCGTGGGCGGTGAATTTAAAGGCATTGTTGAGTAGGTTTACCAAAGCCTGGGCGAGGCGTACGCGATCGGTGCGGATAACCGCGGGAACTGGTGTTTCGAAGACGAGCTTGTAATCGACGTCGCGGCCGCGGCGCATCGGTTCCGTAATGGCGTTGACATCCGCCATGATCTCAAGCAGTGAGCATTCCGCCAGTGTAAGGTTGAGCTTGCCGGCGCCGATGCGCGAAACATCGATCAGGTCGTCTATGAGTGCCATGAGGTGGCGTCCGTTGCGAAGAATCATCGCCTTGCGATCCGGGGTCGCTCCAGGCGCTCCGAGTAGCTCCGCAGCACCGAGCATGGCCATGACGGGCGTGCGGATTTCATGGCTGATGTTGGCGAGGAACTGGCTTTTGGCTCGGTTGGCCGACTCCGCGACTTCGTGAGCCGCGGCGAGTTCGCGGTTGGCCTGCTCAAGCTGGTCCGCGTATTCGCGAAGCTGTCGTTCCCGAAGCTTACGGTCGGTGATGTCTGTGGATACTCCGCAGACGCCGATGGTCCGGCCACTGCCGTCGAAGAGGGGAAACTTCAAGGAAATGTAGTCGTGCGGACCGTCGTGATGCGGAGCAACCTCCTCGAATTCAATCGGTATTCCGTCGCGAAGGACGCGTTGATCGTTTGACTGAAACGCCTCGGCCACATGCGTTGGGAATATCTCCTCGTCAGTCCGGCCTATGCATTGCTCACGTGGGAGTACGAATATCTCCTCCCAGCGTTTGTTGATCAACCAGTATTTTCCGCCCGCGTCTTTCGCATAGATAACGGCGGTGGTGTTGTCGATGATCGCCTGCAAGCGTCTCTCGGCGTTCGACGTCATTGCCTGAGCTCTTTCGCGTTCGACGATCTCCGCACGAAGATTTTCATTGGCCTGGACGAGTGCTGCGGTCCGCTCGTGGACTTTGAGTTCAAGTTCATCCCGGGTGCGCTGCAGTTCCTGCCTTGAGGTGATCTGCTCGGTGATGTCGACGGCGAAAACAATGACGCCAATGACAGTTCCGTCCTCGTCGCGGTAAGGGACTTTATCGGCATGGACCCAAAGATCGTTTCCACCGGGGACTTCGTATCGCTTAACGATCCCGAGCTTGGGCTTTCCTGTGGTCATGACTTCCAAGTCGTCTTGCAGGTACTTTTCGGCCTCGAGGGGATAGATCTCCTCCGTTTGCCGCCCCTCCACTTCCTCAACGGATTTTCCCAACGACTTGGCGGCGAGATAATTGACGCGAAGAATCCGGTTCTGTCTGTCCTTGTACCAAATCATCGCCGGTACCGAGTGAAAAATGGTTTGCTGCTCGGCACGCTGTCGTCGGAGTTCCTGCTCGGTTTTGGTGCGCTCGGCGAGTTGGGCTTCGAGAATGGCGTGCTCGCGAATGGCGACATCGGCCCGCGCGTTCCGGGCACGTAACCAACTGATGATCAAGACGAGAATTGTCGGGACGGTCAACGCAATACCCATTCTCCATCGGTTCTCATAAGTGTATTCGAAGAGGTGACCGGGCGTGGAGAACTTGTAGACACCGTAGAAGGCGATCAACATGGCACTGGTGAGTCCGGAACGCAGACCTCCAACCATCGCCGCGTAAACGGCGGCGATCTGTGAGATCGAAATCGGGACAGGGATCGTCGCGACATAGCGATCGAGTATCTCGATGACGCCGAGCAGCGTCGCGGTGAGCAGCACACTTTCCCAAGCAAAGCGTGGACTGCTACCCATTGGAAACCACCAGGAGACAGTGCTGGTTGAGCCTTGTTTCATTTGATTCGACGTGCTTTCCTTCGAACCGTAACGATCTCCCGTTCGACCCTATTGATCCTTTTATCAGATCTTTCCCATTTCGCCCTTGCCTGTACTAGGCCGGCACACCCACTCGTCATTTTATCGCAATACAGCCCGGGTCCAACAGCATTTTCCGTTCCTAACTCTCGTCTCACGGTTAATCTCGCACTGTTGATGAGCGACGTGATGCAGCCGCATTGTACTGGAAAAACCAATCGGCGGGCTCGGGGCGTAGCGCTTACGCTCCGGGCTCTGATTTGCGAAATGAGGATTATTGCGGTCACCGGGTAGGCGCATCAAGATGCACCCGACAATGATCAAGTGAAATCTGTGCGAATTGGCGACATCTGCGGGCAACCCCCCATCATCCCCCTTGGTAAGGGGAACGGCGTGCTTAAAATTCATTCATTGAGTTCGTTAGGTGAGTCTTCTTCGCGAAGGAGGTCGAAGGCCTTGCGGGCGGCTTCTTGTTCGGCATCTTTTTTGCTCGGCCCCCAGGCGCTGGGGAAGCGGCGGTGGCCGATGACCACGCAGATTTCGAAGCACTTGCTGTGATCAGGCCCTTGCTCGTCGAGCAGCTCATATCGCGGCGTCGCGGAAAGATATTTCTGCACGTGCTGCTGGAGCACGGATTTGAAATTCTGGTGCGTCTGTGATTCGGCGGCCAGATTCAAATGCGTGAGGATCGTACGCAGTACGAATTCGCGGGCCGGCTCGAAGCCACCGTCGAGAAAAATTGCGCCGATTACGGATTCGTAGACCGCAGCGCGAAGCGAAGTCGGCAGCGCGTTGCGACCAGCCACCCCGTTGCCGAGAATGAGTAATCCGGTCAGACCGATTTCGTCGGCGATCACCGCGCACGTTCGCCGCGAGACGACGACGGATTTGACTTTGGTGAGATCGCCCTCGAGCCAGTTGTGATGCCGGCGGTAGAGTTCCTCGCAGACGACGATTCCGAGCACGGAGTCGCCAAGAAATTCGAGGCGCTCGTTGCTTTGGACGCGGGAGTTCGCAATGGACGAGTGTGTTAAGGAAGTGACCAGAAGGCCAACGTCTTTGAATTGATAGCCGAGTGCGGTTTGCGCGCACGCGGCCACATCGATATCGTTCATGCACACACCCAAGGTGCAGGCCGATGGCGGAAATCGCGATCATTCGGAACTACCGAAGCGCGATTTTCGCTAGCGGTCCGCTCAGGTCTTGCTTGAGGGCGCTGGTTTTGCGAGGTTTCAGGCAAAACACGTGCAAACCATCAAGTTTATCCAATTTATCATCGGATGGTGCACCGGTCAACTCAACAGCCCTTCTCTGGTATTAACAGGTGATTTGATGGTTATGCGGCCCAAACTTGAGCGATCGGACGTTGTGGCGTACACTGCCTCGCTCGGAAATCGTGGAAGTACGTTGTGAAAATTGAATGGAGGGCCGCGCGAGTCGCGGAATTTCAATGCACTATCCTCATCGCACCAGCAAAGTGAAGCGAGCTCGCAAGCAGGGCTTCCGCGCCCGGATGCGGCGTCATTGGGGTCGCAAGCTGATCAGCCGGAAGCGTCGTCGCGGAACGAAGCGGCTTTCGGTTTGCTAGACAATCCAATTGGCAAGTTGGGGTCGCGCCATGGCCGGCAGCGCATTGCAATCGTATCTTGAATCGGCCATCACCGTCAGTCGCGACGGTCGCCCGGATGCAAGCCGCATCGACAACGGACTTCTTGCCTATCTCGCGAATCTTGAAAACGTCGCCCGCGTCGCGCCGAACATCGCCGCGGCCATCGTTCGCGAACTCGCCGATCAGCGCCGCAACATCAAGCTCATCGCCAGTGAAAATTATTGCTCGCTCGCGGTTCAATGCGCGATGGCAAATCTGCTCACGGACAAATATGCCGAGGGCGTGCCCGCGGAGCATACGCCGGAAGGTGTGCATGAGGGCAGGTATTATGCGGGCTGCGACAATGTCGATGTCGTTGAGGATTTCGCTCGCAAGCAGGCCTGCAAGCTCTTTAATGCCGAGCACGCATACGTTCAGCCGCACAGCGGGGCCGATGCCAACCTCGTGGCATTTTGGACGATTCTCACCGCCCGCGTGCAGAACAAGTGGACCGAGCGGCTGGCGAAGGCCGATCCTGATGAGCGAAAGCGAATTCTCGGCGAACGAACCGACGCGCAGTACATTCGCTTTCAGCTCGGCAATCAGCGGATGCTCGCTCTGGATTTCGCGTGCGGCGGACATCTCACGCACGGCAAGCCGGAAAATGTCTCCGCGAAGATGTTCGAGGCCCATCATTACAAGGTCGATCCCGCGTCCGGCCTGCTCGACTACACGCAGATCGAGCGGCTTACGGGCGAATTGAAGCCGCTGATTCTTCTGGCGGGTTACAGCGCCTATCCGCGCAAGATCGATTTCGCGAAGATGCGCGAGATCGCCGACAAGCATGGTGCGGTGTTCATGGTGGATATGGCCCACTTCGCGGGGCTCGTCGCCGGCGGCGTGTTTGAAGGCCCGTACAATCCGATTCCGTATTCGCACATCGTCACCACCACGACGCATAAGACGCTTCGCGGGCCTCGCGGCGGAATGGTTTTGTGCACGAAGGAATTCAAGGAGGTCGTCAATAAAGGATGTCCGCTGGTGCTTGGCGGTCCGTTGCCGCACGTGCTTGCGGCCAAAGCAATTTGTTTCACGGAAGCCCTTCGACCTGAATTCAAGCAATATGCCCGAAACATCGTTCGCAACTCGCAGACCTTAAGCGCCGCGTGCATCGAGCGCGGGCTCACCGTGCTGACGGGCGGCAGCGACAATCACCTCGTTTTGCTCGATGTTCGTCCACAAGGAATCACCGGTTTCCAGGCCGAAGGCGCTCTGCGAAAATGCGGCATCACGCTCAATCGCAATGCGATCCCCGGCGATCCGGAGAAGCCCATGATCACCAGCGGCCTGCGACTCGGCACGCCTGCGGTGACGACCCTTGGCATGGGCGAGAAAGAAGTAACCGAAATCGCCGACGTGATCGCGCTTGTATTGAAGAACACCCGCCGCGCGATTCTCACCTCCGGTAAGAGCGCCGGCACCCCCAGCAAACGGGAATTTGAGATTTCATCCGACGCTGAACGCTCCGCCCGCGCGAGAGTTTCCACGCTGCTGGACCGGTTTCCGGTGTATCCGAATCTGGATTTGAACAGGTTCGAAAAAATTACGGCGGATAATTAAGTACGGGTCGAGCGTGGCTCAACGAAGAGAATTCTTTCGGGAATCTATCACTTCTTCTTTCGATAATTCGCGGTCATGAACTGTACCCATTTGCCGTCGTCGCCGAGCGCCTGTGACGTCATCACGCGGTGGTCGTCGCTCCTGAATTCGAGGACGTCCTTGTATTTGGTCAGTTTCCCGTCGCTCTTCATACTGCCATCGGGGCAGAAGTTCGGGCCTTCGGCGTTGAGAGTCAGCACCTTGCCCGCGGGATCCAAACTGCCTTCGTACACCCAAAGCAGGTTCGTCACCGAGGCGATGAAGGTGCCGACGAACGCTTTCTTTGTGGGATCGTAGCCGAGGGTCATGATGCACGTCGCGGTTCCGCTGCCGGGCATATCGCCGACGCCCTCGAAAATCACCCAGTGACCGCCGAGCGAACGCACGGTTTCATTCCCCTTGAACTTTTCCGGCGGCTTGCCGGGGCCCATGACGGCCTCACTCTCGTAGCTCCACTGGCCGACGAATTTCTGAAGCCACTTATGTTCATCCTGCGGTTCGGTGTTCATTCAAAGGCTCCAAAGCTGAAAGCTGGGATCAAGGCATCGACCAATTCCACGGGTTCCGCTTCGCTTTACCCGTGGCATCAATCCATCCCTCCTTGTATGTTCCATCTGAGAATGTTCGCCCTTCGGAGCGATCGTCATTCGTGGCCGGATTTCACATGAATTTCGCCGTTGTGCGTGCTCATGGCGATGGACGTGCCGCCGGCGCCGGTGCGGCCTTTGAAATGATCATCGGCCTTGCTGATCTTTGTCGCCGGTGGATCGAAGTGAACCAGGCCGTTGGTTGTGCGGCAGTCCCAATCGGCTGAGGTTTTGGCGCCGATCGTGGCCACAATCGCTCCATTGTGCGATTCGACGTTTCCGCCAATCGTTTCACACTTGGCAAGTTCGGCGTTGACCGCGCCGTTATGCGTAGTGAGAGTGATTCGCGGGCCGTCGTACGTCACTTTGATCTCGCCGTTGTGCGTATCCACTTTGAGCTTGGGGCCTTTGGAATTCACTTTAACGGCGCCATTGTGTGACACCGCCTTTACTTCGCCGACAATTCCCGTGGCATTGATGTCGCCATTGTGCGATTCCAGATCGAGATTGATTTTTTCCGGGGCTTTGATAGCGAATGCGACTTCGCCTTCCCACGAGGTGGGCGGGATCTTTGTGTTCCAGCGCCAGCCCACCGTTTGTCCGCCATGATCGTTGCTTTCAACGAACACCTGAATGCTCTTGAGAGCGGCCTCAGCGTCCTGGGCATCCTTGCCGGCGGCTTTCTTGGTGGCGACGACGGTTGGCTCTCCCTGTGAGCCAGTGTATTCAACCGCTCCGTTGTGCGTGCGAACGTCAAGCGATGCGAGCTTCGCGGGGTCGAGCTTGAGCGTTTCGGTTTGAGGCGCGGTCCATGTTTTGTCGCCACCGAACACGCAGCCATTGCCTGATGCACTGATCGCCGCCCATGCCAATGTTATTAACGCCATTCGCCTCATAGGGAATCTCCTGATAAAAGATTTGCTCGCCTGTATTGTCCCTGCTCGCGACGGCGATTGTATTTGACGGAAATCCGGCTGCAAGTCGCAAGGATTGAGTGGGAGTGCGTGCCAACGATTCACGAAATTCGTCGGGCTTGGCGCCATGTCCAAACAAAGCTCACCACCGACATGTAGCCCAGGACATGGCGGCGCTGCGCTTGATCACGCCAGTCGTCTCCCGCGTGCCAAACGCAGATTATTCATGAATCGCCCTTTGGAACGCTGCTTCGTCGGCGAGGTCCACGTCGCCGTCATTGTCGTAGTCGAAGGGTTCACAGCCATGACGGAGCGGGAAGTCCGGGCCAGTGGCACAGGCCCACATCAGATCGTAGTCGGCCAGGTCCACGTCGCCATCGAGGTCGCCGTCGCCGAATAACGAGACGGGAACCTGTAGCCGCGACGGCGAGCTCGTTACTGAGCCACAACCGTTGGATACGACCGCACGGTAGTCGCCTGAGTCCGCAAAACTTACGTTTGAAATTGTCAAAATACCGGAGTGAGCGCCTGAAATTCGCGGGCCGTCCGTGAGGTCAACGCCGTTGTAATGCCAGCGATAAGAAATCAATGGCGCGCCGCGAGTTGTGATTGAAAATGTCGCGGTCTCCCCTTGCTCAATTGACGTCAGTCTCGGCTGTCTGAGGATTTTAACCTCGTCGGCATCCACCAGCTCCCATGTATCGGGCGGACTCATGCCCCAAGGCCCGCCGCCGCCGAATTGAACGATCGCATTGCGGGCGCTGTCGTATGCGATCGCGCCACTTGCGGAATGAGATGGCCCTTCGCCGCCGGAAAGAAAATGCCAGGCCGAACCGTCAAAACCCCAGGTGACCTGCACGGGATCGGTAAAAGCGTAAGCGCCGTTGTTCCAGATAATCATGTGTCGGCCGGCGTGATAGGCGAGCCCCGCGCCGCCGCGATAGTTGCCGGGGTTGCCGTACTGAAGATCATTTTGCGGAAAGATCCGCACCCACTGAGTGCCGTCCCATTCAAAGGTGTGAAGGCCCCATTGATAGATGTCGCCCGGAACGATGTAGGCATTGAAGGCGTAACGCTTGTTGCGAGCGCTATCGTAGGCCATCGCTCCGATCGAGTTGTAGTTGCCGGGCGAGGGATCGGGCAGACCCGTTGAGACTTGCGTCCAGGTCCCGGCGACGCCGTCGTACTCCCATGTGTCGTGCAGATATTGATACAAAGGGAATCCGACCCAACCGCCGTACATGACTATCCGCTTCGCCACGGAGTCGTAGGCCATGCCGTACGCCGAGCGCACAGGCGGCGCGCCGACCGTGGTGCGTTGCGTCCACAAGTTGCCATCCCACTCCCACGTATCATTCAGGAAGGCCCCCGGATAACCATCCGGAGCGCTGCTTCCGCCAAATAGGACGCACACGCCGCGGTCGATGTCATAGGCCATGTTGGCGCCGGCTCGCGAACCCGGTCCGGACACATTGCCCTGAATCCATGTGTTTCCATTCCACTCCCAGGTTTCACCGTTGTAGGTGGAGCTATTCGGCGTCAGGCCGCCATAGAGCACGGTGACTCCGCGCCGGCTGTCGTAAGCCATCGCTTGCGAATTGCGCGCCGCCGGTCCACTTGAGCTGACAGCCGTCCACGGCTTTGGCACGACCTGGAAGCCGGCACTGGGTCGATTGTCCGCCGGTGCGCAGTCGTTCCATGCGCGCACGCGATAGTCATTGCCGCCCTGGGCGAAGAGAAGTGGCCCAAGTGTGAGCGTTTGGCTCGTCGTCCCGGAGATTCGCGCTCGATTGAAGAGATCCAGTTCGCCGCGCATCCATTGGTAATGAAAAATGGGCACACCTGTAACGTTTGCAGTGAGCGAAGCAATCGAGCAAACCTGGGCGACGCCACTACCGGGCGTGGTGGCAACGTCTACATTCTGCACATGCGGCGGAATCACGTGCAGGTCGATCGATTCATTTAGAATTGAACACTCGTTGTTGAAGACCCTTGCATCGTAGACGCCGGAATCCGAAGGAACGAGCTTGTTGATCGTAAGTGTGTCAGTGTTTGCGCCGAAGATGCCGGGGGTAAATGGGGAAATGTCTTCGGTGTTCTTGCGCCATTGGTAACCCAGCGGCATATCCGGAGGCGAATATCCTTCGAGTCCAATGCGGAAGTAGTCGCACGCCTGGGCCGACCCCTCCAGGGTCAATTGTCGCACCTCCGGGCGCTTCACGCGGTAGTGCCACGTGTCGCCGTAGATCGGATGATGTACGCCGAACGGAGTCGAGACCAACGTGTAACGATCCCAGCCGCCGAACAGGACGATAAATTCGTTCTGCTCGTCGTACACCATGGTCCCTTCATCACGCGCCGGCGGGCCGTTGCCATCGGTCGATATCCACGCTTTGGACGGCTCATGCCATACATAGGTCCACGGATTTTCGTCCGTGATAAAACCGTCATCTCCGTAGCCGCCGAACATCCGCAGCTCATTACGCGCGCCGTCGAATGCGATAAAGGGGTGCAGGCTGTTGGCCGGGCCTGTGTCACTCAGCTTGACCCATCGGTCGGTCTCCCCGTGCCACTCCCACGTGTCCGTGAAGAAGTGGTAGTAGGGGGCGTGCAGATTATCGAACGTGTCGCCGCCGTAGAGCATGACCCGGCCGCGAACGGGATTGTAAACCATCACGTGTTGGTCGCGTGGAGATGGTGCCGTGCCGGAAATCGTGCCAGTATTGGCCAGGTTCCAGTTGGTTCCATCCCATTCCCAGGTGTCACCAAAATAGCCGCCCGAATTGGCCCCACCGAACATGATCACGCGGTTGAGATTCGGGTCATAGGCCATTGAATGTCCGGCGCGTGTGCCGGGGAATGCGGCTGGGACAACGGCTCGCCAGGTGTGGCCGTCCCACACCCAGGTCTCACCGTAGTAGAAATCATTGTCTTCCCCACCGAACAACACGATCCCCATGTGACCGGCGCCATCGATGGGACCGTAGGACAATCCGAGTCCGGAGCGCGGTGCGGGGCCGGTATTGGCAACCAAATTCCAATTGACGCCGTCATACTCCCAGGTTTCGCCGTTGTGCGTCGTGTTCTCATTACCGCCGAAGAGCACGGTGCGGTGGCGCGTGGAATCGTACGCCATGGCATGACCCTTGCGCGGGGATGGCATGGCCGTAAGCTGTGATGTCACATCCGTCCAATACTGGTGTTCCGTGACCGTCCACGATGCCGGCTCACTGATTGTGCTGCCGCAGTCGTCGCTCACAATGACGTCGACCGCGTTTTGTCCGAAGCCGGGCATCTGCGTGGAGGCATCGATGGTGAGTGTGGAGGAATGCGCGCCGCGCGTAACTGTCGGGCCGTAGTCCTCGGCGTTGACGCCGCCGAATCGCCATTGATAGTGAATCGGACTGTTGCTCGTGGTCTCAACGTGAAACTCCGCCACTTCACTCATTGAGACGGTCTGGTCTGTGGGCTGTTGCGCGATGGTCGGGCCTTCACCGCCGGGCCATTCCCACAAGTGGGAAGCATCCGTAAACCCGAGTCCACCGAAGCGTACAACGATCCCGCGATCATCGTCGTATGTCATCAGATCCTCTTCGTATTCGTCCTGGGCGGCCGGGATCTCATACGAATCGCGTAAGGTCCAAGTATTCCCATCCCATGATCGTGTGTCGTACACTAAGGCGACGGTTGTTCCACTCGACCCCTCGCGACGGGCCGACCGCGTGAATAGAAGCAGGGCGCCTCTAGCCTCATCAAAAGCCATAATCGGAGGATTTACGAGATCTAGAAGCGGGAAATCGGTCGAACGCGGGGACCATGCGTTCCCATCCCATTCCCAAGTGTCAGTCAGAAAGGCAGTGCCGGTCTCCTCGGCGCCGCCGAATAGAACTGTGACTCGCCGCGTGCCGTCGAAGGCCATGGCCACGTTGTCTCGCGGCGACGGTCCTCCCGTGTTTCGCTGGGTCCAATTATTGCCATCCCACTCCCATGTGTCGCCAAGGGCGGCAATCTCCGTTCCATTCTCATTGCTCTGGAACCCTCCGAATACGACGCTCACTCCCCTTGCGCTGTCGTAGGTCATCCCAAAAACTTCGCGCGGTGGCGGTGATTGTGCAGGTGTCCGCAATGTCCAGTTCTGACCGTTCCACTCGAGCGTGTCCGAGCTTGATGGCGAAAGAATGAAATTGGTTGTTCCCCCGAATAGCACGCAAACGTGCCGCCGTTCGTCATACACCATGTTCGCATAAATGCGTCGTTGGTCGACTTGAGGATCGAGATGGAACCAGGTCGTGGCATCGAATTCCCACGTCCCGCCGATGAACGAACCATTGTCATACGGTGGGCCCACGAAACCTCCAGTAACGACGAGTCGTTTGCGAGCGCTGTCGTAGGCCATCGCGAAGCTGTCCCGCGAAGGGGGCATGCCCGGCGGATGTCGCTCGGTCCAACTGGGGCACGTTTGTGCATGCGCAAGCCCACCAACCAGATCAAGCGCAAGGCCGACCGCAATGACGATCCGGCGTACACTCTTCGGATGGAGTCCGGCCAACTCTGCGCACATCGTCATTGCAAGCTCCTGCTTCCGGGATCAAGTTGCCGCACCGACGCGACGCGAGGCCGCCCCGTTCCGCGTCAGCACCATGAACCAATCACGGCCCCGGCGGCTACGGTGATGTCACCACCAACTTGCCCGTTATCGCGATGTAATCCTGGAAGTCCGGGTTGCCGTCGTTCTCGATCGAAATCAGCCTTGCGTTTTCAATGTGGACCAGGCCGCCGAAGTCCAGACCCTTCGTCTTTAAGTCAGGAGTGCCTTCACGAAGTTTCTCGTTGAGCTTGTCGAGCGTTGCGCCCTGGGCGGCCTCATCGATCAATGATTCGTCGTTGGCATCGTCGATTCCGCCGCTGCACACCATGCCCGTGCTCAAGTCGTGTGAGACGTTGAGCACCTGCATCCG
Source organism: Planctomycetota bacterium (assembly GCA_016200265.1). Lineage (GTDB taxonomy): Bacteria > Planctomycetota > Phycisphaerae > UBA1845 > UBA1845 > JACQFE01. The sequence continues at coordinate 17,061 of JACQFE010000043.1, read as the reverse complement.
CAGGAGCAATTCACCAGGAGGCAGGAAAAGCTGTGCGTCCACGTTGACGTTCAGGCACGCTTCCCACAACGCGCATTCGTTGACCGTCGAAGTGCTCGGTCCGAAGCATCGCGGCAGGCTGGCGAGGCTTCCGCTCAAATGGCCGTCGCCGTCGCGATCCACCAGCAGCGCGACTGAAATCTGCGAGAAGCGCAGGCGAACTTCGACCTTGTCCGCGGTGGCCGGATTGTCGATGATGAGCAGCTTCGGCGGATTGTCCACGTGAGCGTGGAGAATGACGGCCGTTCCCGGAGCGAGCAGGCGATCCTGCATCTTCTGCTTGGCCTGCTCGCAAACCTGCTTGCGGCTCGGCAAGGCGAACTGATTGCAATCGCCGCCGATCAAGCCGACACACCGCGGTTCGAGGACCGGTCCAAGGGCCGCACACTGCGCCGCGCTGGGAAGGAAATCGCCCAGCACGCGGACGTCTTCAAAGAGCGTCTTGAACTTGCCGGACTGCGTAAGGCTGGATAAAAGCTGATTGAACACGTCGTCGGAAATTCCGACGGTGACTTCGTCGGAATTGGGAATCGGAACTACAGGCAACGGCGCCGGGGTCAGCGGCGTTCCGGCAATGGGCGCAACTTCAGGATCGGTCACCGTAGCGTCGAACGACGCGGAGATCGATGCCGCGAAACCCTGTGGAGTAATTTGAACTTCAGACAACGCGGCCTTGAGCTTCGCATTGTATTGCGGAATCAAGTCGTCGTTATCGAACTTGAATTGCTTGACCTCACGCATGTCGCCATTTTTCTGGCCGAGCTTGTCCTTGATCTTGTCGCTCTTGAGCTCGAACTCGACGTTGTCTAGATTGGGATCCCATGCGCCGAAGGTCACGACCTGCAGAATGAAATTCAGGATATCCAGCAGCGCGCCCACGAAGCAATTCACTTCGCTGTGGTCGTGGAGAGTGCCGTTGATCGTGAAAGGATCGCCGCTGAGAGCGAAGTTTGTCTGGCTCATCAATTGGTTGGTGAGAATCTGCGTTTCCGTGAGTTCGTAGGTGACGGTGATCGGGGGCACCTGGAAGTCCACGTCCGTGTTCACGATGACTTCGACGACGCAGATTCCGAACGGTCCGTCGACCTCGCACCCGCCGCCAAAATGCGTGGACGCGGTGAATGCGGGAAGGGTCAACGTAATCTGAATCTTGTCGTTCATCGGAACGACATTGCAATCGAAGGCCGTCGGATCGATATCCACAGCAGTCACTTTCATTCGGGCGTTGTGCACATCGCAGAGCGGCCAGGGTGTGGGAATTGTGAACTTGTCGCTTACGTAGCCATTGAGGCGATCTTCAAGTCCCGTGGCCAAGTCGGGGCCGATTTCATGGCAAAGCTGATGGAAGAAAGTGTTCATCGCACCGGCGTCCATCGCGAGCGTGAACGCCTTGTCGATCTGGACGGAGGCGACATCCGCGACGACATTCATCAACTCCTGGGTCACGTCGTTGACTGTTGCGGTGGTGACTGTCGTCGTGTGCAACGCAAGCGGACCGATCGCGAAGAAGACATTGTCGAATGAACTGTTTTGCTCGAGGTCACTGACCTGGGCGATGAGTCGGTTCATGCCGGGATCGAGCCGGCCCTGTAACGGCGGCAATCCGTCGTATTCCGCCCGTAAATCGTTCATTTTCAGAACTGTCGTCAGATTCATCACATACGTGTCGGCGGAATTCTCGTTGTCGCCGGGCACCAGAGTCTGACCCGTCACTGGATTCGGATAGGCAAGACCATTGACCTTGAATTCGCCGAACTGGCGACCGTGACACGCCCTGGCGGTCATTGCCGGCGAGGTGGGTGGATTGATCACGTCGCCATCGTGCGGTCGAAGGATCGAGACACCGATTTCCTCGGAGATTCCCTTGTCTCGGATGTCGTCCACAACGCATCGTGCGTCGGCGGGATCAGGATAGGAGCCGGGGCGTTTGTCGCCATCGACGACGACGATGTGGCCGCCGCCTCCGAGTCCGCGAATTGTGGCCGTCAGCGTGTTGCTGCTGAGCTTGTCCACGCCGGCGCTATGGACGAACAGGTCACATACTTCAATCTGCCGTCGGTCCTGACATCCAGGTGTGGAGAGCAGGAATGAACCCGTGAACGGGCCGCCCGGGAAATCAGTCACCGGATTCACGCCCATCGCAGGCAACACATTGAATCCATCGATCTTGAGCGAAAGCGTGCGCGGATCGACGAGCGGAATCGCGGCGATGATGTTGGTGATGTCGCCTTCGGACTCGCTGACGACGGTGTGATCGGGCAGCACCACATCGAGATACGGCGTGTTGGAGCAATAGGCGACTGATTTTGCTCGACCATCATCCACTTTGACACGCAGGAGCGGAATCGGGGCGACGACCACATCGATGCGGCGAACTTCGCCGAAGTGATTTTGATAGGCTGCAGCGTCTTTGAGATCGATGTCCCGATCGCAGTCGTCGTCGAAGATTTCGCACTTGGAAAGGTATGTCGGATTGTTGGGTCCGGTTTTGCAAACGTCCCAATCCATGAACGTGGCTAAGTCGAGCGTGACGATGTCGGTTTCGGCGTCAAAGCCCATTCCGGTTTTTCGGCTTTGGAGCCGTGCGATATCGCCGTTTTGGACGGGCAACGTGGCCAGCACATTGCCGCTTTCATCGAGGGCGAGCAGCTCCGCAATGACTCGAGCACCCGGTTGTCCGCCTGTGTAGTCGAATGCAATGCGATGTCCGCTGTAGCAGTCGTTGCCGACTTTCGGACGACATTCGTCGAGGCTGCACCGAGCCAGCAATTGCGCCGAACTGCAATTGGGGTCCGCCAAATCAACCAATCCATCACAATCGTTATCAATACCGTCGGAGCAACTGCAATCCCCCGGGCCTTCATAGAAACCAGGCAACGGCACGGCATTGCACTCAGTGCCGGTGCCGTCCCCTTTGCACACAATCTGGCCCGTCTGCCGGCATGCGCCGATGCCGCGAGCGCACGGCTGACCGAGTTCGTTCCTCCACGGGTCGTCGATGATTCCATTGCAGTCATTGTCCAAGCCGTCGCATACTTCGACACCGTGGCAATCGGGATCACCGCCGGGGCCGCCGGTAGGCGAGGCGCAGTCGATCAGTCCGTCGCAGTCGTTATCCAGCCCGTCGTGACATGAGTGCGAACCTGGAGGTCCTTCGATGCCCGGCGGATAGGGCTTGGCACTGCACTCGATACCGGTTCGGTCCGCCTTGCAGATAAAGATGCCCTGGTTTCGGCAAATGCCGATGCCGACGAAACAGGGATGACCCAGGAAGTCCAACCAGGTCTCATCGATCAGCCCGTTGTGATTGTTGTCATATCCGTCACAGACTTCCGGCCCCTGACAATTCGGATCGTCAAAGTCGACCAATCCATCGCAATCGTTATCACGATCGTCATAGCATGAATCGCTGCCCGCAGGGCCTTCGACTCCCGGCGCCTTCGGCACGGCATTGCATGACGCGGACAGGCCATCGGCAGCGCATACGACGATTCCCACGGCAGCGCAGTCGCCGGTTCCGGCCGAACAAGGCGAGCCCGGCGGAACCTGGACGGCCACGAATCCTGTTCGATCCTGGTTGAAAACGAAAATCGTGGGGCCAAAGCCTTCGTCGATGTTGCCGTCGCAGTTGTCGTCGATCCCGTTGCAAACTTCGGTCGCACGCGGGTTGATCGCCGGGTTGTTGTCATCGCAATCGCCGCTGCAGCTCGTGAAGCCGTCGTGGTCAAGATCGAAGCCTTCGTCGGTCGCTCCGTTGCAGTTGTCATCGACGTGGTTGCAAACTTCTCTTGCGCCCGGATTGATGTGCCCGTTTTCGGGATTGCAGTCGGTCTGTGGGCCACGCGGGCATGATGGATCGCCCGGTGTGCCGTATCCGTCATGATCTGGATCGAAGCACTGCCCGGTGCCTGCGGTCCCGCCGTATTCAAAAATCACGCCGACCGAGCTGAGATTGGCGATTCTGGTTTCCACCTGCGAATGAAACGCGAGGGCGGTCGTTGTGTTTCCGCTCACCACGACGCGAATTTCGTCGCCATCGGCGGAATCGCCGCCACCCAAGGCGATGTGGACCACCTTTCCCAAACGAATATCAACACCATAGGACGAGGACACGGCCGTGTTCGCGACGATCGTGGAGCCGACGCTGTAGATATCAGTCAAAGCGAATGACGCGTTTGCGGCGGGGACGCGCGTGGCAACGCCGACCTGACTGCCGTCTTTCAAGATGAATAGGTTGTAAAATTGTGCCCCGACATTGGAGTAATCCACCGATACGTTCACTTTACCGCCGCCTGCGGGCACCAGCAGCCCGATCAGGACCGCGATGATGTTCTGTCCTTGCGGACCTGTTTTCCCAAGGAATTTGAACTCCATCGACTCGCCGCCAGTGGCATCGCCAAAGTTGTTATTTTCGAACCCGGTGATGGCCGACTGACTGCCGGTTGTGAAACCTGTTTCAGTGAAACCGTCGTCGCCGGTGTCGGTAATACCGTCAATGAGCAGGTGGCAATCATTGGATAGCGAAAGTCGGGCCCGCCCCGCGGGATTGTTGGTAATGCCATCAAAAAGGCAGACGCCGTGATTGCAGGAATCGGCCCCGCAGGTGCCGCTACCGGCTTGCAGCGATTTCGGCCATGATCCGGCGGTCATTGCCGCAACGAACGCGGTGAGCGCTGTGGTCATGCCACGTAGTTGATTTGTCCTCAAACCTTTCCCGCTGATTGTGAACCGATTGCGCAGGTTGAAACGCATGGGACCCTCCATGTTGTAAGAGAACTTTTTGAACCCCCAAAAGAGACGCCGAATCCGCCCAACGGGGAGAATCTGAAAGTCTTTGTAGCCCAATCCCACTCCTCTCGGACGAAACGGCGCAGCGATTGCCGTCTTGATTGCACCCGGAACCCACAATGGGATTGGACCAAGGCTCAATTTATCCCGAATGGGCACGTTTTACAAGCCAAGAAAAGCCCTCGGTCAGAGTCATTCTGGGTAGTTCTGCGGACGCGATCAATTGTTCAGTTGTCGAGCGAGCCCTGTGGGAACGTCCATTGCATGCCGACCTTAGTGAATCGAGATCAACTTCCGATAATTGACGAACCATGAGGGAGTTGGCATGTTGACTCACGCGGCGAGTCGGCGCGGTTCGCCCAAGCAGACGACTCCGTCAATCCACGCGGAGAGTGTAAGCATAATGAGAAAAGCAATTTACGGAGTTGGCCTGTTCCTGACGGCGATCTCGCTGAGCAATCCGTGCGCATCGGGTCATGAAACGGATCAATATTCCGTGCCTGTGGGGCGCGAATTTGCCGACCTTCGTTTTTACTTTTCCGAGCAGTTCCATGACGCGATGCAGCGGGCGCTGGACAGCGTCAATGATCGGATCGCGCGATCGCTCCTTGAAGGCCGGCCCACGTCTGAAACTGAGAGACTCATGTCGCAGGATGAGATCGTCACCGCCGTGATCAACGAATTTCCGCCCGTCGCTTATCACGTAGAAGCACTCGAAGCACAACTTCATGCGGCTGATCTACAGGCTCGTTTTCCGGGAATGATCGTCGCCTACAAACCTTTCTTCTGGATCTATCATCATTTCATGCTGCTGTTGGACCCGACGAAATTCGTGCGTCTGAACCGCAGCTCAACGATTATGATCGACGGCGTGTATCTTGGAACCGACAAGATCGTCCACTTCCTGCACATGGGCCACATCTATTACACAACTTGGCGCGATGCCGTTCGCAGCGGAAAGACGGACGCCGAAGCCGAGCAGGCCGCAATTGAATTGGGGACTGGCGCGGGTCCATTGTCCGAGGCTTCGCTTCTGGGGATGCTTTCAACAGGCGTATGGTCCAACGGCGATCTCGCGGCGGATTATTGCGGACTCAAGTTTTTCCGCAATCTTACGGAAACGATACGCATTCGCGGCGAAGACCGTCCGCCGATGCTCATTCATGATGGCCCGTACTGGCGATTCAATCAGCATGTGCGGAGGAACACGGATTTTATCTCGGTGTTTGTCAGTGATCATTGGGATGAAGTCTTGAACCCGAACGAGTACATCATCGGCATGGGGACCTGGGTGTGTGAATCGATCAAGAGTCGATGTGAAGCCGTTCGCGATTGGTTTTCCGATCGAGGCGGACGCCGCCGGAGTCGCGAGGATTTCATCGCGATCGCCAATCAACTGTCGACGTATTATGGTGAAAACTACGGCTTCTCCGGCGATCCTGAAAAAATGGTCGGCATGGCGAATTGCTGCTTTGAAGCGTCATCCGGGGAGGCCGATGAGGCGCGGCGATCAGCCTCCACCGCAGCGGTCTCAAACGCCAACGATGTATTCCATCGAACGGCGCTCTGGCACGCGGCAAACGACGGCGACGTGGAGAGAGTGCGCGATTTCCTGCAGCAAGGCATGAATGCCAATGCGGCTGACATTGACGGTGAAACTCCTTTGCACCGCGCCGTGCAACGCGGCGCCCCGGCGATCATCGATCTGCTTTTGACCCATGACGCCGATCCCTTGAAGGCGGATCATTACGGTGTCACGCCATTGCACTGGGCGGCACGTGCTTCGCTTGGAGAGACGTTTAATCACCTGGTTTCGCTGAGTGGCAAGGTGAACGTTCACGACATATTTGGCCGAACGCCCTTGCACGACGCCGTGGAATACGGCGCCACCTCCAACATTCATTCATTGCTCCGCGCTGGCGCTGATCCGAATGCGGCGGATGTTTCCGGCAATACGCCATTGCACGTGGCCGCTCGGATAGGCGTCCCGGCTCGCGTGGTCTTGTTGATGGACCATGGAAGCGACGTTCTGACCGTCAATGCGTTGGGTCGCAAGCCCGCGGACGAGGCCGCATTGCATCATCATCAAAGTACATCTGAAATACTCGATGAGGCCGGCCTGATTCGCAAGGCGTCATTTCCAATGAAAGCCGGAAATCACGGATGAGAAATTGAGAACAATGGGTACTTTACAAGAGCGATCAGAGAGTACACGCAATCCATCGAAGATCATCGCTATTCAGTTGGCAACCAGTGCGTTCACGGTATGCGTGGCGTCCATAACGTCGGGTTGCTCGATCCACAGCGACCCCTATCGGGCGTGGCAAGACGGCGTCTCCCGCTATGTCGTGAGTGAAGGGCAGGGGGATCTCGCGGTGCTTCGACAAATTCACGACGCGAAGCCGCAGGATTCCTTGCGGCCAGGTCAGAGGACAATCGGAATCCTCGGAACACACTCCGCAGGGGATGATGTCCAGGCGGTCTTGGTCGGCACGAGAAAAATCGAAAATCTAACGTGGTACATCTTTGCGGTTGCGGACCTTCGGCAGCAATCCGGCGGCGGGTTGGCCGTGAAAGACGTGCGCTTGATCGCGGTGACAGAAAAAGGCGAGGATTTGTTCTGGCGCACAGGCCCGAGCGATCCGGAAAGCGTTGGTCGGTATCTTATCGGTTGCCCGACCACGCTGCGACGACCGTTTCCCGCATCGACCGATGTATTCACGTTAGGTGATGTTCCGAACGGCGCGAAGGTGAAGGAAGAGCGGTCCGGCGCGGAGTTTTCGATTCAATTGAGGGACGCAACGCCTTCCGGGAGAGTGGCGACATTCCGGGGTTAGTCGAAACTAAATGCGGTGTAGTCATGCTGAGCGCAAGTGAAGCATCTCGTCTCCGAGATTCTTCGGTCGCCTGCGGCGACCTCAGAATGAAAATGGTTTCCACTTGATTGCTCAAATTTTGAGTGTCACGGCCCCGGCTCGGTCACTTGCTGGCGAAGTTCCTCGGCCCGTTTCACGACTTCTTCGGTCGGCGGAATCTGAGACTCGTGAAGGATGTAGTGGGCCACGTGTTGGTCGTGAATCTGTCCGGGCCAAAGGCATTCCGAGAAAAAGTCGAGAGGGATTTGTTCATACCACGGCGGATCGATCTGCCAATGGGTTTTGAGTGTTTCGTAACCTTCCTTGCGGATGACAATGTCATAATCCCCATACCATAGAAAATCGGTGTTCACCTCGCTGCGGCCGATCTCCTGATCGTTCAAGAAAATGCGGGCGTTCGGCGGCTCGGTGGTGATGGTCATCGTGCGGCGCACGCACGCGGGAAAAAGAAAAAGGATCATTAGAGAAAGGAGACCAAGACGGCCAATGTGGAGCAGGCATTGGGCTGGTGCATCCACGGGTTGAAAACCCGTGCCACAATATTTGAACACACGTTCAGTAAGTGACATGTCTCGCATCATATTTCAAACACTTCCGCAGAAGGTCCATCCGTGTCCAGAATCGCCACCGTACTTCGTCCCGTCACCCATCCACAACATTCGCCCGGATTTAGGAACAGCTTACCACGCTCAATGCGATTCACCACTTCGTGAGAATGACCCGTAATGATGATTTCCGCCCGGTTGATGTCCGCGGGCTCGCACCAGTTGACGAAATGATGCACAAGAATCCTGCGGCCTCCGAGTTCAATGTGCAGGGGGCCGTCGACGACTTGGGGCAACAAACTCTTGATCCCGGCCCGCTCGCCGTCGTTATTACCATAGGTCGCGTAAAGGGGGACATTGGGCGCGGAAACACTGTTCGGAGAGCCGGGATCACGGACCGCGGGGAGGAGCCTCTTGACCGCGAATGGGGCTACGAAGTCACCGGCATGGATCATCGATTCCACGCGGCGCTCGACGAATAACGCCATGGCCGCATCAATCTTTGGAAGGCGATCGTGAGTGTCCGAGATCACACCAACGAGCATTCGCGCTTGATACTGTCCAACGCGGCGTTTCGCAAGCGGGGGAATTCCCTGGCCCAATCGCGTTTGGATTTCCTGCGCGCATTCGTGCGAAATTGCCGGAAGCATCGATTCAGTCGCCCGATTCGCATGGCAACCAATTCGGCGTTATATTTGGGTCGTTTTGAGCAACTGGGAACATGCGATTGGAACCGAGCATGACTGTCAGGGACGATTCGAAGAACGCAAAGGAGTGATGTGATGATGCGTACGTGGTGGGCGATTGCGATGTTTGCTGTGGCTTGTGTGGGCGGTGCGGCACATGCTGCGACAAATGTTGCTGTTGTGAACGTGGCCAAAGCGTCTGAAAAATATCTCAAGACCGCGGACCTGGAGAGCCAATTCGATGTGAACCGCCGAAAGGTCGGGCAGGAGCGCGACGCGATGAAGCAGAAAGCGGAAGGCGCCAACAAATCTCTTCAGGAAGAACTCAAGCCGGGCACGGAGGAATATCGTCAACGGAAAAAAGAAATCGCCGTGATGGACGCGGAACTGCAGTGGTTCACGGACTCTGAAGGGCAGAAAATTGAGCAAGGTTTGGCGATGTCGCTAAGGTCCATTTTTGATGACATTCGCGCGGTCACCAAGGAGGTTGCCGAGGAAAAAGGTTTCGACGTAGTCCTGGCGAGCGACCAGCTTCCGGCTGAAACACCGGATTCACCGGGTCAGGTTCGTCAACACATTCTTTTGCAGAAAGTGCTTTATTGGAACGACAAGACGGATATCACGGATGAAGTCATCAATCGGCTGAACGCGAAATACAAGGCCGGCAGTGCCGCCGCGCCGCCGACTGCCGCACCCGCGCCGGACGCGGCCAAGCCGGGCGCTGATTCTGGAAAATCGAAGCCCAAGGACGCTCCGACACGACCTGTGGAAGCGAAAAAGAAACCATGACGACCAGGTACACGATACGCGAATTGGCAGGCCTCACCGGCGGCGAAATGCGCGGCGTTGACAATGGAGTGAAAATCACCGGTGTCGCCGACGTTTCCGAAGCAACGCCGACGGATGCGACATGGGTCTCACGATCCGAGTATGAGAGCAAACTTAAAGAAAGCCGCGCGGGAATCGTACTTGTACCCAAAGGATTCGGCGATACGGCGATGCCGGCGATTCTTTGCGAGAACATTGAGCGCGCGATTTCCAGTTTGCTCGGTGCGTTTGCGAAACCTTCAATCAAGCCGCCCGCCGGCATCCATCCCACCGCAGTCGTGCACCCTTCCGCCGCAATCGGTTCCAACACCTGCATCGGCCCTCATGTGGTAATTGACGAAGACGTGATCGTCGGGGCTTCGTGCGTGATTCATTCGGGCGTGTTCATTGGCCGCAACACGAGCGTCGGCGACGACTGCTTCATTTGGCCAAACGTCGTGATCCGCGATGGTTGTCAGATCGGAAGCCGTGTGATCATCCATCCCAATTCGGTGATCGGAAGCGATGGATTTGGATTCTATTACGACGGCGGTCGACACCATCGTTTCCCGCACACAGGCGGCGTTCGACTTGAAGACGAAGTGGAGATCGGGGCATGTACCTGCGTCGATCGCTCGAAGTTTGGATGGACGATCGTGGGGCGAGGCACAAAAATTGATAACTTCTGCCAGATTGCCCATAATGTTCGCATTGGCCGCAACTGCGCCATCGCCGCAATGTCGGGCATTTGCGGTAGTGTTCACGTTGGTGACGGTTACATAGCCGGCGGCAGGACGAGCGTTCTTGACAACAGCATCGTAGGCAATGGAGTACGAGTCGCGGCGGTCACAACGATTACCAAAGACATTGAGGACGGAGCCACGGTATTCGGGTTTCCGGCCCAGGACATTCGCCGTGAGCGCCGCGAGCGTGCCGCCGCCCGCAAAGTGCCTGAATTGCTGGATGAGGTCCAGGAGCTCCGCGAGCGGTTGGAACGTCTTGAAGCATCAACACACCATCAATCATGAGATCGCGATTGAAGGCCGCGGGTTATTCACCGGCGAGCCGGTCACCATGACCGTTCGACCCGGGGCGGTGAACACCGGGATTTGGTTTATTCGCACAGATCAGAATCCGCCGTCGCGAATCGCCGCACTCGTCAACAACGTATCCAAACGTGCCCGACGAACGTCGCTTCGCAATGGGACGGTGGCGATCGAAACCGTCGAGCATTGCCTGAGTGCCTGTGCGGGACTCAATCTCGACAATCTTCAAATCGAACTGAACGCGAATGAACTTCCCGGTCTCGACGGCAGCTCGCTGGGGTTCGTGGAGTGCTTTCGCGACGCCGGGATCGACGAACAAGACGCGCCTCGAGCGGGCTACACGATTGACGAGGTCGTGCGGGTCGTTGATGGCGACAGTGAAGTGCTCGCGCTGCCTCCGCTGGATCCGAATTCAGAAGTATTGGAACTTGCATATGATCTTGATTATGGGTTGTCAGGACCCATAGGGAGGCAGACGTATCGGGCGGCAATCACTCCCGAGAATTTCGAGGCCAATATTGCCCCTGCGCGAACTTTTGTGTTGGAACGAGAGGCTCAGGAATTGCGCGCCAATGGTCTTGGTTCGCACCTTGGTTATCAAGACATTCTCGTGTTCGGTGACAATGGTCCGATTGAAAATCGGCTCCGCTTTCCGGATGAATGCGTTCGGCACAAGATTCTCGATCTTCTCGGTGATCTCACGTTGTTCGGTCGTCCGATTTATGGACGTGTCTATGCGAGGAAGAGCGGGCATGCCCTCAATCATGCCATGGTCGTGGCACTTCGAGAGCGCTTCGATACGGCGCAACGCGCACACTTCCTTGATCGTGCCCCCGCCGTGGATATTCATCAGGTGCAGCGGATTCTGCCGCATCGGTATCCATTTCTGATGGTTGATCGCGTGATTGAAATTGACGGCCCGCGACGCGTGGTTGGCTTGAAAAATGTTTCGATCAACGAGCCGTTTTTTCAAGGCCACTATCCGGGCGATCCGATCATGCCCGGTGTTTTGGTGATCGAGGCCCTTGCGCAGATCGGCGGCATCCTGCTCAGCCAGGAGCTTGAGCACAAAGGCAAGACGGCGGTATTGTTGAGCCTGGACAAAGTGAAATTCCGCCGCGCGGTGCGCCCGGGCGACCAATTAATCCTGGAAGCGGAGGCCGTCCGCATTCGCTCCAACACCGGGCACGTGAAAGGTCGCGCGACGGTCGCGGGTGAGCTCGTGGCCGAAGCGGAAATAAAGTTCCTTCTTGCGGATTCGGAGTCGTTGTGAGATCGATGTCGTGAGCATTCACCCGACGGCCATCATTGAAAGCGGCGCATGCATCGGACGAAACGTCTCGATCGGGCCGTATTGTTACGTCGGTCGCGACGTGACCATCGGTGATGATTGCACGTTGCACCATCACGCGTCAATCGAGGGTTTCACGACTCTCGGCTCGCGTTGCGAGGTATTTCCTCAGGCCGTTCTCGGCGCCCCGCCGCAGGACGTGAAATTCAGCGGCGAGCGCACCTTTCTCGAAATCGGCGATCGCAATATCTTTCGCGAAATGGTCACGGTGCATCCCGGCACGGGCAATGGCGGCGGCATCACGCATATCGGGAACGATAATTTGTTCCTCATCGGCGTTCACGTGGCTCACGATTGTTTTGTCGGCAATCGGTGTATCATCGCCAACGGCGTGCAATTCGCCGGCCATGTTCGTGTTGAGGATCATGTGAACATGGGCGGTTGCACAGCCGTTCACCACTTCGTCACCATTGGCAAGCACGCGTTCATCGGCGGGATGACGCGCGTGTCCGCTGACGTTCCGCCGTATGTGGTGATGGTCGCAGCCCGCGGAACGCGTTCTGAAATTCGCATGATCAACGGCGTCGGCCTGGAGCGCAGCGGTTTTTCGCAAACCGACATCGCCGCGCTGAAAGACGCATTCATGCAGCTCTTTTCCCGCCGAGCGAGAAACAGCGGCATCGTCATGACCGACCGCGTGCAGGTTATGCTCGAAGTGCCGGGTCTCAATCCGCACGTGCGAAACCTGTGCGAATTTCTCATGCGATCGTTCGCGCATGGCCGCCACGGTCGATATCTGGAATCACTTCGCAATGATCCCGTCCATCGCGATTCGTGGAAGCTTGACGGAAAGATGACGGCGTCGGTTATGCCAACGTCGAATTTGACGACATCGGACTTGTCAGGAAATACGTCACCCTCTCCCTCACAGGGAGAGGGCAGGGTGAGGGTCGAAACCAAGGAACCCTGAACATGCCGATAAATCCTCTCCGTGTCGCAGTCATTGGGGCCGGACACATGGGTCGGCACCATGCCCGCATTTATTCCGAGACCGCCGGGGCGAAGCTCGTCGCCATCGTCGACAAAGACCTCGCTCGTGCGACGCCAATGGCCGAGCAATTCGGCGCGAAGGCCGTTGCTTCGGCGGATGAAATATCGGGCGAAATCGACGCCGCAACCATCGCCGTGCCGACGGTCTATCACGCTGAAGTCGCAATTCCGCTCATGGAGCGAGGCGTCCACGTGCTCGTGGAAAAGCCGTTGGCGCAGAATGTCGATTCCGCACGGCAGCTTGTTGAGGCCGCTCGCCGCACGGGTCGCGTGCTTCAGGTCGGCCACTCCGAGCGATTCAATCCGGTGGTGCAGGCGCTCATTCGCATGGAAGTATCGCCGCGATTCATCGAGACGCATCGCATCAGTCCGTTCACGTTTCGCAGCGCGGACATCGGAGTCGTGTTCGACATGATGATTCATGATATCGACATCGTGCTGCACCTTGTGCGTTCGACGAGCTGCGCGGTCGATGCCGTCGGCGTGAACGTGCTGGGCAAGTTTGAGGATATCGCCAACGCCCGGCTCCGCTTCGACAATCAGGCCGTCGCCAATCTCACCGCCTCGCGGCTCGCTCTGAAAACCGAGCGAAAAATCCGCGTGTTCTGCCCGACCGCGTATCTTTCGATGGATTATCAAAAAAAATCCGGCATCGCCATCAAGCTGGCCGACAACGTCGATTTCATCCGCATGGCCCGTGAGCGAAATTTCGAAGACCTCTCGCAATTCGCGAACATCGACTTCGGGTCGCTCCTCAAGATCGAGGAACTCGCGGTGGATGACGTGGAGCCGCTTCGGGCCGAAATACAGTCTTTCCTCGATTGCGTCCGCAGCGGGGAATCGAAAGGCGTGACGGCCGAAGAAGGCCTGGCCGCCGTCGACCTCGCTGAGCGCATCACCAAATCCGTGGCCGAACAAGCGTGGGGCGAGCGACTGCCGATCAAGTAGGGAAACGTCGAAAAGTCGAAAAATTGAATCGTCGAAATGCAGAGCGCCAGAAAATAACCGCAGATTACGCAGATTTCCGCAGATTGGTTTCACGTGAAACAACATTTCAAAGGCAACAGGCAGTAGGCAATGGGCATCAGTATCGCAGCGTACTTTAATAACTTGCGCGGCGCTCGACGAATTTGTGATTTTCGTCGAGCGCCATCGCGCGGGCGTATTCAGTGACACTTTCAGATGGGTTCGTTTCGCAAGGATAAATTTCACGAGTGTCACAGCGCGGCACTTCCGCAAATGCGGAATCATGAATTCGGAATGCGGAAAAACAGGATCGAAGAGTGAATTTGAATGCAGAAATAATGCGCGAAAGCGTCGAATGGGGGAAAGGTGTGAAAAGGGAGTGTCGAAGCGGCGCGGGCCAAGAAAACGGGCGTCAAGGCGGAATGTCCGGGATGAGGTCATTCTTCTTCATGGAAAAGAACGTCAAGGGCGGTTGGCAAATTTGAGAAATTGAGCGAACGGGTGGAAACGGCAAGGAAAGGGTGCCCCCCATGTTGCAAATGGCGCAACTCGAGCCTTGCGGCCGTCGTATGGAAATCTCGCCCCCAGATTGCAAACGGCGCCGCTTGGGGCACTCCGCCTTGACATTGATATCGACCCTTCAAGAATACAGAAAGCGTACCTAACGGCGGAGGGTCACGAAAATGATCTTCGGAAGAAGGCGAATCAAGATTTGCGATTTCCGCAAGGACAAAGAATTTGTTGCAGATCGCGCAGGACTTCAATTGCTTATTGGTTCACTGCTCGATCATGCAATGTCAAGTGGCATGACGAAACTGGCACTTGGATTGAACCCGGAGGACAAGAGTTCTTGGATGCGGTTCTACGGTCCGCATTGGTATCGAGCCCCAATTTGGCATGAGTTGGTGCCTCTTTGGGAGCAATGTTACCCAATGATATTGCAAGTATGCCTTGGCTTGGCCGAACTGGGCCCGGAGTTTCCGCCGAAAGGCGTAATTCCAGCGTCCAAAGGCGGCAAAAAACTCCTCTTGGATTTGGAAGTCAGTGATATTCACTCGTTTCAGTTATGGTGGCCAAAGTCATTCGCATCGGATCAAGCAAGCAACCCCGATTTTCCTAATGAGGAGATTCATTCTGGAGCGAAAAAGACGGCGTGAATTCCGAGGGTGGCATGGCCAAGCGCAGCGCCGCCTCCAACCCGGCAGGGAAAAATGAGACTGAATGTAGTTTACCGACCCGCCACGGTCGCCCGCAAGCGCGAAAAGGCGGAATTTGGCGAAAAAATCGTGCGGGACGTAAATTCTGCGGGTTTGTACCCGCCGCCGAAAAACCCGCCCCATGAATGAGGCGGCTCGGGAACGGCACGGAGCTGTGCGAGAAGGGACCTGCCGCTCTTTAACACTCGCGGTTCTGATCGGCGCTCGGCCCAGCACCGCGAGCCGCCAGCAATCAGAAACCCGCCCCGTGAACGAGGCGGCTCGGGAATAGCCGCGCATCAGGATTTCTTCAGCAATTCCTCAACGACGCCCTCGAACTTGATCTGGAACTTCTTGTATTCGTCGCCTGTGGCGGGGCCGGAGAAGCCGGTGTAGATGGCCCGGACTTTGCCGGACTCGTCGAGGACGATGATGGTCGGGTAGGCGCGGAGTTTTTCGAGCATGGGGAGCGAGGCGGAGGCCTTTTCGCGATCAGAGACACCCGCGATCAGAACCGGATATTCGACTTTGTGGACCGAGGTGAATTTCTTGACCTGCTCGGTGTCGCGCGACAAGTCGCCGGTGATTTCGAATGCGAGGCCGACGACGGACAGGCCTTTCGAGTGGAGGCGATGGTACAGGTCGTTCAGATAATTCGAGGCGTCGTGGCAGTTCGGACACCATGAGCCGAAGACTTCGATGATGCGAGCCTTGCCCGCGAACGCGGGATCGGCCAGCGTGTGCGGTTTGCCTTCAAGATCGGGGAACGAGAGCTTGGCGAGATCGTAATTGTCGGTGCGCTTGGTGATCGAAAAGGCGTCGGGTAGTTCGGCCTTGGGGTCTTTCTTCGCGGTCCATGTGTCGTGAAACGCGTCGCGAGCCCAGAAGTCGCCGGCGAGAGTGCCATCGGGCTGCATCCTGGCCTTGAAGAGGAATGCGTGGGCGCCGTCGAACGCGGACAGCTTGAGTTCTTCACCGTCGAACGCGCCTTCAAGAAATCGATAATCGCCGGTCGTGGTGAGGAACGTGCCGTAGACGACGCCGTTGAGTGCGACTTCGAAGACGCCGACGGCCGGCTCTTCATCGGATGCGAATTTGGCGGACCATCGACCGGCAATTTCGCTGGGCTTGGCGCGGATCGTCGAGTCGTA
The DNA here is from genome assembly GCA_016200265.1 of Planctomycetota bacterium. Taxonomy (GTDB): domain Bacteria; phylum Planctomycetota; class Phycisphaerae; order UBA1845; family UBA1845; genus JACQFE01. The sequence goes on along the minus strand of JACQFE010000043.1, from coordinate 620 downwards.
ATCGGTGATGTCGAGCACGAGTTCGGCGCCGGTCCATTCGACGTGCGGGACGGCCGCGCGTTCTTTTCCGTTGATGATGAATGCGGACCATTTGTCCATGTCGCGCTGGAGCCAGATACCGAAAGGCAGCTCTCCGCAGGGACAATCGAGCCATGCCCGCCAGGAATCCGTCTTTGGCGCTTCGATCTTCGAAGCGTCGGGTTGCTGCAAAGTGAAGCATAGTAAACATAAAGCAATTGTGCTGATCATGTGAATGAGTATACAACGGGATGGGGCCTTTAACAGTCCAATCAATTCGGCAGTTTCGCGCTCGTGACGGTTGAATAGGGGAATACGCGTTCGGCGTGGTTTCCACGCATAGACGGCTTCGCGTGACCGCTTTATGATGGCGGCATGGCACCGGAAGAAATCTGCAAATTGCTGAAAGATACGTTTGGCGACGCGATTGAGGAGACCGCTGTCGGCGGCGGACATCCGTGTGCTCGCGTGGCCGTGGGACGCTGGCTGGAGGTCGCGAAATTTCTGCGTGATGATTCGCGGCTGAGCCTCAATTTCCTGCGCTGCATCAGTGCGATCGACCTGCTGGCCGAGGACAAGCTGGCCTGTGTGTACGACCTGTA
>JACQFE010000010.1 GCA_016200265.1 Planctomycetota bacterium | reverse complement strand
CATGAAACGTGGCCACATCCATCACCGCCGGCATGGGCCGCTTGTTCCGGTTGTCAGGCATTTCGCGTCTCCTTCCTCGAATCGCGTAAAACCTAACAACTACCGTACTTAATAGCCGGAGTCAAACAGAGAATCAGGAACACGGAAATGCCTGCATTTCAAGAGCGTTACGAAAACTCGAAGATGCGCGCCGCTTCGCGCGCCGACCACGCCGAGCCGCGACCGACCACAACGTAAAACCGATGTGAATCGCCTCTTGCGTTGTGCATGTGGCAGGGTGGGCTCAACGCCGACACAGCTGCGGCGCGGTTCGCTCGGCGATCGCCTGACATGACCAGGTCTTCTGAGGTTGGGGCGGTCCGCGCCTAGGGAACACGACCACGAACTTTGTCCCATCGGCAAGTAATACCAATTCCAGAAATTAATGGGCGGTTCGGTTTCAGTGAGTGCCACTGGTAGCTTGCCTGCCAGTACTGGTACGGGCGGACAAGCCGCCCATGGCACCCCGGAGGTAGCGCCAATAATTATTGGGATTCGTATTACGCAGGAGATCGCGCGTATAGGAACAAGTGGCGCACTTTGAGCGTGGGGAACATGTATCCGCAGGCGCAGAGTTCGGCGAGTTTTAATTAGCCGGGCGTCGATCCAACTTCCGCGCAACATGTCCAGCGGGATAACTGAATCGGGCCACTCATCTCATGATGGGCCTCACGCTCGGCAAGGCGCCAAGAAGTTGGCGTTCAAGCACCGACTACGATACATCCAATCGGCACCCACCTGGACTTCCCCTTCCGCGGAAGCAACGGCGCTGCGGCGAACTCCGGCGCTTGGCATCTGTTTTCAGTCGCCGCTCTGCACAGTTTGCTCGGAAGTCATCGGAGTTTCCGTTGAAAGCCTCGCCCTCCAATTACTTGCTTCACTTGGATTCCGCCATGCCTCGTAAAGCCCCACGATGCGTCGGAGAGTCGTTTGTGTTTCGATAAAGTTTTGTCCCTTCTGCGAATTCAAAGTCTCATAGCTCTGCAAAAGGACCGGCTCGGCGTCCGCGAAGCGATTCAGCACCGTCAGGCACGTACCTAACCCACTTTCGGCGCGAGCAATGCGCCACGGCTCGTTGTTAGGCGTTTCGCGTAGAATGCGCACGCTGTCTCGCAGCAGCGGCTCGGCGGCAACGGCATCACCCTTCTGCACGTATGTGAGACCCAGAACTCGCAGGGCGTCCGATGTATTGCGATGTTTGTCGCCATGGCGTGCGCGATGGTGTTTGAGGGCCATGGTTGCGAGCTCCTCCGCCTCGTCCGATTTCCCTTGGTCGATGAGGGCGTCGGCGAGATTCACTCGGACCAGGTTGGTCATCAGGCTTTCATCGCCCTCAAGCTTGACGTAAACATCGAGGACGTGCCGGTAGAGTGATTCGGCGGCGTCGCGTTCGCCCTTGTATCGGAGCAGCACGCCCAGAGCATTTTGTTGCCAGGCTACGCACGTGTGAATGTCACCGTGTACAGCGCGCCCCATGTCGATCGCTCGACGAAGCAGTGGCTCAGCACGCGCGTAATCTCCCTTGTCGCGCAGGACGATGGCGAAGCGGGCCATCATCATGCCGATGTCATGATGGTTTTCGCCGAGGGTTTTCCGGCCCATCGATATAGCCTCTTCGTAGACCGGAACTGCGGCATCGTAATCTCCTTTGGTGTACAGCAGCAGGGCCAATTCACCCAGACCAAGGGCGATGTCGGGATGATCCCCAGCATAGACTTTTCTCAGGATGGCGATGGCTTCGCGCATGCAAACTTCGGCCTCTTCATAGCTGCCTTTGTCGCGAAGAAGTGCACCCAAAGTGTTCCAGCCTCGGGCAACATCCCGGTCATCTGGAGACAGGAGCTTGCGTCGCATGGCCACCGCCTCACGGGCCAGCGGTTCCGCCTCATCGAGATGCCCTTCGTGCCGCATGACGTCCGCGATGCACTCAAGGCTGGCCGCTACGTCCCTGTGCTCCGGTCCCAGTAACCTACGCCGAATTTCGAGCGACTTACGGAACATTCGTTCTGATGCCGCGTATTCAGCGTTGTCATGGAGGTACCACGCATAGTCGAAAAGGGCCTGGGCCACCTCGACATGTTCGGAGCCGCGAGTCTGGCGTCGCAAGTCGAGCGCAGCCTTGAGGTGCTGTTCGGTTGGCGGGCGGACGCCAAGACCACGGTAGGCGTTGCCGATCGCGGCGTGGACTGTCGCGGCGACGTCCGGCTGGTCCTTGAGCCGCTCGCCCAAGCCCTTGGCGAAGTCGTCGAGCAGTTGACGAACCGTGTAATCAGTCCCTTTGACCTGATGAGGATTTGCTGAGCCGAGCATCTCTTTCAAGAGGTCAACGACGGCCTCGGCCTCTGCCTGCCGAGCCTGGGCGGTGCGCTGTGAATCGATCGCTGCGTTTCGTGAAGCCGTAGCCCTGAGCATTCCATATCCAGTGCCGGCCAATCCCAACAGCAGCACAATGAATACCGCTGCGATTCCGCCAACGAGAGCGCGGTTTCGCCGCGCGAACTTGGCCAACTGATACGTGGCGCTCGGCGGCCGCGCGGCAATCGGCTCGTCATTGAGATACCGCCGAATGTCGGCGACAAGGGCCGAGACGGCGACATAGCGTCGCTCCTTGTCCTTTTCCAGTGCCTTTGCAACGATTGTCTCGATGTCCCCGCGAAATACACGGTTGATTGAACTCAGCGGAGTGGGATCGTCGTGCTGGATCACCCGCACCGCATCGGGTACGGAACGGCCCTTCACCGAGTACGGCAGTAGTCCGGCGAGAAGCTCATAACAGACGACCCCGAGTGCGTACACGTCCGAGCGAACGTCCAATTCCTTCGGGTCACCAACGGTTTGTTCGGGACTCATGTAGGGGATCGTGCCCACAAGTTGTCCGATGTCCGTTTGGACCGTTGTCGCTTGGATATCAACATCCGTCGCTCGGGCCACACCGAAATCCAGGACCTTGGGCTGCCCCACAGCACCGACCCGCGCGCGATCGGCCGAATCTGCTTCCTCGGCGACGAGGATGTTGCTGGGCTTCAGATCGCGGTGAATGACGCCCTTCTGGTGGGCGTAATGGACGGCCTCGCCGATTCGGACGATGAGCTCGAGCCGCTGCCGCATGGTGAGATTTCGCGAGTTCGCATAGTCCGTCAGTTTCTGACCGTCGATCAGTTCCATCGCGAAGAACGGCTGTCGCTGCCCCGCGACTTCCGCCACACCGGCCTCGTATATATGGGCGATGCCCGGATGATGAAGTCGTCCCAGAAGCTCTGCCTCGTGTTCAAAGCGCCGCAGCGCAGCCCGCGATGCGAACCCCAGCTTCATCAGCTTGAGGGCAACCGTTCGATGGGGTTGTTCCTGTACCGCCCGATACACCGCAGCCATACCGCCGGTGCCGAGGAACCCGGTGACCTCGTAACGGCCGATTTTCATTCCAATCGGCGCAGGCCCTAATGGCGCCGCGTCGGCGCAGTCGTTCCATGCGATCTTCATGGATTCGAGCAGGCGTTCGTTGCGCCGAACGTTGTCGAACGCGGTGCGACACTCGCGGCAGGTTTCCAGGTGCATTCGGAGGTGTTCAGCGGCTGCATCCTCAACGCCCCCCTGTGAAAGCAGTTCCCATGCGCTGATGTCCGGGCATTCGCTCATGCAAGCACCTCCGATGGCTCCGCCGCGGTCAACTCCGAGATCAGAACTCGAATTCGATCCAGCACCCGGTGTTTGGCGACGTAGACTTGATTCAGGCTCAACCCAAGTTGCGCGGCGACTTCCTCTGCGGTCTGTCCCTGGATGGCGTAGGCGACGAACGCTGAATACGTGTTTTCCGCGACCTCACGCCGTGCAAGCTCGGCGCAGTATTGGAAATGGGAGCTTCGCCATTGGCGCTCCCACGCCTGCTCCGGGCCTTCGCCAGAGTCGGGCAACGCGGAGAGCAAAGCGCTGTCCGCCTGTATCTCTCGTCCCCGAACTCGGAATCGATCGCAGATTTTCTTTTCGACGATGGCCCGCAACCACGTCTTGAAACTTCCCGAATGCTGGTACTGCCCGATCTGTTTCAGCACGGCCTCAACGCACTGTTGGGCGGCGTCCTCCGCATCACTGAGGTCCAGCCCCCTCGCTTGAGCGTACCGCACCAACATGGGCTGGTAGAGCTCGTCGAAGGTCCGCCAGGCCGTCTGGTCGGTCCTGTCTTTCAGCCGCAAAAGGAGCGTGGAGTGCGTGTCTTCCATAAATAATTTCGCCGGGGAGGTGTAAGAATTTCGCCTCTACGGCGAGTAATCAGTAACGACCCGATGTGTGGGCGGCGTGTGGAAGTATATCCGAAACCGGCCGTGGGCACAATGGAACATATTCCGTTTTGAGGAGTGGGTGACTATGAGACGAAGCCTTGTTACTTCCGCGATTAGCTCTCATGCCGTTCGGATTCGGCCGAAACGTACTCAATTCATCGCCCTGCTTGGCCTATCGACACTCTTATTTGGGGACGCGACGAACGTGGTACACGGGCAGACGTCCGGAAATTGTTGTTCGCCCACCGGCTGCCAACCGATCCCTGACATCAGCCAATGCCAGCCGCCGAACGCCATGCCGGTTCCCGATTGCGTCAACCACTGCCTGAACGCGGGTTTATGCTGTGAAACAGGCGTATGCCGCCTCGAGCCTGATCATTGTTTTGGCAAGTATGTGTCAGATTGCGCCAATTGCATTCCCTCGGGCCCGGACTGCTGGGAGACGGAATGCGGAGAATCACGGTATGACTTTTGCGAGACGCCCATCCCGGCGGACTTCTTCGGCCCAGGATCTCTACCCTTCGATGGCACCACCTATTTTCAAAGCAACCCGCAACCGCAGTACAACCCCGACTACACGACCCTCATGGGACGCATCAATGCGATGGATGTGCCGAACATCGGCGATTGCGACACCAGTGCGATTAACTTGGATTTGCTCGATTTGGTCAGTTGTTCGCCGATCGACGTCATCTTCGATCATGGAGGGATTATCGAAACACAGCTCTGGGATGTCCAGGTTACAACTTCGAACACTCGTCCGCCAGACGGATCGATGACGGTCTGCAAGACGCATGCGAACGGGGGAACGTACACTTCTCAATTCTTCGTGCAACCTCTCTTTAAGTTCATCCGCATAAGCCCGCTTCCTACGGACGTTCGGGACCTTGACACCGGAGCCGTGGGCCTTCCTCCCACCAGCTTTCAAAGCTCTGCACCAGGAAAATGGGTACACAATCACCCCGGGCAATGCACCCCAAATTTCGCGCCCGGAATCGACGGTGCGCCGCCCGCGCCCGGCTGTACAAACAACAACGTGGAGTGCTGTTCGCCAGGGACCGGGCACCAGGGGGGAGGCCACATTCACGTGACCCAACCTCCCCAATGCGTGCCGTGCGAGTGCGGCGCTTGCTGTGTTCCTGGTATGCCAGGAACTGTAAGCGGATGCGTATTGGTGACACAAGGCGCCGGGTTCAGCGCTGCGCTGGTCTGTGGCAACATGGGCGGAACGTACATGGGCGCGGGCACCGATTGCACCGACGCAGATGGAGACGGCTTGGCGGACGTACTCGAATCGGATGGCTGTTGCGGGCCCAAGGATGCGTGCCATACCGGCACCAGCCCCTTCCTCGCCGACACCGATGGCGATGGCGTCAACGATGGCGACGAGATCACGAACGGGACCGATCCGTGCACAGGTCCGGGAGGCGTTCCCTACCTGATGCCGGACCCGACGAGTCCTGAAAAAGTACGGTATAGCTCATTCCGCGTGCGGTCCGGGGCGAACCCGCCTGCAACCGCGATTCGCGTGGTTCTCGCCCAACTGCAACGCCCGTCGCCGTCGAACCTGCCGCAATTCCCAGCGCCGAATTTCAGTGCGTTTGAAGGGCAGGTTCGGTATGTAAGTACGCCCACGAACTGCACGGAAACGGAGACTCCGCCCACGACGTTCAAGTGCGCACAGTTGCAGTGCGCTCCGGTATACGTCGACTGGCCGGCGGCACTGGGCGGCGCGGTTCTGCACGTCACCGGCAGGGACGTGGTCCCGAGTTCGGTCTACGAGGTCAGGCAGCTTGCCTCCTCTTGCCAGGGCAGTGAAGCGAGTTGCACCGCGATTTCGGCGCCGCTGACGATCAAGACGCAGCGTTGGGGCGATGTGGCCACGCCATTCCAGCCCCACGCCGTTTGCGTGGGTGGGTCTAACGCCGGCGCGGCCTGCACCACCAACGTCCAGTGCACTGGCGGGGGCACTTGTAACACGCCCCCGCTGACCCAGCCGGCAATCGGCGACATCGTGGCCTGCGTGGACAAGTTCAAGGGTCTGCCTTCAGCACTGATTGTTGCTCGTGCGGACGTCACCCCAAGTCCACCGGACAATAAGGTCAATATTTCGGACGTCGCCAGCATCGTGGACGCGTTCAAGGGCTTTGCCTATCCGTTCACGGGCACGTCCGGCCCGCAGACGTGTCCCTGAAGGCGGGCCAACCCAAGTATGGAATGGGTAATGCATGACCCCGCTGATTATGAGTCGGTCGGCAGCCGTTTTGACGCCCCATCCTAGTACTACAACGCTATTCTTTCGGGCAGTGACAGGTACGTAGGTTTCGCAGGGCGATGCCGATTCGGTTTAATTCCAGCAGTGTTCGTTTTCGATGCGCGCGCCGGGCGGCGGCGCTCCGCTCCTGGGTTAACCTCAAT
>JACQFE010000038.1 GCA_016200265.1 Planctomycetota bacterium | reverse complement strand
CGCCGCGTAGGTGCCGTCCGCATTGCGCAGCAACACCGACACTGTGTCCGTGTCGGCGTTGGCGGTCACCAGATCGGGGCGACCATCGCCGTTGAGATCACAAACTTGCACGCTGAAGGGTGAATTGCCGGTGGGATAAACCGTTCCCGCGTCTGGACAGAAGTCGGCCTTCGTGTGGCAGCAAATCGCGGCAAGCAAAAGGACCGCACATGGTATACGCGCACGCGTGTTCGCAGTGGCGCGGTCTGCACAAGAGATTCGCAGCATAGTCAGCCTCTTTCGATCACCGTGAAACGACGTCGGCGAGCGGGTCCCAAGTGAGGCCCGCCCGCCGAGTGTTTCCCCTTTATTCGTCGCAACGAACGCGAAGATCTACCCGAGGACGCGATTGACTGCGTCGATGGCCTGCTGAAGCCCATGGGTGTTCACCCATGTACCGAGCAGTGAAATGACATTCGCGATTGCGTCCAATAGTGCTTGTGGCATCGAGTTTCCCCTTTTTTGGAAATGAAGACCGGATTCAAAACGCCCGAACGCTCGGGACGTGAACAACTCATCCTAGGCGGGTCACGATCGTGCATCCAAATGAATAAATTTTCCCTTATAAAGAGCTTGGGCCGAGAACAGAAACGCATGATCTCGACTAATAATACTTGGCGGTAAAGTGGAATGCCTTCGCAGAAAATTGGTCTTGTTGCTGGTCCGGGTATCGGAGCGGATTGCGAGGCGCAACCGGCAGACTCACTAGGATGGACGTTGACTTCTCCGGTTGTCGCCGTTCATAATCCTTCACCACCGCGCTGTTCTTACGAGATTCCGTGTCGAAAGGGGGTTCGATTGCATCGCACGAGCGTCAAGAAGTTTCTTCTACTGACCCTACCCTGCTTGGCCCTCGCGCTCTTCGGGTGTCAGCTCTCTGACATCCTCTCCGCGTTGAACGACAACGGGGCTGGGAGCACGACCGATGGTCGACCACTTCCCAGTGATGGGAGCGGCGGAACCGGCGCGGGCGGCGTCCAGCATTTCACGGTCGAGGTTGTTGTGAGCCCGGAAGGATCGGGGACGGTCTCTCTTGATCCAGCGAGCGGGACATACGAAGAAGGAACCAAAGTGAAGTTGACGGCTGCGCCCTCCCGAGGGTTCGCTTTCGTCAGCTTCGGCGGTGATGCGACTAGCTCGGCCGTTGAGTTGACAGTCGTCGTAGACCGCAACATCTCGATCACAGCGCAATTCGAACCGTTGCTTGTCCACGTCTCCGCCACGATCGAACCATCGGGGGCCGGAGAAGTGGTTCTGGCGCCGCCCGACGGTACGTACCTATTCGGGACAGAAGTTACGATGAATGCCGTTGCCCATGCAGGGTACATTTTTCAGAGCTACATGGATGAGAGTAACCAAGTTCTTTCTGCGGAACCGGCCTTTTCATTGGTCGCCGAAACCGACATCTCCATCCGGGTGATCTTTGTGCCCGTAGTGCCGAAGCTCTACGACGTGGCAGTCGAGATACAGCCGGTGGGTGCCGGAAGTGTCACGCTTAACCCGCCAGGAGGCACCTACGCGCCTGGAACAACGTTGATTGTTACGGCCACGGCAAACGCCGGTTTCGTGTTCGAGGAGTTCGATGGCGGAAATGGTCAGGTCATCGACACTCAGTCCATGCACACCTTCACAGTGGAGGGCGATACCGCAATTACCGCGCGGTTCAGCTCGTCCGCCGAGCCGCCTCCGCCAAGTCCAGTTGCACTCGCCGTCACGGCCACACCATCAGGGTCTGGAACTGTGGCGCTCGATCCGGCGGGAGGCTCATACCCAGTTGGAACCGTCGTGAGTTTGCAAGCAGTGCCGGCTGCTGGATATGAATTCGTCAAGTATTCCGGCGATGCAAGTGGAACTAATGCTACGACAACCGTAACGATGAACACGGCGAAAAGCGTTCAGGCGGAGTTTGCATGGACTCCCGCGATCGGGAACCCAGGGAACTTGCTCGTTACGGGTTTTGCGGGAAGCAACGTCAGCGAGTTCGACCGGTTTGACGGCACGGATCTCGGCACGGTTATTGCAGTAGGCTCCGGAACCCTTCCCGTCGGCGTGGACGTCGGACCTACCGGTGATATCTTCGTCGTGAGCTTCACGACTAACTCGGTGATTCGATACGAGGGCGCGACGGGTGATCTGATCGGAACATTCGCCAGTATTCCCGGGAACTTCAGTCTCTTCGTCTTGCGATTTGGCCCCAACGGTGATCTCTTCGTCTCTGAGCCATCGGACGACAGTATTCTGGAATTCGACGGCGTCGACGGCCACTTGGTGGGTTCCTTCGTTGCCGCAGGTAGCGGAGGGTTGGACAGTCCGATTGGTTTTGCCTTTGGTCCCAACGGGAATCTCTTTGTGGTCAGCCAGCGGACCAACGTTGTACTTGAATACAACGGTGCTTCAGGCGAGTTCGTTGATATATTCGCCGACCTCGGACTGGCGGGCTTTACGGCACCCATCGACATTGCGTTTGACGCAGCGGGCGATGCCTTCGTCGCGTCGAGCGGCAACCACAGTGTGGCCCGCGTGGATGCCGTCACGCGAGCCATTTCCACCTTCGTCGCACCGGGTGCCGGTGGATTGGACTTGCCCGCCGGACTGCTCATTCATCCCGATACAGGCAGCCTCCTTGTCGTCAATCAAGGAACGGACCAAGTTCTTGAGTACGATGGACAAACCGGTGCGTTCCTTGGTGTGTTCGCCAGCGGCACGCCCGGGGACAATTTGTTCTTTATGGCCTTTCGGCCGTGGTGATGAGACCAGGGGACGTCACGAGGACAGAGCGGGAGATGCGAAACATATGAAACAAATGGTTTCCATATTGTTTGCGATGGTGGTGCTTGCCGGATGCGGAAACCAAGCCAATCCGCCATCCAACAACGGGCCGTTGACGGACAGCATGCGTCAGGCGTGCCCCACGTTGTCCGACGAGGCGCTGGTCAGCTATGTCACAGTTATCGATCAGCTGCGAACGCAGGACGGGCTTAGCAAGGAGGACGCCTTGACCTCATGGGCCAAAGGATGCCAGTCGATCCCTCCCAACGGGAACTTTGGGGGTGATCAGGAACTCTGCGTTGCGTGCGTGACCGCGCTCGTCGAAGAAATCTACAAGTAAATCTCCTGTGTCCGCATGATCCCAGTTTCCGAATCCGCAGATTCAGATACCTCCCGTTGCATGCTTGCATTTCGTACCGCGTGCAGCGCAGCCAGAGTGGGTGCAGTTGGAACCGGAAATGGGATTGACCTTATCCTGTCGTTCAGCTACTTACCCCAGCACTGCACCAATTTCGGCATTAACGTCGTCCATGCGAGACAAGACTGAATGACAGACGAGCCGTCACCTTCCTGCCGCGTAACGGTCGGCGCTGTGCTTATCGTTGAAGACAATGAGGCGTATCGCCGGATCACTACTTTGCGACTTCGGAGCATCGGTTTAGAGTGCCACGAAGCCGACACGCATGAGAAGGCGCTTCGCTTGTTGCGCGAACGCAGCGAGATCAAAGTGGCTGTCATCGACTATGAGATACGGGGAGTCGGTCCTGACGATTTTGTGGCCTGCATCCGAAAGGAACATCCCGACCTAAGGCTCATTGGTCACAGCAACTTGAATCGTCGAGCGGAATTCGCGGCGCTGGGCGTGCATCGGTTCATGTTGAAGCCTTGGACGCCGGATCAGTTGACGACTCTGCTAACTAGCATATGAAGCGTAGACAAGGTCTAGCACGACCATGTTTAAGAATCTTGGCGTTCGCATCTATCACTGCTTGCCTTGGACAGGCATCCGAAATCGTTACACCGTTGTCAGGGTTCTTTCTTGACGATTGTCAGAATGCAAGGAGTCTTAGCGAGACGGAGTCAATCACCGAGTTGGAGGGAGGCGTATGGTTGTGATCTCGCATCGATTCAGCGTTGCCTGCTGGATCGCGAGCTTGTCTTCGCTTGCGCAGCTCGGGTCGGCATCGGCGCAAACAACGGCTGTGTGTTGCCTGTGAAACGGAACATGCATGCTGAACATCAATCGCCTCACTCAACAGACGGTGCAGATCGATTTGGCTTCCTTTGGCTTGTTGGTCCAGAGGTTCCAGAGAATGCGCAAGCGCCGCCCCAAGACGCTTGGCGTCGGATTCGTAAAATGCGAAATAACATTCTCTTACGTCATCGATAATGTGATTTCATAAACCGCTGCTGCTTGGGACGGCATAAGGCAAAGCCTGCACCACCGTTACACGAACACCGAGGACGAAGTCTATCTTTAACACTGCGCCGGAATTTCACTGAGCGCAGGCTGGATTGGCGGGCACGTCCGGCCCGCTGAAGCAGCGCACGAAAACGCTGAAGTCCTTCTGGTCGATGTCGCCGTCCTTGTCGAAATCAGCGACCCGATGGCCGCTCCCATCGTCGGGCACGGGGCAGCCGGCCAGGTGCGGAACGTCCGGCCCGGCGGCGCACCGTTCGAAGAATTCCAGGTCATCGGCGTCCACATCGCCATCGCAGTCGAAATCACCAGGCGCGGTGGTGCATTGGAATTCTGAAAGCACAACCAGGTTTTCCGGGAACGTGCTGCCCGGGCCATAACTGACGATGAATGAACCCAGGCCATTGGTGGTCGCCAGCCGCTGGCCGGAAGCGGCATTGGAAAACGCGCCAGAGATGGCTCCCGCTTCCAGAATGCCATACGCCTCGCCAGGGTTGGGGAGGAATTCATGTTCATTCAGCCTTAGCAGTTGCAACTGGCCACCCAAGGCAGCGGTGCCCGAAACACTCACGAAGTCGAAGTTGCCTCCGCGGGTCCTGCCGGCCAGTTCGATTTGCAGCGTGCCCAGGGACTGCTGAACATAATCGCCCTTAATCGTGGTCTTGCCGGGCGAGTGGCCGGGGGCCAGCGTGCCGCCTTTATTGACTAGGGTACCGTTGAAGAAGGTGTTGAAGGTTCCGACGTGGAGCGTCCCGCTCAGGAAGTTGAAGGTCGCGCCGCTAGGCACAGTCACGACGGCGCTGTCGAGCGTGCCGCCGACGAGATCCAACTCGCCGCTGCCGCCGCTGTCGCGTTGGAGCTGGATATTCTGATTGGCAACCACGGTCCCCCCCTGTCCAATGGTCACCCGGCCGTCGATGCTCAGTAAATTGGTTAGCAACAAGGCATCGGCGCCGCTGACCGTGACCAAACCGCCGATAAAGCCGTCGTTGGTTTGAACGTTGCCGCCGTTGGTGACAATGAGCGCTGCGCTGCCTTGTTGTCCGATGAAAAGGCTTAAGTTGAACCAAATCGAGTTGGCACCGTCCACGATGACGTTGGCCGCTGGCGAGCTTGCGGAAGTGCCGCCGACGATGCCAACGGTATCATCGACCCGCCCCCCACCTGTTATTGTGAGCGAGCCTTCTTCAAAAACGGGGTTGATTTCCAGTTGTCCCGAATGGATCCACTGGGAACCGGCGCCGGAAACGGTGGTCACAATCACTGAGCCATTGACGTCTTCGACCTTTCCACCCTCGGCAATGTCCAGCCTACCCTGGCCGGACAGATCGCCTAAATTGCTCCACAGGGAGTCTGAGCCGATAACACTGACCACTCCGCCGAGCGCGCCATTTGCATTCTCAACGCGTCCGCCATTGCTGATATCCAGCTCGGCGATATCACCCAGAGTCAGATCGCCGGACATGATCCATTGCGAGCTGAAGCCGTCTGTACTTTTGCCGTCAATGGTTACAACAGCCTCAGTCACGTGGAAGCTACCTCCCACCAAGCCGCCGACACTTTGAACCTGGCCGCCGTTCTTGATGTCCAGTGTTGCTTTGTTGCCCAGAAAGCCGACGTTCACGTCACCCGAATTGATCCACGAGCAAATTCCATCTTTGCCATCAAGAGTCACATGACCTTCACTCGCTTGTCCACTCGCAATGGTGCCATTTGCGGAATTCACGATGGCGTTGGCTGAGATGCTGAGCGAGCCGATCGAGTTATGGCCGATGTCCAAATCGCCCGAATTGTCCCACACCGCGCCTGTCCCCGCGATGGTAACCGCGCCTTCGGAGAAGAAACCCACGTTGGCGCTAACCGTCTCCAATTGGCCGCCCATAATATTGACAATGTTCTGCCCCTGGTCGGTGAAACCTTCGAGGCCGACCAACAGAGTGCCTGAATTGACCTGCACCAGACCTCCGTCGCTGATGTTCAGGGCCCCTCGCGAAAGAACCCCGATTTCCAGATCGCGTGCGTTGATCCATTGCGATCCTGCACCAGAAACTTTGACAGTTCCTGTGCCGTCACCACCCTTGCCGGTTCCAATGCTGCTGAAATCGCAAACAACTGCTCCACCGTCAGTGACGTTCAATGTTCCCGAACCATCCTGGCCGACTGTCAAGCCACCTGAAAGTGTCCACCTTGAGTCCGTACCGTCCACCGTCGCTGTTCCGGTGCTGCCGGTGAGATTTCCGACCAGTCCGGAGTCGCTCAACATCTGTCCGCCGGCTGTGATACTCAGGTTGCCGGACCCACTCTCCCCGACGGTGAGCGGGCCTGAATCGTTCCATTTCGAGAGACCGCCCGTGCCGTCCACGTTGACCATTCCGGTGACACCGCTGTTGAAGCCAATCGAGCCGTTGGTGCTCTCAACCTGACCACCGGCCTGAATGTTGAGCGTACCATCGGAGGTGCTTCCGGCCTTCAGATCGGAGGTCACCAAGGCCGAGCCGGCACCGGTAACCGTGGCGGTTCCGATGTTCACGCTCCCGGCGGCCCCTTGTCCGATCAGCATTTCGTTGGCGAGGAGATCTCCGCCAGCCATTACGTTCAGTGTGCCGGGTCCGAGCGCACCCACAAGGATGTTGGCCGAGCCGAAAAACTGCCCGCCCGCGCCGACTACCAGCGCGCCCGAAGCGTTGGTCGCCGCACCGACACGGACTAGCGATGTGAATTCCGGGTTCATCACACCGTTGATGACGGTGAGCCGGCCGGAGCGTCCGCCCACTGTGGCGATGTCGATTCCTTGAACCAGTCCAGTGGAGTAGAGGTGCCCGCTGAGATCGAAGGTGACCCCGTCATCCTCGATGACCAGGCCGAGGTTGGTCGCGTCGGCGGTGAAGGACACCGTGTAGCTGAAAACGCCGAAATTGCTGCTGGTTACACCAAAGTGGGCGATGTCGTTGCTTCCGGGCATGAGGCCATTCTGCCAATGAGTGGTGGTGTTGAACACACCGTTTGCATTGCCCGCGCGGTCTGCGATCCAGAACCTGTCGGCTGCATGGACTTGAGCCACGAAGAGAAGTACATAAGCGCCGGCCAATGCTCCCTTGATTGATTTGTGGCTCGGTCGCTTTACCGTAATCATTCTCATCGCTTGCCCTCCTTCTTGATGCTGCTCCTGGCAATTTCACCCCTTCATTTCACTAATTACGAAAATGCAACGCACCGTTCATGACTATTTCGCTGTCAGCGACCCAAAAAGGACCCCCCCGTCAAATGCGTAAACGGGCCATCAAGGGCGTCACAAAAAAAGAATGCACCGTGCATGAACCTCGGGCAGTGGGCTACAAAACGGAGACCAAGCAAGACATCAAAATGGGACACACCAGAGGGGCATTGCCGCCACAGGTGGGCAAGACGTAAAGGTATCTGCTATGAAACAGGCCAGCAAAGACAGGGAATGCCAATTTCGGAACCGACAGGAGCTAACCGTCACGCTACAACCTTCGACCGACCTCGAATTGCTAGTTTTAGGCAATTGTGAGAATGGCGCTTTGAATCGTTAGCCGGATCCTCGGCCAAGTCTTTGCAAGTCTCAGGAGTTGCGCAAGAGGCTCTTGAGAATGCGCAAGCGCCGCCCCAAGACGCCTGGGTTCTGATTCGTAAAACTCAAAATAGCATTGACTTACATCATCGGGAATGCGGTTTTGTAAATCGCGACGGTCAAGGCAAGGGAGATGCCGTCTCGTTCGTGATTGCCCAGCAAACTCGTGGTCTTCTCAAGGGCGCGAAGGACCGATCCGGTTGATGCCTGGCGGTACTTCAGTCCACAGTGGTCCGTCGTAGTTGATAACGGTTGTTCGTATTGCTGCACGCCGTGCGCTTAGACCTTTGCAGTATCGCGATGTTGAATGCTGCGAGAGGGCAGGACTGGGCGTTGATGCGGACAGTTAGTGCGACCGCCCCCAAAGGTAGCCCCTGAATGAACCAAGACGCGGGAATCCAACCACCTTTCCGCACAGGACACAATATTGCACCTCCAAGTCATGCGCCGTGCCTGACGCACACCAAAAGACAGGGCAGCCAGGAACGGCTGCCCTGCCTTAAACGCGAACCGACAAGGTCGGCCTAATGTGGCTCAACCGTTATCGTTCCGACTGTTTCGTAACCCTGTTCACCGCCAGTGTCGTCCGTGGCGGACGCCTCTACGGTGAACGTGCGCCCGGCGGCCTGCGGCTTGAAGCTCAAGTTCAGATTGAGCGTTACGCTCGGCCCGGTGGGGCCGCTCCCAACGACGTCACTTTCTAGCAGAGAGAGGGTCACTGCTGACCCTTGAAACTGTCCGCGGTCGCCAGGCGTGGCAGACTGGGAGAAAGTTTCGTTGCCTGGATTGAACAGACTGAACGTGTTGGCGGCATCGTCCCAACGCAGGCGCAGGATTTCCTCCCGATCGTCAACAAGCCGCACGTCAATAGTGTTCAGCGAGTGCCAATTCTCAGGATCGGGAACGGTCCATTGAACGCCGTAAGTGACGGGCTCCCCAACCTCGGCTATCGCGTCCGCAGGAACGCCTTCGGCGATGCCTAAGTCGTTGTCTATGATGGCCCCTACGGCCCGCCCTCGGACGATTTCCGCATTGGCGCTGGCGCCACTCAAGTTAACGAAGAAAATCTCAGTTTCCTCGTGGTTCAAATCGCTCCAAATATCGACAAACGCACTCTCCAAGGTATCACCCGGTGCGAATGTGACGGTACCAGAAGCTGGTACATAATCAGCACCGGAGAATAAGCAGGGACTGTTGGTCCCGGCGGTGGCAGGGACGGGGGTATTGCCTGTTGCGTTTTGGGTGGCCCAGTTCACAGTGACGGTACCCGACGGAAGAGGTACAGTCAGACCAATATTGAATCCCGCTTGACTCGTCAAGCAGTTAAGAAAATTGTTTCCTTCGGGTATATTGTTGTTATCAGAAATGAAAATGCCGGGACGCACCCGAATGGTGACAGTTCCCTGAGGTTGGGGGTTCGGCACCCCTCCACCGTCGTTGACGGTAAACCTGAAACTGTCAGTTCCTGCAAAACCGGCATTCGGAGTATATGTCCGAATCCGCCCATTGGTTCCGGCAACCGTTGTCAATGTGCCATTGAAGGGTCCGCTGCCCGTAACTCTTGTAAACGTAAGGCTATTGATAGAAGTGTCCGGATCCGTCGCGCCGAGCGTGATGTTAGTACTTGTCATCTGGGCAACACTGGCGTTTGCCAACCTCGTCACAGTCTGGTTTTGTGGCGTCGGTTCTATGGCCTGCACTGTGGTGGATGAGATCCATAGAAGACCTGATACAATGAACAGCAGCGGCCTGGCCTTACTCATCAAGTTGGTTTTCATAATCTTCTGCCCTTTCAGTCGTGGCGATTGTTTTCGCCGGGTTCATTCGTGCTCTCTCTCCCCTTACACAGGGGAGAGTTTGCCACGATTATTCGTTGAAGACTCACCCCCTTGCAGGGGCAGGTTTTGCCTCAATATCGCGCGAATCGTTTGTTTTGGCTTTGAAGATTCGATCTCCTTGCATTCGCCCCACGGCACCTGGCCCGGCGAGTGGTTCCCGAACAACTCAAGCCGAGTTGGAAACTGACAACCGTTCACCGCAACTTACGCAGCTAGATAAACATTGCAGCCGGCTGTTCTTCACGAAAATGATCGCATCAAAGCCTCTTAAACTAGCTTGCAAATAGACTTTCTCAGCCGTGGCGGGACGAATGGACGCAGCCTTTGAAGCCTCATCGAGGCATCTCCTAGAAACTTGCTCTTCGTCACCCGAATCCGCTAAAATCGCCCCGCCGAGCCAAACAACTCGGCCCCAGTCACATAAGCAAGATTCAACGTGAAACCCCATCACTTTGAATCGCTTTTCGGGGGACGGAATACGTGGCCACAGCGGAAGATGCTGAAATCACCCAGATCCTTGCTGATCTCGACTCCACCGATGAGGCGACCGCCTTCGCCAAGCTTCTTCCTCTCGTCTATGCTGAACTGCGAGCGCTCTCGGAGGGCTATTTGCATCGGGAGCGCCCCGATCACACGCTTCAGGCTACAGCGCTCGTCCACGAGGCCTATATGCGCCTGGCAAAACAGGACGGCGTGAAATGGCAGAATCGCGCTCACTTCTTTCGGGTGGCTGCCAAGGTTATGAGGCGGATCCTCATTAACCACGCTGTGGCCCGACGAGCGTCCAAACGTGGTCATGGAGGCCCGTCTTCGACACTCGAAGAAATCACAGCTTTTGCTCCCGAGCTCAATGTGGACCTTTTGGATCTGCACGAGGCGATAGAGGAGCTGGCTCGGTACGATCGTGAGAAGGCCCGAGTCGTCGAATTACGGTTTTTTGCGGGTTGTACGATTGATGAGGCAGCAGAAGCCCTTTCCGTATCCACTGCAACGGTGGAGCGCGATTGGCGATTCGCCCGTGCTTGGCTGCGGACGAAGCTCGGCGACGATGCCGGGCTCGCACCTGTTAGACCAGACTGAAGGGGATCAGAACGACTCCGACGCCGACATCCTCAGGCCCAGACGAAGTCAAACCGCAATGGCGAAGACTTGAATCGCTATTCCATGAAGCGCTCGCCATTCCCGCCGAGCGCCGCCGCTCATTTCTTGATAGCACTTGCGCCGCCGACCCAGATCTCCGTCGACAGCTTGAGGCGCTACTCCACGCCGATGCCGCTACCGGCGGACTCGATGCGCCCTCTCGCGGGATCATCGACCCGCAGTTGGCTGATCTACAGCAGGATCCGTTGGCGAGACCGGGAGCACAACTTGGAGCGTTCCGGCTTGAGCGACTGCTCGGCGCCGGTGGCATGGGGACAGTGTGGCTTGCCCATCGTTCCGATCATCAATTTGAGCAACGCGTGGCAATCAAGCTGATCAAACGCGGTATGGACACTGACGATGTACTCCGCCGATTTCGAAGGGAGCGTCAAGTCCTTGCTCAACTGGTCCATCCACACATCGCCCGCCTGTTGGACGGTGGTGCAACGGAAGATGGCCGGCCGTATTTGGTCATGGAACTCATCGAAGGAGTGACGATTACTGAGCATTGCGCGATGAACCGATTGCCGCTTAACGACCGGCTCCGTCTG
The DNA here is from genome assembly GCA_016200265.1 of Planctomycetota bacterium. Taxonomy (GTDB): domain Bacteria; phylum Planctomycetota; class Phycisphaerae; order UBA1845; family UBA1845; genus JACQFE01. The sequence continues at coordinate 136,042 of JACQFE010000038.1, read as the reverse complement.
TTTATCCAAGTTTGCGCGGCCGTGCAATATGCACATCAGAGTCTTGTCGTTCATCGGGACCTGAAGCCGACGAATGTTCTGGTCTCGTCAGACGGAACACCAAAACTCCTGGACTTTGGAATCGCGAAGATCATTCGTTCTGATGACGATCCTTACTCGACGGCAACTACGTCTTCCGACATTCGCCTGTTGACGCCACGATATGCAAGCCCGGAACAAGTGCGAAATGAACGCGTCACAACCGCCACGGATACCTACTCACTCGGTGTGATTCTTTACGAACTCCTTACCGGAGCTGAGCCATATCAATTGACCACACGATCGCGCGCCGAATACGAACGAGCAATTTGCGAACAACAACCGCTCCGTCCCAGCGCCATGTTGACGGCCTCACAGGGCCCAGCCCGTTCACTAAACACGCGGGTGAAAAGAAGACCTCTACCGGTGACGGATCGAAGGCAACGCGAGCGGGAGCTTGTCGGGGACCTCGATACCATAACCTTGAAAGCGTTGCAGAAAGAGCCAGCCGAGCGCTACTCGTCCGTAGAGCAATTCGTCGACGACCTGGAGCGATTCTTGGCTGGGTTACCGGTCCTCGCCCGCCCGCAGACCTTCCGCTACAGGACCACCAAGTTCCTCGTGCGCAACAAGCTCGCCGTATTTGCGGGCTCCACCACAGCCGTGGCTCTCATCATCGCCGCGTGCGTCAGTGTGACTTACGGCGTTCGCGAAGCTCGCCAGCGAGCACTGGCCGAGCAACACCTCCGCGAAGCACGCACCCAAGCGTCTATCGCCGGGGCCATCAACCAATTCCTAAATGAGGATCTCTTGGCTTCCGCCGCGCCAGACCAAGTGCCTGATCGCCAGGCAACCGTGCGTAGTGTTCTGGACGCGGCGTCGAATAAGATCGGCGGCCGCTTTCAAGATCAACCATTTGTCGAGGCCTCTATACGCAACACGATCGGCGCAGCCTACGAGAGCCTTGGAGAGTATGAAACGGCGGAAGCGCATTACGTTCGCGCTTCCGAACTGTTTAGCGCATTCGAGGCCGACCACGAAAGCGACGTCATTGAAGAGGAAGTACGACTGGGGAACTTGACGCGGTTGCGTGGCCGCCTTGATGATGCCGAAACGCGGATCCGTGAAGCATACAATCGCGCCCAGAAGCGCCTGGGACCGACGCATCCCACTACCCTAAATGCTGGCCATTTTCTAAGCGAAGTTTACATCGACCAGGGTCGCTCCCCGGAGGCTGAGGGTCTACTCAAACGAACCATCGAGCTCAAGGCTTCAACACTGGGACCAGAACACGCCGCAACGCTGCTTTCCATGGGCAGTTTGTCGTCAATTTACCTTCAAGCTGGACGCTACGAGGAGGCGAGGGAAATCGACAGCAAGTTGTTGGATACGCACATGCGGAAGTCAGGGCCCGACAATCCGGCGACAATCGCGACTCTCAACAATCTTGCCTACGATCAGATGCATCTGGGTAATTATCAGGCCGCCGAGCAGTTCTTGTTGACAGCCGTCAAACGAAGCCGACGCGTTTCCGGCGCAGATCATCCCGCAACCTTGACTTCGTTGGACAACCTTGGTCGGCTTTACACCACGATGGGCCGCTATTCCGAGGCTGAACGAATTCACACAGAAGAGTATCGAGCGTACGAACGCACGCTCGGCGCCACACATCCGGCTACGATCAACGCTCGTAACAACCTTGGATTGGTGTACCTCAATCGTGGTCAGTTCGAGCAAGCCGAACCCGTCTATAGGGACATCGTTGCGGCCCTGCTGCAAAGCAACGGACCGGATCACCCCAGCACCATGACCGCTCAAAACAACCTCGCCTATGCGCTAATGGAACTCCACCGGCTTGACGAAGCGGAACAGCGCTCTGTCGAAGTCCTCGATCGCCGTCGCCGCGTGCTTGGAGAGGATCACCCAGATACGATTGGCGCCATGTCAAACCTTGCGCGCGTGCGCACCTACCAGGGGCGTTTCGAAGAAGCTGAGGGCATGTTCGCGGATGCTCTGGAACGAGCGTCGAGGACGCTTCCCGAGAATCACGTGACCATCGGCGTGCTCCGCTATCGCCAGGGACTCTGTCTTACGTCCCTCGCGCAGTTCGACGCCGCCGAACGGTCTTTAACGCAGGCCCTTTCCATTTTGACCGCCGCCTTGGGGCCCGAACACGACCGTGTCATTGCCGTGCAAAAAGCGATCGACCAGCTGAATCAGGCTCGGGCGCGCCCGGCGAACGCACCCGATGTCGCAGCAGGATCATCCGAGCCCTGAGCCTCGCGACCCACCTCTCGCGTCGAACAGGGGTTGCGACATGTTAACCCATCTTCTGCGTTGCCGAATTCTGACAGTGAGCGCGGTGAGTCAAGGCGGCAAACGGCACTCAAAGGGTCGCAGAAGACGGGCGTAGTCATGCAGATCGACGTCGCCATCGCGGTCGAAATCATAATCCTGGCAGCCCTGGGCACGCTCGACGTTGGGCCCGGCGAGGCATACCACGAAATGCAGCAAACCAAATCCATTGGACAGGCTGAGGCCTGGGTTCGAGAAGAGAAACTGAACCTGCTCGGCACTCAAGGGGTAGTCATAGATCTGCACCTCGTCGACCAATCCGGTGAAGAAGTTCGTGAGGGTTCCAAAGAACAAGACTCCACCGACGAGGAACGGCGCATTGTTGGCGACGATCGTCTGCGAGGGAAGAGTGGACTCGAGTTGTCCGTCTACATAGAGCCGCAACGACTCACCGAGCGTGTAGGTAGCGAGGACGTGGTGCCAGTGTCCATCGGTAACGGTCGTCGTGGACACGGCGGTGTTGGCCTGTGAATTGGACTGATAGAAGCTCGCCTTTCCGTCCTCGCCATAATTGGCCGTGTCGCGGTTCAACCGCATCATGTATCCATCGAATGAACCTGCGTCATGTTTTCCAACGACGACCGTGTTGTCATTCTGGACCAACGTCGTTTGCACCCAAGTCTGAACTGAGAAACTCGTGCCAACCAAGGGCAGTACATTGCCCATGTCGACGAGATCGCTGGTGGCGTGATCAAGGGGTATCTTCCGGCGCAGTCCTCGACGGTCGTGCCGCCGCTCTCATCGAATCTCCACCAGGCGATGGGAATCTCGCCGGGGACTGCGTCCGGGGTGAAGTCCACGGAAAGATTTACGCCCACGAAGTCGCCGGAAGTGGTTGTTCGTTCGAACTCCAGCTGGATGGTCGTTCCTTCTGAGACGGATATGTTGAGGACAGCGTTCGGTCCACCGCTACCCTGTGCCAGGCTCATCGGGCTTGCCCGCGAAAAGGCGTCACCGCTTTCGATATGCCCGCTTGTGAGTAATGTCTGATCCCGATAGAGGAACCAGTTGTTTGCTCGTCCGATGTCACGGCCCATCCAGACGGCGCCGGCAACGTCGATGACTCCGCTCCCTGGACTCGTCCACACGGCGTTGGCGAGACCGTTGCCTACCCCGTTAGCAGGATCTGTGGTGTGCACGACGACGTCACCGGCTTCAAAGTCGTGAACAAAGGTTTCCGACCCGTTGCTGCGAAACCAAAAAGGCAACCGATTGTTGCCGTTTTCCGACCTGGCCCAGCCGGGCTGCGGCGTAGACCAACCTCCCAATGCGCTTTGCCAGGAGCTGACCGGCGGCAACAGATTCACGCCTTCTCGAAGCGTCCACACTCCGTTTGGATTTTGCGTGTCGCTCCAATCCGAGCGGAAGTCAAAAACCTGAGTGGCGGTCGCGACTGATGCTGGTGGGATGGCGACGGCGCGCGCGGAAGGGACCATGCCGACACACAAAATGATGGACAGGTGAACTTGCCCGATGCACACGAAACTGCCCCTCCCGATTGATGTGGAAGAAATTCTACCGTTAGGCATGCGTTCGAATCAAACGTCAAATTGCCTCCGTGGTATCACTGCCCAGTCTGATAACCATCAAAATACGAAGATACTTATTCAGTCGATCGCAATATGAGGTGGCCCATCGCCGTACGCAATACGTGTCGTAATACAGTAAATCGCGATGGCCGATGGGCTACAAATCGCGCTTTGAAGCAAGTATCGCGACGATGCCAACGACATGATGCCGACTTGCGGGCGAGAGCTGTGGCCAGCGTCATGTTTCACCGTCGTTTTCGGAAAGAAGAGCAGAAAGACAATTTCATCCAAACTGGGTTCGGTAGCGGTAGTAGCGACATGATTCGCCGCCTTAATAGTAAGGCTCGGAACGGTCGCCAGTGCTTCGGCGCGGTCGGCTAACGCAGTGTGCGAATAGAGTCGGACGGTGAGGTTGATATCAGAATGCCGCACGAGAACCATCGCAAGCCTGGGCGCGACGCCGGCCTTTGCAAGTGATATGCCAAACGTGTAACGGAGACTGCAAAAGCCAACGTGATGTCCTTCCCGCCAACCCAACCGCCGTGCCCAGCGGGCCAGAAAAACCGCGAAGTCTCGCGTTAGATGATGTTCGCCCTCCGTCCACGGCACCATTTCAACCGTGATCCCGAAGCGGGGGCAATCCGCCCGCCGAGGGGCATAGATCAGAACCACAGGGATGACCCACAAAGGCAGGAAGGCAAAACGCCACGCGGAAAAATGATCGTACATCGAACCTCGCCGACTGCAGCCTGGACCGCGCCGCACCCAGCCGAGAACTTGGCGCAGCAGGCTGATTAACGTGGCCGCCCTCGTTGTGGTAAGGACGCACGGCATGCTCGTGCAGATCGCCGACCCTGGTCCCTGGTCGCAGACGGCCTTTCGCCGCGATCACTCTGCTGCCGACCTTCACTACGACACGGCGAACGCAGGCAAGCTGACGTTTGCGATTCATGTTTCCGGCGATTTTCACTTCTTTCACAACGTAGAATCAATGGTCGATAGAATTGCTTCGGCCACTCGTCGCGTTTCCTCCGGTTGGGCGCTGCCCATGGTTTGATAGTCACAGCAATTGAGGTCACTTGCGTTCGTTGAGGCTGACGGCTCGTGCAATTGCTCCGCCATCATTCGATGAGCCTGTCGTAGCGGGATGCCCCGTACGACCATTCGCTCCATCCGCAACGTGGCGTCCAGGTGACCCACCCTCAGAGAGGACTTCAAGCGTTCCCGATCGAAATCGAGCGTTGCAATAAAAGCGGTGCTCATTTGCAACAGAGCATCCAGTTTTTCGACGACACGGCGAACGATGGGTTTGATGCACTGCAGGTCCCTGTTGTATCCGCTGGGCAGGCCCTTGAGCAGCATCATGGCTTCAGGGAGGGCCGCAATGATACTACAACCTTCGCCTCGCAACAGTTCCATCGCGTCCGGATTTGTCTTGTTGGGCATCATGGAAGAACCGGTTCCGAATTCGCGAGGATAGTTCGTCCAACTGAACGGCGTCTGCGAGAAGGCGATTATGTCCGCGGCGAAGGACTGTAGTTGGAGTGAAGTCTGTGCGGCCAAGAAAAGATACTCCAGACATTCGTCGCGCGTACCCGTCGAAGCGAGCGCGTTGAGCGATGGTTGCCCGAAGCCCAGTTCGCGGGCCTGTATGAGTCGGTCGATCGGAATCGACGAACCGGCAGCGGCGCCAGACCCCAGCGGGCAGAATTCTCGCCAACGATCCCTGTAATACGCTACGTGCCCGCGGATCCGATCCAGAGACACGGCATACCGTAGAATCCAGAATCCCACGGTTCCCGGAACGGCAAACTGCGCGTGGGTCTGCAAAGGGAAAGGGTCCTCACGCCATTCGAGGGCCCGGCGACAGCAGAGCGCCACAAGGGAGGAAAGACGCCGACACAACACCTCACCCTGGGTAATCAAGTAGAGCAGCAACAACGTCGCCACCTGATCGTTGCGCGAGCGGGCAGTGTGGATCTTCTTACCCGACTCGCCGATGAGCTCGACCAGCAAGTCCTCGATCCAGGTGTGCAAATCCTCGGCATCTGATGTCGGACAAGGGGATTGGCCAAATCGACTTTCGATCTGGTCCAACCCCCGATCGACATCGCGCCGCTCGCTCGGCGTCAGAATTCCGGCTGCTTCCAATGTTAGAGCGTGCGCTCTCTGAAGACTGATTTCATGCGGAAACAGAAACCAATCTTCGCGAAGACTCGCATTGATCGGCGCAAACGTCTGGTCCAGCGGAATATCTTGTTTCCACAATGCTGCCATCTGCATCCTCCACAAAGGGCCGCCCCACCGACGTCAGCCAGCTCAGCTTGATGAAACCATTCGCATCCCCGTGGGCGTAATCGCTGTTCTCAAAGGTTGCCAACGACTTTCGGAAGAGCGCCGAATCAGACTGAACCCGTGAGACATAGGGCACCGGGAACGGATGCACGGTGACACTTCCGCTCAGTCGCCGCACGATTGCGCCGGCCGACGCTTCCATCACTTCGCGCTGATCAGAAAAGTATTCGCCACGATAGAGAATCGTGCCGTACGCGCGACCCAGTTGTACGTATTCATCATAAGTCGGTTTGTTTAGGCAGGTGCGCGCCAGTGCGTCGACGGCAACGTGCAGCAGTTTCGCCGCGGGATTGATGTACAAGCCACGTGACTTGATCCCCGTAAAGCGGTTTTCAATGACCAGATCCCATGCCCACGGGGCGAAGCGATAGTGCTGATTCAACATCTTGAGGATGTCACCCAGCGGCATTGGGATTCCATCGATTGCGACAGGCACGCCTCGCCCAAACGTGAGATTGATTGGAGAGATACTGCTGCATCCGATGGGACCGACGGCGAAACGGTCGGCCACCGCGCCCAATACGCATTCGATGTCAAACTCAGCGGAGGCATCCTCGAGCGGCCCGCCTTCGACACTTAGGTGGAAAAGATTCTCGTCGAAACTAAAAGACTTGGTCACCTGATAATCATCGTCGAAGCCGCGGCTTTTCAGGTATTGGATCATGTCCTCCCGACCACCGAGATCCCAGACCTTCCACGGGGCCAGTACCGGGAAGCTTGGGGCGAGCGAACGATAAGCGAACTCGAAGCGAATCTGATCGTTTCCTTTACCCGTCGCACCGTGGACCAGCATGGCGCCGCCCAGTTGCCTGGCGGCACGTACCTGCACCGCGGCAATGAACGGTCGGGCCAATGCCGTGCCCAGGCGATAGTTGCCTTCGTACGTAGCCGCAAAGGAGATCGCCATGGGCACGACCGATCGGAGCAAGTCGGGTTTGGCGTCACAAATAGAGGCGGTTGCAGCGCCGAGCCGCAACGCTTTTCTCTTCAGCGATTCGAGATCCTCATCCTGTCCCACGTCTACGAGGACTGCGTGAACTTCGAACTTTTGTTCGCGAAGCCACACGACAATCGTCGAGGTGTCCAATCCGCCGGAATACGCCAGCACGCACGTTTTAGATTTCATGTTTGTCTCCAAACCACTGTGCCAATCTCCGCAACGTCACCGCTTGCGTTCGTCGATTCTTCGTCGCCACGAAAACTGTGTCGTCTCCCGCGAGCGTGGCAACAATCGTCGACTCCGCCATCGCATCGATGGCAACCGCCACCGCCTGGGCCTGCCCAACAACGGTCTTCACGACCGTCAGTTGGGGTCCGCACGAGGTAAATCGTTTCACGACCCCGGCAAAATCCGTAATTGCGGGCGGTCCAGAATCCTCCGTTCGCGCGGGGAGCACGTAGTGCCCGCGGGCCTTGCGGATATTCAGTTCCGACAGATCCCGGCTCAGCGTCGACTGATCCACTCGTTCGCCGCGGTCGCGAAGACCGCGCAGGAGTTCGGCCTGAGTGCGAGCCTTGCCGCCACGCACCAAACGCAGAATCAACGACAATCTCTCCTCCTTACTGACCACGCCGGCATCGATTGTACATATTATGCGTAAGTATGCAACATACCTTTCTGAAATTTTTTTGCCGAACAAACCGCGCGACATCAGGATCATTCGATGGGTGCCCGTACACAGGCCACGGAAGACTCGTGTGAAATCTCCGCTTCGCGCGCAAGGCATGCAGGATTTCTATCCTGCATTTTTTCGCGAAGAGACTCCCACCATTCGGCGTACTCGAGAGGATTCGTGCACAAGCAAATAGAACTGGAAGAAAGCGGTCAAACCCGCCCTACCACTGCACGCCGAGCATGACGCTGGACAGGCCGCTGCCGATGCCCAACAAAGCGATGCGTGAGCCGGGATCGGGCTGATCTTGCTCGATGCCCATGGCCATGGTGAGCGGAAGTGAAACCGAACCGATGTTGCCAAGCGTTTCGTAGGTTGAAAAGTCCTTGCGCGGGTCGAGGTTGATGGTTTGCAGGAGTCGATCACGATGGGCCGAACCGACTTGATGGCAGAAGACCCGATCCACTGTCTCCGCAGTCCAGCCCAAGAGCCGGGTGAATTCGCGCCAAGTGTCCGCAGCCAGCGCACAGCCGCTTTCAAGAAGGTTCTCGGCGTCGGTACACATCGTCATGGGCACGTCGGGCGTGAAGCCGGTGTCCTCACTGCCGCGGCAAAGTGAATTATGCTGCGTCGCCGATCGGCCAACGCCGCCCAAGAGAAAATGCTTCGTCTTCGCGACGGCCTCATGAGCCATCACCAAAGCGGCCGCGCCCGACCCAATGGTGAGGGACGTCAGTGCGGTCTTCAGATCGCGGCGATTCAAATCGCGCGATTTCAAGAGTTGAGAAATCGTCGTTCGCACAAGTTGCCGACTGCTCTCCCCCGCCACGATTAAACCTCGCTTCACTTGGCCGAGCTCGATCATGTTGGCCAGTGACACCACGCCGTTCAAAAATCCAAGGCAGGCGTTGGAGATGTCGTAAATCAACGCTTTCGGCGAGAGCTTCAGATTATTGTGTACAACGGATGCGGTGGCGGGTTCAAGACAATCACGGGAAACGGCCGTGTGCAAAAGACATTCGATTTCACTCGGATTGGCCCCGGCTTTCTCAAGGGCCTGAAGCCCGGCCATTGTGCTGGCGTCGCTGGGCAGCGTTCCATCGTCCCATAGTCGCCGCTCGCGAATGCCAGTCATCAATTCCAGCCGGCCTTCGTGCAGCCCGAATCGCGAATACACCGGCTCAAGCTCGCGCTCCAGCTCTTCGGACCGCACGATTTCCTCAGGCAGGGCATACCCGAACGCTTCCAGACATACTTTCTTGAATCGAAACACGTTCTTCTCGTTCTCCTAAAAGCTAAACCGAAATTGCGAATAGAGGATTATAGGTCTTATCGCGGAATCACGATAGCCGCCGCAAACTGCACAGTATTGAGTGGCCTTGGGCCAATAATCCTTCGATCGGCCGCGGGCAAGCGGAAGAATCGGGAAGACTCCGGGCGAGGCTACATTCGGGCAAACTGAGCGGATATGATAGCCCAAGGGGGAATAGCGCCAGCACGACGCAAGTTCCTAAGGGGGAGGGGGAGGATGCAACGAAGCAGCGCCAAACCGTTTTTCGTACTTTTCTGCGCCTGCGCCGCGCCGTGCATGGCGGCGGTTACGCTGACTCCTGCGGATTTGCAATCGCCCAGCGACACATCGTGGAATGCGAACAATCTTGTCGGAATTGCCGGCACGACGCGTGAACTCCGAATCATGGACGAGCAGACGCAATGGGCCGAATTTAACTGGCTGCTGCTCGACACTCAAAACGACGGATTTCCCAGCGGTATCGGCACATCGACAAATGACACCACGATTTCTATTCCCGCGAATGGGATCGGCAATGCTGTAACCATGTTGATTCCCGCAGGGGCGACCTTCGCATTGTTGAATGACTCTGACGATGGCTCCGGATCAAAGGGTACTGGACCCAACGGCGTATTGAACTCCCTTGATTCGTATTTGAGCAGCATCATGGCGAAAAACCAGACGACCCTCGTCGGCTCGCAATTTCTCAAATACTACCTCGCCGATCCGACTCAAGATTACGAATTCACCGTTCACGACCAGACGAGCAAGCTGGGACATGGATGCGTCGCGTTCATTTTCATTGACGACGGTCACATCGGCGCGAACTTCGATTACAACGACATGATCGCCTGCATTCGCGGCTGTTCCACGAATACAGAATGTCAAGACGGCGTCTTCTGCAATGGACAGGAAATTTGCGATAACGGTCGATGCGTGGCCGGTCCGCCAGTGAGCTGCAACGATGGAATACCGTGCACCGTTGACGTTTGCCTCGAACAAACCCATACCTGCATGAATAAACCGCACAACGCATTGTGCAGCGACGGAATCTTCTGCAACGGCGTCGAGCAATGTGATCCGGCTCGTGGTTGCGTGCCTGATCCATTTCCGCCGAGCTGCGACGACGGCGTGCCTTGCACAACCGACACGTGCAATGAGACGACGCACGCCTGCGATCACACGCCGAACAATACTCGATGTGACGACGACATCTTTTGCAATGGTGTCGAGATTTGCCACCCGCTGCATAATTGCGAGCCTGGCATCCCGCTCAATTGAGACGACGGCATCGCATGCACAACCGACTCCTGCAATGAGGCCGCTAAGACCTGCGATCACACGCCGAACAACTCCATTTGCAACGACGGCGTCGGATGCACCAACGACGTGTGCGTCGAGGCCACGCGTACGTGCACGCATACGCCGAACAATTCGCATTGCGATGACAGCCAGTTCTGCAACGGCGCCGAGACCTGCGATCCGGTAAACGGTTGTCAGGCCGGCACACCGCCGAACTGCGCCGACAAGGTGGCCTGTACGCACGATTTGTGTGATGAATCGATTCACGCTTGCCGGCACGTTGTTGACAATTCACTTTGCGACGACGGCGTTTTCTGCAATGGCGTGGAGTTGTGCGATCCAAAACTCGGTTGTCACGCGGGAACCCCGCCGATTTGCAATGACAACGTGCCATGCACCGTGGATTCATGCAATGAGGCCACGCATAGCTGCACGCACACGCCGAACAACGGATCATGCAACGACGGGTTTTTCTGCAATGGCGTGGAGACCTGCGTGAACAACCATTGCGTTCCGGGGACGCCGCCGAATTGCGCGGACAACATTCCATGTACAACGGATTTGTGCGACCCGGCCACCAACGCGTGCATTCACGTTCCCAACGACGCATCGTGCTCCAACGGATTATTCTGCGACGGTAACGAATTGTGCAATCCGCAGACGGGTTGTCAGCCGGGCACGCCGTTCAATTGCGACGATCACATCGCATGCACAGTGGATGCGTGCAACGAAGCTCAGCACGTTTGCACCCATACACCGAACAATGCCTTCTGTTCAAACGGATTGTTCTGCGATGGTGAAGAAGCATGCAATCCGTTGCAGGGCTGCGTTTCGGGCACGCCGCCGAATTGCAACGATGGAATCGCCTGCACGAAGGACCAGTGCAACGAAGCCGGCGATCGCTGCGACCACATTCCGATTTCCAGCTCCTGTGGCGATGGCCTTTACTGCAATGGCGTCGAGCTGTGCGATGTCGCCCGCGGCTGCATTCCTGGTCCACCCGTCGATTGCGGCGATGGTGTGGCCTGCACGCTGGACACATGCGACGAAAACGCGAACCAATGCGTTCACACGCCGAATTCCAAACTGTGCGATGATGGGCTGTTCTGCAACGGTCAGGAGACTTGTGACGCCGTTCACGGTTGTATGCCGGGGACCGCTCCGGTTTGCAAAGATGGTATTCCCTGCACGGACGATTTTTGCGACGAGAGCCGTCACGCCTGCGACTCCGTGCCGAATGACGGCCATTGCAGCGACTGGCTTTTCTGCAATGGGGTCGAAAATGCACGCCACAGGGTTGCGTCCCGGGAACTCCAATCACTTGCCCCGGCGACGAAACGGCGTGTACCGTCGAGTTTTGCAACGAACAAATTCAATCATGCGACGCGCGACTGGATCATGGCGCGTGCGATGACGGCGATCCATGTACGTCGGACCTTTGCACCCCTGCGGGTTGCTTGCATCCCGAGTCGCTTTGCGGCGCCTGCTGTGACGGCGATTCCAACAATTGCACCGACCACGTGCTCCCGTCGCAGTGTGCATGCCCGCATTGCCAATGGAGCAACGGACAATCGTGCAGTAAAGTCGGCTGCCACAACGACCGCGTCCCCACGATTTCTCATTGGGGCGTAGCGATTCTATCGCTCCTTCTGCTCATCGCCGCGAAAATCCGATTTTGCCGAAAACCAAGATCGGCGTGATTGGGTAGGGCGAGCCTCCCGACGAGCGTCGCCTCACAACGGGATTGCTCACTTTTCAACCCGGGAATGCAGCCGGCGTGACGCCCAAATCGACGATGCTGCAGGCAAGAATCGGATCTAGGCCCAATTTCCTCGCGGCGTCCACAAGTTCTTCACTTTCGGCGCCGGGATTGACGAAAAATTCCGCCGGCCTAAGCCGCGCAATCGCTGGAAGTGCAGCCATTCCAACCTCCGACGGAAGATAAAGACTCACACGATCGATCGGATCATAAATTTCTTCGAGCGATGCAAAAACATGCAAACCGTCGATCTCCCCGCCTTTAGGATTCACAGGATACACTTCCCACCCCCGGTCGAGATGTGCGCGGACTGATTTATTGCCGTATTTGCTGCGATCAGCGGACGCACCAACGATCGCCACCTTCTTTTTCGACATCGAGCCATTCCCCCTTTTTGTGCCGAACTTCCTCACCAGCTGACTGCGACGCACGACGCGGGTATAGTATGTGGTCTATGCGGCAGAAACTCCAGCAGAATCTAAAATGCGTGACCGATCGCATCGCCGAGGCCTGTGCGAAGGCGCGTCGTTCACCGTCGGGCATTACCCTTGTGGCCGTCACGAAAACCGTCGAGACGGATGTCATCCGCGAATTGATCGAATTGGGCGTCAGCAACCTCGGCGAGAACCGCGTGCAGGAGCTGACTCGCCGCGTGGCGGAGATTCGCGACACTCAAGCCCCCCCCCATTCACGGACGGTTCCCATGAAATCGCCTCGCTGGCACATGGTCGGGCACGTTCAGCGGAATAAGGTGAAAGCACTGCTGCCGTGGATCGATGTGATTCACTCGGTCGACAGTCTTCGGCTTGCCGAAGAAATCGATGCGGAAGCAAGCCGGCTCGGGAGAAAGATCGAGTTGCTCCTCGAAGTCAATGCCAGCAATGAGCCTCAGAAACAAGGCGTCGCCTTTGCGGCCGCATCGCACCTGGCGGAACAAATCGACTCGCTGAAGCATGTTCAACTTCGTGGCCTGATGTGTATGGGCCCGCTCACCGACGATCAAGACCTGATTCGGTACGTCTTCTGTCGCGTCCGCGAACTATTCGATGAAATGATCAGCGGACGAATTTGCGGCCCTGATTTCCGCGACCTTTCGATGGGCATGAGCAACGACTTTGAAATTGGAATCGAGTGCGGCGCGACAATGTTACGAATCGGCACAGCCCTCTTTGAAGGAATCCCCACGCGCGTTCCCGCCGCGGTGGACGGCAACGAAAATCGCGATTCATTTTTGACTTGACCCCTCACATTGCCGTTAGAGCCCCAGGTATCGCATCCAAGTTTGATGCGCCTCATTTTCGGACGATTTCTTGTTCTCGGACCTCGCAGGAATTTACTCGCCCGACAGGATGAGTCATAGGCAACCTGCGTTCGCTGCCTGCCGATGGAATGATGTCGCTGCGGACCCCAAACCAGAATTGCAGGGTCAATCGACGTCACTTAGTCCAAATGTGGGTCACGTTCGCAGCCTGTCCCTGTAAGCGCGGAGTCGCTAATCCTTATGCCCGAACAAGATCACGGCACAATCCTGGTGATTGAAGATGAAAGCGAGTTGCGCTTCATCCTCAACGCACACCTTCGAGCCATGGGATTCAAAGTCCTGGAAGCTGGCGATGGTCCGACTGGATTGCGGGTCGCCTCGAATGAGTTGCCGGACGTTATCATCATGGACATCGGATTACCCGTCATGGACGGAATCCAGCTTACCCACGCCCTGAAAAGGCAGGCCTCGACCGCACCGATCCCCATTATCATGTTGACGGCCCGATCGAGTTCGCAGGACGTGGTTCGCGGACTGGATGCGGGTGCTCAGGAATATCTCTTCAAGCCATTCGACGTGTCCGAACTGCTAGCCCGAGTGCGGACGGTCCATCGTCTAGCGTCCGCCCGCAGGGATCTAGATCAACTCAACACTCGCCTCGAGGCCGAAGTCGAGCTGAAGACGCGCCGTCTGCGCTTCCTCTACGAATTCATGCGTGATCTCAACCGCGCTCACGAAAAGGATGAAATCCTCGATCTTCTCATTCGGTGCGTCGAGCAGACCATCGGCGCCAAACGAATCAGTTTGTTCCTGGCGGACACCTCCGGCGATCAGCTCATCTGCGAACGAGCCGTCGGCATTGAAAACAAGCCGGCCCAACAGTTTCAAATCAAGCAGGTGGAAGGGGTCACTGGACAGGTCTTTCGCACTGGTAAAACCTACTCGGGCCGCGCGTATGGATCCGGCATCGCGTCCGACGAACGGTCCTACGAACGCGACACTTTTGTCAGTACTCCGCTCGTCTCCACATCCCTGAAAACGCAGGAAGGCATCATCGGCGTGCTGAACGTCACAGACCGCGGAGATGACGTTCCGTTCGCGGACGATGAAGTGGACTGCATCCGTTCGATCGCCGATGCGGCCGCAATTGCGCTCGACAACATGCGGCGACGGATGCGCTTACAGCAATCCGTTCAGGTTCTTCTCAATACCGTCGGCAGGCTGGCGGAATATCGCGATGAAGAAACCACGAAGCACATTGAGCGTGTGTCAAAGCTATCCCGCGTGCTTGCCAAGGTGCTGCGAAATTCCGAATATTCCGATCGAATCAATGACGAATTCGTTGATAATCTCGTGCAGGCCTCGCCACTGCACGACATTGGCAAGGTCGGCATTCCGGACGACATCCTGACCAAGCCCGGCAAGCTCACAGACGAGGAATACAATATCATGAAGACGCACACGGACATTGGCCGGCGCGTCCTCTCCGAAGCCTTGGATCCCGCGCATCCGGTTCCGCTGCTCCGCATGTGCATTGATATTGCCTATTGCCACCATGAACGCTGGGATGGCAAAGGGTATCCGCGACGAATCAAGGGCGAACAGATTCCGCTGGCGGCCCGAATCGTGACTCTGGTGGACGCGTACGATGCGATCACCAGTCACCGTCGCTATAAGGCGGCGAAATCGCACGCGGCGGCCGTGGAAATCATTCAGTCAGAGTCCGGCGCCCATTTCGATCCCGTGATTGTCAGAGCATTTCTGAATTGCGAGAGCGAATTCGATGCGGTCCGAGGCCGGTTCGCCGACGCCGCCGAGTACGTCGCGGCCGTCTGAAACCCGGTGCGACGTTGAAGCGTTCGCCCCAAGTCACTCAGCTGAATTCCCAAGGCATTTCAGAGTCAGCTGTAGCGTCACCTCTTTTGGGTGACGGGGAATTCCGGCGTCGGGCACAAGGCCCGACGCTGCGGTTGAATGCAATGTGCCCTAGGTTGAACCCAATTCGAATTATTCACCACTGAGTTGCAGGGCCGAAGCAGGTGCGAACGTGAAGCCCGAGATCTCGTCGAGAGATGTGCTCCCGCTCGCTCGCGTTCGACGAAATGCACTGTTCGAATCGATTTGGAGTAACAGCGGCGTAGAGTATCCATCGCTGACGGAGAACTCATATCGCACTTTGATTCCGGTCTGAGCTCCGTTGGGGACAATCATCTTGAAGGTCCGGCCATCGCTTAGAGACAGATCGCCTTCACTGACGAAAAATCGGATCATTTTGTAATCGCCGGCCGAAACGCCAGGAGCACTCAGAAGCTGCGCTGACAATGCCTGGACGTCCGTGAGACTCACGATCTTCTCACCCTCGAACAGAACCACATATGTATTTGTGTTACCGCCCGACCCCGTTCCACCGGAATCCGTCATTTTGCAAAGTCCTGCGGCTTCATCGCAAATTTCTCCCATGGCACAGGGAGGGGCCGCAGCAGCACATGCACCGCCCACGCATTTTTCCGCACCGTTGCAGAACACTCCGTCGTCACACTGAGCATCGGACTTGCAAGTCGTTGAGCACGAATGATTGGACTCGACGCAATAAAATCCGCCGCCGCATGGAATCGGCCCCGTGGCACACAATCCACCCCGGCAAATCTCCGCTCCGTTGCAATAGATTCCGTCGTTGCAATCGGCGTCGGAGACGCACCGATTCAAGCACTCATTGGTCTCTTCGTCGCATGACTGGTTTGTGGTGCATGGGCTGATTCCCGCCCGGCATTCGCCATCAACGCAAACTTCCAGGCCGTTGCAGAACAATCCGTCATCGCATTCGGATTCACACTGGGTCGCGCCAGCAGGGAGTGCGTCAATCCGGACGATTGTCATTGTCGCCGACTCGACGCCGTTGAATGGAAATGAGGTAGCGGACACGTCCAGCGCAATGGTTCCGCCCGTGTCGATTGACGAACCCAGCGTACCGCCGGATTGATTGCAATTGATCGAACTTAGCCCAATGAAAAGCGTGATCATGACGGCGGCCAATCCAATCTTCCAGCTATTCATATCCTTAGTCTCCCCTTGCGATTGAAATAGAGTTCGAGAACGACTGCAACGGCGATAGCGCGCGGCGCGCATCCGTGCTCTCCATGCAAGCACGTCGGCTGAAATCGCAGAGGTCTCGACTGGAATGACAAATTTGCCGCGCTCTCGGACGTTTCGCGAATGTCCGATCAAAACGCGCCCGATATTCTCGCCACACAAACAGATCCTCACGCAGCTTGCGGCACCAAAGGCAATCGATTCCAATAATGTGCATGAATGAGAAATCAATGACACGAATGCGGATCTGCTCCCAAATTGAGAAAAACAAAGTCAGTGCGATCATTCGCACAAATGATCAAGATCTGGCTCGGGGCGCCATGCAGGCCGCATACCAAGGCGGCTTTCGAATGCTTGAATTCACACTCACAACCCCAGGCACGCTCGATCTGATTCGGGAATTTTCCCAATTGCACGGCGTTTTGGTGGGTGCGGGGACGGTAATGACGCGAGAGGCCGCCACAAATGCAGTTCGAAACGGCGCGAAATTTCTCGTTTCGCCGATTACAGACCCTCAAATCATCTCCGCGGCTCATGACCATGAAGTACCTTGCATTCTAGGAGCCTTCACACCGACCGAAATGGAAACGGCACATCGTCTGGGTGCTGATTTGGTGAAAGTGTTTCCCGCTCCCCCCGGCGGTGCTGCGTATCTTCAGGCTATTCTCGCGCCGTTGCCACACCTCAAGCTCTTTCCTACGGCCGGCGCAACTCCCGATAACTTCAGGGAGTTTCTCGACGCAGGCTGCGTCGGTGTTGGCTTTGTACGTTCACTGTTTGTGCCCGAGGAACTTGCAGTCAGCAATTTCGCTTCGATTCGCCGCCGCGCGGAGGGAATCATTGAAAAGCTCGAGCAATGGCAGAACCGCGTGCAGCAGACCTCACTGTAGTCCAACCTTGCCATTGCATTGTCATCAAACAGGTCATTCTAGGAGCAGCGAAGAATCTCTCGACCGAAATCAATTGAGTCGGCTCATTCGCCGCGTTCAAGAGGACCTGCATCCGTTATTGAAATTTTATCGCCTGCGATTGATCCGATAGTTTGCCGCATGGAGCCGTGAATGGACCGCCTTCGGTCCCAACGTCAAGTTTTAGGCTCCCTTCTCCGACTCTCACTCAGAGGATCCCTGCGCGCCACCGCCAAATGGCGCTTTGGGTGCGCGACGAGTTGGAATTATGAGACGTTCCGGAATCGGAAAAATCCAGATCGTTGCGACGGCAATCGCCGCGCAAAGCCTGTGTCTCGCCGTGGGACTTGTGATGCAGAACCGCTACATCCACGCCACGATTACGCGAGACGCGGAACGCCAAGCTCGGTCCTTCATGCTTGAACAATGGGGACCCTCCGTTTCAGCCATCTCAGGCGCTGAAGGCCACGAAGCCCGAGCGAACCCAATCGAGCACAATGCCATCGAGCAAATGCTGACGCATCAACACCCTCAAGGCCCGGCCCGCTTTCTCATCATTGGTGACGCACAGCAAGTGATCTACGTGGATCGCATGGCAGACTGCGCAACGGGTTCTCCGCCGACAACGATTGCGGCCCGTGCGGAATTTACGCCTCTCGATCCCGATCGGGGCGCGGCGCGCGAAGGATCGATATCGGGCTACCTGACGCTTGGCGACAAGGAGTATCCTGCGATTGCGTGGCATCGCGCGACAGGAAGTGGTTATCTGGTGGTCTATGCGACCGCCGATCCAATTCGCGCGGAGAGCGGTTCACTGCTCGCCGCTCTCCCCGCGATCGGCGGTCTCACATGGCTTTGGACCAGCGCCCTGCTGGGGATCTTCAGTTATTTGCTCTTGTCAAGGCTCCACGAGCGTTCGTCGCGAAATCTTTCCAAGGCGGAAACGGACGGGAATCGCCAGCGTCAGCATGTCGTGCGAACGCGCGACGCCGTCATCTTCGGGCTGGCCAAGCTAGCGGAATCCCGCGATAGCGCCACTGGTGACCACCTCGAACGAATTTCCGTTTACTCCACGATGCTTGCCCAGACCTTGAGTCGAAATCCGAAATACGCGCAAACTGTCACGCCGACCTACGTCCGCAACCTGGGATCATCCTCGGTGCTTCACGACATTGGCAAAGTCGGCATCGAAGATCGAATTTTGCTCAAGCCGGGACGCTTCACGAGCGCCGAGCGAAGCGAAATGGAAACGCATTGCCGTATCGCCAGTGATTGTCTACGCGAGATCGAGCAGCGTTTGGGACGCTCAAATTTCCTGGAAATGGCCCGCGAAATCGCCATGTGTCATCACGAATGGTGGGACGGCGGAGGCTATCCGAATGGCCTGAAAGGTGAACAGATTCCGCTTTCCGCGCGAATCGTCGCCATCGTGGACGTGTACGACGCATTGTGTTCGCGACGCGTCTACAAAGCTCCGAAATCGCACGAGGATAGCGTGGAGCTGATTCGCAGCGGCGCTGGCAAGCAATTCGACCCCGACCTTGTGGAAGTTTGGCTCACGCTGTCCGAGCGTTTCGCGGAAATCGCACGACGCTACGCCACGGACGAGGAAAATTCGAACAAGCCGACCGACCCCGAAACAACGGCGAGTGGGACAAATAAAAACGATCGAATGACTTTGGGAAGCGCAGCGACGACCAAATCCCCCAAGGCGAACTTGGAGCCGGATTTCGCTGCGACAACAGACTGACGTGGGACAGTTTCAAGGCGGTTGGGATTGATATTATGAATCTACGCGAGCCGAAAGAACGAACGATCCTGGAAGTCATGCTCATCGTGGTGTGTCTGGGCATGACCTACCTGATGTATCGCATGGGTGGTTACAAGATGGTCGCCCTGAACCTTTTCTACCTGCCCATCGTTTTGAGCGGTTACTTTCTCGGACGGAGCAGTGCCGGAGTTCTCGCATTGCTATGCACGCTCGGCGTAACCATCACGGCCACCATCGATCACAAAGGCTTCACCTCATTCAATTCACCGGTGTTAATGGGTCTCGCGATCACGGTCTGGGCCGGGGTATTGGGACTTACCGCGATCCTCGTAGGTACGCTATGCGACGAGCGATCGGCAAAAGTCGAAGAGTTACATGACGCCTACGTCGGCGTGGTCGAGGTGCTCACTCGCTATCTGCAAAGCGGCAACCTCAAAATCAAATCACGATCTTTGCGTGTTGGCGAGCTTTGTCAGTCGGTCGCAGAGGAAATGCGGCTCTCACGAAAGCAGATTGATGACATCCGCGTTGGCGCCCTGCTTCATGACCTGGGCAAAGTCGAGATCACCACCAAACTCATCAATCGCGCCGTTGGATCATTGGAAGCTCAGCCGGGAAAGAGCGACAAACATACGTTCCTCGGCGTGGATCTGGTCCATTCACTCGGCGAAGTTCTTCATGGAGCTGTTCCACTTCTCACCCATGACGCCCACGTCGTGGAAGATGAGGACGCCGAATCGTCCGGACCTCCTGAAACTCCACTTGGGGCAAGAATTATTACTGCCGTCTGTGCATACGACGAATTGACCATGATTGAGCACGGCACACGGTTGTCGCCCCAAAACGCCGTTCGTGAACTCCGCCGAGATTCCGCGTTGGATCCCGAAGTGGTCGGCGCGCTGGGCAGGGTCGTGCAGCGCCAGACGACGTCAGCAACACCAAAACCCGTGCCAGTATGACGATGCAACCGATCTCAAATGAGTGAATAGAGAGAAGACGACATGAGCAACATACTTCATGCATGCCTTTACAACACCGAAGCGGATGCCTCGGACGAGCTGCAGTCGCAAATCAAGGGACTGAACTTCATTCGATTGGTGAAGGAAGTCGCCACACCGGACGCCCTCGCTGCGATACTGCACGAGTGCACAATTAATCTCATCTTCTTCCATCTGGATCCCAATCCCGACGCGGTCGTCGATGTCATTGACCAGGTTTCCACGCGATATCCCGCACTTGCCTTGATCGCCATCAGCCACTTGTCGGGTCCCGATGCAATCCTGGGACCCATGCGGGCCGGATGTGATCAGTTCGTGTGCGAACCGATCGATGCCAACGATCTGGCTACAGCCGTTGGTCGAGTGGCGAGCCGTCGACTTCTCAGCAACACCAAGAGCCGCTGCATTTGTGTAACTTCGGCAAGTGGTGGCGCCGGTGCAACTTCGATCGCCTGCAATCTCGCATTGGAAATTGGAAGCGTGGTGGAGAGAGAGTGCGCACTGTTGGATCTCGACCTTCAATTTGGCGATGTGGCGCTGAATTTTGATTGCGAGCCGCGCTACAACATCTTTGATCTTGCGGAATCGAGTGGCGACCTCGATCGCGCGATTTTGCAATCCACAATGACATCACTCCCTTGTAAGGTCTCGCTCTTGACGCGGCCGGAATTGGTCGAACAGCAGGAGGCGATCACCCCGGACCTGATTCATCGCGTGATTGAACTTTTGACTTCCACTTACGAAAATGTCGTCGTCGATGTGCCCGGTCATCTCGATGCCCGCACTGCCTCCGCATTCGGTCAGGCGGATCTGATCCTGATCGTCTGCCAACTCATCGTTCCGAGCATTCGAAACGCGAAACGCTTTTACGAAGCATTGAAGCGAATGGGCGTGCCGGAGGACCGCATACAGGTTGTCGTGAATCGCGGTGACGGAAAATCGCGTCTTTCGGAGAAGGATATCGAAGAGACCGTTCGCAAGCCCGTCTATTCCACGGTGCCGAACGACTACGAATTCGTGGCACGGTCGATCGATTTCGGCAAGCCGATCGCATCGCTCGATCAAAACAATGCGGTTCGCTCTGCAATCCGCAAACTGGCACGGAAGATCGTCACCGAAGCCTCTGCCGCAACCAAGGAGCCTGTTGCCGAACCCAGGAAGGGATTCCTAAGCCGTCTTCTCGCAAAATAGGCGCCATTGGGGATCGTGATATCGCGAGATACCCGGCGATTCATTCACTGGACGCCTCCTTCGACACTTGAAACGCAGGCCAATTCGTAACGGGAAGCGCACAGTGCAGTCTCGATTATAATGGCGTCAATGTATCGAGATGTGTCCAACCGAGCCAAGGAAACGGCAGCGGCGAACCAACCTCTCGCGGAAGGCATTCCGCTCTCAAGCGACGCAGACCGAACTCCATTCATCACGGTGGATGATTTCGAACACGCCGCTAAACGAGTGCTTCGGCCCGAAGTCTGGGATTATCTTTCGGGCGGCGCCGGTGATGAGATCACCCTGCGATGGAACCGCGAAGATTTCGATCGGATCAAGGTCCGGCCGCGCGTTCTCGTCGATGTATCGCACATTGACACTCGACTGACTCTTTGGGGTTGCGAAATCCCCAGTCCAATCTTGCTCGCACCCACGGGATACCACCGGCTGTTCCATCCGGAGGGAGAATTGGAAACCGCGCGGGGAGCGTCCGCGGCCAATTCGCTTTGGGTCGTCAGTTCATTTGCGACTGTGGCGATCGAAGAAGTTTCGGCCAAATGCACGTCGTCGTTGTGGTTCCAACTCTATGTCCAGCAAGACCGAGGTTTTACCGCGGAACTGGTGGAGCGTGTGGAGCAGGCGGGGTGTCGGGCGCTCGTGGTAACGGTGGACACACCGGTTCTTGGTTCGCGCAGCCGCGAGCTGCGAAGTGGTTGGGCCTTGCCTCCTGGCATCGAACGGGTCCATTTGCGCGGGCTTGGGTCCGATGCGGCCACTGCGTCACATCGACCCCACGAACAGGAGATCTACAGCGCCGTTCTTGATGCATCGCTTTCATGGAAAGACATTGACTGGCTGCGGTCGATGACGCGATTACCCATCCTGCTCAAGGGAATTTTGTCGTCCCAGGATGCCGCGCAAGCCGTATCGGCGGGCGTTGATGGAATCATCGTTTCAAATCACGGCGCCCGAAACCTGGATACGGTTCCTTCGACGATTCATGCGCTTCCCGAAGTCATCGAGGCGATTGCCGGCCGACTTCCAGTCCTTTTTGATGGCGGCGTGCGACGAGGCACGGATGTGTTGAAAGCACTCGCGCACGGAGCGTCGGCGGTATTCATCGGACGACCTTATTTGTTTGGACTTTCGGTTGCCGGAGCCGAAGGTGTTGCGCACGTGACAAGATTACTCCAGTCGGAACTGCGAATGGCCATGGCGCTGACCGGTCGAACACAACTTTCACAGATCGATCGCTCGCTTCTTTGGCCGTAGGAACAACCGAATTTGAGTGAATTGAGTTCAGCTTCAAACGTGCAATATGGAATCGGACGCAATGTCGCCGACGTTCTCCGCAAAGAGCATGGCTGGCTGGTGCGGGCCCGATGGGTCGCGCTGATTTTTCTTGCATTGGCGACGACCGGGGCGGAGCGACTTGACTTCATCGAATCGGCCTGGCCGTTGTACGGAGTTTGTGCCGCCGCCGCAACCTATAACATTCTACTTCTTCTCATCGGTTCCAGACTGGGGATGCGACGCTCGATCACCTTCTCTCTGTTCTTTGATATTGTCGCGTTGACGGCGTTCCTTCATTATTCGGGCGATCTTGAGAATCCATTGATTTTTGCCTATTCGCTGCCGGTCGTGGCCGGAACCGTCATTCTCTCCAAACGGGCCGGTTTTCTCCTCGCCGCAATTTCCATTGCCGCGGTTTTCTTTTTGATTCTCGCGACACTGGCCGATCAGTTCCCCTTTCGTCTTCACCATTTCCATTTGGCATTGGACCCGGACTTGAAGATTCATGAAAGTGTTGACCCCGACATCGGCAACAAGGGTTGGGCCTATATCCTCACGAATCTTGCTGTGCTGACCGCAATTCTCGTGGGCTCCGCGCATGGGTTCGGCAGTCTTTCAAGGCGGATTCAGGAGACTGAACAAGAGGTCTTTCGCCAGCACGAGCGCATGCGGTTGCTCTTGAGCATTGTTCCCGAAGGAGTCGCTCTCATTGACCGTGCCGGCACGATCACATTTGCAAACGCGGCGGCTGAGCGACTTGTCGCCGTGAAAGAAGGCACGCGACTGGACGAACTGGATCCACGTTTCGGTCTACCCGCGCAACTCGATCAATTTGTTCCGGTCAGCAAAGAATTTGAAACTCACCTGGATAACCGCGCGTTGAACCATCTGCTGGCGCAGGTCGCGCCGAACGAGCCCGTGGTCTGGCTCATTCGCGATCGCACGGAACAGCAACGACTGATGGCCCAACTCATGCATCAATCAAAGATGGTGGACATGGGGTTTCTTGCGGCCGGCATTGCCCACGAGATTGGGAATCCCCTGTCCTCGATTTCGGGGATTTTGCAGCTAATTGAAATGAAGCAGGCGGCGCCGGAACTGGCCGACCGGCTCCGCTCGGTGAGCGCGCACGTCGATCGGATCGGGCGAATCGTGCGCGATGTTGGAAGTTTCGCCCGACCGACGTCAGACAAGCACAGTCGAGTCTCCGTGAGCGACGTGGTGAATAAAGCCGCGGAGATTTTCCGGCTGCATGAAAAATCTCGCCGAATCAGGCTCTCCGTGGCGATGCCCGCGAATTCGATATTCATTTCCGCCGTGGAGGACCAGATTGTGCAGGTGATTTTGAACCTGCTGCTGAACGCCGCAGATGCAAGTAAAGGCGAAGGTGCCATCGAGATTTCCGCCGAGCGGGGAAAATCAGACGTTCGGCTCGCCATTCTCGACCGCGGGTCGGGCATGAGCCAGCCGGAGCAGGATCATCTTTTCACTCCGTTCTTCACCACCAAGGAACCGGGACGCGGCGTCGGACTGGGCTTGTTCATTAGTGAGTCCATCGTACAGTCTCATGGCGGGCGGATTGAGGTGCGGTCGGCGAAGGGCAAAGGCTCGACGTTTACGGTGTGCATGCCGGTAATGGAGTAGTGCGAATTGTGCGGCTCGGGTTTTCAATCCGTGTTTTCTTCGGTTGGACTCTATGGCACGAATTCTGATCGTTGATGATGAGAATGATTTTCGCAGTGCGGTCGCCGAGGTGCTGCGCGGCGCAGGCCATGAAATTTCAGAATGCGAGACAGGCAATCATGCCCTGGAAATTCTGGGGAATGAGACGTTTAACGTCCTGCTCACCGATCTGCGCTTGCCGGGTTGTTCAGGCACCGAAGTGCTGAGGACTGCCGCAAGGCGAATGCCCGACAGCATCCTGCTCGTTATGACTGCGTACGGATCCCTCGATTCCGCCATCGACGCCCTTCGAATCGGCGCTCACGACTATTTCATCAAGCCGGTCAATCTCGGCGTCCTGCTGCACAAGGTGAACCAGCTCGTCACCCATCAAGCCGCCCTCGCCGAAAATCGATTCCTTCGCAATACGCTGGAAATCGACGTTCCTTCCAGCGGACTCGTCGGCCGTAGTGAGGCCATCGCGGGAATCGACCGACTGATCGCCAAGGTCGCGGCGGCGCCAGATTCCACCGTCCTGATCACCGGAGAAACCGGGACCGGCAAAGAGCTTGTGGCCAGGGCGATCCACAATGCCAGCCCGCGTCACGAGCGTCCGTTCGTCGCGATCAATTGCGGTGCGATTCCGGAGAATCTGCTGGAAAGCGCATTGTTTGGCCATGTTCGCGGCGCATTCACGGGCGCGGATCGCGAAAAGCAAGGCCTGTTCGAAGTGGCCGCAGATGGAACGATCTTCCTCGACGAGATCGGCGAGATGCCTCTTGTTTTGCAGCCGAAGATCCTTCGAACGCTTGAGGATCGCGAGATCATGCGTGTGGGTTCAACGACGAGCATCAGGATCTCCGCCCGCGTGATTGCCGCCACGCATCGCAATCTCGCCAAATTGGCCGTAGAAGGCGCGTTTCGCCAGGACCTTTATTACCGCCTCAACGTCGTCGAGATCGAGATCCCGCCGCTTCGCAATCGGCCCCAGGATATTCAACCGATTACGATGCATTATCTGGAGCGGCTTTGTCGTTCGATGAATCGCCCGATGCCATTGCTGGAGCCGGAAGCGCTGCGTGCGCTGGAAAATTATCCCTGGCCCGGCAACGTTCGCGAGCTTCGCAATGTCCTAGAGCGCGCCCTCATTCTCAAGGAAGGACCTCGCATCGGCGTAGAGGATTTGCCCGGAATTCTTACCTCAAAGGATGCGAGGAACAGCGATGATTTGAAAGTCGCAAGAGCGGAATTTGAAGTGCAGCACATTCTTCGAGTGATCGCGAAATGCGACGGCGACAAGCGCCGCGCGGCAGCGGCCATGGGAATTGACCTTTCATCGCTGTATCGCAAGGTCGAACGGAGCAATGAGAGCGACCCCGGCGAGTGATTGAATCAAGTCAAAGCAATGAGGCGTCGAGCAACAGGCCCGACGCCTCATTAATGCGTTCTTCATGGGAGGGCGTTGCTACTACTGACTGCGAACCCTCTACTTGATTCGACGCTATTTCTTCAGGATTTCATCAGCCAGCGGACCGGCATCGTAAATCTTCTTCATGGCCTCGATAATACCCCGTGAATCGACCGCAACGGCACGAGCTTGTTCCTCGGTGTACGCAAGGTCGAGGATGAGGCTCTGGATGTTGCCGTCGAAAATCAGACCGACGACTTCGCCCTTCTTGTTGACCACCGGACTGCCGGAGTTACCGCCGATGATGTCCGCGGTGGAAACAAAATTCAGCGGAGTCTTCAGGTCCAGCTTATCCTTCCGATCCCACACGCGCTGCGGCAGGTCGAAACCCTTTTGACCTTTGCGCTCGTTGGCTCGGCTGTACATGCCTTCGAAGTTCGAGAACGGAGGCACATCCTTGCCATTTTCCTTGTAGCCTTTGATTGGGCCGAAGGCGAGCCGCAGCGTAAACGTCGCATCGGGATAGGCATCTTCACCTTCCACCGCGAACTTCGCCGCGGCAATCTTGGAATAAGCGTCTCGCTGCGCGCCTTCAATCTCATCCTCAAATCGCTTTCGAAGTGCACGCGACTCGGAATCGAGATCTTTCGCCAGCATAATCATCGGATCTTTCGATTCCGCGATGGCCTGCGTGCCGCCCTTGGCGATCGCCTTGCGCGTCTCGACGTCCTTGAGCTTCGTGCCCTTGACGAGTTGTTCCGCGCGTGCCTTCGGTGAGAGTCCGCCCAGAGCCTTTTGCACATACGGATCGTCGCCACCCAGCAATTCCGTCATGTTCGCGAGACTGCTGGCGATGCGATCAATTTCGAGATCATCATAAATCGGCTTCGACGAGTACATCCCCAAATAGAGCGAATCGAGATTGGAGTCCGCGTATTCGCGAAGCCGCTCCGGACTCGGTTTGGGCAATTCATCGGCCAGGCGAACGAGATCGCGGGCGATATTGAACAAGTCGCCGCTGATGCCGATGGATCGAGTTCGAGCATAGAACGTCTTGTAGTTGTCGAATGCCTTCTTGATATCGTCCCACGCCCCGCCCCACTGTCCCTTGTTGTCGGGATTCGCGTCGACGGCCGCGCGAAGCTTCTTTTCCGCGTCCATCTTCGTCTGCATCAGCTTGGGGTCCTGCAAGCCGGCGAGGATACCAGTGCGGGCCTTGCGGCCGTTCTGCACGCCAAAGAAATCCGGACCGGCAATTCGTTCCCATTCCTTGTTTCGGGCCATGAACGTCTCCAACTGCACTTCCCGACGCCACAACCGGCGCATATTCAGCGGAGCTTCCACGTCGCGCATGAACTTGAGATGATCAACCGTGTTGAGGCGTTCAGTGCCGCCGGGGTGTCCCGCGACAAACGTCAGCTCATTGTCCTCCGCACCGTTCGGGCTCCATTTCAGATAATGCTCTGGCTTATAGGGTTTGCCGTCCTCATAGACATGGAAAAAGCACATGTCGAGGTCGAAACGCGGATATTCGAAGTTGTCCGTGTCGCCGCCGAAGAAGGCCGCATCTTGCTCCGGCGCCATAACGATGCGCACGTCGGTGAATCTCTTGTATTTGTACTGATGATACTTGCCGCCCTTGTAGAGTGTCACGACCTGGCAGTCGTAAGCCGCCGGGCCGTCGGGCGATTTCTTGCTGGCGTCCTCGCACTCCTTCTCGAGACCGAGCATCTTCTTGCGACGCGCGGTGTTGGCATCGGCCGTGGACATGTCCTTGCCGACCGCACCTTTCACCAGATCAGTCACGTCCTGAACTTCCCAGAGGACGTTGAGTTCAAGATCGTCGCACTTGATTTCCTCGTCGCGAGTCTTGGCGTAGAAGCCGGTCTTGAGCAGATTCTTCTCCGGCGTGGAGTGCTTCTCGAGATCGCCCGAGCCGACGTGATGATTCGTCATCACCAGGCCTTCGCTCGACACGAACGATCCGCTTCCGCCGTCGTTGAATCGGACAGCCGACTTCTGCACGTGCTCGAGCCATGCCTTGTCCGGCTCGAAGCCGTACTTTTCCTTGAGCATCTTTGTGGGCGGCTTGGTGAACAGCCACATGCCTTCATCCGCCCGCGCGGAATTGCAAATTGTGATCGCGCCCATCGACGCGAAACCAACTCCCGCCGCCAGTCCCAAACCAATCCCAAACCTCGTTTTCATCTCAATCGCCCTTTCGAAAAAGCGTTTTTCTTATATGGAACTCGCATTATGTCGAAATGAGGCGCAAATGCCAAAATCGAGCGTGATTCTTGCGATTTCTTACACTGTAGACCGTCTGATAGTCAGGAAGGGTGAAACAGCCCGGGCAAAAATGTAGGATGCGAGAAGAGTTCAAGATGGATTATGTCATTTCCAATGATCATCGGACAGCCTATGATTGAGAGCCGCTCGGTCATAGTGTGGAGCGTTTCATGCCGGTGCTATATGCAGCTAAATTAAGAGCATGGTTTTGTGCTCTTGTCGCGTTGTGCGTCGTCCTGACTTGCGTAACACTTGACTGGGAGGCGAGGGGACAGGCCGAATTCGCATCCGACCGTCCGCATGTCGTCCAATCGATTCGGAGCCTATCGGGCCGGGAACTTGAGCAGTTTCTGAGTTCGTTCCATTATGAGGCGCACACTTGGCGACTGTCCGACAGCGACATTGACGATGTCATTCAAGAGCTCAGCCGAATCGCGAGCGAGGATCCCTATCAGCGCGAGTTTCGCACAAAAGGGCTGCCCAAGCCGGGCTCCCCTCCTCAAATGATTTTCCCGAATCGAAAGGAAGCCGAGGACGCCATAAGAATCATGCGAATCCGCAAGGCAGCGAATCCTTTGCGGGAACAACCAATTGCACGGCGAGTTCGTGATGCGATCGATGTCGTTGAGGGACGCAAACTTAATGAATTTGACGGCGCTCACTATTGGTTCCGAGAAGAACTAATAGCGATTGGCAAGGACGCGGTTCCGATCCTGCTCGATCATTTGCCTGCTGATCCGCGGTTCGATGATATGTACATTCACATTCTTGGGCGAATTGGCGACGTTCGCGCAATTGAAGCGATGATCGAAGCAATGAAACGGTTGCCGGCCGAGAGCTTCACTTCCCGTTGTGAAGCAATGCAATCGCTTTCGAAATTAGATACAGGAAGAGTCATCGATTTCCTGATCAACGAACTACAGAATGATGCGGTAACTAATTGCAATCGCTGCATAACGCTTCAGCAGCAACTTCCCCCGCCAGAATCTATGCAAACCCCTTCGAATAAGGAGTCAAACGAGCCCTGTATATTCGAAGTGTATCCAATTCGGCAATGCGCAGCCCGGACATTGAACCTGTTAACGAAACGAAATTGGGAACCTGTTTTTGAAGAAGATTTCAAGACATGGGCCGCATGGCGAGACTGTACGGATCGAAGCGTTTTCGATCCGAATCTGCTGGCAAGGACTGACGAGGAACTCGCCGAACTCGGTGAAAAGCTGATTCACCGCGAAATGTGTGCCAGTCGACCCGGAGCTAATTATAGAGGGTCAGAAGGAAGGAATTCAGGTATTGCCATTATCGGAGAGCATTTGCGGCCTCTTGGTTCGCATGCGACGTCGGTAGTGTTAAATGAATACAAGTCTCGCATTGGACTGATCTGTTCAGATGAGGGTCGTGTAGAATTGCGTAAGTGGGCAGCGACAATTCTGAATGCCATCGGGACACCCGATGCACGCGCAACGGTGGAATCACTGCTTCAGAATTGACGTTACGAGGATTCGAGAAGCCCGTTGAAACGGGCTGAAAACCGTAGGGACCAAAGGACGTTGATTCGCATCCAAAGAATTAGGCGTAAACGCCTGGCCTAAGCCGCTTTTGGCGGGAAGGTCGCTGGAAGCGACCTGAATGCATCGATGATTTATGAGTCGAACGGGTGTATCCGAACTCTAAGCGCCAGCGCGGGGCCTGTGGAACCCATCTGCTATTTCGGGC
Source organism: Planctomycetota bacterium (assembly GCA_016200265.1). Classification (GTDB taxonomy): domain Bacteria; phylum Planctomycetota; class Phycisphaerae; order UBA1845; family UBA1845; genus JACQFE01. Next base: position 106,212 of record JACQFE010000038.1, on the reverse strand, counting down.
AATGGATGCGACTCTTGCACCCGCAAATCCGTCGCTTGCGCACTGGGTTCGCATCATGGCAGCAGTTCTGATCCCGAAGCGGGTCGAGGATTGAGGCTGTAAGCGGAGTACTTATGCCGGCATTCGGAACCTGCGCCGGCAGGCGAATGCAACTCCTCCGAGGGCAATGAGCAATATAGTTGCCGGCTCTGGCACGCTGCCGCCGACCTTGTCCGAGCCGTCACCGTGCGGGCCGATGGACTGAAATCGCCCAATGATGAATCGATCCGTCTGCGAATTATAGAATTGCTGGAACCCGACCGAGAGGTCGTGCGGTGTCAATGATGTGTCACCGAGGCGAAGCACGATGGATGCGGACTGACCGGCCTGCGGAGCGCCCACTGGAGAGCCGCCGCCGAGAAACTCACCATCGGCCGTGAACATCAAGTCGTAGCCGCCGGGAGCGTTGAGCCAGCCCGGAGGGATCGAAGCGTTATAGGTCAAGGTGTCAAAATAGGTGCCTGGGCCGATCAAGGTCGTGGCCGTCGGATTGATGATCCATCGAGGCACTTCCAGCCCGACGGCCGTCAGCCGCGAACCGATCGATAGTGGTGTTGTGTTGGTGAATGTGAGTGTCAGCAGGTCGCCGGAAGCATCGTCCGAGAATTCGAAATGTACGTCGGCGGTTGATCCCGTATTTTCCGTGGAACCGAAGCTGGGGTCGATAACGAGATCAAACCCTTCGGCGAATGCCGCCGAACTCGGAATCAGGGCCAATAGACAAAGCGTTAGAATAATCCCGTTCCTGGACATATCCCCCTTTTCGGCAAAGCATCGGCCACCGGCCACTCACGGTGCAATTTATATCCCGATGATACACCGACTTGCGTGACAATTCCAGCAAAAAGACCGCTATTCCGCCTCTTGGGTGCGTATTGTACGGCTACGCCCTCTCCGGTGCCGCATCGTTCCACCCGTGGAAAACGAGGCCGATGGCTCACTGAAGACTTTTGCGAGGGATCGCCGTCGCCCATTACAAGTGCCTCAGGTGCCATCCCCCATCGACGTCGAACACGGCACCAGTGCTGAAGGGGAAATCGCCGCGAGCGATGGCCGCGACGGCTCGGCCAACTTCTTCGGGTTTGCCCCAGCGGTTGATCGGCGTCATGCCTTTCGCGAGCCTCGAATTGTAGTATTCGCGCGTCGCATCGCCGGAAGTCATGTCCGTTTCGATAATGCCCGGACATACTTCGTAGACGTTGATTCCGTGCTCCGCCAGCCGCACGGCATACAGCTTCGTCATCATGCTCACGCCGGCTTTACTGAGACAATACTCTCCATAGTTGCGGGCCGCGGTGTATGATCGAAGCGAAGAAATATTGACGATCGAAGCGCTCGGAATCGTCTTGGCCTCAATCAATTCGATCATGGTTCGTGCGACTCGCTGTGTGAGGAAGTAAGGAGACCGCAGATTGATGTTGAGGATGCGATCGTAGCTTTCCTCCGTGGTTAGCAGAACGTCCTGACGAACCGGCGGCGCGACGCCCGCGTTGTTCACGAGCAAATCGATCCGTCCGAATTTTTCCAGGGCAAATTCCACGAGCAGGTCGCGATCGGTGCTGCTGCTGATGTCGGCCTGACAAATATCGGCCGGGACGCCGACCGCCGCAACCAGCTCACGAGCCTCCTCGGCCGCTCCGAGGTTTTCGTTGTAGTTGATCAGCACGGCGTGTCCGACTCTGGCGAGTTCAATGCAGGTGGCCCGACCGATGCCGCGTGAGCCGCCGGTGACGAGTGCAAGTTTTTGTGGAATCATTCCAACGCTCCAAATGAAAACACCGAGCCGCGGCTTCATTCCGGACTCGGTGCTGATTTTTCGGCGAACTGAATACTTCAAAGTCAGCTAATGCTCGCAACGCACTTAAAATGAATGATGATGCGCCGCGATATTCGAACCAACGCGATTTCGCTCTACCGCGGGGGGCCCATGGGCACGAATTCGCCCGTGTCGGTGATGACCTTGCGAACTGTCTTGCGCGATTGACGACGCTTCCGCTCCGACGGCTTCTCATAGTAACTGTGCCGCTTCATGTCACGAATCAGACCTTCGCGCTGACAGAGACGCTTAAAACGCTTCAACATCTGCTGAACCGATTCATTGCCCCGAGGACGAACTTTAATCACGCAAGACCATTCCTTCCTTTCGAAAAAGTGCCGCCGGCTTGGAAAACCACTCACAAGTGGCCCGCAAAGGCCGGTTCAAAAGCGACCCGTAATCGTAGTCAATTGATCGAATTTCGCCAATGCGGAATTTAGGGATAATCCTGCAACAGCCATGATACTAGCGGAGAAACACTCCCCCCACGCAAAACAAATAAAACGTCCGATAACTTACAGGATATAGCGACTCAAATCAGTATCCTGGACAATTCCTTCGAGCCGCTTGTGGACGTAGGCCGCGTCAATTCGCACTGTCTGCCCCTTCAGGTCCGCCGCATTGAAGCTGATTTCCTCCATCAACTTCTCCATCACTGTCATCAACCGGCGGGCACCGATGTTATCGGTAGTCTGGTTGATTTTGAACGCCAGATCAGCAAGGGCCGGGGCCGCATCAGGCGTGAATTCGACGAGCACCCCCTCCGTCGCCAGCAAGGCCACGTGTTGCCGCGTCAGCGCATTCTGGGGCTCGGTAAGAATGCGAATAAAATCGTCGCGAGTCAGCTCTTCGAGACTTACGCGAATCGGCAAACGACCCTGCAACTCCGGCATGAGATCGCTTGGCTTGCTCGCGTGAAAGGCGCCGGCCGTAATGAACAAAACATGATCAGTTTTGACCGGCCCATAGCGCGTGCCCACCGCGCAACCTTCGATGATCGGGAGCAGATCGCGTTGCACGCCCTGCCGCGACACATCCGGACCGTGCGACTGAACGGGAGTGGCGAGCTTATCCAACTCATCGATGAAAATGATTCCACTCTCTTCGGTTCGTTGGATCGCAAGTTCGATCACTTTGTCACGATCGATCAGTCGATCGCATTGCTGATCGAAGAGCACAGTGCGCGCGGCTCGAACCGGAAGCGAGCGAGCTTTCGTCGGGCTGGGCATGATCCGCTCGAGGAAACTTTGTACGTCGGGATCGACTTGATCGACGCCCATCGTGGCCATGATGCCGACTGGAGCCTGGCGACCCTGGACCGTCACTTCCACAACGCGATCTTCCAATTCACCGGCACGAAGCTGCGCTCGAAGCTTTTCGCGGCTGCGATGACGCCGTTCACTCGCTTCGCCTTGCGGCGGACCACTTTCAATTTCACTGGGCGCGGAGGGGAGTAGCGAATCCAGCAGCCGCTCTTCGGTCAGTCGATCAGCCTCTTCACGCACCACCTCAGTTTGCTCATCATGCACGATCCGAATCGCAACTTCGACAAGGTCTCGCACCATCGTTTCCACGTCCCGACCGTGATAGCCCACTTCCGTGTATTTCGTCGCTTCGACCTTGACGAATGGCGCATTCACAAGGCTTGCAAGGCGACGAGCAATTTCGGTTTTTCCAACGCCCGTCGGCCCGATGAGAATCATGTTCGCGGGCGTGACCTCGTTGCGTATGTCTTCCGGCAATTGACGCCGTCGCCAGCGCGTACGAATTGCGACCGCAGCGGCGCGCTTGGCGGCACTTTGGCCGATGATGTAACGGTCCAGAGCTTCAACAGTTTGTTGAGGGGTCAAGTCATCCATAACTCATCGATTTGCCAATTTCCGATTTCCAATTGCCAATTTGTCATTGCGTGCATTCCTCGAATTGGCAATTGAAAATTGACAATCGGCAGTTTGGCGGCGCGATTCACAACGACTCCACGCTAATCGCAGTGTTCGTATACACGCAAATCTCGCCTGCGATTCTCATCGCCTGCTCGACGATTTTTTCCGGAGGCAATTCCGTGTGAGCGACCAAAGCTCGCGCGGCCGCGACCGCATACATCCCACCCGAGCCGATGCCGATCACGCCGTCCGTCGGTTCGATCACGTCGCCCGATCCACCGATCATCAGGGTCGCATCCTTCGACGCAACCACAATCATCGATTCCAGCCGCCGCAGCACCCGATCGGTCCGCCAGTCCTTGGCCAATTCAATGGCTGCACGGCGCACATTGTCTTTGTGTTGACTTAGCTTGGCCTCAAAACGATCCAACAATGCAAGGGCGTCCGCCGCAGAGCCGGCAAATCCACAAAGCACTTTCCCATCGGCCAGGCTGCGAATTTTGCGAGCATCCTGCTTGATCGCCACCGGACCAAGCGAAACCTGCCCATCGCCGCCAATGGCCACTCGATCCCCGCGCCGCACGCTGAGAATCGTGGTCGAACGCCAAATCGCATCACCCGACTCTCTCTTCGCGCCCCGCTTGTCCGCAACCGAAGCCACATTTTGCTGGTACAACATGAAATGGACGGTACAACATGCGAATGAGCTTGGCAACTTGTGACCATTACACGGCAATACGAATCGCTTGCGCGTTTTCGGTGCTCTCTCTTCAAACAAGCTGCAACCGATCGAATCCCTCTCATGTCGAGTCGGAGCCCTCGCCACAGTCCGCGGCGCAACCGCCGGAAGCCCCGCCGCCGTCCATTGAAAAGCCCGCTGAGCCACCGCCCATGATTTCACTGCTTCGGGAGCCGGACGACCCGACGCGATGGTTGTTCGCGTCAACTTCTCGCGAAGGCGCTAAAGGCGGCTGGGTTGAGGGATCATTCGATCCGGCGCGCAATCGCATCGACATTCGCACCAAAGACATCACACGCTTTGAGCTCGATACGGGGCGACTGGCCATCGACTGGAGCAAACTCGTCGTCATTGAAATCGACGGCAAAAGCGCCGAACTGCGACATCGCGAAAATCCCAAGATCGAGTTTGAACCCGATGGAGCGGGCCATTGGAAGGTGAAGGAGTAACGCGGCTTGTCCGCCTGTGCGACGGGCACCCAGTCTGATTGTCCACTCGACTGGAGCGCGGGCACAGACGGACAAGCCGTTCGTTTTTCGCCGTGATCGGGGACAGCGGCGCCCGTAAGCTCAATGTGTCCGCCGCCTCCTGGTTTTCCAAAATGGACGATCGCCTATTGACCGAATCGCTCCATGAAAATGGCCACATCCTGCACGTCGACGTCGCCGTCGTAATCATAATCGAAGCAACTGCAGTTCTCGCCGATCGCCGCACCTGGTCCGGCGAGGCATTCGTTCATTCGTTGCCATTCCGCGAGCGTATAGGCGATCGAGCCATGGCACTCACCGGCCTGACAAGTATCGCCTGTCGTGCATGCGTCGCCGTCGTCACACGAGTTGGAATTGTTTACGTGAATGCAGCCGTCGACCGGATCGCAAGAATCGTCAGTGCAGGGGTTGCCGTCATCACAATCCCGCGGCTCGCCGCCTACGCAGCTACCACCGGAACACACATCTTCTGTTGTGCATGCGTTTCCATCGTCGCAGGGATCACTATTGTTAATATGGCGGCAGCCATTGATCGGATCGCATGAGTCGTCCGTGCAGAGGTTGCCGTCGTCGCAGTTTGGGGCCGGTCCGCCGACGCAGCTACCCTCGGAGCATGTGTCATTGGTCGTACAGGCGTTTCCGTCGTCGCAGGGATCGCTGTTGTTCGTGAACACACAGCCGGACCCCGGATCGCAAGTGTCGGTTGTGCACGGATTGCCGTCGTCACAAGTCGCCGTGCCTGAAGGAATACATGCGCCATCCACGCATGAGTCGCCAGTCGTACACGCGTTTCCGTCATCGCAACGATTGTTGTTATTCACGTAAACGCAGCCGCTGGCCGGATTGCAGGAGTCGTCGGTGCAGAGATTCCCATCATTGCAATCCAAAGCGTCGCCGCCGTGGCAGGTTCCGTCCTTGCACACATCGTTTGTCGTGCAGGCATCACCGTCATCGCACAAATCGGAATTATTCTCATAGACGCAAACTCCATCGTGACAGGAATCAGAGGTACAAACGTTTTGGTCGTCGCACTGCCCGTCCTGTTCGCATTCCGTACACAACGGGATGGCGATTCCGGCGCACGTTCCGTCCACGCACGCGTCGCCGACCGTGCAAGCATGATGATCATCGCACAAGGCGACATTGTTCAGATGGATACAACCGGAGACGGAATCACATGAATCATCGGTGCAGGGATTCGAATCATCACAACTGATGTTCGTTCCGTGGCACGACCCCGCCGAGCACGTGTCGTGATCCGTGCAGGCGTTTCCATCATCACAGACGACGGAATTATCTGCATGAACGCAGCCTTCCAGCGAATCGCAGAAGTCGTCCGTGCAGACGTTTCCATCATCGCAATCCGGCGCCGGACCGCCCACGCAGCTTCCTCCGGAACACGCGTCATTGGTCGTGCAGGCGTTTCCATCATCGCAAGGATCGCTGTTGTTGGTAAACACGCAACCGGATCCAGAGTCGCACGTATCGGTGGTGCAGGGATTGCCGTCGTCGCAAATCGGCGCAGGCCCTCCGACGCATGAACCGTTCGTGCAAGTGTCATTCGTAGTGCAGGCATTGCCATCATCGCACGATTCTACGTTGTTCACATTGACACACCCGCTGGCGGGGTTGCACGAGTCATCCGTGCAAATGTTCCCGTCGTCGCAGTTCAGCGCCGGACCGCCGTGACAGGATCCGTCGCCGCAAACGTCATTCGTCGTGCAGGTGTCGCCGTCGTCACAGGAATCGAAATTGTTTTCGTACACGCAGACGCCGTCATGGCAGGAATCGGACGTGCATATGTTGTGATCGTCGCACTGATCATTTTGCGTGCATTCCGTGCAATGGGGCACGGGAGTTCCGGCGCAAAATCCATTACCGCACACATCGCCATCCGTACACGCGTGGCCGTCGTCGCATGCCGCGGAATTATTGGAATGGACGCAGCCTGTCTGAGAATCGCAGGAGTCGTCGGTGCAAGCATTGCCGTCGTCGCAGCTTATCGAGGTCCCGCCGCAGGATCCATTGCTACAAACATCATGGTCCGTGCACGCATCGCCGTCGTTGCACACTACATTGTTGTTGGCATGAGTGCATCCGCTTCCAGGATCGCAGCCGTCCGTCGTGCAAATGTTGCCGTCATTGCAGTTCAAAGCCGCGCCGCCAAAGCAAGTTCCGCCGGAACACGCGTCGTCGGTCGTGCAGGCGCTGCCGTCATCGCATGAAATTCCGTCCGCCTTCGCCGGATTCGAGCATTGCCCGGTTCCCGGATTGCAAACACCCGCGTCATGGCATTGGTCCGAGGCCGAACAGGTGGCTGGATTCGAGCCGGTGCAGGTTCCGTTCTGGCACGTATCGGTCTGCGTGCAGGCGTTGCCGTCGTCACATGCCGAGCCGTTCGCTTTCGCGGGATGAGTGCATGCGCCGGCGCTGCACACATCGTCGGTGCAAGCGTTTCCATCATCACTGCAGGACGCCGAGTTGTTGGTATGTACGCAAAGATTCGACGCCGAGCATGAGTCGTCGGTGCAGCCGTTGTTGTCGTCGCAATCGGAGTTCGCGGAGCATTGGCGAACCGAAATGCGAACATAGTCCGTTGAAACGCTGTCGTTTTGCGTCGTATTGATCGCAATGACGGTGACGTGGTGGGAAGCGTCAATGTATAAGGAAGGGGTTACACTTGTGGATGTTATCGTAGCATCCGCGCTCGAAGAGGTCGTACTCCCCACGAGAGTGTAGGACGACGTACTTGCGTTCCAAAGGTATAACTGGATGGTCCCCCCGCCCCCAGCCAGTCCCTCCCAAAGAACACTCAATTCACTTAGAGAGGCGGCGCTCTCATTGATCGTGAACACAAACCGCGTCGCCCCACGGTTGCCTGAGCCCGTGCCCGTCGATATTTGTCGACCGTTGTTCGATGTGGCCACAGCGGAGTACTCCGTCGCGTTGAACGCCGTCGCGGGCACCGTATTCGACGTTGGTGGGATCGCGCTGCTCGGAATTTGATCTTTGAATGCGGTGTTTGTTGTTCCAGCGTCGCTGCTGAAATCATAAACCGTCGCTCGGGCGCCGGTGGTCCATCCCAGCGCTGCCACCAACACCCCCATCGTCCAACAGCCGTATCGATCGCTCCGCATGTTCACTCCTCCTGAATGCTTCTGCATTGTGATCTCCCCTTTAGACTGACCCCGAACGCAAAAAAAACGCTACCCGATTTCCGATTCTTAGTTTATTGAATTGGAAAGCAAACGCAGCCGCGCCCGCCTATGACCCCATAAGACTCTAGACCGCAATTTCGGAGCAGTCAACGATCTCATGGACATTAGGCTTGCCCATTTTTCCAAGTATTGACCGTGAAGGCCGTTTTTATCGACGCTTGCCCCGCGCTCATGATGATCGTGTTGCGAAGCACCGACCGCGCTCCCCGTCGGAGATTCGAGTTCATCGTGCCGTCAAATGTCTTTGAGGCGCTCGACGAATTCCGAAATGACCGATTCCGGCGTCGAGGCCCCGGCAGTGACCCCGGCCACGGATTTGCCGCAAACCATCGAGGGATCGAACTGCTCCCACGTTTCGATGTGGTACGTTTCGCAGCCGGATACATGACATAACCTCGCCATCTCGCGGGTATTCGCGGAATTCAATCCGCCAAGCACAAACATCACTTCGACCTCTTTGCACAAGGTGATGGCGGCCTCCTGGCGACGGGTCACTTCCAGGCACAGCGTGTTGACCATTTTCACTTCGCGATAAGGCCGAACAAGAATTTTCGCGACGACCTTGGCCACATGCTCCGGCGAGTGCGTCGTCTGAGCGACGATGCCGAGCCGCTCTTTGTAGGGCAGCATTTGTTCGAGGTCGCTGTCGTCATCAATGACCGTGACTTCGGGCGCATAACCGATGACCCCGCGAACTTCGGGATGATTCGGATCGCCGATCATCACCACGTGATATCCTTCGTCGTAAAGTTGGCGAACCACATCCTGAGCGCGTTTCACGAGCACGCACGTCGCATCGACCACCTGAAGTCCGCGATCGTGGATCCGCTGCATGGTCTGCGGCGTGGCCCCATGCGAACGAATGAGCACAACCTTGTCTGATGGAATTGTATCAAGATCGCCGGATTGATTGAGACCGGACTGCTCCAATTTCGCGACCACCTGCTTGTTGTGAATGACGGGACCCAATGCCACGACACGTCCCGCGCCATGCCGAGCGACAGCATCTTCCGCAAGCTCGATCGCGTCTTCGACGCCGAAGCAGAATCCTCGTGAACTGGCAAGCTTAACCTGCAATTGACACCATATAAGAAACAACACGGAATCTGTAAGTCATCGTCCGTTCTATCATAGGATTCGGTTGGTCTGGGGGCAATGTCAAGAACGCGGCTCGGTATCCTTCATACCAATACAGGTGCGGCAACCGGTTCCGCAGCAGCCCGAGTGGAGAATTCAATCGACCGACGATCGGCCTCCATCTCCGCTTCGACCAGCTCGCATTCCCGGTCTACGCGAGCGGAGTCCCAATTCAAGGTCGTGGCTGCAATCTCCGCGATCCGGCGAATCGTCTTGCAGTCCAGCTTGCCGAGAAAATAAAGAGGCGTTCGCCGCTTGAGCAAGTCGAGAAGATGCACGACGTGCTCCTCACGACACAAGTACGCCAGCTCTTCCGAAGTATACGGCAGTTGTAGATCGATTGAATTTTTCGAACTTCCCTCAGCACCAATCATTGTCTCAACGATCGCCTCTGCGTCGGACCCATAAAGTCTTACCAAGTGATTGATCGACGACGTTTGCAATCTGTTCGCGAACTGCTCATTCAATCGTCTTGAAAGATTTTCGATTTGCGGGCGGTCCTGTCCCGGCCAGACAATCTCGTTTCGAAGACGTTGGCGAACTTTCGGAGGCGTAAGCTCGTGATTCGATGGCGTCTCCATTCGCAGGATTGATTCAACCGCATCGATTGTTTCTTCGGCCATTCGTCGAAACGTCGTTAATTTCCCGCCGTTCACAGTGACGAGGCGACGATCGCCATCGACGAGAATTTCGTGACGGCGCGAAAGTCGATTCTCTTTGTCGCCTTCCTGCGGCACGATGGGTCGCACGCCTGCGTAGGTTCCGACAATGTCTTCGGTCGATGCGTTGAGCGATGGGAAATACCGCCTGAAGCTTTGAAACAGGTCATCAACTTCGTCGCTGGTCGCGCGGACGTTTCGAAGATCGCCGTCATATCGCGATTCGGTCGTACCGACGATCAGCCTCGTCTCCCAGGGAATGACCCAGAGAAGACGCCGATCTCGCACGCTGCGAATCACGATCGCATCCGGGCCGAACTCGGGAAATCGCCGCAGCAACAAATGGCTGCCTTTGATCCACATCAGCTCGGACGCGGGCACGCCCAATTTTTGAGCAGTGTCCGGTGACCAGGGGCCAGTGGCGTTGATGACAACTCTTGCGTGGACGTCGATGCTGTGATTCGCGTTCTCCTGCGATAGCTGACAGTGCCATCGGTTGTCCGCAAATCGAGCCGCGTCAAGCGTCGTATAATTCAATATCGTCGCATCGAGACATTCCGCCGAGCGCAAGACTGAAATCACTAGACGAGCGTCGCTGGCCTGTGCGTCCCAGTATGACACCGCGAATGGATGGGCGCGTAGATACGGAAATTGCCGGCGCAACTGCGGACCAAAAAGCGGCGGACATCCTCGACCACTCCGCCACCATTCCAGAAAACCATAACCGTGAATCCCCGCGGCCGTCGTCAGCCAATTCACAAACTTGGACCATGAATACGGCACGATGAATCGAAGAGGTCGAACGAGATGCGGGGCAATTTGATTCAACAGGCGATCACGCTCCGTGACGCCCTCGATCACGAGCTTGAATTTGCCCTGCGGCAGATATCGCAAGCCGCCGTGAATGAGCTTCGAAGTTAGATGACTCGTGCCGGAGGCGAAGTCACGCGAATCAACAAGGATAGTCTTTAAGCCGCGGATGGCCGCATCGCGGGCGATTCCCGCCCCCGTGATACCGCCGCCCAGAATGAGACAGTCCACATCCTCCGTGTGCGGTGTCAACGAACTGCCGAGCTTTGTCGTTTGCACCAAGCTACGTAATGATCCATTTTCACGCCGACGGCTGCGATCGAATCTGTGCCGCACTTGCGAGCACTTTTTCGAAGGCCGTGGCATACTGATCGAGAAGCGCCCGATCCGCCGAAGGAAACGGCGGCAACTGCACCAGCGTCGCATTGGCCGCCGTCGTTCGAGGCAGCTCATCTCCGCGATACACCGGCAATGACTCTCGCGGCAGGTGATTCAATCGGGCGATGTCGATGAACTTGCTTTCGGTGAACACCGGCTGTTGATGAAGTAACGGATACTTCGGCTTCACCACGTCGCACCCTTCCGCACGTATCGCGGCCACAAACGCGTCCGTAGACAAGCCGGTCCGCGCCTCGTCATTTTGCACGATGAAGAGGAAGTACACACGCTCCACACCGGCCGGCGCCATGAAGCAATTGACGCCCAGCGCTTCGAGCTTCCGCGAAAGATATTCAATGTTCTCATTGCGCCGACGATTTCGTTCATCCAGATGTCGCAATTGCGTTCGAGCGATCGCCGCCGAGAGCGGCGACATTCGATGCTTCAACCCAAAGCCGGTTCCCGCGAATCGGCGCGCCGGAGTCTTCAAATCCAAAACTCGCTCGAAATGACCGAGGCACTGCGCATGTTCATGGATCGCATCATCGTTGGTAATCAAAATGCCGCCTTCGCCGGCTGGCGCGAGCTTGTTCGTTTGCAGGCTGAAAACTGCCGCGTCGCCAAACGTTCCCACCGATTTCCCTTTGAATTTCGCGCCATGGGCGTGTGAGGCATCCTCAAATACTTTGAGATTGTGCTTCTTCGCGAACGCAAGGATCGCATCCATGTTGGACGGCATGCCCCAAAGATGGACGACCACGAGCGCCTTCGTTCGCGAGGTGATTTTTTTCTCTGCGTCGTTCACGTCGAGACCGAGCTGCTCCGGTTCCGTTTCACAAAACACCGGTACTGCCCCGCACCACAGCACGGGCATGACTGACGCCCAGTACGTCGCCGACGGAACGAGCACTTGATCGCCCGGCTGCAGCTCAAACGAATGTAGCGCCGCGAAAATAGCCGACGTTCCATTGCAACATGCCAGGGCATGCTTCACGCCCAGCCGGCGTCGGTAATCATCTTCGAGTTCTCGCGTCACGCGGTGCAGCGAAAGGTCGCCGGAGCGAAGGACATCGGTTACGGCCGCGACGTCTTCTTCGGTAATGATCGGCCAGCGATTCGCCGCCGTGCCGTCCAGCGTCACTGCTTTCGGACCGCCCAGAATGGCCGGCTTCACCGTGGATTTCACCGAAATCATATTCTCCGCTCCTTTTTCAATTGCACAGTTTTAGCGCCGCACCGTGCCGAAGATGGTGCATCAATCATAGCGGATTTCCAGTGTCCGACAACCGAATCGCGATTCCACTGATCGACGAAGAAATGAACTCCCCTCAACCACCCCAGAATGGACGCAGCAATCTAACATTCGCACACCCATACGCTCGCCGACTCTGTTTCACGTGAAACGGACTTTGGCCAATCACCGTTTCACGTGAAACAAGATTTGGCCGGAATGGGCGGCGAAGACCGCGATTATTCGTGCCAAATCAAATCCGCTCGATGAAATTCATTTTTTGAGCGAGAGGCTCATACGTTATTTCATTGACTCGCCGCGCTCCAAATTGATACGATGCGCGAGACCGCAGGCCGCCGGAGGGGGGATTCATCGTGTCAAAAAGGACAATTTGTTTTCTTTCGATTTTAGTCGCCAGGCATTGCCTTGCTGGTTCGCCATGTCCAAACCATGTAATCCGCGACGGCTATACGAGCATTCAGATGAACGTGGACCAGCGCGGGTGCAACATTCCAGCGGACGCCGCGAACGAGCCATCCATTACCGTCGATGTAACCGACCCTCGAAAAATGGCCGTCGGCTGGCGGCAATTCGATAGTGTCCTCTCCGATTTCAGACAGGCGGGATCGGCGTATAGTCATGATGGGGGGCATACTTGGGTTTTCAAGGGCGCTTTGACACCCGGAGTCTTTGCCACCGATCCGGTGCTGGATTCGGATGCCAACGGGCGTTTTTATTATCTTAGCTATCAAGACATTTTGCGCTTGTTCACGTCGTCCGACGGCGGCATTACATGGAACTCGCCGGGAATCATCCCGCGGGGATTGGACAAGCCATGGATGGCAGTGGACAAAACCGCGAGCGTGGGGTCGGGCAACATTTACGTTGCGGCCCAAGCTGAATTCGATCGATCGATCGACGGCGGAGTTACGTTTGAGTACTGGGGCGCAGGGGTGCCATTTGGAGGCACAATTTCGATTGGTCCGGACGGCGTCGTTTATGTCTACAATGGAATACAATTAAGCATCTCGACGGCCGCTCGATTCGATGACCAGCCGCCTGCGCTATTGTTCGTCTCCTCCTATCCGCCTAACTCGGTGAACTGCCCGCCGCATTTTCCACCGGGATCTCCGAACCCCGGCGGTTTTGTCGCTCAAAGCTGGATCGTCGCGCGAGAGAACGTTTTCTACACGCTCGACAGCTACGGAAACTCGATTTCGTTTTCACGCAGTCACGATGGCGGCATGACCTGGGACCCATCCATTCTTGTCAACGACGACGGCTGCGACAACTCGGTCTGGCATTGGTTTCCGATGATGTCCGTCGCCCCGAACGGTCGGATCGACGTGTGTTGGAACGACACGAGAAATTATTCCGACACACCGGACCCGAATTTCAGCGAGCTTTATTATTCCTACTCCATCGACGGCGGTGACACATGGTCGCCCAACGTGCCGGTCAGCCCCGTCTTCAATACCTACCTCGGCTGGCCCCAACAAAACAAGATCGGCGACTATGACCAGATGCTCTCCGACAATCTCGGCGTGAACATCGCATACGCGGCCACGTTCAATGGCGAGCAGGATATTTACTTTCTTCGCATCGGGCCGTGGGATTGCAACGGAAATCAAATCGACGACGTGCAGGACATCGCCAGCGAAACAAGCCTCGATTGCAACGGCAACGGCGTACCGGATGAATGCGAATACCGCGCCGACTTCGACGGTGATGGCTTGACCACCTACAACGACTTCGCCACGTTCCTGGGCAATTTCACGGGACCGATTGTTCCTGAAACGGCAAGCGCGCCCCGTGAACGGGACGGCTCGGGAACGAACTGCTCAGTGCTTTCCGACATCGACCACGACGGCGACGTGGACCTCAAAGACTTCTACGGCCTGCAGCACGTCTTCGTGACGCCGTAGCCCGGCGCTCGCCGAATTCGCACAATTCGCCGACCACCTCAAACGTTCTTCTTTTGTGGAATCATGTTCGCCTGCATTTTCAATCCGCGCAAATCCGCGAAATCCGCGGATTCTCCGTTGCCCGTTGCCTTTGTCTCACTCTCGATCTTCGCAATTCGCTCTTCGCTCTGGTTTTTCAGTCTTCTCTCTTCAATCTTCAGTCTTTGTGGAAGTGCCACTCAGTGACACTCGAGAAAAAATACTCTTCCAAACGAACCCATTTGAAAGTGTCACTTCACCTGGAATCCCGCGTGAACCTACGAAATCCGCGCATTTCGCCTCCTGGCCCTTTGCCTTTTTGCCTGTTGCCTTTGCTCCCACTTTTCGACTTTTCGATGTTTCGACTTTTCGCCGTAGGCGCCTTGCCTTTTTGCCTCCTTGCGTCGTTGCCTATTGCCTGTTGCCCACTGCCCCTTTGCCTGCTTTCCTCCTTGCCTTTGTTTCGACTTTTCGACTCTTCGATGTTTCGACATTTCCCTTGTTGCCTAGAATAATGAAATGGACGAATCCACTCTCGATCGCATCCGCAAGCTGGCGGCCTCATTTCCCAAGACGCCCGGTGTCTATCTGATGAAGGACGCCGAAGGCCGCGTGCTTTACGTCGGCAAGGCCAAGGAGTTGCGTTCGCGGGTATCGAGCTATTTTCAGGCGTCGGCGGATTTGCTGAACACGCGCGGACCGGACATCGCTCGAATGGTTGAGAAAGTGGACAACATTGAATTCCTGGAATGCGAAAGCGAAGTCGACGCAATCCTCAAAGAAGCCCGGCTCATTAAGGATATCCAGCCGCCGCACAACATCGATCTTCGCGACGACAAGACGTTTCCATATCTCGAAATCACCACGGGTGATGATTTCCCAGGCGTCTACGTCACGCGCACGCCGCGACTGAAAGGAAGCAAACTCTACGGGCCTTTCTCCTCGCCGGCGGCCATTCGCGACGCGGTCAATGCGCTCCAAAAAGTGTTCAAATTCCGCACATGCGAATTAGAGATTATTGAAGGTGATGATTCGCGCCGATTTTTTCGCCCATGTCTGCTGCACGCGATCAATCAATGCACGGCCCCTTGCGCCGCGCTCATCGGTAAAGAAGATTACGCGAGAGACATCGACCGGTTGAAAAAATTACTAGCTAGCAAGCGAAGCGTGCTGATCCGGCAGATGCAAAAGGAAATGGAAGCGGCAGCGAAGGAGCTTCGCTTCGAGGAGGCCGCTCGCGTTCGCGATCGGCTCAAAGCAATCCAGGGGCTAGAGCTTTCCGGCGATGTCAATGAAGACATGCAGCCCGAAGTCTTTTTCATCGATCCGCGAAAGGGCTTGGAAAGGCTGGCCGAGCTATTGAATCTTGAATCACCGCCACGCTGTATGGAGTGCATCGACATCGCTCACCTGCAAGGCGAAGCGACCGTCGGCTCGCTCGTTTGCTTCATCGACGGCAAGCCGTTCAAGCCCGGCTATCGCCGATTTCGCATCAACACGGTTGTAGGCGTCGATGATTATGCGGCGATACGCGAGGTCATTTCGCGTCGTTACCGCTATGCGGCCGAGGGCGAGGAACTGTATCCCGATGTGATTCTCATCGACGGCGGACTTGGCCAGCTTCACGCGGGAATGGAAATATTTCAAGAAATGAACGTGCGGCCTGCGATGGTGATTTCACTGGCCAAGCGCGAGGAGGAGCTGTACATCCAGGCCCGCAGCGCCCCGATCCGTCTCTCACGAAACAGTGAGGCCCTTCGCATCTTGCAGCAAATGCGCGACGAAGCCCACCGCTTCGCTCAGGCCTATCACCACAAAGTCCGCGAGATGAACACTTTCGACGCCAATCGCGGCAGCAAGCGCCGAATAACTCCAACACCCGGTTCGAACGCAAACCGACAATCACGCGGACTCAACAACAATCATCCCGAGTCCGCTGGTGACGATTAGACTTTGATCCGGCGACATGTGTCGTGTAGCCTCGCATTCAAGTCAATGGTCGAGAATGATCCGGGGAAATTCGAGCGCCATTCCTATTCGCTTGTGTAATTGGCGAAAATAGGATTAATGCACGCAGGGAATCATGCTTTCTTCGCGAAATAATTCTCTGTTAACGTAGGTACGATGAACTACATCGACCCTCACATTCACATGGTCTCGCGGATTACGGATGACTACGTGCGCATGGCGCGGGCGGGGTGCGTGGCCGTATCGGAGCCGGCGTTTTGGGCGGGGTTTGATCGAGGGTCGGCGGAGGCGTTCGCGGATTATTTTCGGCACCTCACCGAGTTCGAACCGCGGCGTGCGGCGCAGTTCGGAATTCACCACATGTGCTGGCTGTGCATCAACGCGAAGGAGGCCGAGAACGTCGTCCTCTCACGCGAGGTCATCAAGCTGATTCCGCAATTTCTCGGCAAGCCCGGCGTGCTGGGCATCGGCGAGATCGGCCTGAACAAGAACACGAAAAATGAGGCCACGGTATTCCTTGAGCACGTTGACCTTGCCATGCAGACGGAGGAGCTGATCCTTGTTCACACGCCGCATCTCAATGACAAACTCAAAGGCACGCGGATGATTCTGGACATGCTGACGTCGGACGCCCGAGTGAAGCCGAATCGCGTGCTCATTGATCACGTCGAAGAGCACACGATCAAACCGGCTCTCGATGCGGGGTTCTGGATAGGCATGACACTCTATCCCATAACGAAGTGTTCCGTCGAGCGAGCTGTGGATCTTGTCGAGCGATTTGGAAATGATCGCATCATGGCCAACAGCGCCGGCGACTGGGGCGTGAGCAATCCGATGAACGTGCCGGATTTCATTCGCGCTCTTCGCGCTCGCGGATTCGATGAAAACGAGATTGAGAAATTGGTCTATCGTAATCCGTTCGATTTTTTCGCGCAGTCGAGAAGCTTCAATTTCAATACGCAGTAGCCGCGGTCACGAATTGCGGTTGGCCTTTCGACTTGCGCGCTTCGACCATGTTTCGATAGAGAGATTCATACCCACCGGCCATCTTGCCGAGGTCGAAATTCGCGGCGCGATGTCGTGCCGCCACTGCGAGTCGCATACGTAGATCTTCATCACGGACCTGAGTGTGCAAGGTCAGTGCCATCGTATCAGAGTCACCGGGTGGAATGATGATGCCATCGATCCCATTGCGAATCATTGTGGTATTGTCGCCCACATCGGTGGCCACGATCGGCAGTCCGGCCGCCATCGCTTCCAACAAAGCATTGCTCATTCCTTCTCCAAGGCTACAGCACACATACACGTCCAATGCCCTAAGAAACGAAGGCACATCACTGCAATGGCCAATGAATAGCACGCGGTCCGCGATGCCAAGTTCATGCGACATCGTCTCAAGTGCACCTCGTTCCGGACCGTCACCTGCAATCGCCAATCGAAACGCGGAATTGGAATCCTTGCATTTGTTAAGAGCGCTCAACAGAACATGAAATCCCTTGATCGTGCGCAGTGTGCCCACGCTTCCGATCAGGATGTCATTTGTCGATGCACCCAACGCGTCGCGCATGCCGCGCCGCCCATTCTCATCCTGGTACTCGAACATTTTGACATTCACGCCATTCGGAAGATGGATGATGCGTTCGAGAGGAACACCGCATTGCTCATGCAAGTCTTTGATTCCCAAGCGAGAAACGCTGGTAAACTGCGCCCCGAATCTGAGCGCCCATTGGATGCGCCGTCGCGTCCGGTCATCGAAGCGTCCCATTTTGTCCCAACCCTGAAATCCGAGAACTGTGGGTGTCCCCGTCAGCACACCCGCGATCATCGCGTCCAACCAGGTGCCGGCATTGCGGGCGTGAATGATATCCGCCTGAACACGCCGACAGATGCGAGCAAGCGACAGGAAGGCAGTTCGCACTCGGCCGTCAAGATTGAGTGCATGAATGGATACACACTCTGGTACGTCTATGGCAAGAGGGCCGGCCTGACGAAGTGTTGCAATGCAGTGCGATGCCGCAATTTCGCCGAATTGACGCAGGAGTGAGACCAATGCGCGTTCGGTGCCGCCGCAAGTGAGCGAATGAACAACATGGAGCACTCGTGGCAATGATTCAGCCTGCACAAAGTGCTCCTGCATATTCCATATCGGTCAGGTCTTCGACTGGTGACGGTTCCTCCACAGTCAGAACTCGCTCGCCATCGACGACCCGCTTCAGACACAAGGGCATTGCCAGGATCCACCAAAATGATTCACAGTAGAATCTTTGCGTGCCGAGGGCCGTAATTGAACACGTGACAAGGGAGACCAAGAGGCCATAGGCCAAAATGGATGTCTCGAGTGGGGCCGCCGACTGGTGACTGAAGCGGGCGCATCGCCACAATAGGACGGTCGATCCGGTTACCATACCCAAAAAGATCAGACCGCCCGTGATGCCGAGTTCGGCGAAGCACACGACAAGAGAGTTGTGGGTCGATCGTTTGTAGTTGCGCGGGTCATAGTTGCCAATGGTCTTGGGAAAATTGCCGACGCCGATGCCGAATGGATGGTCCGCCACAATGTGCGCCGAAGCAAGCCAAATCTCCTTGCGGCTCATTGTGGCACGGTCATTTTGCAGCGTCTCTTCATCGGTCAACGTCGCCATTCGATCCCAATAGTGTTCGTCCGTGAGGCAGTAGCCTGCGAACGCTCCGAGAATCAGCAGCACATGAATACGGAAGCGCTTCGCGCGAGGCGCGGCAAGCACCGCGACGATCGCGCCGATGACAAGTCCGATGAAGGCCGATCGCGTTCGACACATGATGACGGCGTTGGCGCTCAATCCACCTGCAACCAGGGCAAGTGCGCGGCCTTTCCACGTCTTGCTAATCAAGAATGCCAGGCCAATGATGGGAAGCATGGAAGTGAGGTGGGCGGCTGCTCCAGAAGTACTTGAGAAATCTGGTCCTCCGATCAACTCCAATCTACCCTGAACAAACGCCCAGGGCGGAGCAGTGATGGCATCATACCCCACGCACAACGACCCGATGACGAGCGTCCAAATCACCACCATCAGGTTTTGTCGCACTGCGGCCACGCGCGTCAGCACCAGAGT
This sequence comes from Planctomycetota bacterium, assembly GCA_016200265.1. Classification (GTDB taxonomy): domain Bacteria; phylum Planctomycetota; class Phycisphaerae; order UBA1845; family UBA1845; genus JACQFE01. The sequence goes on along the minus strand of JACQFE010000038.1, from coordinate 86,811 downwards.
AAACAAAATAACCTTCCAGAATTTTTCCAGTTCCACCTGGGCCACTTTTCCAAAGCCGACTCCGAGCGGGATGTTGCAAACTGCGATGAAAAGAAGTCCGAGTGCGCCCAGTTCCCAATAGGCAAGCACGGGTCGGATCTTTGGCAGGTGCCGAGTGCCGGCAAACATCCCGATCAGCGTGCAGATGGCGGCAATTAGCGAGAACCGCACGCCAAGTTCCTTGATCGGAGCCCCCCACCAACGATCCGTGGGATCAAGCTGATAGACGAACAGGTAATTGACAATTCCCCAAATCGGATTGCTTAATGCCATGCCGCAGCCCAATACAAACGCGACGGCAAAGAGAATTGTCCGTATCCCAATCATTTTTGCCTATCTCAAGGAGGCTATCGGTACGCAATTCCTGGAGTTGCCTGCCAGTAACTGCAGCGGCAATTGCTGGCGCGATGCAGTAGGGCCGACAACCTTCCATGCAATTGTCAACGCAATTCCTACTGACGCGAGTGCGCACCATGCCACGGCCAGTTGCGGCTCCTCCATGATTTCCGGTCGCGGAATTCGATACACTTCATCATCCAAGAATTTGCGTAGCAAATTGCCTAGTATTCGCGTCCAGACAGCCTTGTTCCAATGAATCGACGTTGCATGAGAGTACACACTGCGCGAGTCTTGATACGAATGTATGGGATCATGCGAACCGCGAGTCGCACGCAAGTGTGCGACGCGCGCAGGCAGGATCGCAGAATCGCCTCTTAAGTCCAACAAACCGTAGTAACCGCCATCGAAACGCGGAAAGTACATGTTGTATACCGGATCTACGACCATGTACTCGGTGGGACCGAGCCGGGCCTCGACGACGGTATGCACTGGGCGCTCACCGTTGGGGTCAAGGCACATCAACATCGTCGAAGAGATGCCAAGTTCATCGAGCATGGCCCAAAGCAATCGAGACTTGTCGGCACAGTCGCCGCCGCCGTCCATGACCTGTTTGGGTGTGGCGCGCCAACCTGGAACCACAAAATACGCGCGGTTTTCAGTGAAGCCGTGTTGATGGAATACCCAATCGAGTGCGGCAAGCACCTTATCTGAAGGCGTTTGCGCTTTACCTACCACACTCCGCGCAGTGACGTGTAGAATGGCACGATCACGGGCATAGGCTTTGTACGCCAATAGCGCGATGCAAAGGAATACAACTCCAAGGCAACTGAATCCTCGCGAGATCCAATACCTCCAGGTGGACCGCTGACGAAACCTAGATCGCATACGGTTCATGTTCGATCCGTCGAGGGAACTGTCATGTCATGTAGGTCTACGCGAATCGAGCGACCCGTTCTTGGGATCGGCACTTCATACGATTGAACCTGGCGTTCCATGGGCTGATCAAGGCTGTAGACATCCACCCAGACAGCGCCGCAAGCAGAGCCCGGAGTCACCTCAAGTCGATGCTCCGCGACCCTTTTGTAGTCACCACTGGACGCCAGATAATCGCGAAGCATTTGATCTTCCTTCGTGCCAACACGGTTCGCGCGCTCGACCACGACGGTTTCAAATGCAAATCGACGCATAGTGTCGCGCACGTCGTCGGGAGTTTGGGCGTAGGAAACAAGATCGAGCCTGGGACCGGCCGTACAAGTGTACAACAGCTTGCTGCCGCGAACGATGATGCTATTTTGAACGCCCAACTGCTCGCGCGCGGCAAAGATGAAATCACCATCTCGCAAACCGCTAAACAGGACGGCCTTGCCTTTTATGGCTTCACGATGGGCCGTGATAACGTCCGCGAATTCCGGTGAGTGCCGCACAGGGCGCTCGATGGCCGGTATGAGAACGCACGCAGCGGCCGCGACGGAAATCGTTGCTCGGCCTGGCGCCGTTGGAATGAAGCGAATGATGACACACGCGGTGAGTGAGGCAAAGACTGCAAGCGGAAAGAGTCCGACGTAGATGAATCGTTGCACTTTTAGACTCACCGCGGTCGCCAGCACGTAGGAAACGACGAGCCAGGCCGCCACGAATAACCATATCGATCGGGCGAATGCCACGTTGGATAAGGTCTTAAAGTTCCTGCGATCGTTTGAATGGGAAGCATCGGAGAGGTCGCGTACTTGCCAGATCGCAATGCAAACGCCTGGCAATGCCGCGAGCAGAACAATTGTGCCCGTCTGATAGCGCATGATGCGGGCATAATAAAGAAGCGCCGACCATGACCAGGCTCCCGCGAACGTGTCATAACCTGACACTGTTCGCGCGGAGGCATTGTCGAGGCTCAGGCAGACGGCCAACAAAGTCGCCAACCCCGCAACCAACATGATTGCCGCATGTCGAAAAGGAATGACTCGAAACATCGAAAGCGCGCACATCGTCAGCACGATCGTGCCCAGCAGGACAATTGCAGTCTGCTTGAATGCGAGAACGCAAAAAGCGCCAGCAAGCGCGGCCGCGAGGCGTGCCGCAGTGGGTTGATCCAAGTATCGCTGGAACAGGAGTGCGCCCCACACCATTGCAGCCATAGTGGGCACTTCCAGCATTGTCTGCCGACCCCACAGCGTCGTAGCGGGCATGGTTAACATAACGATCGACGCCAAGGCCGCACCGCTGCAACCCAGGAGTCGTCGCGCGAACATGTAAGTGCCCGAAGCGAGCATGACCCCAAAGAACGCGATGCACAGTCGCCCCGTCGTCGACGAAATTCCGAATGCGAAGAAGAAGGCCGCTTCAACGATTGCAAATCCGGGCGGATAATGCGCCCCGATTCCCAGGGTTGGATAGTGGCCATATTGCCGCTCCGCGAATTCCATTGGATGCAGCCAGGCGCCCGGACCCGCTTTCAACCAATCGTGGATGAGCACACCGTCCATGAGATGTGCGGATGAGTCCGCGTCCGCAAGTCCGCCGCGGTTGATGCCTTTTCCCAATGCGACCACGGCCATAATACAGACGAGAACCATCAGGAACGCGTCGATGCGCGACCACGAGCATTCGCTCCCTTTCGAGAAATCGCTTTTTTCAGGCATAGGACGATCCGCCCGGAAATTCTGGACCCAAGACAATCGAGCGCAGACTCATTGGATTTATCGGACACGATCGGATCAAGGTGGAGATTGACGCGACTGGAAGAAGGGACATTCGCCCGATAACATCCACGCGATTCGTGCCTATGGGCCCATCATGGAGGAACATCGTTGCGAGGGATTTGGTTTGGTCTTGGCGGCTTGAACGGACTGATCGCAGTCGCGGCGGGTGCGTTCGGAGCGCATGCGTTGAAAACTCGAATCGCAGCCGAATATTTGGCGATTTTCGAAACGGCCTCGCGCTATCAGATGTACCACGCACTGGCGTTGCTTGGAGTGGCCGCGCAGTCAGAATTTCAATCTCGTCGCGTTCTGAACGCAGCTGCATGGTGCATGATTATGGGGATATTGCTATTTTCCGGAAGCTTGTACGGACTCGCACTGACTCAAGGCGCGTTGCGGTGGCTGGGGCCGGTGACGCCGATCGGCGGGGCCTTGCTCATGACGAGTTGGCTAATGATTTTTGTCGGTGCGTTGCGGCCTTCAAGAGGCTTGGACGAGAAAACCTTTGACCACCCGAAATCTTGACATTGAAACCGTTCGACACGTCGCACACTTGGCGCGGCTTCGAATCTCAGATGAAGAGGCGGCTCTTTATGCGGCGCAGTTATCGAAGATTGTCGCGTATGTCGATCAACTCAACGAGGTCGACACGAGCAATGTGGAACCGACGGCCCATCCGCTGCCGCTGATGAATGTGTGGCGTGAGGACAATCCCACGCCGTCATGGACACCTCAGCAGGCGTTGCAAAATGCTCCGCAATCACAAAACAACTTTTTCCGTGTGCCCAAGGTTCTCGATCAGGAGTCTCCGTGACGACACCGCTTGATATCCCAGTGGCGGAGATCGCTGCGGGCGTTCGTATCGGGAAGTTGTCCGCGTTGGATATCGTCTCATTGGCATTGGCACGCGTTGAATCATTACAGCCTCAACTAAGGGCGTTTATCAGCGTCGATGCGGATCGTGCCATGAATTTGGCACGGAAGATCGACGAGCAGCGCGCCGCCGGGCGGGAGATTGGCGCGCTCGCAGGCGTTCCAGTCGCCGTGAAGGACAACATGTGCACGACGTTCGGGGCAACGACGTGTGGTTCGAAAATTCTCGCGCCGTTTCACGCTCAGGAAGCGGCTCATGTCGTCGATCAATTAGAAAGCGCCGGAGCAATCGTCATCGGCAAGACCAATCTCGACGAATTCGCAATGGGCAGCAGCACGGAAAACAGTGCATTTTTCACGACTGCGAACCCATGGGACGTGAGCAGAGTCGCCGGAGGATCGTCGGGCGGATCGACGGCGGCGGTTGCGGCACGACTCATTCCCGGCGCCCTTGGGAGCGACACTGGTGGCTCGATCCGCGAACCGGCTTCATTTTGCGGCATCGTGGGGCTTAAGCCGACCTATGGGCGCGTTTCGCGCTACGGGCTTGTGGCGTACGGGAGCAGCCTGGATCAAATCGGACCCATTGCTCGAACCGCTCGTGATGCGGCCTTGCTACTTTCGGTGATTGCCGGTCACGATCCGCGCGACTCCACTTCCGCGAACGAACCTGCTCCGGATTACGTTGCCGCGCTCGATCGTCCGATTCGCGGACTTCGCATCGGTGTGAGTGAAGAGTATTTCGGCGCCGGATTGAATCACGAAGTGCAAGCGACCGTGCGGGCGGCGATTGCGGCGATTGAATCTCAAGGCGCGACCGTCCTGCCGATTCACTTACCGCACATGAAATATGGGATTGCGTGCTATTACTTGATTGCCACTGCCGAAGCCTCCAGCAACCTCGCTCGCTTCGACGGCGTTCATTACGGTCATCGCACGCCGCGACCGGCGGACATCATCGACTTGTATTCTTCGACGCGGGGCGAAGGATTCGGGGCGGAGGTGAAGCGTCGCATCATGCTCGGCACCTTTGCGTTGTCGAGCGGCTATTACGATGCGTATTATCTCAAAGCGCTGAAAGTGCGGACGCTGATCAAAAGCGATTTTGAAAGTGCGTTTCGCGACGTGGACGTAATTGCTTCGCCGGTCGCGCCGACGATCGCCTTTCCGATCGGCGAAAAATCAGACGACCCATTGGCCATGTATCTCGCGGACATTTACACCGTTTCGGCGAACCTGGCCGGAATTCCCGCGATCAGCATTCCGTGCGGCTTTGACGCGAGCGGTCTGCCCGTCGGCATGCAACTCATGGGAAACTATTTTGCGGAAGATCGCCTACTCAACATTGCGCATCAGTACCAACAGGTCACGGACTGGCACAATCATATGCCGGCACTCGGTTGAAGTTTCGCGAAGTGGAATACCTGCTCAGCGAATCATTCTATTTCTTCCTTGCCTTGTGGGTTCGAAGATGTTCACGAATCCAACTCGCAAGATTTGCTTCGTCCGGTGTTCCATTCGCAAGTGAAAGAAATGTCGCGTATTTTTCCTCGTGCGAGGCATCAATGTCTTTCCCGTTTACCAGCAGAAACGTGCGCATCACAACGAATCCGGTCCGTTTGTTTCCGTCTACGAAGGGATGATTCTTCACAATGCCAAAGGCGTAGGAACCAGCAAGAGCTGCAATGTCCGGGTTGACGTCGGAATATGCCCATAGGTTTTTCGGGCGAGCGAGGGCCGACTCGAGCAAGCCCGCATCGCGCAGGCCGACCGCACCGCCATGCTCCGCCAGTTGGCGAAGCTGAATCGCACGAACCACATCATCCCTGATCCAGACGGGTTCTTTCACGGGAGGTTATTTGCCGAGTTTTCGCAGGACGTTTCGATCTTCACGCATTACTTTTTCCGCTGCGTCCATTTGCTTTGCGAATTCCGGATTGTATGGGGTAAGCTCGATGCCATTCGGTGTCTCCAGTGCATATAGCGAGTCACCTTTTTCAACATGAAGCCGCTCGAGAATCTCCCTTGGAAGAACGACCCCCGCGGAGTTTCCGACGGTAGTGATTTTTAGCGAGTGCATTTCAAAGTCTCCTTTCCATCGCTTATCGAATCATTTTTCACATTATAACATCCGTTAGAATGATCGGCAAGGAAAACCGTCGACCGCATTTTGCGGTCGTACCGCCTTCGTAACCGCTCCATCGTCTCGTGGAACCACACGGCAGCTCGCGAGTCAAACATCGCATGGTGAAACCGAAGTTTCACAATGGTTCATTGGAGAAACATCATGCGATCAGCCATCACAAATCGAATTCTGGTCATTGCATCAACGTGCGGAGTATTGTTGGGGCCGGTAATTGCGGCTCGTGCGGTTGGGACGGACCCGATTGCCATGAGCGCGACGTGCCATCGTCGCCCGATCGATCTGGTTATATGTCTGGATACGTCGGGCAGCATGGAAGGCCTGATCGATTCCGCGAGGGCACGGCTATGGGACATTGTAAATTCTCTCTCAACCGCGAAGCCCACGCCTGATCTTCGTGTCGGGCTGATTACTTACGGCTCGCCGTCGCGATCGACGGCCGGGGCGGGATGGATTGTCAACGTGAGCAATCTGACAAACGATCTCGACTCGATTTACGCCAAAATGATGGAGCTGCATACCGATGGCGGCGATGAATTCGTTGGCTGGGCCTTGCGACGTGCGCTCGACGGTATGACCTGGTCAAGCGATCCATCGGCATTGAAAATGATTTTCATCGCGGGGAATGAATCGGTGGATCAGGCGTCGGAGGTCTACAATTTTCGTACGGTGGGGAGTGAAGCGAGAGCGCGCGGAATCAGCGTGAATTCGATCTACTGCGGTGATCGCGATCAGGGCATTCGCGAACATTGGAACGAGGTCGCGTCGAATGGCGGCGGGAACTTTGCGGCCATCGACATGCGCTGCGGCACCATCCAGATCGAGACGCCGCAGGACAGGTTGCTGCTCGAACTCAATATGAAACTCAATGCGACGTACATGCCGTATGGCTCGATGGGAGATGCGGGGCAGCGGAATCAAATTGAACAGGACCGGGTAGCCAAGCGCGTTGGGGCAGCGTCAGATTCCAGTCGCGTGGCGGCCAAGGCGTCGGCACTTTATCAAAATGCCGGCTGGGACTTGGTCGATGCGGTGGCGGAGAAGAAGGTGGAATTGAAGGACGTAAAAGAATCAGAGCTGCCGCCCGTCATGCAAAACATGCCCGCAGAGAAGCGAAGAGAATTTGTGAAGGAACAAAGCCTGGCCCGCGCCGATATCCAGCGCCAGATCAATGAACTCGGCCAGCAGCGCGATCGGTTCCTGAAAGACGCTCGTAGAAAGGCGTCCGGCGGCAAACAGGCATTGGATCAGGTCATGCAGGATTCAATCCGCGAACAGGCCAAGCAGAAGGGATTCAAGTTTGATTAATTTCCGTTCACGCACTTTTTCGCGTGTGGCTGACGAAACAAAAGGTAAAACCGCAGATTGCGCAGATTTTCGCAGATTGGTCTTGAGATTCGAGAATTCCTAGTTGCAGTGCGAACAAAGCGTCCGACAAAAGGCGGACGCTTCTTATTTCAACCAAGTATTCAAAATCATTTTGATTGGCAACGATGGTAAAGTGATTCGACGTCGCCAACCATTTTTCGCCAGTCGAATTCGGCGAGACAGCGGTCGCGGCCTTGGACGGCATATTGTTTGCGTAGTTCAGGTTGACTTGCAAGGTGCGCGATTGCATTGCTCAATTCCTGAATATTGCCGGCGGTTACGAGAACGCCGGTCTCACCATTCTTTACTACTTCCGGCGCACCGTCGTTATCGAAGCAGACGACCGGGACTTCGCAGAGCAATGCCTGCACGACCGCTCGCGGCAGGCCTTCCCAGCGGGAAGCATGAACGAGGATGTCGAAGCCGTTGAGAATCGATGGGATGTCATTGGGTGGCACCAAGCCGATGAACCGAACGCGATTAAGCACGCCCAATTGCGTGAGGCGGCGGCCACAGTCTTCACGATGCGGGCCGTCGCCGACCCAGACGAAACGCAATCGCGGATCACGGCGAATGGCGTCCTGCATGGCCTCAATGATTTCTTCGTAGCCTTTATTCTCGAAAAGCCGCGCGACGGTTCCGACCACGATTTCGTCGTTTGAGATATTCCATTCATTCCGGTGGCGAGCGCGCTCGGTGGCGTCGGCACGAAAGAGATCCGTTCGCAGGCCGGAGCGAATGGTCGTGAATCGCTCGCGCAGAGCGATCCTAGCTGCGACGGCTTGATCAATCATCGCGTCCGCGACGGTGACGAATGCCGTCGTCCATCGGGCCGCGTGGCGTTCGAGCGTGCGATAGAGAAATCGAGTCGAGGCTGATTGCGTTCGGTTGAAGCTCATGCCGTGAATTGTGTGGACGATGATGGGGACGCCGGCGCGATGGGCGGCCCAGCGGGCGATGATACCGGCCTTGCTGCTATGGGTGTGAACAACATCGGGTTTCATCCGCTGGAAGATGGCGGTGAGCTCGCGAGCCGCACGGAGGTCCAGCAATGGCCGCACCGCCCGGCGCATTGAATCCAATCGAATCAGCTCCGCGCCCGTTGATCGCGCATCGTCCCAAAGCGAACCTTCAGGTCCGGTCTCCGGCCCGGCAATTAGTCCTACGTCGTGGCCATGCTCGATCAGCCCCTTGCAGGTAAGCACCGTGTTTTCCTGAGCGCCGCCGATGATCAGTCGGGTAATGACATGGCAGATTTTCAGGCGTGCGGGTCGATTCGGAGGATGATTCTGTTCTGTTGATGGGTTTTGATTCACGACTTGAGGTTCGCCATTCGTCAAGTGTTGTCAAACGCCGCTAAATTTCTTTGGAGATTCCTCAGGTTATCCGTTAGAGTAATTGGGTTCGGGCATTCGACTACCTTCGTCGCGATGCAGGTAACTGGAAAATTAACAAAGCTTTCAATGAGAGCGCACCAATGACACACACTCGTTCACTTGTCGTACTTACGTTCGCACTGTTGGCTCGGGTCGCAATCGCCGCGGATTTTGAGCCCGATCCGGCGGCGGTTCAACGATCCGGGAAGGGGTATCGCTACCCGCAGGCGGGTTGGATCGTGCTGCACATTGAAGGCGATCCGTACGATCGCGGCAAGCAGCATGGCAGGCTGATGGCCGAGGAAATTGCGGGACACCTGCGGTGCTTTGCGAAATGCTACAGCAAAGAAGCGCCGGAAGATGGTTTGAATCTTCTTCGCACACTGGCCAATGCCGTCTTCCTTCGCGGCTTCGACAAAGAGTACCTTGAGGAAATGCAGGGGATCGCCGATGGCACGGCGGAAATGGGCGCGAAAGTCTATGGCCGATCGGTCGATCTCGTGGATATCGTGGCGATCAATCTCTGGCCGGAGATCATGACGCTGGATTGGGCGCTCAAGGCCACGCCAACGGGATTGGAAGGAAAGAAATTCGAGCCGACCCCTATCCCTGAGCCATCGACGCCGCACGTGAGTCGATGTTCAGCATTCGCGGCGACGGGTCCGGCAACGGCTGATGGAAAAATCGTCTTTGGTCATATCACGATGTTTATGTTGTATCCTTCGACGTTTTACAACGTGTGGCTCGATGTGCAGCCCACCAAGGGGCATCGCGTGGTGATGCAGAGTTATCCCGGTGGCATTCAGAGCGGGATGGATTATTACATCAGCGACTCGGGGATCATGGTCGCGGAGACGACGATCGAACAGACGCAATTCGGAAATCTGGGAACGCCGTTGGCGTCGCGAATTCGACATGCATTGCAATACGGGAATTCGATTGATGACGTCGTGGAGGTTCTGAAAGGCGCGAACAACGGCCTGTATACGAATGAGTGGATGATCGGCGACGCGAACACCAATGAGATCGCGATGTTTGAGCTCGGCACGAAGACGAGCATGCTGTATCGAAGCAGCAAGAACGACTGGTTCGGCGGCACGGAGGGATTCTATTGGGGATGCAACAATACGAAGGACTTGGCCGTTCGACTCGAAACGATCGCGGGCACGAATGATCGACCGGAAAACGCCGTGTGGCGACCGACCGATCGCGACATCGCCTGGCTCAAGTTTTACAACTCGCACAAGGGCAAGATCGACGAAAAGGCCGCGAAAGAGATTTTCACGTCGGCCCCGATCTGCAAATCGTCTTCTGTTGATGCCAAGTTCACGACGACTTCGCTTGCGAAAAATTTGAAAACATGGGCGACATACGGTCCGCCGATGGGCAAGACCTGGAAGCCGACGGATGAGGAGAAGCGCGAATTCGAAGAAATTCGTCCGATGGTGAGCAACCCGTGGGCAATCCTGCACGGCACTCCGCCGCGCGATGCAGAGCACGCCACCAAAGTCGTGGATATCCCGACAGACAATATCAATTCCGATGAGAATGGCCTGGGGCACGATGATAAGGATCGGAACAAGGAAGAATGGCGACCCAAGGCATCGAAAGTCATTTGGCGCGGAACGATTTTGCCGAAATCCGATGGCGACGTCTGGCTGGCCGCGGCGTTCGCGGATTATCACCGCGTAGTCGAAAAGGAAAAATCCGAAATCGATCCGGCGAAGTCGAAATGCCCCTGCCAGAGCGACATGGATAAGGCCGCCACAAGCCTGTTCCAGGCGCGATCGCGATATTATCGCGGGGTTGGCGTGAGCGGAGATACTCCGCTTCGCCAGATTCAATCCCGCTTCATCGACAACGATTGGTATCAGGTTGCGGCGGGCAAGGGGATGCTTGTCTTAAGCGAGCTGCGCCGCACGATTGGCGATGACGCCTTCATCGCGGCGATGGATTCATTCGGCGTGGAAAATGGCGGCAAGACAGTCGATAGCGAGCAGTTCATCGCTCACGTGGAGGCCAAGTCGGACAAAAAGCTCGACAAGTTCTTCGAATACTGGCTCAACCAACCGGGCTTGCCGAGATTGAAGCTCGTCGATGCTTCGGTGGAAACGCAACCCGATGACGCCCAGTCAAGGTATCGCATTGTCGGAACTCTGAAAGCCGAAGAGGGACTGTTGCCCGCAACTGTTGAAGTCACTGTCGATTGCGGCGCGAACGAGAAAACTGAAACGGTCGATGTCGATCCCGCGAATGGCCAGTTCTCGTTGGACTCCAAAGAAGCACCCTCGCGAATCACGATTGATCGATTCGGTCGCGTCGCGAAGGCCAACGGTGGGCGTATGGACATCAAGGCGTTCATGCCCGATCTCGAACATACGCTCATTGTGTACGGGACGTTGGATGATGCGGTCGGTAATCGCGAGGCCGCCGAGATGCTTCAGGACCGACTCCGCACGAGTGAGGGATCGAACGTCGTCGTTGGCATGGTGAGCGATCGTGAACTGACGGATGAAATGATGAAGTCGCATCACCTTGTGCTGATTGGGCGACCGGGGACGAATGCGATCGCGGATCGCCTGAAGGATTCATTCCCAGTGCAGTTCGGGCCGCAATCGTTCACGATTCGAATTAAAACATACGCGCACATGGACACAGCGTTGATCGTGGCGGGACGGCATCCATTGAATGAACGATATGCGTTGGTCATGTACGCAGGGCTTTCTGCCGAAGCGACGGTGCGAAGTGTGTCGACCTCAAGCTGGAACGATTACGGTGCGGAAATCAAAATTCTACCACACGGTCAAAAGCCGCTGATGTTCGTGGCCCCGTGCCCGGAGCTGAGCCGCGAGCTGACGAGTTCGTCCGCGTCGCGGTAGGAGATGCCGGCAATCATTGACCATGCCGAAACTTCAACGTAGAGTAATATCGTTCCCAGATAGCTCATACGGCATCGCGGCGCGGGCCGTTTGATTCGGCGTGTGAGCACATTTTAGGAGTAAGAGATGTCACCAAGAAGCAAGTCAATTTCGGTTCTCGTTGGTTTCGGAGTCATCGCGCTGTTCGGCGGGCTTGCTCTGGCGAAGGGTGGCAAGAGTCCGGCCGAGGCGGCGACAATGGTCAAGACGATGGAAGGCGCGAAGACGACGTTGAGCAGGGTCGTCGATGCCGCGGCCGCGGAATGCAAGGGCAAAATCGTCAGCGTCATGGCAGCGATGGCGGACGATGGCAAGATGTCTTACCAGGCCGCCTGCGTCGCCGAAGGCAAAATGATGGTCGTCGAGATGGATGCTTCAGGCAAGGGTGGTGCAACGAAGAAGATGAAATCCGTGAACGGCATGGACGCAGCGGCCAGCGAAAAATGCGCCAAGGCGATGGAAGCGGACAAGATGCCGCTCACCAAGATGATCGAGGCGGCTGAGACTGCGTCGAAGGGCAAGGCGGTCGCCGCGCTGGCGATGATGAAGAAGGACAAGCTCGCCGCGGAAGTGTACACGGTGGCGGGCGAGAAATTGATGAAGGCCGATGTCGACAACACCGGTAAGGCCGACAAGATGGAAGAAGCAAAGGCGCTTCCGGACATGAAGACGGAAGTCATGCCCCCGGCCAAGGGCGGCTGATTGGAATTGGCGATTGTTCCGCCGCTTTCCAAGAGGCGATTTCCAAAATTTTGGCGAGAGGCGCTGGAATCAACTATGATTGCAGCGCCTCTTTTGTTGCTTTGTGAATGAAATCGATTGAAAGACGTTTGAATGCGGAGACGAAGCCATGATCGAAAAAGTCATCGCCTATCTTGAAGAATACAAAAACAAGCACCTCGATCGCCTCAAGGACTTTCTTCGCATCCGAAGCGTCTCCACGGAGCCCGAGCGCAAAGCAGATACGCGAAAGGCCGGAGAATGGGTGAATCGGCTTTTCTCTGAGGCAGGCATCAAGAGTGAATTGCTCGACACGCCGGGCCACCCGTGCATCATCGCAGATACCGGCCCGGCGGATGGCGGCCCGACCGTGCTGATGTACGGCCATTATGACGTGCAGCCGACGGGTGATGAATCGCTTTGGAAGTCGCCGCCATTTGAGCCGACGGTTCGTGATGGAAACTTGTATGCACGCGGCTCCGCGGATGACAAGGGCCAAGTGCTGACGCATATGCTTGCGGCGGAAGCGTGGATGAAGGTCGCAAAGAAACTGCCCGTTCGCGTGAAATTCCTGATCGAAGGAGAGGAGGAGATTGGCTCGGGCAACCTCGCCCCGGTGATTCAAAAGCACAAGGATCGACTCGCGTGCGATTACGTGGCACTCTCCGACACGCCGAAGTTTGATGAGAAGACGCCGGCCATCACATATGGAACCAAAGGTCTTGTTTACAAGGAAATCGTTGTCTATGGCCCGAAACAAAATCTGCACAGTGGCTCGTACGGCGGTACGCTCACGAATCCGGGCAACGCGCTCGCTGTGATCCTCAATTCGCTACGAGATCCAAAGACCAACAGAGTGCTGATTCCCGGATTCTATGATGACGTGCGGCCAATCACTGACAAAGAAAAGCAGCAAATGAAGGCGCTCAACTTCGACGAGGACGCGTATCGTCAGGGCATGGGCGTTCCGGCTCTCACCGGCGAGGAAGGCTACACGACTCTGGAGCGCCGCGGGGCGAGGCCGACGTTTGACGTCAATGGACTGTTCGGTGGTTTCACAGGAGAAGGCGCTTCGACGGTAATTCCTGCGAAAGTGTTCGCCAAGGTCTCGATGCGGCTCGTGCCTGACCAGGACCCCACGAAAATCAGCAAGATCTTCGAACAAGCCGTCATGGCCGCGGCGCCGAAGGGCGTGCGCGTGGAGATCAAGGACCATAGTTCTTGCGCCGCCTACGTCAGTCCGACGGACAGTGCGGGAATGAAGGCCGCAGTGAAGGCCCTCGAACTCGCCTACGGCAAGCCGCCGGTGTTCATTCGTGAAGGCGGCTCGCTGCCAATCCTGCCGATGTTCAAGAAGGAACTCGGCGCGGATTCCATCATGATGGGCTTCTGCATGCCGGACTGCAACGCCCACGGCCCGAATGAGTTTTTTGGCGTCAGCGATTTGCACAACGGCGCGAAAGCGTCGGCACAGTTTATTCAGCTTTTGGCGGCGAAGTAGAGACCGCCGCTTTCGCGATTACGCATATTATCGCGAAAACATGCGAATGAGTTGGCCGATTCGCCCAAGATGGTAGTCATCGTGTTCGGCGTCAAAGTAGGCGATGTCCACGATCCGCATTGGAGATTTCAATCGCGGGTGGATGGCGGATTTTTCCCAGTCACTTTCATTGAGTCGCTCAAACATCGCCACGAGCTCCGCGCGGTCAGAGCGAAAATCGTTGAGCAGTTTCGAGATAGGCGTCGCATTGTGATTTGCCTTGTGCGTGGCCTGATTGCTCATGTCCGCGGCAATCAGTGCGCTCTCGCCCGCGAGAATCTGCTCAATGCGGCGCTTGGGCAGGTAGCCAAGGTCGAGCAAATGACCGATGTTTTCCTTGATTGACCAGCCCTGATCATTATGTCTAGGAGTCAACATCACTTCCGGTAAAGTGCGAACACGCTCCTCGATTCGCGCCGGCGTGCCGCGAACGCGTTCGAGCAAATCAGGCCATTTCGAAGCTGGAAAATCGAAGGTAAATGTTCGTTCGATCCAGGGCCACTTGGTCATTCGAATTCCTCCAATACCGTGCGTCTGAAGTTTGCGGCTCGCAGGATCTTGGAATCATAACTAATTCGATGAAGGCGCGATCGGTCGCGCACGACGAGCCTGAAAGATCCGGTGCATTTCATCGCTTAGATTGGGCAATGGACGCGCTCTAGCCACGGGGTGCGAAAGCGGCCCGGTAACGTTGATTTCCATCAGCTCCCGCGATGCGCCCTGGATGAGGTTGGAAATGAGCGGCACGCGAAATCCTTTTTGCGACCGGGCATTAACCAGCGAAAGATCGACCGCCTCATCGGGAATGGAAATTGTTCCCGAGCCTTCAAACGTCGCTCCACCGCCCTGCAGGAAAAGGCTGCGGATCGTCAACGTCTTGCCCATGATAAAGAAATCGGATTCGGCCTGATCAATCGTATCATCGCTCGGAATTGCCATGTTCACGACGTTAAAGAGCGCTAACAACAAGGGAAGTTTGCAAATATAGCCGTCCTGGATTTCGACGCGTCCCCCGCCGCGACGCGTATCCGGCGCCCCCGCGATTCCGGAGAGATACAAGCTGGCGCTGGTTTGCCCGCGCACCTCCACGGGCGTATCCGCAGGCGAATGGGCGACCCGGCCCGCATTGATGAGCGGTCCCGCGGAGACTTTGTTCAAGGTGGCCGACAAATCGTAATTGGCACGATCAACGTCAAATCGAACGTCTGTTTTTCCGGCCAATTCACCGCCGTACATCGCGGCTGTAAAGCGATCGAGAACGAAGTGGCCGCTGCCACCCTTCGTCCTGGCAAACGCCCAATTGCCCGAAAAGTCCTCGACCAAGCGATCATAGAATTCGGCATGGGCGAGATTCATCATTCCGTTCAGGCTTGTGCCGCCCGCCCGATCCTGCAGGAATCCTTCGGCTGAAATCACGCCATTCACTTTGCTCATGCGGGCCAATTCAGAAAATGACGCGTCGCGCAACTCCAATCGGCCGGATACTTCCCATGTTTCGGCCCCGACGCCAGGGCTTGACGGATCGATGGACGGGCCGTGTGAATTCGGGCGGACGTATCGAAGTGTCTCGATATTGAGATTGGCCTTGCCGGCGGGTTTGATGGAATCCCATGTGCCTTGCAATCTTGCGGGGAGCAGATCTCGAGTGTGGGCGTCGAGCGGCAGGTCTTTGACGCTGACGCAGATGGTTCCGCGCTCGGCGTCGTCGTCTCGAGACACATCGAAGGATGCCGTGATGGGCACTCCTGCATACTTCGCCTCAATATGTTCGGCGCGTGTCCCGACGCCATCGAATTCAACTGTTGCATGAACGTCGCGGAACGGTTCGGCAAGATGTGCGGGCCGGATGATGTCACCATCCAATCGGGCATCGCCGTGAACGACCACCCCCTTCGGGTCTGACTCGTCGTTTCGAACAAAGAGATTCGCGTCGATCGGAGTGTCGACTCTCCAATCGGTCAGGATTTCACGAATCCTCGGCGAAACGGCGCTTCGTACGGAATCGTCGATCAACAAATCACGAGCTTCAATGGCGAGGTTGATCCGCGGAATTTCCGCGGTTCCGATGGTTCCGCCAACACTTACGGTCGCATTTTCGTGCCGTCCTGTGACACCACGAATCACCAGCTCATCTGGTTTCACATCAATTTCACCACGCACGTTGCTTAGCGAAAGTGGGTAGCGCACATCCTGCAGCGCAACATCATTCAACTGGATGATGGTGTGATGCTTGAGCGCTTTCGTGGCCGCGTCGGTCGCGGATTCGGCATGAAAATCAAATCGGCCTGACGGATGAAGCTGGGCCACTTGCCGCGCACAATCCTTGGGAAGCGCAGAAATGAGGCCTTCATCGACTCGCAGGTCGCGACCTGTCAAGTCGAGGGTCAACTCCGACTCGCCCTTGGAGCGAATTCGACCACCGCCTTTGACTGAAATTGTTCCACCCGACGCATGGCCGGAGAGCTTCGAAATCGAAAATCGATCTCCTCCGACTTTGACGTTTCCTTGAATTGCGTCTACGGAGAGAGGCAGTCTGTCGTATCTTGCTTCAATATCCTTAAAGTCGATCTCCACTGCGGATCGGAATGCCGCCCGAGTTTCTCCTTCGACGCATTCGTTTCGCTCCAGATGGATTCTCGCATCAAGCTTGCCATGCGGAGAAAATTGATCACGAATTCCGTCATATTTGGGTCCGACGGCCGCGTAAAGATTGTCGTCGATGGCCAGGTCCGTGGCGGTGACATCAATCTTGGCCGGGGCACAAGCTGAAGGCCGCTCGAGCGAACCATTCACACAAACCGTGGCGTCTTCATGTTTGCCGCACAAATCGCGGATCGCGATTCCACCGACACCGTATTCCACCACGCCCGTCAGACCCGTGCAAAGATAGGGGTGCTGAAAAAAGGACGCAGATCCATTGAGAGCGGTCACGCGGAGCAATTTGATGATTGCTGGATCCTGCATGCCCGGAGGCTTTTCGATTTCCAAGTGCGCATCGACCGTGCCCCGGGGATCGTAATGCCGATAGAAGTCCTCCACTTCGGTGAAGCACTGAACAAATCGTCGTTCTGAATCCGGCGCATCCGCATCAGTTCGCGGCACACGCAGACCGGTGATATCCGCAGTGACATGCAGTCCGAAACGGTCACGCAATGCAGCCGACGTGAGCGAAGCGAAGTCCTGGGACGATGGGAAAATTGGCGGCAAATTGGGGGCTGTGGCCGATGCCGAAATTCGACATTCCGCACCCCGGAAAATGGCGCTGAGCTCAGCCGTCGCGCCGTCTTGCGTGAATCGGGCTTGACCATGGATGCCATGAAAGTGAAGATAACGATCATCTGAACTCACCGTCTTTTCATTCTCCGAAATAGGGATGGCGATCGCACCGCCAGTAAGTGAAAGCTCAATGAACGATGCAGTGTCGGTGGCGCTTCCCAGAAAATCAAAATCAGTCGCAACAACCCAGCCGGAAGGCTTGAAGTCTCGCAATTGTCCCGCGGACTCCGAAACGCTGCCTGAAAAAGCATCGAGCAACGTCTCAACGGAAATTGAAGGCAGTCCGCCCCGCACGTTTCTGGCCAAACCGCTGCGCACGTCGAGTTGCAGGTATCCGCCTTCGTCGCGCGTATTCTGCCACACAACGTCATAAAGAGCGGGATCGGTTCCCGAAGCTCGTCCCCGTAACGTGAGTTGGATTTCTTCGCTGCTGGATTCGCTGCCGTCCGGACCGCGCCGAAAGAAGATCAGTCGGGCGTCGCGTAGTTCAATGGGGGGCAAAGGTCCTTGCGGCATTCCGTTCAGCCGAGCCTTGAATAGCTTTGCGATGGTCGGTTTGCCATCAGACAAATCAAATGACAATCGGACTGTCGGCTGAACACTTGTAACGGAACGGACATCAATGCGCCGGAAAACAAGCGACCAAAAGCTCTGATCAAGCTGAATTTCCGGGATTTCAATGATGGGTAATTCCCGGGCGGATGGGGCAGTATGCTCATGCGTCAAATTCAGCGACGATGTTGCACGAGCCGAATCGGCTCTGCGCGAATTCGGTTCTTTCAAATGAGCGACAAGTTGATCACCAAAAATCTGCACATTGCGAAATCGGATACCGCCGCTCCAGGACAATTCCGCGCTGCCGATCGACGCGCGGCCATTGATCTGATCTTGCAGGATTGATTCGGCCGCGATGCGGATCGTCTCCGGATTCACAAGCCGTCGGAGTGCAATCCAGGCTCCGCCCATGATCGCTCCCACGATCAGCAATGCGATCAATCCGCGGCGAGAACGGCGTCGGACGGCGGTGGAGATCGTTGGATTAGCACTCACCCCAATTTGGCTCCCGAATCGCGCGTTCCGCGCAATGCTCCATCTCTCGGCGTGAGGACGATCAACCGGGATGGGCAATCAATCTCTCGCGCCCTGCGGATTTCGCCCATGAATTATAGCCAATATGCCCGATGCCGCGAGGATGGCGAGCAGCGGATGGAGAGGAATTCGATAACGCACGCTGCCGACGAAGAGACAATGGACGGCTGAGAAATAGATGATGGGCAGCACCAGAATTGCAATGGCGAATTTTGACAAGAAACTCCAATTGAGCGCAAGACCCGCGATGGCCGCAACGAAAAGTCCAATGGTCCAAATTCCGGCAGCAAGGCTGAATGTGCTCAAATTGTGCGTATCAATATTCGGAGACGGATTCCATGTGCGAGCAAGCTTGACAATTGCAAGCCGGAGAATTCGACCGGGGTCGTCGCGAATGCACTGCCAGGCCTGCCGGCGGAAGTAGGTGTCCCACTCCAATTCGGAAAGCCCGCGAACGGCTGGCATCCGCTTGACGTCCCCAAGGTCGCTGGCGCCGGTCGCACCGGGTCGAACGCCATCATAAAGCGAGATTCCGCCGCGAAGCGTGAGCCAACGAGTTTCACCCAGAACCTGGCGATTGCGAATGGCCCACGGCGCGAGCGCAGCGGTGATCACGAGAAATGCTTCGATCGCGCCCCCTACTCGTGTGATCTTGAATTCGGGCACAAATGCAGCGATTGGAATCGCCAATGCGACGAGCGCAATGCTGGATTCTTTGGAATAGATGCACGCCGCACCGAGGAGGCCCACGCATAGCCAGTTGAATCGTGCGTGATTCGATTGATCCGAAAGAGGATCTCTCCCTGGTCCACTCCATCGAGCTACAAGGACCAAGAACCCCAACAATGCAACCGTAAACATTGTCTCCGTCAAAAGAAGCGAAGCCGTGACGATCAGATAGGGATCAATCGCAACGAAAGCTCCTGCCAACAACCCGACTCTTCGTTGAAAAACTCTCGCGCCGACGATGGCCGCCAACGGCGCCGCAAGCGATCCCATAAACCATTGCAGCACCTTGGCCCATGCGACTCCGTGCGACAAGGTAGTAAAGGGCGCGAGAATCGCAGGATACAGCGGCATTCGTCCGGCATGAAATCCGAGTTCATCGGTCAATCCATTCCCGGCTCGAAGCGACGAAGCAATCATCCAATACTGCTGCTCGTCAGGAAAATCGAGCGCGTCCACGTTGCTCGATCGCACAAATGAATACGCGCCCCAGATGGCACGCAGCGCGAGCGCGAGCACGAACAATCCAGCCAAGACCTTTCGCGAGACATGAAACTTCTCGTCCACCATGAGTTAATGGAATTGTAGTGCCAATATAGATGAATTGCGATTCAATGTGGAGACAGAGAAAAAATCAATTGATTTCCACGACGTTCAACAAATGTATTACCGGGCAAGTTGATCCGCCACTCTTCACTCGTCTCGTCCAGCAGCGCCGCGACCGAATTCATGTGTTCAAAGGACAGGTCGCGCTCGCCCAGCCCCAACTCCACGCAGGCGATGCGAATGATCTCCGCTTGAAGGATAGGACTCTTGTGTCGAAGCCCTTCGGCGTCGAGCACAATCACACCTGGGTCGCGCGAAACGAGCAATGGCTCGAATCCGCGAGCGGCCGCATCGGACAAATGATCGTAGACGAGTCGTGCCTGTGCCGAAAGACGAAGTACCGCATCGGATGCTCGCACGTTGAACTCTCCCGCAAGCAATGGGATCAGTTTGTGACGGATGCGATTCCGCGTCGGGCCGTGTAGATCATTGGACGAGTCCTGGCGAAATGGAAACGAATTGCGTCTCAGATACGAAAGAATGTACTCACGGCTGAAAGGAAGTAGTGGCCGAATCAGCGTGATGTCGCTGCCATGTCGCAATGGTCTTTTCACGGGCATTCCCGCCAACCCGCGAATTCCTGTCCCGCGAATGATTCGGTGCAGCACGGTCTCGACTTGATCGTCAGCATGGTGAGCGACGGCCACATATTTCGATCCGGTCAACAAACAAACGCGATAAAAAAAGTCATATCTCGTCCGACGAGCGGCTTCTTCAATGCCCGCCTTTGCGCGATTTTCGCACGGCGGATTGTCTTTCGGTGGCATCGCTGTGCTGTGCGGCTCATACGGTTCGGCGGGCGATCCCGCCTCCCCCCTTACCAAGGGGGGATCAAGGGGGGTCGTTGTGCCTTTCCCACTCCTTTTCTTGGGGTTCTTGCTTCCTACTTCTCGCGCCTCGATGTGGCACGGAACTTCCAGTGACGCGCAAAGCGACCGCACGAATTCCGCATCCTCATCCGATTCCGCGCCGCGCAGCTGATGATTCAGATGCGCGACGATTGGCCGCGGCGCCAATTCTGTGTCGTGCCGCAACTCGGCGAATAAGTGCAACAGCGCCACGGAATCCGGCCCGCCGGAAACGCCTAGAACAATCTCTACACCGAGAGGCAAAATCCTGGTTTTCATTATGTTTTCGCGAAACTCGCGGCGGTCCAAGTCCATTCTGACTCCTATCGGTGAACTGCTTCAGCACTCCACATTTCATAAGAAACCGTTGTGCTTCGCTCGGATTGATGGTAACATTGCCCACCACTTGGACAATCACATCGTTCACGCCGTTTGGATGAGCGCGTCGCCCCCTGCGGTGTGAATCGCTGTACGTTGGAGGCACTTCGATGAACTCGCAAAAAGCGTACTTGGCTCGCAATACGTCTAACACGCAAACGGCCCAGGGTTTTGCCATGTTGGTCTTGCTTGGCATGCTGTCTTCAGTAGCCCAGGGGCAGCAATTCATTTATTGGGCTGGCACGGGCAACGAAGTTCGACGGGCCGACCCGACTGACGTCGTTGGAACGAAACAAAACGTCTTCTCACTCAGTGCTGCAGCTCTGAATACTTTCAAAGTTTTGCAATCGGCGGGCAAACTCTATTGGTCTGACAACGACGGCGGGCATCTTTTCCGCTCGAATCTCGATGGAACATCCGTCCAAACAATCATGACGGCTCCGCAGTTTTACAGGGGCTTCTTTTGCCTCGCGATCGACCAGGTAGCCCAACGGCTTTACTTCGGTCTCTCTCCGACTGACAATGAGCAGGATCCAGGTTTGGTCGGCTATTCAAACGTCGACGGCGGGGCCCCGCACATCGTGAGTAATCCTACTGGGGAGCTAATGTCAATTGACGTTGACCATCAAGGAGGGAAGGTTTGGTGGTTGACTTCTGGGCGGCAGATCCAATCCGCCGATTTAAACTTAAACAATGTGCAGACGGTGGTTGCCTCGGGAATCAACACTCAGTCACACTCATTGGCCGTTGATCCGGTGAATGGAAAAATATTTTACGCCGATGCGACACGCATCGGCCGAGTGAATATGGATGGCACACAAATGCAGTTATTCAACGGGACTCCCAATGGATGGGAACTGACGGTTGACCCTGCTGCTCAACAAATCTATTGGATTGAAACCCCAAAAAAAATCTGGCGATCGAATCTCGACGGCACGGGTCTGCTAAATGTTCTTACGGACAGCAATCAAGTCGGCGACAGCTTCCTTGGCGTGATAACGCTCGGACCGGGCCCAGCGGTTCCAGCAGTTTCGACTTGGGGCCTGACAGCCATAGGGCTCTTAATCCTTACTGCCGGAACGCTTGTGCTTAGATTCAAGTTCGTGTCGTCCAAAGCTGTACGACAAGCAGCGTGATAAACACGCACATGGCGGCCAAGGCGCTGGTCCAGGCGCGGTCGAGAAGATTCGACGGCCGCGAATCGACCGCGCACGACGCTAATGTTATGCCTTCGCTGATGTCGCTGCTCATGCGCTGAGTTGTCAGCGCCTGCAATTGACTGCGAGCGCGGTCGAGGTCTTCTTGTGCGGAGCGGGCGTGTGCGGCCGCGAGTTCAGCCCGAAGCGCGGCCCGTGCCAGATTTTCATTCACATTGTCGGCCGTGTTAATTCCATCCTGCGCGGTGAGCAACAAATCGACGGATTGTTCGGAGGCCGCTCGAAGCCGGGCCAGATGTTCCTCGGCCCGGACCGTCGCGAGTTCGTGTTCTTTTTTGGCGCGTTCGCCGGCCTGCTTCGCAAGCGCTTTGTCGATTTGCGAGATAGCCTCCTGCGTTCGGCGATGCAGGCCTCGCGCGGAGCGAAGTGCGGCATCAAGCCTGAAATTGTTCCGACTGTCGATCGCTCCCGCAGCGAATTCGAAGCGATGAAATGACGATTGCATCGCCTGAAAGCCGTGAGTGATTTCGGATATCAGCACGTGGTGCCGCGCGTCGTCCGTCGGACTTTGCTCTATCGCGCCGATCTGCGTGCGCATCGTGGTCAGCCGCTTGCCGGAGTCGAACAGCATCGAAGACAAAAGGATTTCCAATCGAAGATGTTGATCGAACAAAGAGGCCGATTGATTATCGATCGAAGTTTGATCGACGCTGCGAAAGGCGCCGCGCCAGGCGTCCGCAAACGTCGCCAACGCCGACACAAACCCCGCTGCATCTTGTTGGAGCTTGTCGAGTACTTCACCTGTTGTCCGATCAAGCTTCGCCCGATCGGCACTTGAAAGTGCGGATGTAAGCTGATCGGCGGCCGTTCCCGTGGCGTCGAGCGGCTCGCGCGAATCCTCATTCACCTTCTGAATGAACCGCTTGACCTCCGTAAAGCGGACGGTGAGTTCTCGTAAATCTTCAGTCAGCGCGGCGTCTGATTCGATGGCCGTCTTGCGATCCTCCGAATTGACGATTCCTGAAACAGGGATCGATTCAATGCGATGACGGTCCAATTCGGCGGTCGTGTTTCGCAGCTCGTCGCGGCGAACCTGCAAATCTCCACGCAAATTCCGCCATTTCTCGAGCAGTGCTTTCCGGTCGACCCGGGGATCGGCAATTAGAAGTGCGGCTTCCGCTTCGTCCGCGAGTTTCGTGGCCGACGCAACACGCGTCTCCAGTTGTCCAACGTATTCACCAAGAATTTGCTCGGCCTGCGATGGCATTGTGCGCCGCACTCGACCAACTTCCTTAAGTTGCGCAAGGTAAGAATCGGAGACTTCACGAAGTCGGGCATTCGCATGTGCGGCAGCAGAATAAATGACTCGCAGTTCCAACGAATTTGCGTCGGCAGCATCAATCTGCCAGCGCAGCAATCCATTCGGAGACGCCGCAATCGCATGATTTTCCGACATGAATGCAGCAAGCTCTCTTTGCACGATGTTGATCTGCGATGTAGTGGAATCAATGGGAGGAATATCGCCGCTGGGGGTTCTGCCAATTCGAAATGATGCCCGGCCCGGATACTCAAACGGTCCAAGGAAAAACAAGCCACCACCCAGCACAAACGACACAATCGCCGGAATGAAAATCGCAGCGCGACGTGGCGGCCGCACAACGGCGATCGGTTGTTCGCCTCTCGGCGCGATTCGATATGTCGGCGGGACTGGCTTTGGAAGTATGCTCACTGAATTTTTCCCGTACCTAGGCGATCTTTCGCGAACACAATGGATGAACTCTTCGCGGGAAAGTAGTGTGTGTCAATTTTCGAACGACTGGGCTCACAAACCCGCTCCATTAACACTGCATTATAAATGCAATATTGCCAGTAATACTTCTTATTCCAACTCGACAACCCTTACTCATTTGCAGCTTCAATGTCCCCGTGCCTCCTGCCATTCCCAGACCATATTGTCAATGGTACGAGCGATTGTTGCACAAAAAACAACTTCAATGCTGAGCTTGATCATGGATTTGACAGCGATCCATAACTGGATACAGTAGCCCGGCTCTGGACTTGCGCGCGTTTCGATCGTGATTGGATCGAACAGAGTTGCAGCATTGCCAGTGCGGCCCGGACTAGCCGGCTTCAGTGTCGGTATCTAGCCGTCTTTGTTGGCTGGTGCAGGCGATGCATCGGGATTCGCGCTGCTGTAGCTCAGCTGGTAGAGTGCGTCCTTGGTAAGGACGAGGTCACGGGTTCGATTCCCGTCAGCAGCTTTCGACTGTTTGGCGGTTCCAGATTTGAAGACACAGGTGTCGTAGCGCAATAATTTCAGCGTCGAATTTCCGCAACGCGTAAATCGGCCTGACATTTGCAAACGGTACTAAGCGTAAGGACGTTGGTTAACGAGGCCGCTTGTGGCGGGCTCGAAACGTTGATTTGCACATGGTTTCCGGTGGCGTCGCCATCGGGCGAGTGGAGGCAGGTTTTACATGGCGAAAGACGTATTCCAAAGGACGAAACCCCACGTCAACGTGGGCACCATCGGGCACGTAGATCACGGCAAGACGACGCTGACTGCGTCGATTTGTACGGTTCAGGCGGCAAAAGGACTCGGAAAGCCAATTTCCTATGACGAAGTCGCCAAGGCGTCGGAATCGCAAGGTCGCCGCGATCCCACGAAAATTCTAACGATCGCAACTTCACACGTTGAATATGAAACCGCGAATCGACACTACGCGCACATCGATTGCCCGGGACACGCGGATTATGTGAAGAACATGATCACGGGCGCGGCCCAGATGGACGGTGCTATTCTCGTCGTGTCCGCCGCGGACGGTCCGATGCCTCAAACTCGTGAACACATTCTTCTGGCTCGCCAGGTGAACGTGCCGTGCCTCGTCGTGTTCCTGAACAAGATCGACTTGGTTGACGATCCGGAGCTCCTGGACCTCGTCGAAATGGAAGTGCGCGAGCTACTTACCAAGTACGATTTCCCGGGCGATGCCGTTCCTGTCATACGTGGATCGTCGCTGCCCGCCCTTCAGAATCCGAAGGATCCCGAGAAAACTAAGTGCATCGATGAGTTGATGACTGCATTGGACACCTACGTTCCTATGCCGAAGCGCGACATCGACCAGCCGTTCCTCATGTCCGTCGAAGACGTGTTCAGCATCAAGGGTCGCGGCACGGTCGCTACTGGGCGTATCGAACGCGGACAGATCAAGGTCGGCGAGGAAGTCGAAATCGTCGGCCTGATGGACACTCAAAAGACAACTGTCACCGGCGTCGAAATGTTCAACAAGACGCTGGATTCAGGTATCGCGGGCGACAACGTCGGCTGCCTGCTCCGCGGTACGAAGAAAGAAGAAATCGAACGAGGCCAGGTGCTTGCAGCCCCGGGCACGATTCACCCACATAAGAAGTTTGAGTCACAGGTTTACGTTTTGACGCAGGAGGAAGGCGGACGACATACGCCGTTCTTCAACGGCTATCGCCCACAATTCTATTTCCGCACGACGGACGTCACCGGCGGACTGACGCTGCAAGGCGCCGAAATGTGCATGCCCGGCGATAACATCACGATGAACGTGGAACTTTTCAAGGCCGTGGCAATGGAATCAGGTCTGCGATTCGCGGTTCGCGAAGGCGGACGCACGGTGGGTTCGGGTGTAGTGACGAAAGTGTTGGCGGATTAAGAAAAGCGAAGAGCGAATACGGTGGATCGGGATTCCGGAAAAAACACGCTTCGATCTTCGCCATTCGCTCTTCGGCATTTAGTGAATTATGGCGAAAGCAGTTAAACGAGAATATGTCTGGCTCCAGTGCAAAACGTGCGATGACTTGAATTATCGCACGACGGTAAGCGTGCTTGGTGGCACGCCAAAGCTGGAACTGTCCAAATATTGTCCGCGCGAGCGGAAGCATACGGCCCACAAAATCAAGCGGAAGTAGTGGTTGAGCCGGAATGCGGACGGGTTTTGCTAGGAGCGTAGCTCAATTGGCAGAGCACCGGTTTCCAAAACCGGCGGTTGGGGGTTCAAATCCCTCCGCTCCTGTCGGCAGAAGCCGCTGGTGAAGAAGCGAAGGGCGCAAGGAAGGAAGACCGAGTCCGGCGGAAACCGGTCTGATGGCGAACATTTCAATGGATGAATCCAGCACAACGACAATTACGCCACAGCGAACCGACCGTGAACCGGCGAATCCGCCTCGCGAGCCGCCTTCAACCCGAAATGGCGATGACTTTGGTCCGCGACCTACGGGTGGTGGCGGCGGTTTTTTCAAGCAATACAAACCTGAACAAGGCAAGGCCATTCGGATGGGAACTGTGGCGTGCGGCGCCGCACTCGCGGCCTGGGGCTCGTACTTTTTGTATGAGCGCCTGCAACCGTACGAAGGCGACGAAGCTTGGCGTTTGTTGATTACGCCGGGTATCCCCATTCTTTTCCTGGTGATCATGGGTGGATTGATCTGGTGGGCGGCCTACGTCAACCGATCCGCCAGCGACTTCATGATTGCAACGGAAGGCGAGATGAAAAAGGTAAATTGGTCGAGCCGGCGGGAAGTCGTTGGGTCCACCAAAGTGGTGATCTTGTTCTCCATGGCAATGGCTCTGTATTTGTTCGTCGTGGATATCGTTTTCCAAACGCTGTTCCAGGCGATCGGCGTTCTGAAGCTCAAGAAATGACCGAGCAGGAGCAAGGACAATCTGTCGCTTCCCCCCCGGCCGTAAGTGAGACGGTTCCGCTGAGCGCGCCGGGCATGAAGTGGTATGTGCTCCGCGTGGCGTCGAACAAGGAGGAGCAGGTTCGAGATGCGCTCGCCCGAAAAGTGCGAATCGAAGCCCTGGAAAGTCGCGTCGGTCGGATTTTGGTGCCGACGCTCAAAGAAAAGCGCATGAAGGCCGGCGTGCTCAAGATTGTCGAGCGTAAACTCTATCCCGGGTACGTTTTCGTAGAAATGGCCTGCGAGGAGGACGGCTCGATCGCGGAAAACGTCTGGTTCCTCGTGAAGGAAACGACCGGTGTCGGCGATTTCATCGGCTCCGATGGCAAGCCCACCAGTATGCCGGATCATGAAGTCACCGCGATGCTGGCGGCTTCGGAGAAGGCGGAAGAGCAGCCGGGTCTGTCCGGTCTGCAGATCAAGAAGGGTGACAAGGTCAAGATTACCGATGGCGCCTTTGAGAGCTTCGAGGGCGAGGTCGAGGCCGTGGACGATCGGCGAGGAATGGTTTCCGTGCTGGTGACGATCTTCGGGCGTTCCACATCAGTGGAAGTTGGCTATTGGCAGTTGGAAAAAGTCGAGTAGGCGCGAGGCAAGATCATGGCAAAAGCAGCGGGAGGCGGAGGAAAAGGCGGGCCGAAGGAAATGACGGCCCAGATCAAGCTGCAAGCACCGGGCGGTCAGGCGACGCCTGCGCCGCCGATCGGTCCTGCGCTCGGTCAGCATGGCGTCAACATCGGACAGTTCGTCCAGCAATTCAATGCGCAAACGGCTGCGATGAACGGGATGACGGTAGGCGTAGTGATCAATGTGTACTCCGATCGATCATTCACTTTTGTGGTAAAGAGCCCGCCGGCGTCGGTACTCTTGAAAGATGCGGCAAAAGTCGCAAAAGGCAGTGGCGTACCGCATAAGGAAAAAGTGGGTGTCGTCACGAAAGCCCAGCTTCGCGCGATCGCTGAGAAGAAGTTGCCCGATTTGAATTGTTCGACGGTTGCGGCTGCGGAACGAATCGTGGCCGGCACGGCGAGGTCAATGGGCGTGGATGTGGTGGATTGAAAGATTCCGCTGAATCAGTGGGATAAGAGGTTAATGGCATGGCCGAACGCGGCGTCGCATATCAGAAGCAGTTGGAAGTTCGCGGGACCGATCATTCTCCGCTTGCATTGGATGAGGGCATCGCTCGCCTAAAGAAAATGGGCGTGATCAAGGCCGATCGTTCGTACAAGAACGGCAAGAAGCGGAAGGGGAAAGACCAGACCGTCGAGTTGTGCATACACTTGGGCATCGACCCCAAGAACAACGAGCAAATGCTTCGCGGCGCGATTTCACTTCCCAAGGGGATTGGCAAATCGCGAACGGTGATCGCTTTTTGCGATGCGGCCACGGCGGCAAAAGCCAAAGAGGCTGGTGCGATTGAAGCTGGCGCCGAGGAGCTGATCGCCAAGGTCGAAGGCGGCTGGGCGGAGTTCGATGTGGCCATCGCTCATCCTTCCATGATGGGCAAGGTTGGAAAGCTCGGCCGCGTGCTTGGCCCACAGGGAAAAATGCCGACTCCGAAGGCGGGCACTGTGGCTCAGGATATTGTTTCCGCGGTGAAGGAATTTGCGGCCGGTCGAATTGAATTTCGAAACGACGACGGCGGCAATATCCACCTTCCGGTGGGCAAATTGAGCTTCGCGGACGCGGATTTGAAGGCCAACATCGACGCGGCGATCGAGCATTTCACGCGAATCAAGCCCGTGTCATCAAAGGGGACGTATTTCAAGAAAGTGTCATTACATGGCACGCATACGCCGTCGGTCTTGCTGGCGGTCAGTCATGCGTAATTTGAATCGGGAGCGACGATGAGCAAATTCGTCAAAGGATTGCTGACCGAAGACCTGAAGAAGGATTTCGCGGGCGTCGCGAGCGCGTGCGTCGTCGAGCTTTCGGGTCTGGACGTCAAGCAACAGGAAAAACTGCGACAAGACCTTCGCGCCAAGTCAGGGCGATTGCGAGTGATCAAAAACAGCCTCGCACGCCGGGCGTTTGAGGGCGGCCCGCTGGCGCCGCTGGGGAAGGCGATGGTCGGACCTTGTGCGCTGGTCACCACTGAGCAATCGGTGGTTGACGTTGCCAGGATGCTCGTCGAGGCCGCGAAGGTATTCAAGAAACTCAAGCTCAAGAATGCGATCTTCGAGGGCGATGCGTCCCTGCTGACGGTTGAACAACTTTCGAAAATGAAGGGCAAGCTGGAGTTGCTCGGCGAAGTGGCGATGTTGATCGCCTCGCCGGGACGGCGATTGGCCGGTTGTATCGGCTCGCCGGGCGGCAAGATCGCCGGCTGCCTGAAGACGCTGGCGGATAAGGCCGCGTGATATTGGATTTGACCGACTGGAAAGTCGGTCACACAAGAAGAAATCTTATTTTGTTCGTACATCAATGTCAGTTGCTGATTGGTCCCGGCTCGCTGGGATGAAATGGCCTGCATCGGGCAGACCGCCTATCGGCGTGACGAATCGTTAAGGAAAGGAAGTTTTCACCATGGCTTCGGCCCCTACTGCTGAATACGGCCCGGCGATTACCGAGCTGGCGGATAAGCTCGTGAACCTGACGGTAAAAGAAGCGCAATCGCTTGTCGATTGCCTCAAGACCAATCATGGCATCGAACCCGCCGGGGGCGGCGTAATGATGGCGGCTGCGGGCGGAGGAGCTGCAGCGGCGACCCCTCCTGCCGAAAAATCGACGTTTGACGTGGTTCTGACGGGCTTTGGCGACAAGAAGATTCAGGTTATCAAGGTCGTCCGAGCCATCACCGGACTTGGCTTGAAAGAGGCCAAAGACCTGGTTGAGGGTGTGCCGAAGACGATTAAGGAAGGCGTCGCCAAAGACGAGGCAGATAAACTCAAGAAAGAGCTCGAGGAGTCAGGCGGTACGGTCACGATCAGTTAGTTTGTTTGCTGAATCTTTTTCAGGACCAAATTGACCTTCTTTGCTCGGCAATCGTAGTGAAAGGTGGCCGTCACGCAATGCTGCGGCCGCATCATAGTATTTCATTTCCGGATTGAGGCGAGAACGACCGGCGCGTTGGGACCGTCGGTCTACCGGATGCCTTGATCCTGAACCTGTCCCGGAATGGTCGTTGGAATCAGACGCGGTGCCGCGCGCATCGCCCATGGGTACAGGTTCCCTGTTGACCTCGAAACGAGAGGACCGTCGATGAGCACATTGACCGCGCTACCGGTGCGCAATTACGCCAAAGTTGGCGATGGCATGGCGATCCCCGATTTGATGGGGATTCAAACGAAAGCATACGCGCGATTTCTCCAGGAAAACGTGGAACCGACGAAGCGGGACGTTCACGGCCTGGAAGCGCTTCTGCGCGAGATGTTCCCGATCGAAAGCTACGACGGCAAGCTCGCCTTGCACTACATCAGTTATGACCTTGGCAAGGCGCGATACACGCCGGATGAATGCCGGGAGTTGCGGCTCACTTATGGCATGCCGATGCGCGTTCGCTTGCGCCTGACGCGCAAGGACTTCGACGAAATCCAGGAAGATCAGGTGTATCTCGGCGACATGCCCATCATGATCGGTGGCGGCGAGTTCATCGTGAACGGCGCCGAGCGCGTGATTGTGTCGCAGCTCCATCGTTCGCCGGGTGTCGATTTCATCAAGGATCAGGCCGAAGGTGACCGCGCCCTTCACGCCTGCCGCATCATTCCCGAGCGCGGAAGCTGGATCGAGATCGAAGTCACCAAGAAAGACTTGCTCGTGGTTCGCATCGATCAATCGAGCAAGCTGCCGGCGACGACGTTCCTTCGAGCGCTTGACGAGAAGTATTCTTCGGATGAGTCCATCGTCGAGGAATTCTTCCCGATCAAGACGATCAAGCCCTCCCAGCTCAAGCCGGATATGTACACGGTTTCCTCGATCGTTGACGATGAAAGCGACGAAGTAATTGTTCGTTCGGGGTGCCAAATTGGTGACGCGGTCGAACGGATCGCCAACTCCACGTTGAAGCAGGTCAAAGTGATCGCCAAGGTGACGGACCCGCTCGTGCTCAATACATTGTCGGAAGATACGAGCCACGCGCACGAAGAAGCGCTGCTCAAGATTTACGGCCGACTTCGCCCGGGCAACCCGCCGCAGCTTGATAAGGCCAAGAAGCTCTTCATTGAAAAATTCTTCGACGAAAACCGCTATCGCCTCGGCAAAGTGGGTCGTTTCCGCCTGAATCGCAAGTTCGAGCTCGAAAATGACGGCGGATCGATGACGCTGACCGTCGAGGACTTCGTGAATTGCATCAAATATCTGCTCAAGCTTCGTACGGGCGAGTCGGCGTTTGCGATTGATGATATCGATCATCTTGGCAATCGCCGTCTGCGAACGCTCGACGAGCTCTGCGCCGACGAAATGCGCAAAGGCTTCTTGAAACTACGCCGCACTGTGCAAGAGCGCATGAGCTTGAAGGATCCCGATCAGATTGGCCGTGTGGCCGAGCTCATCAACAGCAAATCGATCAGCTCCGCGATCGAGCTTTTCTTTGGCCGAGGCGAGCTTTCCCAGGTCGTCGATCAGACAAATCCGCTCTCGCAACTCACGCACGAACGGCGTTTGTCGGCGCTGGGTCCGGGTGGATTAAATCGTAAGCGCGCGGGCTTTGAAGTTCGCGACGTTCACATCAGCCACTATGGCAGGATTTGTCCGATTGAAACGCCGGAGGGCACGAACATCGGACTCATTGCGTCATTAAGCCTTTATAGCGCGGTCGATGACTATGGATTCCTGATCACTCCCTACCGAAAACTGGAAAAAGGCAAATTGGTCGAGACGCGGTTCCTTCGCGCGGATGAGGAAATGCGCGAGATTCTGGCGCCGCCGGAATCAGTCGAGCCGGGCACGGAAAAGGTTTACTCCGGCCCCATGATCGTTCGCGCCTATGGCGAAATGGCCCAGGTGGACATGTCGCAGGCGACGTTTGTGGACATTTCTCCGAAGCAGACAATCGGTGTGTCCGCGGCGTTGATTCCGTTCCTTGAGCACGACGACGCGAACCGCGCGCTGATGGGTTCGAACATGCAGCGACAGGCCGTACCGTTGCTGCGTGTGGATCCACCGTTGGTCGCAACCGGCATGGAACGATCGGTCGCGCAAAACAGCGGCATGGTGGTCCGCGCGGGAACCAGCGGCAAGGTCACCTACGTGGATGCTTCTCGCATCGTCATCGATGACACCGACGAATATGTCCTGAGAAAATTCCAGGGACTCAATGAGCGAACCTGCATGAACCAGCGTCCGTTGGTTCGACCCGGTCAAAAAGTCAAGAAAGGCGACATCATCGCTGATGGTCCGGCGACCGCGAACGGTGAGCTTGCCCTGGGCAAGAACGTCCTCGTCGGCTTCATGACCTTCGACGGAAACAACTTCGAAGACGCGATTGTCATCAACGAACGGCTCGTTCGCGACGACGTGTTCACCAGCATTCACATTGACGAATATGACGTGGAAGTCCGCGAGACCAAGCTCGGGCGCGAGGAATTCACGGCCGACATTCCCAACGTTTCCGAAAAGGCGCTGGCCAATCTCGATGTGCAGGGCATCGTCCGCGTCGGCACGCGCGTTCAGGCGCGGGACATTCTCGTCGGTAAAGTCAGCCCCAAGTCCAAGACAGAACTCAGTCCGGAAGAGAAGCTCCTTCATGCCATCTTCGGTCGCGCGGGCGAAGACGTGAAGAACGATTCGCTCGAGCTTCCGGCGGGCGAAGAGGGCATCGTCATTGGGGCCAAGAAATTCAGCCGTCACCTTCATCTCAATGACGAGCAGAAGAAGGCTCTGGCGGAGCAGGTTTCGGCCTATGTGATCGAGCAGAACGCGAAGCTCATCGGCGTGTTCAAGCAACTCTGCATTGAGATCGAACAGGCGATGGACGGGCCGATGATCGATCCGAACACACGACAGAAAGTCGGCCACAGCAATCTGAACGAAGTCATTCTCGAACAGATTGATATTTTCAGCGAACACGTCCGAAGCCGAGACCTGAAGTGGGTCAAACCGGCGACCCAGCGCGACGACTGCCTGGCGATAGTTGATCGTTTCTGGCCGAGGATTCAGGCGATTCAGGAGGAGCGTGAGCGAAAAGCGGCGCAAATGAAACGCGGTGATGAGTTGCCATCGGGAGTGCTCGAAATGGTCAAGGTATGGGTTGCGACCAAGCGACCGATTTCCGTCGGCGACAAAATGGCCGGCCGGCACGGCAACAAAGGCGTCATCGCCAAGATCGTTCCCGAAGAGGACATGCCCTTCATGGATGATGGTACGCCGCTGGACATTCTATTGAATCCTCTGGGCGTGCCCTCGCGTATGAACGTCGGTCAGATTCTCGAGACGCATCTTGGCTGGGCCGCCCACGTCCTCGGTTTTCAAGCGGTTACGCCGGTCTTTGACGGCGCGACGGAAGAGGAAATCAGAACAGCACTCACGGAGGCGAACTCCGTCGCACAGAAGCGGGCGACGGACTCAAGGGCCGTATCGGAGGCGGGGTCCACACGGCAGCATTTCGCCGATCTTCGTCCCAGCGGAAAGGTGTCCTTGCGAGACGGACGGACCGGCGAATATCTCGATCAACCGGTCACCGTGGGCTACATCTACATGCTGAAGCTGCACCACCTCGTCGATGACAAGATACACGCTCGTGCCACCGGCCCATACAGCTTGATTACACAGCAACCGTTGGGCGGCAAGGCCCGCACCGGCGGCCAGCGATTCGGCGAGATGGAAGTGTGGGGCCTCGAAGCCTACGGCTCCGCCTACGTCCTTCAGGAGCTTCTCACGGTTAAGAGCGACGACGTGGAAGGCCGCACGAAGATTTACGAATCCATGGTGAAGGGAAAGAACACATTGGAAGCAGGCACGCCGGTTTCGTTCGACGTGCTGTGCAACGAAATTCGTGGATTGTGCCTGAATATCCAGTTGGAAAAGCGTCGCGTCGGTTGAGGGCCGCATTCGGGCGCCGATGCGACGGCGGCGGCGAATTCGATCGCATCTGGATGAAGGAGATCGAGCGTGTTCAATGACATTGTGTTTGAATCGAATTCGCCGCCGACGGTCGACGAGCTGCTCGATTTCTACGCGCGGCAGCGGAATTCGTTCGCGGCGAATCGAACCAAGGTTCGGGAGCTGATAGAAAACACCTTCTGTTTTGTCACCGCCCGGCGCCATGACGAACTGATTGGTTTCGCTCGTGGAGTGATTGCAGGCACCTGGGGTCGTCTGGCGGAATGCAAGCTCGATCCGGCGTATCAGGGTCCAGCGTGTCTGACGCGCACTGACGGCCGCGTGGAACATGATGAAGCGGGAATCGCCCGCGAAATGGCCCGCCGGGTCGTTGACGTACTCCGATTGCAGGGTGCCGATCGAATTGAAGCACTGGCTCACGGCACGGAAGTGGATTTTTGCGAAGAACTCGGCTTTCGGCGGATGCGCGGCCTGGTGGCTCTTGAGCTGCCCGCCGGCGTCAACATTGCCGCGGCGAACTCAACGCCGATTCTTGAAACGACAAACACCACAGTGAACGCTTAGCAAGACAAAGACGAATCGCTTCGCGAGGCCGCCACCCTCGCCGGGCGTCACGAAGAGGCACCAAAGGATCAAGACACGATGCTCGACAACATTTACGAACGCATCAATGACTATTCCTGCGTGAAGATTTCGCTCGCTTCGCCGAACGACATCCGCAGTTGGTCTTTCGGTGAGGTGAAAAAGCCGGAGACGATCAACTACCGCACGTACCGCCCCGAAAAGGACGGTTTGTTTTGCGAGCGAATTTTCGGCCCCGAACGCGACTGGGAATGTGCCTGCGGGAAATTCAAAGGCACAAAGCACAAGGGCATCATCTGCGATCGCTGCGGTGTGAAGGTGACGCATTCCCGCGTGCGCCGCAAGCGCATGGGCCACATCAATCTGGCCGCGCCAGTAGTGCACATCTGGTTCTTTAAGTCAATGCCCTCCCGACTCGGCGCGCTCCTCGATGTGAAGACCGCGAGTCTCGAAAAGGTCGTGTATTTCCAGGATTACCTCGTCGTCGATCCCGGCGACACCCCGCTCAAGCCCAAGCAGCTGCTGACGGAAGAGGAATATCGCACGGCACGAGAGCAATACGGTAAGAACTTTGTGGCCATGATGGGCGCCGAAGCCGTCAAGGAGCTCCTGGCGCGTCTGGACCTACCCCGGCTCTCCCAGGAACTGCGTGACGAGCTCATCAAGACCGGCAGCAAGCAGCGCGAAAAAGACCTCGCCAAGCGCTTGAAGATCGTTGAGGCGCTGCGGAATTCACCGAATGAAACCGCTTGGATGGTGCTCGAGGTCATTCCGGTGATCCCTCCGGACCTTCGCCCGCTCGTTCTCTTGGATAGCGGAAATTTCGCCACGAGCGACCTGAATGATCTGTACCGCCGCATCATCAACCGCAACAGCCGCTTGAAGAAGCTCGTCGATCTGAATGCGCCCGAAGTCATCATTCAAAACGAAAAACGAATGTTGCAGCAGGCCGTCGACGCCCTCTTCGACAATGGTCGCTGCCGTCGACCGGTGCTGGGTTCGAGCAATCGGCCGCTCAAGTCCATGACCGACATGATCAAGGGCAAGCAAGGCCGCTTCCGCGAGAACCTGCTCGGCAAGCGCGTCGATTATTCCGCGCGATCCGTGGTCGTCGTTGGTCCGGAGCTCAAGCTGAATCAGTGCGGCCTGCCGAAGAAAATCGCGCTGGAACTCTATCAGCCGTTCATCATCCGCAAGCTCAAAGAGCGCGGCCTCGCCGACACGATCAAGTCGGCGAAGAAGATGCTCGAGCGTCGCGATCAGGCGATCTGGGACATTCTTGAAGAAGTGATTTATCAGCATCCGGTGATGCTCAATCGCGCACCCACGCTGCACCGCATGGGTATTCAGGCCTTTGAGCCGGTCCTCGTCGAAGGCAACGCCATCAAGATTCACCCGCTTGTCTGCAAGGGCTTCAACGCCGACTTCGACGGCGACCAGATGGCCGTTCACTTGCCGCTCTCCATCGAGGCCCAGGTCGAGGCCCACGTCCTGATGATGGCGACGAACAACATTTTTAGTCCGGCCAACGGCAGCCCGATCATGTCGCCCACGCAGGACGTCGTGCTCGGGGCATTTTATCTGACGACGGACCACGTCAGTCTGGTGAAGAGCGACAAGGAGACCCCAAAGTTTGCGGATTTGAATGAGGCGCTGACGGCGTACCATCACCACGCCATCGGCGTGCACGACAAGATCGTAGTTCGCATTCCGCGCACCAGGGTGGTCAGTAACTTCAAGGCTCTGCCTGAACCCATGCCCGCCAACGGGCGTGTGCTCACGACCGTCGGGCGGCTCATTTTCAATGATATCCTTCCTTCGAAGATGCCGTTCTACAACTGCGCTCTTTCGCAGAAGGGCTTGGGACGAGTGGTAGCCGACTGCCATGAAATGCTGGGCCGGTCCGCGACGATTGACTTGCTCGACGACATTAAAGAGACCGGCTTTAAGCACAGTACGCTCGCCGGGCTCTCATTCGGCGTGACGGATATGCGCATTCCGCGGGCCAAGCACCGCATCATCGAAGAAGCCCAGAAGAACGTCGATCAGATTCACAAAGCGTTCGAGCAAGGCACCCTCACGCGCCTCGAACGCTACAACCAGGTCATCGATCGCTGGATCCACGCCCGCGAACAGGTGACCGCGGCCATGATGAAGGAACTTCAGGAGGACTTCCGCGACGCGAACGACAACTACAAATCGGAGGGCGATGCGGGCGCGAAGCCGTATTTGAATCCGATTTTTCTGATGACCCAGTCTGGCGCACGAGGCAGCGTGGATCAGATTCGCCAGCTCGCGGGCATGCGTGCCTTGATGGCGAAACCTTCGGGCGAAATCATCGAGACGCCGATCAAAGCCAACTTCCGCGAGGGATTGTCCGTGCTCGAATACTTCAGCTCCACGCACGGCGCTCGTAAGGGCTTGGCGGATACGGCCTTGAAGACCGCCGACTCTGGATACTTGACACGCAAGCTCGCCGATGTGGCTCAAAACGTCATTGTGTGCATGCAGAATTGCGGCACGATCAACGGCGTGACCAAAGCCGCCACATACAAAGGTGAAGAAGTAGAAATCGCCCTTCGCGAGAACATCATTGGTCGTGTGGCCCGTGATCCGGTCCGCAACCCGGTGGACGATCAGCTCGTGGTGGCTGAGAACCAGCTCATCACCAAGGAAGTCGCAACTCGCATTGAAGAGTTGGGTGTGGACAAGATTCGCGTCCGCAGCCCGCTTACTTGTGAGGCCGCCAGCGGCGTCTGTGCCCTCTGTTACGGCATGGACATGTCCACCAGTCGCCTTGTGGAAGAAGGACTGGCCGTTGGAATCATCGGTGCACAGTCCATCGGCGAGCCGGGCACACAGCTCACCATGCGAACCTTCCATACCGGCGGTGTGGCGCAAAAGGCCGCTCTGGAAAACGTGCTCAAGGCGTCGCAAAAGGGAATTGTGAAGTATCACGACTTGAACCCCGTCGTCGTACCGACCGAAGGCGGCGAGAGCAGGACGATCGTCTTGAAGCGGAATGGCGAACTCCTCATTCTCGACGACAAGGGTCGCGAGCTTTCACGCGATCGCATCCCGTACGGAGCGGTCCTGCTCGTCAAAGACGGTCAGAACGTCAACAAGCGTGATTCACTCTGTGAGTGGGACCCGCACATGACGCCCATTCTCGCGGAAGTCGGCGGCGTGGTGCGATTTGAAGACGTGGCCGACGGTGAGACCGTGCGGCTCGAGCAGGAAGGCGGTCGCGCCAAATTCGTCGTGATCGAACACAAGGGTGAAAAGCATCCCAAGATCATGATCGAGGACAAGGGCGGCAGTGTGCTCGATTATCACTACCTGCCCGCCAAGGCCCGTATCGAAGTGCAGGAAGGCCAGGTCATTCGTCCGGGCATGGAGCTCGCCCGGCAGCCGCGTGCCATGGGTGTGACACAGGACATCACTGGCGGTCTGCCGCGAGTTACGGAGATTTTCGAAGCGCGGCGTCCGAAGGAGCCGGCGATCATGGCCGAAATCTCCGGTATGATCGAAATCCGACCCGACAAGCGCCGCGGCAAGATGACCATCGTCATTCGCAATGACAGCGGCATGGAGAAAGAGCACCACGTTCCACAGGATAAGCACCTGCTCGTGCATGCGGGTGACTTCGTCGAGGCCGGTGATCCGCTCGTCGAGGGTCCGCTCATTCCGCATGACATTCTGCGCATCAAGGGCGAAGAATCGCTGCAGAATTATCTGCTGGCCGAGGTGCAGGCGGTCTACCGCAGCCAAAACGTGAACATCAATGACAAGCATCTTGAGGTCATCGTGGCCCAGATGCTTCGCAAGGTGAAGGTGAACAATCCGGGCGATTCCGGCTTCCTCCCGGGTGAGGTCGTGGATCGATTCCGCTTCCGCGTGGAAAACGAGCGCCTGGGCAAGAGCCTGGTGATCAGCAACGCCGGGGATACGAAACTGACCTTGGGCCAGATCGTGACTCGATCCGAGCTTCACGCGGCCAATGCCGAAGCTGAGGCCATTGGCGGAGAATCGGCCAAAGGCCGCAAGCCCAAGCCGGCTACCGCGAACACGTTGCTGCTCGGAATTACCAAGGCGAGCCTCTCCAGCGAGTCGTTCATCTCCGCTGCGTCGTTCCAGGAGACGACCAAGGTGCTGACCGAGGCCGCTCTGGCGGGTGCCATCGACGATTTGCGTGGATTGAAGGAAAACGTAATACTAGGACACCTGATTCCGGCGGGGACAGGCTACCGACTGTATCAGAAAATTCGGTTGAAGCTGCTCGCCGAGCCGATTCAGGTCCCGACCGAAATCCCCGAAGAGACCCCGCTGGGCGGAGTCACCGGCGGATTGACGGAGCCGTTGGAGCCGGCCGGTGCGGTTGCGGCCAGCCTGGAAGCACAAAACGCCGAGGCGAGCGCGAATTCGGTTGGAGATGGGATGGACGTACCAGAGGCGTCGATTGCGACCTCTGATTCGATGTGAAAAACGAGAGATTGAAAGAGATCGATGCCAACAATTAACCAATTGATCCGGATCGGGCGGCGGAACCTGAAGGGCAAGTCCAAGGTCCGTGACCTGGAGAAGTCACCGCAAAAGCGCGGCGTCTGCTTAATCGTGAAGACGCAGACACCCAAGAAGCCGAATTCCGCGCTTCGAAAGGTCGCCCGTGTTCGCCTGAGCAATGGCAAGGAAATCACGTCGTACATTCCCGGCGTCGATCACAACCTCCAGGAGCACTCGATCGTGCTCGTGCGCGGCGGTCGGGTGCGGGACCTGCCCGGCGTGCGCTATCACATTGTTCGCGGCACGCTGGACTGTGCCGGCGTTGAGAATGACAAGGATGGCCGGCCTCGCAATCGAAGCCGCAGCAAATACGGCGTGAAGCGCAGGAATAAGTAAACCAGAAATGAGCGGCGTTCCAATCCAGTCCAGCGTATCTTCTGATGTAGCCGGCTTTCTTAAGCCGGTCGCGTCGAGATTGTCGGCGCGGACATGGCTGCTCCAGGTGCTCGCCTTTAGCGCATTGACCGCGCTTGCGGCGCAGGTTCGCGTGCCGGTGCCAGGCAACCCGGTGCCCATGACTCTGCAATCGTTGAGCGTGCTTCTTGCGGGTTTGATGCTTACGCCAACGCAGGCGGCCGGCGCGATGCTTTTGTATCTCGGAGCCGGAACTTTCGGCGCACCGGTTTTTGCGACGCATTCGCACGGCGTATGGGGTCCGACCGGCGGCTACCTGGTTGGCTTCGTTGTGGCGGCCGCTTTCATTTCGCTATGTAAGGGCCGCTCGCCGGGAGTCATTCGCCGCACATTGGCCGCTGGCGTGGGGCTTGGCGCGTTGTTTGCGTGCGGCATCACTTGGCTTTCGATGTGGACTGGCGGAAGCGCGAAGTCTGCGGCAATGCTTGGCTTTGCACCCTTCGCGGTGAAGGGCATTGTGGAAGTCGGCGTGGCCGTTGTGGCATCGTCGTCAGTCTTGCGATTGCGTGGACGCAATCAAGAATCGGCGATTGGAAAAGCGTAGTTTTCGAAATTCGTAGAGAAGGATCAAAGAGAAACCATGGCGTTCAAGAAATTCACTCACTCTTCGGAACAGCTCAAGCCCGACACGCGGTTCAACAGCGTGCTGGTCTCCAAGTTCATCAACTCGATCATGTACCAGGGCAAGAAGAGCACGGCCACCGGCACGTTCTACGAGGCGATGGAAATTATCTCCAAACGCATGAAAGAGGAGCAGCCGATCGAGGTCTTTGAACGCGCCATCAACAATTGTCGCCCCAACGTCGAAGTCCGCTCCAAGCGTGTCGGAGGCAGCAACTATCAGGTTCCCATGCCGGTCAACCGCAAGCGTCAGCAGTCTCTGGCATTCCGTTGGATTCGCGATGCCGCACGAGGCAAGAAGGGTAAGCCTATGGCTGAGCGACTTGCCCAGGAATTGCTCGATGCCGCCAAAGGCGAAGGCACGGCCGTCACGACGAAAGACAACGTCCATCGCATGGCCGAAGCGAACAAGGCGTTCGCCCACTTCGCCTGGTAGTGCGATACAATTCTGTCCAATCGCTCGTAACGCTCCAACAGGCTGAGCGTTCAATCCGAGTGACCACGAGCCTGCGCGGGACCGTCGATGCCCGTCTTTTGGCTCGGCGGTGAAAACACGTCGAGCACGATTGTGTCCTCCAAGGCCTCGGCCGAATGCGGCACGTTCGGTGGCAGATGCAGCACTTCCCCAGCGCCGACGGTGACGTTCTCACGCAGCAACTCTGAGCCTTCATTCAGGACGAAATGCAGCCGACCCTTCATGATGCAGACGAATTGCTCATTGGCGTGGGCATGGCTGGGCACAAAACAACCCTTTTGCAGATGCACCTGCGAAATCATGGCGTGCTCGCCGATTACCCGCCTTCGATCGAGTAA
Organism: Planctomycetota bacterium; assembly: GCA_016200265.1. GTDB lineage: Bacteria > Planctomycetota > Phycisphaerae > UBA1845 > UBA1845 > JACQFE01. The sequence continues at coordinate 46,017 of JACQFE010000038.1, read as the reverse complement.
TGCCATCGGCGCATCCGTCGTCAGTTCGTCCCATCGGAATCGTTTCGCGGAGCCTGTTGCCGCCATGATCATCTCCTTCGTTTTCCAAGAAATCAGATGCTAATCATCAAGCTTCGCCGAAGTGACTTTTTCTCGCCTATTTTTCGTTTCGCGCCCAAACGACGTTCCCGCGAGCCTCGCGTGGGTCTTGTGGAATGACGAGGTTTTCGCGGCGTCAAGACTTGCAAAAGCAATTCATGCAGACGCTTAATCGCGGCGTTTCGATTGGCCGACTGTGTGCGATGCCGAGACGCCACGACGTGGAGCGCGCCATCCGCATGAATGCGCGACTTCAAGACGTGGCGCACTCGGCTTTTCTCCTGTTCGGACAGTCGCGAGCGGTCAAGGTCGAATGCCAGATCGACGCGCGTGCTTACTTTGTTGACATTTTGCCCGCCCGGACCGCCGCTTCGCGAAAACCGAAACCCAAGACAAACGTCGGTAATCCGCTCAACCAGATAGGCTCGGATCGCGTGAGCGGGATCGGGATCGCGTATTGATTCAATTCTTGAATGCACTGGGAAAATGAATCCGCAAGCCTGCACCGGCCCCGGGTCCGCCGGCGCCGCGGGGAGGCGAATGACGATTCCACCAATCGAGAAACGGACCGCTCGACTTGTGTTCTTCAACGTCCGTTCCGGTCGGGGCAAGCTGCTTCGGAGTGGACTTCCCGTCACTCTTTGGCTTCGACCCCTCCTGGGCTCGCTCAGCCATTTGGATCGCCGCTTTTTGAAGCAAAAGCCCCGGAGTATGTCCTGCGATTCGCATCGCTCGATCAATGTCTTCACGGGCCGGTGCGAGTTCTCCCGCCGCCAGGTAGCACTCGGAACGAATCGCCAGCGCATCCGCGTTGTTCGCCTCAATCTGCAGCACTTCAGTGGCATCGGGAATCGCCGCCTCGATGAAATTCATCGACTTTCTTGCGGTCGCGCGGCCCAGAAGCGCTGTGATCATCCTGGGTGAATTGACCAGCACGGTGTCGAACTCCGCAAGGGCCTCCGAACCCCTGCCCAGTTGAATCAACGCAAGCCCGCGAAGCACGTGCGGCCATGGAAGCTTGCGATCGATCTCGATGGCGGCGGAAAACTCATCAACGCACTCGTTGAGCTGCATGCGAAGAAGCTGGGAAAGACCGTGCCACGTCTTGGCATGCGCCACATGCTCACCCAGCGCCGTCATGGTCTGGGTATCCCGCTCCATGTCATCGTATTGGCCGATCTGTGCGTTCAGAATGGCCCGCAGCTGCAAGGCCGCAAGATCGGACGCATGACCATCAAGGTATTTGCTTAAGACGATTAACGCCGTGGGCACATCGCCCGCGGACCATTTTGTCATGGCGTCGCGCAAGTCCGCAAACGATCCGTCCTCACCCGGCCGCTGCGGAGGCGGCCAATCTTTGGGCGTCACGGCCCCAAAGAAATCAATAGCGGCTCGGCGGGCGATGCCCGCGGGCTTGCCCACGGCCTCCGTTTGCGGATTGCCGGACTGCATCTGCGCGGAAATGATCTTTGCGGGGTCGGCCTGGGCGATGCCCCCGACGAAAGCCTCCGCTACTTTTGCCGGTCCGCCCTGCAGATAGGCCACCATGTTCAGCAGCGTCTCGTTCTCGACCGCGGTTTCCTCAGCGCGGCGCGTCGCTTCGTCCGCCTTGGCCGTAAACGTCTCGACTTTTTTTTGCTTTTGGAGAATCTGCAACCCGAGCAGGAAGGCCAGGATCAACGCAAACGCTGCGATCGCCGCGTTCGGGTGACGGGAAACGAATTTGGCCAGACGCTTGCGGATGCTCGCCCGGCGGGCCACAATAGTTCGCCCAACGAGAAAACGCCGCAAATCATCGCGCATTTCTCCCGCCGTGCGATATCGTCTTTCGCGATCGCGTTCGATCGCGTTCATGCAAATCGTCTCAAGGTCCACCGGTACGGCGGGATTGCAGGCGCGGGCCGGTCTCGGCTCGCTGCTCAGGATCATGCTGATGACCTGCTCGCGCGTCTCACCGGGATAAGGGGGTTGAAGAGTGAGCCATTCATACAGCGTGGCGCCCAGCGAGTAAATATCAGCCCGCGCGTCAACGTCATCAGGATTGCCGCGGATCTGCTCCGACGACATGTAGAGCGGCGATCCCAGAAGTTCCCCGGTAACGGTGACACCGGGCTGTTCCGCGAGCCTCGCCAATCCAAAATCTGATACGCGGATTCGACCATCATCTCCAAGAAGCAAATTGTGCGGTTTGATGTCGCGGTGAATGACCCCTTGTCCATGCGCATAATCGAGCGCGTCGGCAACATCGGAGATGTGTCTCGCAATTTCATTGAAATCCAGTTCGACGCGGGCACCGCGGGTCGCTCGCATCGCCCCGCTGCTGCCTGGAGAATCCATGTTGACGCCGCCCAATGTTTCTGCGCTACGGGCTGCCGAGCCGTCCGTTCGCTTCAGGTCAACCGTTTCCTGGAGATTGGCCGTCGTCGCGTTGTCGAATTGCGCGCTTCGTAGGCTTGCAATGACCGCGTTGATGCTGCGGCCATGGACTAGTTCCATCGCATAAAAGTAATTCCCGTCCACTTCACCCTGCGCGAAGATCGGCACAATGTGTGTATGGTGGAGTTTTGCCGCGGCTTGGGCCTCTCGTTGAAACCGCATGACGGCCCGCGGTGTGCCACTGATATGGCGGGCAAGCACTTTCAATGCGATCACTCGCTGGAGCGATTTCTGCCAGGCCTCATAGACCGTGCCCATCCCTCCCCTCCCAATTTCTTGGCGAAGTTCGAAATCGCCCAGAGTGACCGGTGAAGGCGGAACCGTATTCGCGCGGGGAAGCGCTTCGCCTTGGCTTGAGGCTGAGATGTTCTCGGGATGGCTTACCAAGTCACGCTCCTCGTCACTGCCGTCTACAAACAAGAAGAAAACCTCAATAGCCAATCAATCGAAACTGCAGCGCACTACTGTTTCTGACTCTTCCAAAATCCGTCTGGTTTGCATTTTTTGCTGGCGACGCCATGCCCAAAGCCCGAGAGCGGCTCCGTCGATTCCATAAACATCGCCAAATGCGATGGTTGCAATTCCAGCCTCAGGATCTCGAACACAGTTTTGATTTGCGCGAACATGTTACCCGGCACCTTCTCCCTCTCTGGAGGCAAGCCCTTCCGTTGACTTTGCCCATTGACTTTCAAGCGCCAAGTGCCACAAGCCTACCACATTCCATACTGGCAACAAGTGCGCCGACTTCATCAACAATATCCCTTGCCAGATGTACGTTATTGACGCAGTATCGGGTGCACTCTCGCCCGATAATCTTGCGAAACTCTCAGCAATTTCTTGTCGCGTTACCTTTTAGATCGGGGGCAAACCAATGTGTATTCGGATGAAATCAAACGAAATTTGGAAATTTTCCCGCGGAATGGAGCCTGCCGAGTTCCACATAGCTGGTCACGACATGGTCAATTAGATCAAGGTCGGCATTGTTCGTGCGCCGTATGATTTTCCCCGGCACCCCCATGACCACGGAGCCGTCCGGAATTATGGTCTGTGGTGGTAGGACCGTTCCCGCGGCAATGACGCACTCGCGGCCGATTTCGCATCCATCGAGCACGATGGCACCTGTACCAATCAACGATCGTTCCGCCACTCGCCGGCAATGAACGACCGCACGGTGGCCGACCCCGACGCCGTCGGCGATTTCCAGCGGGACACCCCGTTGAATGTGGAGAATTGACCCGTCTTGAATGTTGACGCGGTTCCCGAGCTGAATCCGGGCGATGTCACCCCGAATCACTACATGGTGCATGATGGTGCATTGGTCCCCAATGATAACATGACCTCCCACATAGGCGGTCGAGGCAATAAAAACACTGGTGCCAATAACCGGAGTCGGAGACGAATTCATGGTTTGGGGAATTTATACCATAATCCTTAAATCGTATACCGCTCACACAATTTCGATTCCCAAATCCCATGAAACGAACGCTATCTTAGAACCCTTCTTACACGATCTTAACATTTTAGAAATTTTTTTTGACAATTTGGCTAGTCTCCATTGACAGGATTGGGTGGACATCGGTAACATGCGGCCTATCAGATGAAGTTCTGCTTTTCGCGGGAGTTCGTCGGCATATCCAGTAGAATTGCAAGCGAGGGGGAAACTGCGGGAAAGGATGTCCGACACGCGAGGAAAGTGCGCTTTGGAGGGGAGTGCATTTTCCGCACGTTGTCGGATCTGCTTTTTCGCCCTGATTCGGACATGAGGGAGGGGAGCTCGGAGAGGGAGAAGTGAGCGACCAGCATCGTAATTGCGATGCTGGTTGTTTTGTTTCCGCCCCGTCTTTGCATCTAGATTCTCAGGAGTATTTTTCCTTTTTCCGAACGCATCCGATAACCAATGCAGTTCAGTCTGTCCAATCCTCCATCCTTGCCACTATCCAAACGCTCCGAAAGACCCAAATTACAGGTTGGATGATTGCGTTCCAATGCACTTTTCGCTATGATCGGGGCAATCGGGGTTTTTTATACAGGTAGTCTAAGTTGGCACGCTCAAGCTTGAGATTCAGCGTGCACTATGCGGCAGAACTTGGGACAGATATCAGGCGGTCGCCCATTCTGTAACCTTTTTTAGATTACAACTTTTATGCAGTGCTCCGATCCGTTCGGCTCGAAAGCGGGTGTCGTCGCGATTCCAAGGCCGAGTGCGGCGCACCTTGAAAAATTAGTAATTTCGATTTTTGGAAGAATTGAACCAATGTGCCACTTTATGTTGAATTGGAGGGTCATTCCGATGGTAGGTATGTTTAGCGAACCTGGATCAATAGTGAGAAAACAATTGAAAACAAACGTCGCGTTCTGTACTGTAGTTGTTCTTTGCTGCGTTTGTTCTGCTTTTGCGGAACGACCAATCCCCAACAAGAGCCGTTCCACGGAAACAGTGCGAGGTGCAGCCGGAACTGTTGCCGCGTGCGTGGATAACGATGGTGATGGTTACGGCGCAGGTTGCGCCCCCGGCGATGACTGCAACGACGATCCGAACAATGGTGGGGCTGCGATTCATCCCGGTGCAACCGAAATTTGCAATGGTGAGGATGACAACTGCGATGGCAACATCGACGAAGGATTCTCGTTCTTCGGCCGCGATGGCACATCGCACTGCAAGGGCGGCGCCGACGACGGCAGCCTTTGCAAGCAGGCGTCGGATTGTTCCGGTGGATTCTGTCTCGGCGATTCCGGCGTGTTCGGAACGCTCGCGAACTTGCCATTGGGTCGACAGTGTGTCAATGGCTCGGGAATCTGCCTGCGGATTGGAAACGTGGTGTGTTCGCAGGATGGATTATCGGCGACCTGCGATGCAGTTCCCGGCACTCCCGATCCGCGTGGCGAAGGTTGTCTGCTGGACAGCAATGGCGTGGCCGTTCCTGATCCGGGAAACCCCGGCCATTGCATCATCGACATCACTGCGGCGACTTGTTTCGATCGTCTCGACAACGATTGCGACGGTCTGGTCGACCACGGCGATGCGAACAACCCCAGTGCCATTTCCCCGTGCAAAGGCCCCGAAATCTGCAACGGCTTTGACGACGACAACAACGGCCTGATCGATGATGGTCTCGGACTTGGTACGCCATGTACTGTCGGCGTTGGTGCCTGCCAAAATACCGGAGAAATCGTTTGTGACAGCAACGGCGGAACAAAGTGCAGCGCCGTTCCGTACCCGCCATTCAGCGAAACCGGACCGGGCTCCGCGCGGTGCACGGACGGTATCGACAACGACTGCGATGGCCTGACGGACTTGGCCGATCCCGGTTGTCAGGAACCGGAGAAGTGCGATGGAAAAGACAACAACGGTGATGGTCAAATCGATGAGACCTTCATTGACCTCGGCGCCCTTTGCAGTGCCGGAGTGGGCGCGTGCAAGGCATTTGGCGTGAAAATTTGCAGCGCGGACGGGCTTTCGACCGTTTGTTCGGCGATTCCGCTGAAGGGTTCGCCGGAAGGTCCTGCTGGAACAACCTGCACCGACGGCATCGACAATGACTGCGACGGTCTCGTGGACTCAGCCGATCCGGGCTGTGGCGCGGCAAACCTGAAAGTCGGTTGCTCTCTTCCTTACACCAACGGAAGGCCGGGAAATGATTGCACCGGCAAGCACACGATCCTGTGGAGCCATAATGGCAGCGCGAACACGGTGATTACCGCGGAAATCATGGCTTTGGATCAGGAAGGAAATGTCCTCCGCAGCGAGCTGGTCAAGAAAGGTGACGAAGCCCATCTGGCCAGCCGAATCTCACCAAAGGATTTCATTTTCAAGGACACGACCAGCGCTCGGGGAGTGAGCCATCAGGTGTTTGCGCCCGTGCCGATGCTGCGGGTCATCGCCCAGGACGGCGATAACCGTGCGGAGGCGTATTGTTCGAATATTCCCTTCCTCGAAGTGATTCAGCCTTCCAATTCAGTGGTCACAGGGGCCGGTGGCGACACGCCGGTGCTGGCGGCGATGCCGCGGGTTGATCCCAAGACCCTGGTCATCATGATTGATGGGGTCGATATCCTGCAGGCGACTCCGATCGGGATCGGTTTGAATCCCGCAACGGCGTTCCCCGGCGGTCCCTACAGCGGCACAGCTAACATCAATGGGGCCACGGTGTCCATTAGCTTGTTGACCGTAAGTTCCGGCGCGATAGACGTTTCCGCGTCGAACACTGTGGGCTTCACCGTTGGCGGTTTGGGCTGCGGAACACACGTCGTTGAAATCTCCGGCCAGCGACAGGCGGGCGTTTTCCCAAGTCCACCGGGTCGTCCGGCCGCTTCGTGCTATATCGATGATCTGAAGGATACGGGCACATCGATCGTGTTCACGATCAATATTACTTCGCCAATAGCGGGCCAAATCGTCGGCGATCATCCGGCGACGATAAATGTCCAGGGCGAGGCGTGCCACGGTGTTCCGATCGCGAGCGCAAACATCAACGGTTTCTCCGTGGATCCAAGTGGGCAGATTCACACCCCGGGTGGGTCATCGGGCGGCGAGAAATACGTTCTTCCGATTAACGTCAATGTTCCTGTGACCGACCTTCGGAATGCGGTTTCGGCACATGGTGGATTACCGGGCACGTTCGATCCGGGGTCCAACCGTTTGATCGCCCAGGCTCTCGACGGAGACTTCAACGCGGTTTATGACTCGTTCTTCTTCGCCGTGGGTCCGGTCATCCCCGGACCGGCGCCGGTCACCTCCTCGGCCCATTCCAACACGGCGACCGATCCAAGCTTTGTTGATCGAGCATTCGTGCTGGCCATCAACGACTCTGGCGTGACGAACTTTTTCGACGCGATGAAGAACAAGAGCAAGAAGTGCCTGGGCGACCAGGCCAAGGACGCCTTGAAGCGAACGCCGACCAAGGAGAAAAAACTGAAAGTTGACGGAGCGTGCGATCCGCCGACGAAGATGATCGTCAACAACACGGATATCACGCTGGACCAGTTCTCACTGAACGTGACATCGGACAACTCGGTAACCCCCGATCCGCGAGAGGGCGTCATCCATGTGAAGATCGGGTTGCCGCCGGTGGACATCACGGCACATTTCAGCGGCTACTGCCAGGACGGATGCATCTGTGCATTCGGCGGCTGCGCGTGCGCGGTGTGCGTCACGGTGAACGTCGATGGACGCTTCAATCAGAAGAACATGTCTGTGTCCTTCGACCTCGATCGACCCCACATCTTGCAGGGCAATCTGCCGCGGGATCAGCGCGAAAAATTGCACATGACGTTCGACCTGGGCGAGAGCGACCCCAACGATTTCACCAAGATCAGCGGCGATGTGGACATCGGCTGCCTGCTGGGCTTCATTCTCGACGTGATCGACTTCTTCGCGGAGGTAATCACATTCGGATTATGGGATCCAAGTCTCAGCGACATCTCCTTCGAGATGACCGGAGACCAGATTCAGCAGCGGCTCAATTCTCAGGACGGTGACCCGATGGACACGGATTTCGTGAAGTTCAAGAACGACGATCTGCCGCAGTTCGGCACGAAGCAGAAGGACAGCAAGATCACGGATGCAGCGATCGGAAGTACGGGCATCGCCGTGACCATTGGCGCCGGCTTCGCTCCGGATGCGGCCGACATTGATCCGCAGGCGGCGAACATTCCGGGCACTCCGCTGAAAAACGCTCCAATCCCGATCCCGCCGATCGTGGACGCGGCCGGCAATCCAGTGGAAGACGTTACAATCGCCATCGCTGCGGACGTGTTTAATCAGTTGTTCTACAGCATGGTGCAGACGGGCAAGCTCAAGACACAATTCGAGGTGAGCAAGCAGCTTGGCACGTTGGTTCCGTCGGACTGTGCAGGCATCGGCGGAAATACGAGTGTTGTCGACAGTTCGCAGGAGGCCCGATGTATCGGCTTCCAGGATGGCGATTGCACGCAGTTCCCATTTGGGTCGGAGTTCCGGCGGCAGTGTCGTCGGGGCAGTCGCATCGGGCGGAACACCAACATCCGCACGGGAACGAACATCATCTTCCACGGTTCCGTGCAAAATCCGCCAGTATTGTTGCTGGATGACGATCCCAACACGCCGGATGTGGAAGTCACCCTGCGCTATCCGCAGATCTCGCTCTATCTGATCGCGGACCGGGCGAACAATCAGATCCTCGACACTGGATCGATTGATTCGACGCCGATGTGTACGTTCGGGGACCTCGATGCAGACAATCTGCCGAACAGCACGGCGACTTCGGATTGCATCCTGTGGGAGTTCTGCATGACCATTGATTTGAATCTCTCCATGCAGTTCGACCACAATCCGAACACGGGACGAGATCGATTGAAGTTCAACTTCTTGTCGATCAATCGGGACACGCCTTTCGGCGTGGCGTGCAACGGAAGTTCGGCCACGTTTGATCTGGACTTCCTAAACAATCAGGCGGGCAAGACGCAAACATTCGACATTTTGCAGAACAAGCTGAAGGACAACACCCCGCCGCTGGAACAGAACGGCTTGGATCTGGGCGGTTTCGTGAACTTCACCGGCAAGCGGATCGTGGCCATTGAAACGGACCACAATCCCGACGGCTTCCAGGATTACATCGGCATCACTGGAACCATCACCAGCAAGCCGGTCGATCCCAACGCCGGCTGCGACGCGCCGTGATGGGACAATTGCGAATAGTGATTGGCGAAGATCGAATGTGATGTTTCGATCGGCGCCAAAATCGTGATTTAGAATTAATTGGATCGGGCAGGGTGCGAAAGACCTTCTTTCGCCCCCTGCCCGAATTCTTATGAAAAGTGAAGTTCAAAATTCAAAGTTCGAAGTTCAAATACAGAACTTTATGCGCCCACTTTGGCTCTGCAGCTTTGCGTTGAATTTGGCCTTGTTCGCGCCCGCTTTCGCTCAAGTTCGTTTTGTCAACATTGCCACACAGCGAGGACTGGTGCATACCGTGCAGTATGGGAACCCATACTCATTCACTTTTAGTGATGCATTAGATGCCGAGGCCGATCTTACTACGATGCAAATAATGCAGCGCAACATGGGCAACGGGGCCGCTGTCGGCGACTTTGACAACGACGGCGACTTCGACGTGTATCTGCTCAATAATGCCAACCAGCCACGGCACTTTTATCGAAATGATTTGGTCAACGGCGCCCGAGTCTTCAGCGACATAACTGCCACAACGGGTGTGAATGACGCCGCGATCGGTCGAGTCGCATTCTTCGTTGATTTGGACAACGACGGCCTCAAAGACCTCCTGATCATCAATGATCAGGACACAACGGGAACGACTCCCCCCTGCCGCGTCTACAAGAACAACGGTTCGACATTTACGGACATGACTGCCACATCCGGATTTGATGCTGTGGGTTACATCAAAGGCGGCGCCTGTCTTGGCGATTATGACGGCGACGGACTGATTGACATCTTTGTCGGACTATGGCTAATGGACGTTGCAATGCCCCCTCCAACATGGCCCGGCCATGATCGGCTGTTCCGAAATCTCGGCAATTTTCAATTCGAAGATGCCACGACCGCCGCTGGCTTGCCTGAAATCAATCGCGACACGTATACGTGCATTTTCGCGGATTTCGACAACGATGGCGATGTGGACTTGTATTTAGCCATCGACCACACATCCGACGCGTATTTCCGCAATGACGGTGGATTCTTCGTGGAGCAGACCGTGGCCGTGGGCGCGACGCATAAGGGAAATGACATGGGTCTTGCGGTAGGCGATTTCGACAATGACGGCGATCTCGACATCTACTCTACCAATATCACCGACACAGGCAATCATTTTGGGAACGGTCAAAACAACACTCTGCTGATCAATCAGTTGAGCGAGACGGGCACGCTGACATTTGTTGATCAGGCCGTCGCCCGCGGGGTCGCGAATACATATTGGGGCTGGGGCACGGAATGGATCGACGTGGACAATGACGGCTCGCTCGATCTGTACGCTGTGAACGGATTTAAGGAGTTCATCAGCGCCTTTGTTGGACCGGCTTATCCTCTTGCGAACACGCCCGAGGTGCTTTTCTTCAACGATGGAATGGGGCACTTCACGCGTTCTTCTGGCACCGGCGCGGACTTTACAACCGATGCCCGCTGCGCAATCGCCTTCGATTACAACCAGGACGGCCGACAGGATTTGCTCGTCACCAGCATCGGTCAACCTCCGGCCTCTGTGGTCCTAATCGAGAATCAAACGACGCCGAGCGGGCATTGGATCGACGTGCATCTGGTCGGCACGTGCGGATTCAATTCCGATGCGATCGGAGCAAAAGTGTTTCTGCAGTCCGGCGGCCCTACCTACCGGCGCGACATCATCGCCGGCGGAAGCTATCTTTCCGGCCGGCCTTACGATTTGCACTTTGGTTTGGGTGTTGACGACGTATCGTCGGTTCAGATTCGCGTGGTTTGGCCGAATCGCGACGAAGTGCAGTTTACGACCACGCAGATTGATCGGCGGTACACAATCGAGCAAGCGCCCGACGGCTCAGCAATCTATCGCTATTCAGTCAATCTCTCGAATTTCGCCGCCTTTCAACAGTGCTTCGGCACGACTGGGATCGAGCCGGTCGACTTATCTCAATGCGCCTTGACGGATTTTAACCGCGATGGCCAGGTCGATGCTGGTGATCTTCTGCTCTTCGAAGAGTGGTTGAGTGGCAGGGTTCCAGGCTGCTCATCGCAAGCAAATCGTCGTTAGCAAACGCCAGGTTTTTTCCAAGGAATGCCAAGCACTGGCTACGCTACCGTGCGCCGGCAGGTTTGCCCTTCCATATGTTGCGCGCTGTCAGATTATCAAGGGCTACGACGCCCCCGCTATTTCTGGAGTTCGCCCGATGCTACTTTGCTTTCGCGAAGTTGCCGGCAACAGTTCTCGTCGTCCAACAAATTCAGAGGCAACAGGCCCGCAGATCAATCCGTTTTTTCCATTGAATTTGGCGTTGTACAGTGCGGCGTCGGCGCGTGCAATCAGCGCGTTTCCGCTGTCGCATTTCTCAAGTCGCAGAGACGCAACTCCAGCGCTCATGGAGAGGCCCGCGTTGTTGTCCAGCCGGCTGACGTACTGACCAAACAATTTGATCATTCGCAGCGTGACTGCGGCCGCATCCTCCATCTTCGTTTCCGGAAGCAGGAGCAGGAATTCGTCTCCGCCGTAACGAACCGCGTGATCCGTGGGCCGGATCGACCCGCGAAGCAGCGCCCCCAGGAACCGCAGCAATGCGTCGCCAACCTGATGACCGTTGGAATCGTTGTAGCCTTTGAAATTATCCACGTCGATCATCACGGCGCAGAATTCCGCATCGCGTTTCTGATGAAGTTCGAAAAGAGCATCGAGCTGTTCATCGAGGAAGCGGCGGTTGCGAAGTCCGGTCAGCGGATCCGTTGTCGCCTGATCTCGCACGCGCCGGAGTTGCATGTCCATGCCGGCCTCGTGCCTCTTGATCCGGTGCGCCACCTCGCGCTGCAATTTCTGACTCTTCGAATGGCTCTCCGAAAGTGAATCGAGAAGTTCCTGGAATGTCTCCGTGATGCGGGCCGTTTCGCGAAAACGAGGCGGCGGAAGCTGCGTTTCATCCGGCCGGCCTTTGCCGCCCAATTCCGAAACCGCACCTACAATCTGGCCTAGCGGAAACGCAATCTGCTCATCAAACCACCGCTGAAGCGTTCGCAATCGCAGAAGCGCGATGACAAACACAGCAAATGTGACGCTTCCCATCATTGGGAGCCACGCCTTCCAGTCCGAATCGACGCGCAGAGCGACCAGCATTTGCGCACCCCGGCCAAACGCCGCCGCCTGATACATCACCGGCACTCCGATCACCCGCTGCGATTCATCGCTGATCGGCGACGTGATTTCGAATTCCGACATCGGCGATTCGGCGAGCTTTTCCATGAGCGAATGATGAGCCGAACGGTCGGGAAATACCTGCTGAGGTTTGCCATTGGAATCCAAGAGTGCCACGGCAATCAGGCGATCCGTACGCGATTGGAGCCCATTCATCCGCCGTGGAAGCGCGGATGCATCACTGGCACCCAATGCGGCCGAGCAGAGCTCCGCCTGCTGAGCGTAGTGACGAGCATTGAGCAGATGCAGCAGAGTTTTCGATCCGACACCAAAAGCGAGGATCGAAAAGAAAGCGAGAATAAAAACCATTCGTCTCGCGGTTCGCGAAAACGCCGGTGTGAGGGGTTGTAGGTACTCTGCATTCATCAGTTGCAAGACAGTGAAATAATCCAGACGCTGCCGATCAAGGCGATCCAGCGCAAACCAAGCCAATACGGAGAATATCACCTAAGCTTACGATAAATTTGAACCAGATCGGGCGGTTATGGGGCCGACTGATTGAAGAGAGTTGAATTGAAAAGTCGAAAGCGATGAAGGAAATGACCCCGTGAAGAGCGAACCCAGGTCTGGGCCCTATTCTCCACCATATTCCGCGCACGTCTTCGCAGTTTCCCAGACCCGAACAGACGCAAGCCGGCAATTCGTGAACGCGCCTGTCAGACGTTGCCAGATGACGCTCGCGATATTCTCGACCGTTGGATTCGTGTCGGCAAATTCTGCGCATTCCACATTTAAGTTGCGATGATCAAAGGGGTCGATCACTCGCTCACGAACGACACGATCGAAAGACGGCAGGTCCAGAACACCTCCAGATCTTTCGTTTGGCTCGCCCTCGATGGTGACTTCGAGAATGTAGTTATGCCCGTGGCCATGTGGATAATTGCATTTGCCAAACAAGCGCCGATTCTCGGACTCACTGAGGTTTGCGCAATTCAACCGATGAGAGGCCGCGAATTCGAACGATTGAGTCAGCTTGACCATGAAATTTCTCCGACCGACACGGACACGAGTATAGGGTGAAAGATGCAATTCGAGCGCAATCAGCGAACCATTTCGCGGGACGGGGCAATCCGCGTTTGCCAACGCACCCTGAAGCTCTTCGCATACGTTTCGCAGTGAGAGAGGGGGGCCATTCGATCGAGTGATCACCGGCTGAACGTTTGCCCGCACAAGATCATCAATGATCTTGATGTCGCAAAGATATCCGGACTGGCGATCAATCTCCCCTTCCAGAATCGCACGAATGACCCAAAACGCCGACGTTGGCGGGTTCATTGTCGTGCCCGCCCATGAATTGATCGCCTTTTCGCCACGCGGCGCGTCATGGAAAAAACGAAATTCCCGAATCAGCCTCATGCCCTCATCCTATGTTCGTATTCACATCAACGCGATCCGGGAATTGTCCTTTCGCACTTCGCCAATGCAACCGACCGCATGGCCACAGTTGCGCAAGCGGCGATGGCTGCGGTCTCGGTTCTCAATACCGTGGGAGACAAGAGCACGCATTGGAATTCCGACGCTTCAAACATGGCCCGCTCATCGTCCGTCCAACCGCCCTCGGGTCCGATGAAAATGATCGCCGATTTCATGTTCTTCGCCGCAGCGAGCGCAATCGAAAGCGAATTGACCGTTACGTGAAAATCGGCAACCGCCCGAAAATCGAATTCGGGCGCCGCAGTTACGCTTTCTGCAACCGACGCTGGGGCGTGAATCTTCGGCACCCAAACGCGCTTCGACTGCTTGGCCGCCTCGATGGCACGGCGTCGCCATTTTTCCACCCCGGCCTCAGCCGTTTGAACGACGCATCTTTGCGTCGCCAGCGGTTGAATTGCGAAAACGCCCAGCTCAGTGCACTTTTCAATCATGTAATTCTGTCGATGAGCTTTGATCATGGCGACCGCGAGAGTCAACCGAATCGAGGACTCAAACTCACGTGTTTCCACGGCGTCGATTTGTACGCGAACATCTCGACGCGAAATGTCCGTCACAACCCCCCCTGCTTCCGCGCCATTTCCATCAAATAGAATTACAGTGTCACCGCTTCGCAGGCGAAGGACGGAAATGGCGTGATGGGCTTCCTCAGGAGGAAGCGATACTCCCCCCACCACGAGGTCTGGACAAAAAAAGCGTCGTTCAACCATCTACAGATTATGCATCCGGAAATCGTGCGAGTCACTTCCGCGATCTCAGGTCGCCTGCCGTAAGGGCCGATAAACATACGCCGTATGCGCAACAGCGAGAGCAACGGAGAACAGCTATCATAGAGGCAACATGAGTTCACCTGAAGGATACAAACCAGATCCACTATCGGCTTCGACCGAGTGGGATCAGATTTCGGAGCAGCAGCTTGATGATGCACTTTCCCGTGCGTCGACCCTCGCTGGAAATCTCGCTCAAGAAGTATCTGACTCCAACTCCTTGCAAGCCGCGGCAAATCTCCCAAATTCCATTGAACTGCGCGATGCCGATTCAGAAATCGAAGAGCTGGACAAGCTTCTCGCGGAAACCAAGAGGCAGATTGAGTCTGTGGAAGCAAATGGCACTCATGTCGAAGACTTTTCGGATCATGCACCCTCAATTGAGACCCCTCAACACCAGAGTTTGACTCGGCAAGCTACGGTAGTCCCGGATTTCATGTCAGAATTTACTCGCCCGGAAGAGCCAGCATCGACTTCCATAGCTCCCGAGCCCCCGACCAGTGCGCCACATGGAGGATTTAACGCGGCGGTCACTGCGCCCAACGCCGTCGTGACCGCGGCGACGGAAGTTACGGGAAAAAAAAGGGCCGCTGCCGCACCGGCACTTGACGACAGTGCCGATTTATCCACTCAAATTGCTGATACGCCCACTCGTGCCGGGAAACGAAAAATGCATATCCTGACCGATCGCGTGTCGCCGGCTGCCACCAGAGTATGCGACTCCGGAATTCGCGTGCTCGAAGCGATGGACAAGCCACTGGCCCGAATCAACCCGAAGGTGAAGTCGATTCTCGGCTGGGTTGGATTGGTGTTCTTCGCCTCTGCGGTGGTTGTCCTATGCCTCGCTCACCGATAAAATCGCCGGCGTGGTCGCGAGAAGACGCCTCAGCCCAACCTTGTTTCGACACGTTTGTAATTTGCCAGTCCACGCGCTGATCGTTGCGGTGCAGGCTTACCAGATTCTGGTTCGTCCACACTTGATCGGTCATTGCATTTTTCACCCCACTTGTAGTGAATATGCCGTGGACGCCCTTCAGTCGCATGGGGCATTTCGCGGCGTCATTCTTACGATCCGAAGGGGCTGCCGATGTCGCCCGCTCGCGCGGGGTGGGTTTGATCCTGTCCCCGAAAACCACACCTGTCGTCATTGTTCCAGCGAATAGTCGCCGCCCATTTGTGCAATCGCACCAACACGAGTTGTGACGAATTTCAAGACCTTTAATGAAAGTGCGACGCTTGCGATTCAAGGCCTTTAGGAGTTGTAGTCGCCGCGACGATGTTTTAAACTGAGCGTTTTGCGGTCTCATGGCTCGCGGAACGCGAAATCATTGAGAGGATTATTGAGTTGGTCAAAGGATACGGCCAAAGTCGCATCGGGCTCGATCATCACGGCTTCGTGGATTGCGGAGAGATTCATTGGAACCTGCCCGCGGCGGAACTTTACGAGCAGGCGCTCCGCAATCAGGAGGCCCAACTTGCGAACAATGGAGCGATCGTTTGTCGCACCGGCAAGTTCACCGGCCGCTCACCCAATGACAAATTTTTCGTCGATGAGCCGGGTTCGCACGAGCAGATCGCCTGGGGGAAATCCAATCGCCCAATGAGCGAAGCACATTTCAATGCTTTGCTTGAACACTTTCTTCGTCATTGCCGTGGCCGACGGCTGTACGTGCGCGACATGTTTGCCGGAGCCGACGAGTCTTCGCGTCTTCCGATTCGGGTCATCACCGAACTCGCCTGGCATAACCTCTTCGCATCGCAGCTTTTCATTCGCCCTGCACCCGGAAGCACCACCGGTCATGAGCCGAAATTCACGGTTATTTCGGTGCCGTCGTGCCAGGCCGACCCATCGCTCCATGGGACAAATTCAAAGTCTTTTATCGTGGCTCACATGGGCAAGCGGATGGTGCTCATCGGTGGGACGTCGTACGCCGGCGAAATCAAGAAGAGCATCTTCACGGTGATGAATTACATGCTTCCGACCCAGGGAGTGCTGAGCATGCACTGCTCGGCCAACGTCGGCCGCGCCGGGGATGTAGCGCTTTTCTTTGGTCTAAGCGGCACCGGTAAGACGACCTTGTCCGCGGATTCGGAGCGTCGCCTCATCGGTGACGACGAGCATGGCTGGAGCGATCACGGTGTGTTCAATATCGAAGGCGGGTGTTATGCGAAGTGCATTCGACTTTCGCCGCAGCTCGAGCCGCAGATCTACAAAGCCATTCGATTCGGCGCTGTTCTTGAAAACGTGGCCATGGACGAGGCGACAAGAATGATCGACTATCATTCGAGCCAGTACACCGAGAATACGCGCGCCGCGTATCCATTGGAGCACATTGAGGACGCGGTTCTGCCCAGCGTCGGCGGGCATCCTCGAAACATCGTGTTTCTCACCTGTGATGCGTTCGGAGTCCTGCCGCCCATCGCGAAGCTCTCACAGCACCATGCGATGTACCATTTTCTGTCCGGCTACACGGCGAAAATCGCGGGAACCGAGGCCGGTGTCACTGAGCCGCAGGCCACTTTCAGTGCCTGCTTCTCTGCGCCATTCATTCCACTGGCGGCGGAGCGATACGCGACCATGCTGGGCGAGAAGTTGACGCGGCATCGAGTTGATTGCTGGCTGGTGAACACCGGCTGGAGCGGCGGCGGAGTCGGCGTGGGAGACCGAATCAGCCTGCGTTACACACGGGCGCTCGTTTCAGCGGCCCTCGCCGGTCGGCTGAACGGCGTGCCGACCACTCCTGATCCTGTCTTCGGAATCATGGTTCCGCAACGATGCCCCGATGTTCCGACCGAATTGCTCACCCCGCGTTCCACCTGGTCCGATCCGATTGCTTATGATTCTCGCGCCCGGCACTTAGCCGAGCTGTTCTCGCGAAATTTCCAATCCTTCAGAAACGTCAGTGCCGCCGTCGCCGCTGCGGGCCCGCAAGTCGGTGCGCCCGTGCGAGCGTGACGGTTTGATCGAATCATCAAAGTGAATGAGCCAATGATTCAGTTACGGTGCGATGCTCACTGAAGGCCTGTCGCGTTTCCCACCGGCAAGTTTCGCTATTCGCAATGTAAAGAAAAAGAATACGGGTAGGAGGCCGATACCACAGGCGCGTGGGCCGCTGATCGAACCTGTTCCGTCACCGGTCGAACCAGCTCCATCATTGCCCGCGCCGCCGGAGTCGCTTCCAGTGGCTCCGCCCCCATCCGTCCCAGTGCCGCCCGTGGAGCCTGTATTGCCCGTCGTAGAGCCTGTTCCAGAGCCTCCGGTTGTATTGCCGCCACCTGTGATGCCGGTCCCGCTTCCTGAGCCGCCTGTCCCTGAACCCGAGCTGCCAACGGTTCCACCAGTCGTACCGCCGGTGTTCCCACCGGTCTGTGCGCAAATCGTAGGGTCGGTGGACGTGCGCGGATCGTCCGGGCATACGTCGCAGGCGTCGCCCACGCCGTCACCATCCGAATCCAATTGATCGGGGTTTGAGATCGTCGGACAATTGTCGACGTCGCCGCAGACGTGATCGCCATCAATGTCGTTGTCTGGATCGTTCGGGCACTGCAGTTTCGTCACTTGAAATGACGTACCTGCGTTGTTCGTGAACAATGCCGCGGCACTCGTCAACGCATAGTCGGCCAGGTTCGTCGAACTCTTGGCGTCAGATATACCTTGAAATAGAAGTGCTGCCAGCCCGTCCGTCGGAAGTGGATCGGCGACGGGCGGACCAAATTCCCGGTCATCATCATTGGTAAGTGCACCCGTCGTATCTCCCGTATACGCATCCCCACCCCAACTCAATCGCCAAACCAGCAGCGTCCCGTCATCGTTTTCCCATGTGAGGCTTCCGGCCGCAAGATACGACTGTGGTATCCGATTTTGAAAAAGCGCGTCCGGCTGCGCCGCCGGCGACGTGTACGACGAGAAGCGAGTGCTTGTCAAAAGAACACGGTCACCAGCCAATGCGTTCGCGACGTCAGCCGAGACGTCAACCACCACGATCGGGTTTGCTCCGTTCGCGTCCCACGCCACGAGTCGCGCTTTGCTGACGAAATTCTGCCCGTTCTGCCTCATGCGAAGTTGTACGGCCTGAGCGGTCACGTCGCCGTCAACGCCCGCAATGATTTGTTCAATTTGCATGAAATGATATGAGGCTCTTGCCGTAGTCGTCGCTGCCCAAAATATTGATAGCAATGCGGCAAGAGCAAGGGGCGCATTGGGGCGAGCGCCTCGCACCGAGATTTTCACACTTGGACGTTGGATCAATACCATCATGCGAACAAGTCCTTTCTGCAGGAGATGGACACTTTCACGTTATTATCGGCACTGACTTGCGGTGGATTCAGTGGGTATCGGCGTTTTCCGATTCCCAGGAAGGAACCCTAATACTGCCTGGGAATTAGAGCTCTGGACAGAATTGCGCGGTCGATGCGCCGAGTCCGATGGACCCAGTCATGATGCTTCGCAAGAGTTTCAGCCTCGTCGAATTGGTCATCGTCGTGGTGATCATTGGCGTGATCGCCGCGATTGCGGTGCCGCGCATATCCACGTCGTATGGCCGATCAGCGGAAAACGCCCTCGCAAGTGATCTGGTCACGATGCGAAAGGCCATCGACATGTATGCCGCCGAACACAACCATGCGCTCCCCGGAAGCCAGGCGGATGGATCGGGAGGTGCCGCCAACTCCGCGGCTGCATTCATCAGCCAGCTTACAAAATATTCAACGCCCGACGGCACCGTCGCGGCGTCAAGAGATGTGCAACATCAATATGGACCCTACCTTCGCAAGATTCCAGTCTTGCCGGTTGGAAAGAACCAACAAAGCACCGGCATCGCGATCGACACCACGAGTTCTCCGCCAGTCGTGACCGCAGGGACAGAAGGATGGGTCTACAATCCGACCACCGGCGAAATCATCGCCAACTCCGACGACGCCAATCTGGACAATTCACAAGCGTACGACGAGTATTGACCGAGGTGACCAAGAGCGAAGTGCGAATGGCGAAGATCGAAGGGGTTGATCGCTTTTTTCGATCTTCAGTATTCGCACTTCGATCTTTTTCTTCGCGTCTGAACGGGCGTGAAATGTGACTTGCTATTCGAGCTGCAGAAATTCCAACATGTATTGATCGTACGCCTGCTGGCCGCTTTGTGTGCTTAGCACGAGACCCAATTCGTTGATGACTTTGGTCCCCATGCCGATCCACTCTCGCCAGCAGCTTTGGCAAATATGGTCGTATATCTTGCTGCCGATTTCGCCCTTGAACGGCGGCTTGGCGAGTTGACCCGTCGGTCGTCCGCAGCGCGTGCAATGAAATCCGGTGGCCGACACCGATCCGGTGTCGCCGGCGGTTGAACCCCCTGCCGATGCGGACTTGAATTCCGGCACCGGTGCGCCCCAATCGCGAAGCATTTTCGCCATCGCATCACGCGGCATTCGGTCACCCTGGGCGTCCGCAATCTTCACGCCCCGCGTCAGGACATCGATCGCCTTGGCTCGTTGACCGGCACGATCATGCGCTTCGCCCAGCAGTTGATACGCCTTTGAAAGCGTCGCCTTCAGTTCAATCGCCCGTGCCAGCGGCGCGATCGCATCCTTAGGCATTCCCGCATCCAGACAGGCCTTCCCAAGGCTGAAATGACCCAACTCATTATCCGGGTCTTCCTTGGCCATTTTTCGAAATTGTTCAATACGCTGCGTTTCCATGAACGAGATTATTGTGCGTTTGAGGAACCGTGTCCACTGACCGCGCGACCGTCATTCTGACCAAAGGACTTGTCATGCTGAGCGAAGCGAACCTTCTCGGATTCCGCGATTTCTCCGGGTTTTTATGCCATGTTGCCTTTACATTCTTCAATCTTCGCCATTCGCTCTTCGATCTTCCTTCGAACTTCGAATTTCAAACTTTGAACTTCTAGTCCACCCCGCACGAATTGTGTACAATGCCAATGGCCGTGGAGCGGGCAAGGCGATCGCTCGAAGGGCGCAATCTCGATGCTTGCGGCCAATACCCTTCGAGAGGAAAGTCCGAACTGGACAGGGTACGGTGGTTGGTAACGCCAACCCGGCGTAAGCCGAGGGAAAGTGCCACAGAAAACAAACCGCCGGGGAAGCGTTGAAACATCGAAAAGTCGAAATATCGAAAAGGAAAGCACCTTGGGATCAAAAGGGCAGGACATTTGAATCGAATCGGTCGGTCAATCGGCCCGACGATTCATTGGATTTTCTTAGGGGCTTTGAATCTCCTTGGCCGCCTTGTGAAATGATCGTTCGGATCGCTCGATTTTCTCCTCTATTGAACGACGTTATTTCGACTTTTCGATGTTTCAACGTTTCCCCGGTAAGGGTGAAATGGTGCGGTAAGAGCGCACCGCGCGGTGGGTGACCATCGCGGCAGGGCAAACCCCACCGCCAGCAAGCCCAAATAAGCAGCGAGAGGCGGCCCGCCTCGATGAGCGAAAGCTCGACAGCTGCGGGTAGGGCGCTTGAGTCGACGGGTGACCGCCGACCTAGACACATGATCGCCGCGTCCGCACTTCGTAGGGTGCATCTTGATGCACCATATATTTTCCGAGCCGCGCCCAAACGCGAGCCGCGAACTTCAGTTCGCGCGGTTTCTTGAACAGAGCCGCGCCCCGTAAGGAAGCGGTAAGTAAACGCGGACGAACAGGATTCGGCTTACCGCCCGCTCCACGGCCAATTTCCTAAGCAAACTGCACATTCGCGAACGGACAAAACGCACATACGACGAAGCCTCCCCCCTTTACAAGGGGGGCTGAAGGCGACCAAGGAGGGAGCCTGAAGGGGGTAAGTCTCAACACTCGACCTTGCAAGTACAAATACGCCGCAATCTAAAAATTTCCGAAATTTCTCCCGCCAAGTGCGGTGTTCGCGTGTTGTAATGGTGGGTGGCATGCACGCGCCTTGGAGCTTCTTAACATGTTTGACCAAATACACTGCGCACTTGCAATCCTCGCGATCACGCTGCTCATCGGCCCCGCTTCGGCGCAACCTGCGAGAATCATTTATGTGAGCAAGTCGGCCAATGGGAGAAATGACGGCATGAGTTGGCTCGATGCCTATGTCGACTTGCAGGACGCTCTAGATAATGTCGCCCTCAATGGGAGTTGTCCGTGCGATATCTGGATTGCCGAAGGGACGTACAAGCCCGATCGCGGAACCGGCGACGTTCGCTTGGCATTTGAGCCTGCGGGCGACGTCTCTCTTTACGGTGGTTTCGGAGGCTTCGAAGAGTGCCCTGACCAACGCGGCCCGCAGGCCCATCTTGTCGTCCTCAGCGGCGATTTGGCTGGCGACGACTTTCCCGATCCCGACGCATTGGTCACAAGCAACTGCTGCACGAATCGTGGCCCGGGCCACCTCGGTTGCGACAATCCGACGTGTGCAGCAGCAGTTGTCGCAGACATTCCCGATTATGCGCGATGCGTTTCAAACCCCCGTGGGGGGTGGTTGCAATACTGTTCCGTGGCGGCTGCGGGAATTTGTTGCGACATCTGCCGACCAACGCGATGCGACAACAGCGGTAACGTCGTGCGAGTGACGCAGGCTGGATCGAATGTTTTGTTTGACGGGCTGACATTCACGGGTGGCGAAGCTACGCAACGCGATGGCAATACCAACTTTCCCTACGGCGGTGCGGTATCCGTGACGGCTTCCTCCGTCATTTTTCGCGACTGTGTTTTTTATCAGAACGCGTTTTCCGCTGTCGAAGCGCCACCTCCGGTGCGATACATTCACTCTAAATTCGTAGCAAACGGCTCACAAATTCAGCCTTGGGCGGCCGCAAGCTGCGCCGATTCCGAGTCTTACAGCCAGGAATGCACAATTTATCAGTGTACGTTTGCGGACAATAAGGGAAGCGCCGCGAATCTCGGTGGCGGCACCGTGACAAACTCAACCTTTGTGCGCAATGCCATCGGCGGAATTACTACCTACAACGCGTTCAACGGGGTTTTCCATTTTTCGAACTGCCAATTTCTAAACAACGGCACACCAGGTCAAAATAGCTTCGCGGCGATCAGTGCAAACGAGACCTCAATCGATCACTGCCAATTCGTTGGTAACTTTGGGGCTGGAGGCGGCGCAGTGACTGCGAAAAATGTCGCGGTTACGAATAGCCTTTTCAATGGGAATCTTGGCCTTTCGGTTGGTGCCATCGATGCTCAAAGTGATTTCAGAGCCTACAACAGCACGTTTTTGAATAATTCGGTTCGTGCCGCTTTCGGTCCATGCGTTCAATCTGACTCAATGGAGATTTGCAACTCCATCTTCCGCGACGGCGGATACGAGTTGGGGGGGCATTGCATGATTGTCGAGTATTCAAACATCCAAGGGCTTCCCGATCCGCAGCCCTGTTTTTACAGCTTTTTCAACATCGACGTCGATCCAGATTTTGTCGATCCTCTTGGCGCAGACGGAATCGCCGGCACCAATGATGATGACCTGCGGCTTTCCGTCGGCTCGCCATGCATTAACGCAGGCGATCCGAAATTCACACCTACTTTCGGCGAAACCGACCTCGACGGCCACCCTCGCATCCTCTGCGGCCGCACAGATATCGGCGCGTACGAATTCGGCATCGGTGACTTCGATTGCAATCAAAGCGTGAATATCGCGGACTTCGCGAATTGGGCGACGTGCGCAAGTGGACCGCTCCCTGACGGCCGCATCTCGGAAATGCCAAACTGCGCAGCCTTCGACTTCGATGTCGATGGCGACGTGGACCTCAAAGACTTCTCCGGCCTGCAGCAAGTCTTCGTAGCGCCATAGCTCGGGGCTCGCCGAATTCCCACAATTCGCCGATCACCTTTAACGTTCTATCTACGTGGAAATCATGTGCCCCCGCATCTTCAATCTGCGCCAATCTGCGGAATCTGCGGCGATTGTCTCGTCCTTTTTCACTCTTCTATCTTCAATCTTCAGTCTTGCTCTCGAGAATCGGCAATCCGCACTGCGGTGCCACGCCATGACATTAGTGAAATTTATCCTTACCAAACGAACCCAACTCAAAGTTTCGCTTTACGCCCGGAGTGGCCCAGGTTGCGACGTTTGCAATCTGGTGGCGCGATTTCATGATCTTAAGTTGGTTACTCTCGATTCGCCGCGCAAACCATGCGGCACCCGGCCTCCTCGTGTTCTTCGTGCACTTCGTCGTAAAAGATCTGCGAAAATCTGCGCAATCTGCGGAAACCGTGCATTCCTCAAGAAGATTGACGGCTCGCAAAGCCCGAATATGCTGTCCCAGAGTTGCCGAACTCCGGGCCTCTTGAAGAATGAATTGATGCCTTCATCCGCAAATCACTTTCTCTCCGACCGCATCAAGAGTATCGGCTCATCGGGCATTCGCAGGATTTTCGATCTAGGGAGCCAGCTCAAGGACCCCATCGATCTTTCGCTTGGGCAGCCGGATTTCGAAGTGCCGGCCAATATCAAACGAGCCATCACGCGGGCCGTTGAATCGAACAAGAACGGCTACACGCCCACGCGAGGCCTGCCGGAGCTTCGCAAGCGCATCGCCGAGCAGCTCAAGGCCGAGTTCGGCTGGTCGCCGGATTTGTTCGTCACCTGCGGCGTATCCGGCGGCATTTTGCTGGCCATGTTCGCATGTCTGAATCCCGGCGACGAAGTGCTGATCACGGATCCGTATTTTGTTTCTTATGCCCATCTACCGAAGTTGTCCGGCGGCGTGCCCGTGCCAGTGAGTCTTTACGACGATTTTCAATTGCACCCCGAGCGAATTGCGGCCGCCATCACGCCGCGAACGAAGATGATCATCATCGCCTCACCGAGCAACCCCACCGGCGTCGTGTTTCGCGAGAGCGACGTTCGCGCGATCTGCGAATTGGCCCGCAAGCACGATCTGTTGATCATCGCCGATGAGATTTACGATCTTCTTCATTTTGACGCACCAATCCCGTCGCCCGTCAAATTCGCGCCCGAACGCACCTTGCTCTTGCGCGGCTTCGGAAAATCGTATGCATTGACCGGCGTGCGCCTCGGCTTTGCCGCCGGACCGAGCGAAATCATCGAAGAAATGGCCAAGCTCCAGCAGTACACGTTCGTGTGCGCGCCGCAGCCGGGTCAATGGGGCGCACTGGAGGCCTTGGATACCGACATCTCGCAGCAAGTGAACGATTATCGCCGCAAGCGCGATCTCGCCTGCGAAGAATTGCGCGGCTGCCTCGAATTTGTGAAACCGTCCGGTGCGTTCTATCTGTTTCCGAAAGTTCCGAAGCGCTACAAGAACTCGACCGAGTTCGTCGCCGCCGCCATTGAACGAAAACTGCTCGTCATCCCCGGCGAAGTTTTCAGCCGCCAGGACACTCACTTCCGCCTCAGCTTCGGTGTCCCCGACGATCGCCTCCGCCGCGGCTGCGCCATCATCCGTGAGTTAGCGACCTGACAGGCCCGAGGTCTCATGGACACGCACTGGGAGCGGTTGGGCCGGAAAGTGAGTACGTCCGACCCCTGAATGCATCGACACCCGCTGCAACGTCTGAGATATTGACGACGAGGTTCATCTGATGAGTGACATTGTCCGGCACCAGATCACACCAGCTCTTTGGCGGCGCGCCGGGTATGTCCTTAAAGCAATCGACGATTGCGGCTACGTCGGAAATGTTCACAACGCCGTTCGGCGGCACGGGGTCATTCGAGGCAACGACATCTCCCCAGGCAGGGGCAGTCGAAAGCAGAAGCGGTGTCGAATACGTGCCCAAAGGATAGTCAACGTCCGAAATGGATTGGATGGTGTATGTGGCGCAGGGAACAATGTTGCAATCGCTTACGTGAATGACACCGCCGGGGACCGTGGTCCAATCGCGGAACAGAGGGTCTGTTTGCAATTTGAAGACGCCGCTCTGCTGCCCGCTTTGAAGCACTTCCTCGCCCACCCACATTCGAGCGCCGTTGAATGACGAAAAATTCGGCGTAGCGCAAATTGAGCCATTTGGTAGCGACTCAAACGTCACCCGCAAACCGATCCCGCTCGCTCCCAGTGGTACAAGGGGTGGCGAAAACGAAATGACGCGGTTTTTTTTGGCATATGAATAAAAGCTTTCGCAAGACGGATACCGTTCCGCCCTCGGCCCATCACTCGGGAAATCCGCTATGTCTCTAAGCTGCCATTGCAAATCGGAGAACGGGGCGAATCCGCTGCCGCCCGCCATTAACATGTAGTGCGACGCACACATGTACGCCAGGTATGCACCAGTTCGGGCTGTGGGACCGGATGTGTTCAAAATATCCCAGTATTGCCCGTCCCAAACCCAGGTATCGGAGTACCAGGGTGGATTCGTGCCGCTTCCCCCAAAAACAACGCTTCGTTGATGGTCAAGATCATAGGCCATCGCTGCGCCCACTCGCCGTGACGGGCCTGAAGTTCCGTCTTCCACTCGACGCCAAATTGAACCATCCCATTCCCACGTGTCCGCCAAACGGCCACTAATATTCGCTCCGCCGAACATCACCGTGACACCACGATGTTCGTCAAAGGCCATCGAGTGACTTGCACGCTTGTCAGGGCCGGCAGTCGCCACTTGCACCCACACACTTCCATTCCATTCCCAGGTATCACTCAAAAGCGTAGGTTGTTGTTGTGGCCGATCTCCTGCAAACAGCACTACGCGGTTTCGGTGCGAATCGAACACCATGGCGTGGTCAAGTCGTCAGAGTGGACCCTCGTCAGTTCGAAAGGTCCAATCGCTTCCATCCCACTCCCACGTTTCCGAGGAAAGCGGTGGCGGCTGGCCAAGTCCGTTGGGAAGCAGTCCCCCGAAAAGAACGACCATGCCACGATTACTATCGAATGCCAACGCGGCATTTCTAGCGGAGGGGCCTACCGAGGTCCTGAAGACCCACTGGGCACCGTTCCATTCCCACGTTTCAAGCACACCCAAGGAGCTCATAGCAAACATTACTACAACATTGCGCAGCGAGTCGTACGCCATTGGTCCAAAGCCGTCAGGCAATGAACTGGGCGATTGTTGAGTCCATTGTGGGCAGGCCTGACCGTGAGCATTTTGTATCGAAGGAACGAATAGCGAAAGCATGATACAGCAACCATATAAGATGTTTCGCCGCATTGAACGCATGGTGTGTCTCCTCCAGAAATGCCTGAGTATCCGCCCTTCGAACGACGGCAATCCCCAAGTTCGCCCACAATTCTATCAGAAAAGAACATTGCGATGCAAACAGATATCCCCGGTTACAACACAAATCCGTCTTAAACGATTTCGAGAGACAACGAGTCAGGCAATACTCCGGAATGGTTATTCATTCGCCTCGCGCCATTCTTCGAGCCAGGCCATTTGGATGGCCTCGAGCTTCGGCTCGGTGGAGGCCTTCGGGTCGTCCCGGAAATCCGGCAAGGCGCAGACCCAAGCGTGCAGGTCGGTAAAGCGGACTTTCAGCGGATCGAGGTCGGGAAATTTCTCATGGAGAAGAACGCCAAAGTCTTCGGCGTCCGTCCATTTCAATGTTTGCGGCATCTTGCGAAACCTTTCCAAAACCCAGCATGTGGATTCTCATTCGAGAGATCGATCGTCTCCCATGTCCAAAGTCAAAGCGCTTCCCCATCATACATACTTCGTCCGCGTCCGTTTTCGATGCACTCCGCACAAGAACAGGTATTTGTGCAATCGTATTTGACACGCATCCGCGCCGACCTAGACTTTCTCGTTGCGACGGAACAGCAGTCCCCGTGGCACAATTGGATAGCGCGTCGGCCTCCGAAGCCGAAGGTTACAGGTTCGAATCCTGTCGGGGACGAATGCGAAAAAGTTCAAGGCTCGAAATTCAAAGTTCAAAGTCGAATTCACTTTCGCCAATTGGCGATCTCCTGCGACACGCGGGCCCGTTCCGATTCCGTAAGACCTTGAAACACCGACCATCGGGGGCGGCGCGAATCCAAATCCAACCCCTTCTGAAGCGAGTCGAGACCGGCGAAACGAAGAAGATCAGAGTTTGTAGCTCTTGCGGCTTCAAGTTGAAGCTCGCCCACAAGCACCAACCCAGCCGGATCAAGGGGATACAATTTCAGCATCTCGTCGCCTGCGTGGATCGCCGCTTCGTAGTTAGTGGCCGCACTTGTTCGGCGTGCCTGATCGCGACACAGGAGCAACTCGAGGCGGCGCAGAGAATGGCTGTACTTGTCTCGCTGCTGAGCCGCCTGGACAAATTCAACTGCCCGCGAGAATGTGGCCGCAGACTGCGGCGCTAATGGAGCAATCGAGCCCAGCCATCGCGCGAGTTCGACGAACGCCGTGGGATCGAGCGTATCGGCCGCTGCTGCACGCTCGTAGAAGTTCGCGGCTTCGGAATTTTCCGGATGTCCGAGGGGACGAATCATTGCCTGCGATCGCGCTTCCGACAACAGCGCGCCTGTTCGAAAAACCGGAACAGCCTCCATTGGCGCGATCATCACAATTGCAACTGTTGTTGCGAGAGTCAAAAGCCATCGCCGCACAGCGTGAATCGTACGATGATCTCCAGTCGTTTCCCGACGTATCGCCGCACGGTTCGAATCGGGGATCGCGCATGCAAACACTGCAAACGCAGTCGTCGCAGTGGCTGGAACGAAAAGGGAGAAGTTGATAAGCTCTTGCAACGCGAACGCAAACAATCCAAACGCCGCGCCTGCAAGAGCCACCGACTTTCGCACTTCCGGTTTCACACATGACAACGCGAAGGCAACACAAGCAAATATTGGCAGCCAAACAATCGCCGTCAGCGTGCTCATATAATACAGATAACTTCTGTCGCAGGTGCCAAAGAGTGGCATTCGGATCACGGTCAACGCAACTGCCATGATGATTCCAAGGAGTCCCAGCCGAAGTGCGGACGCTTTGGACTTATGTGCCAACGCTTCAAGAGATTCAAGATTCAAGTTTGTCGCGACATTGGTATGCGATCGGCCCATTGTCAGTGCCCACGACGCACCGAGGAGCAAAGCCACAATGCCGATCAACCCGAAAATCCCCCACTCGGCGGCGGCCTGGACGAACACGTCGTGCGGATTGGAGATTTCTTCGGGGCTTTCGATCGGCTTGTACAAGAGATATTGACGGCCAAAATTCTCGCGGCCCACTCCAGCAAACCAGTGGTCGCAAATCATGCCCATCGAGTTCCGCCAATAGTGCCAGCGAAACGCCAGCGAATCCGTCGGAAGTGTGCCGTGATAAATTCCATGCCCGACTACCGCGACTAGAATCAAAGCTAAACCGATCCATCCAATCATGAATGCTTGCCGCCGATGAGAGTCGATCCATCCTTGTGCGCGCCACACGACGAGCCAAAGAATCAATGCCAAGACGAATGATGTCGCGGCCCCGCGACTTTTCGTCATCGCGATTCCGGCAAGCAGCGCAATCATCAATGCGACCAAGCCCAAAAAAAGCAGAAATCGCCGAGACGTCAGGAGATTTCGCCATGTCGCAATCGTCACGCCGACCGCGGCCAGGCCGCACATCGCGAAGTATGATCCCGTCACATTGCTATGCGGCAGGTATCCGGAAGACTCGTTGGCTCGCATTCGGGCCTCAAACAAGGCCACGTGATTCGATTCGGAATCGATCCCTTGCTTTCGCCAGAACTCAGCCCTTGTTTGTTGGTATTGCTTCCACGTATCCTCCGTGGATGCGCGTTGGTCGACGCACTGGGTGAACTGCACGGCCGCGGTGGCGAGCACAGCCGCCAGCAACACATTCCTTTGCCACGGCGTCCGAATGACTTGCACGAGCACTATGCCAAGCACCCCCGAGCAAAGCCAGTCTATCGAAGCATTGATTGCGAGGCGCTTGTTTCCCGCGGAGGTGCATGACAAAACGCTCGCGCAGGCGATGATGATCAGGGCCGGCTCCAGGCCCGTCCAACGATATCTGGCCACATTCGGCTTGAGTCGCGCACCTGCCCACGCAAGACCCGCCGCGAGGATTGCCAAATCAATCACCAGCGTTCGAATCGGTTGCGGGTCGGTGATGTTGTGGTCCGCTAGGCTGATTGTCGCGGGCGACGAGTCGTAGGTTTCCGCAATTAGAGGACGCAGGGCGGCGATGACGACGAGCGTAATGAATGCGAAGCCGTAAAGAATGCGAGACATGCGATTGTCTACGCCGGCGATCTGCAAGAGTTTCTGGAACATTCGGATCAACGCATTGATAGAACAAATGCAAGTCCTCGTTGGACGTGCTCGCCCGCGAAGGTACAATAACTATGCGGCTTGGACCAGATTCTCGAGAACATAGCCGTCCGACAATAGGAGTTGCCATGCTGCGGCGAGTGCCGCCAAGTCTGACTGCGTTGGGTCGAAAGCCTATTCCGAATGATCTTTGGATCGGTGGTCGATCGTTCATATTACGTCGCGTTTTCAAGAATGATTTTTTCGCGGCCACAGCGATGTATGAGTGCAACGGCGACCGCGTGCTGGTCAAGATTCAACGCGAAGCCCCGTTTTTGGGCTTGCCGCTTGCGTGGGTGGGTCGAATTCTTGCGAACCGCGAATGGGCCGCACTCATGCGTTTGCAGGAGCTGGAAGCCGTCCCGAATGCAGTTGCGCGCTTAAGCCCCTCGCGATTTGCCCGTCAATTCATCGAGGGTCACGCGATGCAATCAGGCGAGCGGGTCGCGGACGATTTCCACACGCATTTGCGGAACGCAGTCGCCGAAATGCACCGTCGAGGCATGGCCTACGTCGATCTTGAGAAATGCGAAAATGTTCTGGTCGGCGATGACGGGCGGCCCTACTTGATGGACTTTCAAATTGCCTGGTATTGGCCCGCACGAAGAGGCGGTGAATTGTGGCTCATGCGGGCGGTGCGGAGTTGGCTTCAGCGGGGCGACCTGTATCATCTTCGAAAGTTGCAGCGTCGTACGCGGCCGGATCAATTGACCGCCGATGAGCTTGCGGCGTCGTATCGCAAGCCGTGGTTTGTGCGCTGGCATCGAACGCTTACGTATCCGTTTACGTATGTCCGGCGGGCGATTTTGGATCGCATCGATCCGCGACGTGGACGATCGGAACGTGGACGAGTACACGATGAATCGGCGGTCGCAGGAGCCAAATAATGCCATTGAGTGAACAGGACCGATCGCGAATCGAATCGTTTCGAAATTTCATCGAGGAAAGTACGGCTCGTGATGACCGTTATGGAACGGCGAGCCGCGTCGATCGCGAGGACGGCTCAACTCTCGCGACGCGATTCCAAGGCTCCAAGTCATGCTGGCTCGAGGTCGCCATTCGTCCGCTGATCCCGCAAATTCGCGTGGGATTTCTTACCAATGATCGATGGAAGAGCGAAGAATGCGAACAGACGATCGAAGATTCCGGCGACACGATGAATGAATTCGTCGGCTCCGCGTTTGAAGACGCCGGATTGGAGTGGCCCGAGCCGCCGGTCGAGCATTATCGCGAAGGCGGCGAGTTCTTTTATTTCGCAACGCCGCTGAAGCTGGATGAATTGGCTGATCTCGGCACGCAGGAAGTCCGAGACAAGGCCGTCCTGATGCTGGAGGGGTATCTGATTGCATTCGGCCCCGCCATCACCGTAGATGATGAATCCGTAGATTGATCCTATCGGGGACGCTAATCGATCGTGGAATATCAAATTGAACAAGCCAGCGAGATTTTGCGGAACACGCCGCACGTGCTGCGGGCAATGTTGACGGACGTTTGCGGCCCCTGGGTGACGAACGATTACGGCGCTGACACGTTCAGTCCGTTCGATGTTGTCGGCCATCTGATTCACGGAGAAGAGACGGATTGGATTCCGCGGGCACTTATGATTCTTGAGCATGGCGAATCGCGAGCGTTTGAGCCTTTTGATCGATACGCGATGTACTCCAGGAGCAAAGGGAAAACGATCCGGGAGCTATTGGATGAATTCGAGCGACAAAGGTGCACCAGCCTGGAGGCTTTGTGTAGAATGAATTTGACGGGCGCCCACCTTGACAGACGCGGAAAACATTCGGCACTGGGCAGCGTCACGATGCGCGAACTACTGGCGACATGGGTTGTCCACGATCTCAACCATATTGCCCAGATTTGCAAAGCGATGGCGTTTCAATATCGCGATCAGGTCGGTCCGTGGCGGGCGTATCTTTCAATCTTGAAGCCGCCGAGTCCTGCTCAATAGAATAGAACGTCGCGAGAACATAAAGAATCATGACGCCGCCTCCCGACATGTCAAAGTGAAAATGAATGCAACCTGACGACAAAATCTGCTACTGCTACGGCGTCTCGCTGCGAAAGCTGGTGAATTACTCGCTACGGGTACGTCCGGAACGACCCAGCCAGATGACCGGATGCCTGAATGCCGGCACGGGCTGTGGATGGTGTATTCCGTTTCTCGTCAAGATCGCGGAGAATCCCGAAGTGTTTTTGTTGGAAGGGATGACGCCGGACGATTATGCCGAGCGCCGCAAGTCGTACATTAAGTCGGCGCCGAAAAATACGTTTTGAGCACCCGAGAGATTGAATTGAGTTTATTGGAGATTTGTGGCAATGCCTGATGCGACGCGAGTGGAAAAAGACAGCATGGGTGAGATGTTCGTTCCCGCGACGGCCTATTGGGGCGCTCAGACGCAGCGAGCCGTCGAGAATTTTCCCATCAGTGGATATCGCTTTGGGCGGCGGTTCATCCGCGCCATGGGACTCATCAAGCAGGCCGCGGCAAAGGTCAATCGCGACCTGGAAAAGCTCGAACCGAAGCTGGCCGACATGATCATTACCGCCTCCCAGCAAGTCATCGACGGTCGGCTCGACGAACATTTTGTCCTTGATATTTACCAGACCGGATCGGGCACGAGCACGAACATGAACGCCAATGAGGTCATCAGCAATCGGGCGATCGAACTTGCAGGCGGAAAAATCGGTTCAAAGGTTCCGATACATCCCAACGACCACGTGAACATGGGGCAATCTTCCAACGACGTCATTCCTGCGGCCATCCACGTCGCCGCCGCTGAAGCCCTCGCCAACGATCTGCACCCCGCCCTGGAGTCGCTGGACGAAGCACTTCGCGCGAAGGCCGAAAAATTCGACAAGATCGTCAAGATCGGCCGCACGCATCTGCAAGATGCAACGCCCGTGCGACTGGGCCAGGAATTTCGCGGATTCGCGCGGCAAGCGGAATTGTCTGCGGTTCGCGCGAAGAGGGCGGTTCACGCACTTCACGAATTACCTATCGGGGGGACGGCCGTCGGCACCGGGATCAACACGCATCGCGAATTCGGACGCCGAATGTGCGAAGTTCTTGCAGCGGAAACCAACATCGACTTCGTGGAAGCGGGCGATCATTTCGAAGCTCAGGCCGCGAAGGACGCCGTCTGTGAGGCGAGCGGGCAGCTCAAGACGATCGCGATCGCACTTTCCAAAATCGCCAATGATCTTCGACTCCTGGCGTGTGGACCTCGATGCGGTATTGGCGAGATCCGCTTGCCTGAGACCCAGCCCGGCAGCAGCATCATGCCCGGAAAAGTCAATCCGGTCATGTGCGAAATGCTCATTCAGGTTTGTGCCCAGGTCATCGGAAATGATACGGCCACCGTGCTTGGCTGTCGCGAAAGCTACTTTGAATTGAACGTGGGGATGCCGCTGATCGCCCACAATGTGTTGGAGTCGATCCGGATCTTGTCGAGCGCAGTCCGGGTGTTCACCGACTGCTGCGCGTCTGGCATTGAGGCCAATGAACAGCGCTGCGCGGAGCTGATCGAAGGCTCGCTGGCCATGTGCACGAGCCTGGCGCCGAAGATCGGGTACGACCAGGCCGCTGCAATCGCGAAAGAGGCCTACAAATCAGGCAAGACTGTGCGCGAAATCGCCAGAGCGAAGAAGGTAATTAGCGACGCGGAACTTGAAGAAACGCTCAACCCCCGCGCCATGACCGAGCCGGAATAACGCCACAGCGGAGGCCAACCAAGGCCGCTCGCCGCCGATTCTACGTTGAGCTGAGCACCTCCATAGGATTCACGCAATTGAGCATCCTGCCGGTCTGCGCGTACGTGCGTATGATTTTCACGACTTCGTCCGCGACGGCATCCTGGGCCTGCTCAGTGGACGCACCGACATGGTGCGTGCCGTACACATGCGGCACAGTCCGAATGAGATCCTGAAACTGCGTGTCATTGGCGGCCGGCTCCATTTCGTAAACGTCCAGCGCGGCCCCTGCGATCAGTCCCGACTCAACGGCCCGGGCCAACGCCGTTTCATCCACCACTCCACCACGGCTGCAATTAATGAGAAATGCGGTCGGCTTCATTTGCGAGAGCTCGTCTTCCCCTACTAGATGCTCGGTTTTTCCACCGCCAGGCACGTGAAGGCTCACAAAATCCGATTTCGACAAGACATCAGAAAAAGTCGCCTGACGAGCGCCGGTATCGGCCTCCGCTTTGGGGTTGGTGCGTACATCGTGATAGAGAATGTTCATGTCGAACGCACGAGCCCGTCGCGCGACCTCATAGCCGATCCGCCCCATGCCCACGATCCCCATGGTCCGACCCTTCAGCCCTCGTGCCTTGCTGTATTCTTTCTTGTTCCAGACCCCCCGCCGGAGGTCAGACGTCTCATCCACGATACGTCGATCGAGGGCGATCATGAGTCCGATCACCAATTCCGCCACCGCATCCGAGTTCATTCCCGGACAATTGCTCACTCGAATGCCCAGATGCGCAGCCGCGTCCATATCAATCGTATCCACGCCTGATCCGGCACGAAGGACCAACTCCAGGTGAGGCGATGAAGCGAGTACGGCCCGCGTCACCCTTGTGCTACGAACAATCAGCACGTGGCAGCCAACCTCTCGCACCGCATCAGCGAGCGCGTGGTCTTTCAATCCAATACGAACAATCACTTCACAATTTGAGTTCTTCAGCGCGGAAACCGTGTACTCTGGTAACTTGTCAACGATGAGAACTTTCATGGTACTACCTCCAAGTTCGAAATTCCTGACGGCTAAGGCCCGCTCACGAGCCGCTGCATTCGATGAGTTCCGATGGGCTTCTGCCATTCGACGAGTTCCATACCATGTACACCCGGCAAGGCGCGTGCCAGACTGGGTGGCGTCAACTGCTTTCACGACCATCGGATCAACCGTCCTGCCGCTCTGTTCAATGTGGACATGTGTTTTCTTTTCGCCCTGCTCTCCATATGGATAAAAAGGCTACTTTCTGATTGATGTCACGGAGATTGCCGCACAAATTCTTACCCACAAACCACCTTCCGCACCGATCGCGGCGATTGAACCCACCTCGAACGAACAGCATGACATTCGGGTGCGCGATTTGACACAACTGCCGCGCGAAATCACACACCTGATGGACCCGGAAATGAGTCATTTGCGGAGGCGTATTCGATCGCCGCTTGCATCACTCCAAAACTGGCTCTATAGCTCCAGCCATGACTCCGCTTGAATTTGCCGTCGCACTATTCTTGATCTCGATCGCGGCCGGGCTGCTTGGGTCACTTCTGGGACTGGGTGGCGGCATAATCATCGTCCCGGCGCTTACGCTGTTCTTTCATATCAACATCCGTTACGCGATCGGGGCCTCGATTGTCTCCGTCATCGCCACTTCCAGCGGCGCTGCCGCGGCCTATG
This sequence comes from Planctomycetota bacterium, assembly GCA_016200265.1. Taxonomy (GTDB): domain Bacteria; phylum Planctomycetota; class Phycisphaerae; order UBA1845; family UBA1845; genus JACQFE01. The sequence continues at coordinate 10,848 of JACQFE010000038.1, read as the reverse complement.
TCCGGGAACACATGACCAATCTGCGCGTGGCCATGCTTCTCGAAATCGGCACGGCCGGCGGTGCGCTGACCGGCGCCTATCTGGCCGGAGTCATGCACGTGCGATGGCTGTTCGTCATTTTCGGCGTCGTTCTAGGCTACTCCGCGATCGCGATGCTTTGGAACAACGGAAAATCCAACCCCAGGAAAATTCAACCAGATCAAATCGCCGAGAGGCTGCGACTCCATGGCGCCTATTACGACTTGGCACTCGGTCAGACCGTTGAATATCGCGTTTCGCATACCGGGCTCGGACTGGCGTTGATGTATGTCGCAGGAATCGTCAGTGGACTGCTCGGAATCGGCTCAGGATCGCTCAAAGTTCCCGCGATGGATTTGGTGATGCGCATGCCGATCAAGGCATCGACGGCCACAAGCAATTTCATGATCGGCGTGACGGCGGCCGCGAGCGCCGGCGTCTACTTTACACGAGGAGACATTGATCCATTCATTGCGGCCCCCGTCGCGGTCGGCGTGCTTGCGGGCGCCGTCATCGGATCGCGACTTCTCGGACGGCTCCACCATCGCAAAATTCGAATCGCATTCGTGGTCGTAATGCTTGCCGTATCGGCGCAAATGTTTCTGAAAGGTGCGCACCAATGACCTCATCGAATGGGCCAACCCGCGAGAATGATCGTTCGGCCACGAGAATTCGACAGACAGAATTGATTATCAGTCATACCCTCCGGCTTGGGGTGGGGACCAGCGTCACCCTGATTTTGCTTGGCATGACGCTTTCATTTGCCAGACATCCGAAGTTTGTTTCTTCGAAGGCCGACCTGCCGTCGCTGACGCAACTCGGCGCCGAGTTTCCACACACGATTCACGGAACCCTGAAGGGACTCGGCGCTTTTCGCGGTCAGGCGCTGGTGGTGCTCGGATTGCTGGTTCTCATCGCCACACCGGTTGTGCGTGTGGTGATTTCCATCGTCGCGTTCATCCATGAGCGTGATCGAGTGTTTGTGGGCATTACAACCCTCGTGCTCGTCTTGCTGCTATTGTCGTTCTTCCTTGGCCGAGTGTCAGGCTAGGGCGTGTAGCGTCACCCCTTGTGGGCGACGAAGACTTTCGGCGTCGGGCACAAGGCCCGACGCTACAGTTGAGTGTTACGTGCTCTAAGGCGCCGCGTCAGTTCGTCGTCTTTGTATTTCGATACCAAACGATGCGGTCGTCGCTCAGACCGGAACCCGAGCGGCGATCGAGAGTGCCAATCACGTCGATCTTGCCGTCGCCATCGAGATCGACTGCCAGCAGTCGATTGATCACGGTGGACACGTCGGTCGCGTTTACGCCGACGCCGGTGCCGCCCTGCAACGTACCATCGCTGCTTGAATTGGAATCGGAACTGGACGAACCCGACGAGCTTGTGCCGCCATTGGTCGTCGGCGGTGGATTGTCTTGAATAATTGTTGTGCCGACCCACGGATCGTAAATGGTAGTCTTGTTGAGCGTGCCGTCGTACCAATAGACTCCGCCATTCACCGCGACAAGAAGCTCAGGCTGTCCATCGCCGGTGACGTCGCCGAATGCAATTGCCTCAGGCTCCTGATCTGTGAATTCCGTCAGCGTGAAGACATCCCAGGGGAAGTCGAATCGATTCGGAGTCGGACCTCCCGGCGGAAATTCCGGCGCAACCACCAATTGGTTCGGCCGACGGAACCATTGCACAAGCTTTCCATTCGTGGATCGAACTGCGATGTCCGTGAAGCCGTCGGAATCGATATCGGCGAGGGCAAGCACGTCGGCATCGGTGTCAATTTGACCAATCGGGCGGACCTCCCAGCGATTGACCAGCAGGTGCCAACTGGTCGGAGTGCAACACCCGTCATCCGCAGTGCCGGGCAAGCCGAGGCATTCGTCCCCGTTTGGACACGGCGCGCCGTCATTGAATCCGCCTTGGCATACGTTACCAATGCCGTCGTCCAGGCCGCTGGTCACCGCCGCAGTGCCTTGTTCCAACAGCGGGTTCCGCGCCCATCTGACATTCAGACTCATCGACGAGGGAAATGTAGCGACGATATCCAGGTCGCCGTCTCCATCGACATCGTAAACAGCAATGTCCTTGACATTGGGAGCATCAGCCATGACTGTCAGGGGAACGCCCGCGCCGGTGCGATTTGGCGAGATGGAGGGATCCTTGATACCCCAGTTCGAAGCGGTTTCCGCGAGCCCAGGACCCGGGTTGACCCAGAGGTCAACTGTATTGAGCGGCGGTTGTTGTCCGAATGTATTGCACTGAGCAGGGTTCAATGCCACGACGATGTCATCACCCGGTTGCCCGTCAATGTTGGCAACCGCCAGCGACGTGAATCCCGACCATTCGGGTTTTTCTTTCGACGTCTCGATGTCCTTGGTGGGAGCTCCCGGAAATTGCACGTGCCCCGTTGCATTCCTGTTGCTGACGAACGGATTCTCAAGGGCCATTTCCCTCCAATTATCCCCGTCAGGAATTAAACCCGGGTTGGCGGGATTGAAATAGATCAGAATTCGACCATCGAGTTCGCCGAGTGCTTGCGGATCACCGCTGCAAGAGGGACAGAATGTCGCCAGTCCGCTTGCCTTTACCAGAACGACGATGTCAGGGAACGCATCACCATTGATGTTTCCAATGGCCAAGCCCGCTACGATGGCGATCGGAGTTGTGCCCGCCAAAGTAATCGTCCGAAACGAGATCACTCCCGACGGGTCGCGGCGCTGCAAGTGAATCTGGATGGACTGTGATTGGTTCCAAGCGCTCACGAGATCAATGAGGCCATCCTGATCGATGTCGGCTGCCGCAACGAATTTGGGACCGGCGGTATCTTCCGGTACGGGGTCGATCTGAAACGCCGTGAAGAAACTCTTCGTGTCCTGTGAAGGCAATTCCACGTCGCCGGTGTTTGGATCAGGAGGTTGTGTGCCGCCTGTGCCTCCAGGAGACAAGGGATCATTGGAAAAGCTGCTGTCGAGCGAGCCGATTCCGGTGCTGCCGCCACCTCCGCCGCCCCCACCGCCCGTCTGGTCGCCGACGTATCGTACGACGGTTCCACAACCCACTCCCAAGGCCAAAATCGTCACGCCCGTCCAAAACCAATTTCGTCCCGTGATTTTCATGATGATCTCCCAGCACTACGTTCACGATTCGATCAATCGTGAACCGCAGTCCGACAGTTACTGCCACAGACGGTCACGGTTTAGCAGGTATCGCCGGCGGCTACGGCATGTCGATGCCCCGACAATCTAACCTGTAAACAGACTTTCTCCGCTCACCCACTATCGTCGACCCAAGAAGAAACGAACGACATCAGGGCGAAGCTTCCGTGGGTTATCGGTTATGCTGTATGGACACTTGCGACGTGGATTGTGTGCTCCCAGGCTCGAGCATTTATGAGACGAGATCCGTTCGACAAATACTCATTGCTGCCTGAGAATCGCAATGGGTCCGATATTGATGATTCTTGAAAATGGTAACGCAACCACTGCTCTCGCTCGATGACAGAGAACTTCTCGCCGGGTGCGACGTCGACTTCCACCGCGTCAAAGGACCCGGCGGCCAAAAGCGGAACAAGACCAGCTCCGCCGTACGATTGCGGCATCATGCCACGGGGCTAATTGTCACCGCCACCGAAGAACGATCGCAACACATCAACAAGGCCCGCGCGATTCATCGCCTCCGCGAGGCCATTGCTTTGCACGTCCGCACGCCGATCGACCTGAAGAATTACGCTCCGAGTGAAGTGCTTCGTTTCTGCATTTCACCCGATGGCCGCCTCCGCGTGGGTCGCCGCGATGAACGATATTTTCCAGCGCTAAGCGAATTACTCGATGTTCTCGCGGAATGCGGTTTACGAGTCAGTGACACGGCCAAGCTTCTAGGAACTTCCACCGCCCAGCTCGTGGCATTCTTCGAAAACGATCCGAAGCTATGGGAGCGAGTGAATCAAATGCGCGCCGAAGCAGGGAAGAGACTGTTGCGTTGAATCGCCAATCGTGCTCAATTACTGTCCTGAGCCGGAATTTTGTGGAGCGGTCGAATCGCCCGGCGGATTCGGAAGCGGCACATTTGTATAGGATAGCTCGTAAACGAACACCGTGGTCTGCACATTGCGATCGTCGGGATACTCCGTGGTCGTACTTCGCGTACGAACGGCAACGCCCAACTCCGGCGAGAGCCAGTCAGTCCAATTTTCGACGCGTGTCACTCTGCCCGATCTTTCGGTAACTACAGATCGCTCGATTCGAAAGGCTCGGATTCGGCCAACAAGGGAATCCACATCATCCACACCGGCAATGCGATCGTCGAAATAAACCGTGTCGCCATTGTCAAATATTACATTCACATGTTGCTCAGCGCCGACCACTAATAATTCAGGTGTTCGGAAGTATTTGCCACTCGGGGGGTCGATCACGAGGTAGGGAGAAGGTGAGTCTGACGGCGACTGTGTTGTTCCGCCGTGCAGCCATATTAGCCCACTCTCGTCCTGTGTAAAATATGATTGGTAATAAAAATCCGATTCCCGTCCATCCTCGCATGCGAAGTAATATTCTTCGGAGGTTTCAATGTTGACCGTTGCACCTGTCGAATCTTGCGTCGTTTCGGTCATAATCGCGTTAGACCCGAAGCCAGAGTAGCTAAACGTCTGATCGTGCCCAACAAGAGTCGCGACGATTGAAAAGCTGTAATAATCTCCTTTTTCTAGAATCCGTCTCGAGCTCGAAGGCGGGTCGCCACTGTAGACTCTTGTCACATTGGCATCCGAGTTCACGTCGAATCCCGTGCAGCTTTGTGGGGACTGAAATTGCGAAAGTAACCCGCAAGAGGCACATGCGAGCAACAAACCCACCGAAGCCGAGAACAACCGCCAATCACTACAGTTTCTCACGGGATGCTCCTTGATCATTGATCTTATTTGTGCGGAGTGTGGGATGACGCCTTGGACTTGTCAAATAATGGAGAGCACGTTGAAGTTGGACGAGTTCGGCGTACCATCCGAATTGGAATGCATTTGAATCCCTCACATGAAAACCAAGCGTCAGACTCTGTCACCTGCGTCGTCCTCACCATCAGCGACACGCGCACGGTGGAGAATGACACAAGCGGTTCATTGATCCGCAACAGGCTTGAACAAGCCGCGCATCGCATCGTCGTTCACGACATCATTCCGGACGATCGCCAGCGAATCGTCGAGCAACTGCAAACGCATTGTGCGAATCCGAATTGTCAATGCATTTTGCTCACCGGCGGAACCGGAATCGCACCGCGTGACAACACGTTCGAGGCCGTTGCAGGAATCCTCGAAAAACGGCTCGACGGCTTCGGCGAATTGTTCCGAATGCTCAGCTTTCAGGAAATCGGGCCAAGGGCCATGCTTTCCCGCGCGATCGCCGGCACGCGAGGCCGGACGCTGATTTATTCACTGCCAGGATCGACGGCCGCGGTCCAGCTCGCCATGGATAGGCTGATTCTCCCGACTTTAAGCCACGCCGTGGCGTTGTTGTCTCAATAAGAGCCTCCGCCCCACAATTTGCCAGACAATGTCGCTCCGTTCTGGCCGATAACTTCAGCGATCACCGCATTTAACCGATCGTGCATACGTTCAGCGAACTGCGCGAGGCGTGCGCCTTGAGCGGTGCGACGCCATTGGATTGGAGTCAGGGCACCCAAAAACTCCGAATCGAGGTCGAACTATGTATCGCGATTTCTTTGGAATCTCTACGTCTCCGTTTGAGGACCGCGCCGACACGAAGTTCCTCTTCACGACGCCTGAAATCGAAGAAGTCCTGGCCTCGATGGAGTATGAAACGCGCCACGGAAGCGGCGTTCTTCTCGTGCTGGGTGAGCCGGGTACCGGGAAAACGCTTCTCGCGCGTGCATTCATAGGTCGGATTCCTGTCACAGATCATGCGGTCGTTCTCACTTGTCCGACAACAGGCGAAATCGACTTTCTGCGTGAGGCCTGCAAGGGTTTTGGAGTCAGCCTTCCCAGCACGCAAGACCAAGGCCGCCGCATGAACCGTCTGCGCCGACACCTTGATAGATTCCAGCGTTCCGGACAACGTGGCATCGTCATCGTCGATCAAGCCGAGAATCTGAGTGCTTCCAACCTCTGGGAGCTTGCGTCGTTACTCGACTTGTACGGAGATTCGGGCCGACTTCTGTCCGTTCTGATTCTGGCGGCGCCGAGCATTCGCAAACACCTCGAACGACCGGAATTTACCCGACTCCGCCAACATCTATTCGGTCAGCGGAAGCTCGAGGCATTGACTCGTGAGCAAGCTGCGAATTACATCACTCATCGCGTCCAAGTCGCCGGCGCAGCGGACCCCCATCTATTCGAAACCGGTGCGATTCATTTGATTCACGAATTGTCATTTGGCGTGCCAAGGTTGATCAACCGACTTTGCAACGCATCTTTGGTTGCCGCCTACGCGGAACAGCGAAAGCGGATCTCCCATGAAATCGTCGAAGAGGCGAGCGGCCAGAAGGCGATCGTATCGAGTCCCGTCTCAAAATTCCGTGCCACAATCTCTCCTGGAAGCGACGCCGAGCGCGGCGGCGCGGGGATGGCCGCCTGTGCCTCCGAATTGGACGACATCAGTTTCAACGAACCTTCTCCATTCACCGCAACGAAAATGGCGTCGTCCGGTTCCTCGCGACCACACACATCGGACGAAATGCTTCGAATCGACCCTGATTCGATTGGAGCGACGCTCGTTGATTCTGCCGATCCGGCAGGCTTGCCCCACGGCGCAACACCCCCACAGCAAACCGCATTTTACGAACCTTCCAAATCCGCTGGCATCGTTGATTCCTCTACTATTGAACGCCTCGATCGGGCAGTGGCTCGCGCTGAACGCATGAGCGAAACCACTGAGGCATCAATTGACAAGGCCGCTGCGATCGAAAAGCATCTCTCGTCTTTGCTCGATCGAGCGGAACGCATCGCCGATTCGCTGCGGGCCGCGGCGCAATCGAACGCGGAGTCGCTGATTCGCGCTGAGAAGAAAATTGATTCTCTCCTGGCCGACACCGAACAACGAAGCTCCGCAATCCACAAACAGCTTGCCAACGCTTCGATGACGGCTTCAACAAACCACTCGACATTGGAACGTTTGCAGTCGAGTTGCTCGGCCGCGGAACAAATAAACAATCGCCTGACGGCAGGGGCACGGGAGTTCGCCGATCGCGCGGGAGAATTGCAGAGCCAGATTGCGTTACTTGTCGGGGCCGTCAACGGAGCCCAAGAATCTCAAAAGAGCCTGGATGCGGCGACAATCGCTGCGACTTCGCGAATGGAGCGCGAGATTGGGGAACATGAGCAGCGAGCCGAGCAAGTCACCGATTCCGCCAGACAGCAAATCGAAAAAGCAAAGCAGGAAATCGAGTCTTGCTCGGTCAGGGCGGAGCAGGTGCAGCTCGACTTGCAGCAACGGGTTGCGTCAATCACTGAAGATGGGATCGCGGCCACCCATCAGCATCAGATCAAGCTGGAATCAGCGATCAAGAAAGCCCTTGCCGCAATGACGGAGATTGAAGAAAAGGAAACAAAGTTCCTCGAACACACGCTGGACGCACACAGGGACTCGGCACGCGAAATTGATTCACTTGCGGCCAAGCGTCTTGTAGTCGTTAAGAATCAAATCCACAAGGTCTTTTCCGAAGTCGAATGCAAGACAGCTCGTGCATTTGACGCCGCGCTCAATGCTCATCGTCGATCGTTGGTGGAACTCGAAGACGCCGCTGCCCATCGACTCGAGTCCGTTCGGGAATCCATGAATACCCTGGAATCGCGTGCGACGGAACTGTGCGATAAGGCAGACGCAGTTTCACGTCGCATGGTTCAAGCCCGTGCCGACGCTGACAACCTGGTTGAACAGACGACGCTGGTTGACCAACGGCTGCAAGATCGCCGTTTGCAGTTGGCATCACTGGAAAGTCCGTTGCAGGAGGTCCTGAAGAAGGCGGAATCAAACCTGGACGCTCTTCGCTCTTCGACGCTGCAGGCACAATCAATGCAGCAGCAGGCGGCCGGTACGTTGATCGATGTCGGCATGGCATGTGAACGAGTCCGCAATGCACGCGAAGATATTGAAGAAACCGAAATCTTTGCGAATGAATTCGTCGCACAATTGGCGGATTCCCAAAAACAGGTTCAAACCCTTCGTGAAACGACAACTTCCGCCGACGCCGCGATAGCCAGGATGGCCGCAGGCATCGCACATGCCCAGACTGTGACCGACGTCGTTGCAGCATCCACGGCGAAGCTGGAAGCCGCTGGCAAGCGAGCGAATGAAGACGGCGAACGTCTGACAATTCAACTGACTCCGGCACGCCAAATCGCCGCAGGGCTCACGGAAAGCACTCGTGGCGGTCAAACGCTGTTGGAGCTGCTCGACAAAGCCGTGGTCGAAGCCGGCGAGAATGCGGCACGGATCGCCACCAGTCAAACTGCGGCGGAGGAAGTCTTGAATCGATTGACCAACGCCAATGTCACTGCAAGTTCGGATCTCGCCGGAATGCAATCGCTTGAGGCCTCGTTCTCGACGACTGCGACCGAGGCAAACAGAAAGCTCGAGCACCTGATTCAGGTCGGGAATGAACTTGTAACCCGTCAGGAGCCTCATCTCGCCGCAGCCACACGGGGTGCGGAAATCTATGAAGAACTCCAGGTCATGATCGAGCCCACGCGCCGATTGATCGTCGAACTGAACGAGCACACTGAACAAAGTCGGCTTCAGCACGAGCGTCTCGATCATGCCCTTGGACAATCCAGTCGTGCGTCCGAGCAACTCAGCGCAGTCTCACGACTTCTTGTCGAGACCCGTGAAGCCGGGGAGAACATTCGCAAAACGCTCGAACACGCAAAATCAGTCCATGATTCAACTGAGACCATCGTCACCGAATCGTCTGCACGAATCACAGCATTGCAAGAGGCCATTGCAGCTGCCGATACCATCGTAGCCAGGCACGAAGAGCTGACGGCCCGAGGCGCCGCGCTCGAAGGAAATCTGAGCGATCGGATCTCCGCCGCGGATGCGGGGGACAGGCTCCTCACCGAATTCGTTACGCAGATTGATGAATTGTCGCGACACCTCAAGCAGATCCAAAGACAAACCACGGAAGTCGAATCAAAGGTCGACGAACTGACTTCCAGACCGGCAGCTATCCTTCAAAGTGCTCAGGCCCAATCCGCCGAATTGGAAAAAGTCTGCACGGCCGTGCGGAAGGTATTTGCGGGGCTTTCAAAAGCGGGACTCGACTCGCGTCATCAGATCACTGAACTCCGCTCGGTGAACAGTGAGGCCGCCTCGCTGGTTCGACAACTGACGTTTGCAAGTAATCGATTCAGCCCTTCGACACAAAGTGATTCCAGCGCGATTCTCAGAAGCGGGCCGCGAGCCAATCTGGTCAACGACATCGAGCAACCGAAGCGGGCATCTGAAATTGAACCGAGCACGATCGCGCGACCCCTTACGCCCCGCGCTCAGGAAATTGCACGACTGTTGGAAGAAGCGAAACGGGCCGAAGACGCCGCAACATCGACAATGCCAGAGACCGCCGGCGCATATTAGTGACATCGCCCCGTTACGATCGAGGCTTCGACCACTTTGATTCGCAAAGATACAGTTCGTTTCCATCGAAGTCACTGAGAAACGCGAGTCGAATCATTCCGTTGGCATCGTCGATGATCGGGCCTTTGAATTTCGCCCCACGCGAAGTGAGTTCGCGCACTTCCTCATCAATGCTTCGGGTAACGGCGAACCCAACGATGGTCGCGCCGTTCCGGCCCGTTTCCGGGCCTTTGTCGCTTTTTGGGTGGAGTCCGATCTTCAACCCGTCGCCAGCATCGATCCCGACCCAATGGTCGCCAGCTCGAAACGTGAGATTCAAGCCGAGAACGTTTGTATAAAACTCCACCGCCCGATCCATATCTGAGACATAGAACGTAACTGTTCCGCCTTTTTGCATTCAGATCCTCGTTAGGGCGAAAACTCTTTCTTCACGCGGGTTTTATGTGGAAAACGCCAGATATTCCAGCGGCTTCAATTTCGGAAATTGGAAGATACGTCCGGTAATTTGCCCAAAAAAAGAGGCCCGGTGGGGTGGACCGGGCCTTGGGGGAACCGACCCATGGGGGGACGGGTCGGTAAGTGGACTAGATTTCAAAAGTGTAATCTCTCACAGTTTCGGACCTTTGGCAAGGATTTTCTTAAAAAAAACACGGAATCTCGCAATTCACAGGCTGTCATCACTGCCAATATCGGACCTCTCGTGTATGATCATAGACTGGAACTCCGCGTGAATCGAGTTGGAACCTATGAGATTACAAAATGTTACGTTGCCCTGAATGTGAATTCTACTCCCGAAACCCGGATGGATCGCCACATTTAAGCTGCGACCCGATGTCGACCATCAAAGAGCCGGAATGTCTTGCCAAATGGCAGCTCATCCAACTCAATGTCATCGCCCAATCGCACAAGGCGACGCTTGAAATGTACCGCCGACTGGCCCCGCTCCAGGAGAAAATGTTCCGGCACATGGAGCGAGAGATCGATGAGGCCGACGACACGGACGCATGGAAATACGGCGACGATGAAAAAGGCTGAGACTCCTGCACCTCAAGCCCTTCGCTCTATACTAGTGGTTCATTCCATCTGTTTTTTGGGTAGAGCCTTTTTGGTTTGATTTGAGCGTCGCTGGTCGTGAACTGCCAGTCGATGCCTTTGCATCGGTGGTTGCGATCGGCGTTCCAGACGGCGATCTGTTCTCGAAGCACGACTTCGCTCTCGACACGCTCGCCCAATGCCTGTTTTTCCAGCACGCTCAGTT
>JACQFE010000037.1 GCA_016200265.1 Planctomycetota bacterium | reverse complement strand
GTCACTGTCAACGCGGACGAAAGCGTGGGAGAGCGGACGGAACAAGACAAAGGTGACGGTCAATTGGCAGTTTCGAACCGCCGACGCCCGAATCAAGCTCCGAAGACTATACCCAAAGATTCAAAGCTGACGATCCACTAGCGTCACCGTTGACACTACGATAGCCGACTTCATCGACACTGGCGGAACTTTCCGCAGGCGTGTCCGCCATTCAGCAGCTTTGATGTCGGAGCCTTCGTCGGGCTCGGCAGCGTGTCGCGCGACGCATAGCTCTCCCAAGCCTTTCAACACATCTGTTTGATCACGGTCCGTTGTGCCTTTGCTCTCGCTCAAAATGGTGTAGCTCTCGTACAGGTTGGCTTCGAACATCAAACTCTCCAGTGGCCACGCGCGCACGGCCGAGGGTAGTCAGGAAGCGGCCGATGCGTACGGCCTGGCCGCCGGTGATCCTCTGTGCACCGCCGACTCGGTAGGGGCAGAAGTTCAATAGCTTCAATTGGTTTACCCTGCACCGGGAAACGCGCACCGAGTTTGCAAATCGCGATGGGTTTGTTCTGGTTTGCCCAGAACGGCAACGTCGTCTCTCTATGGCCTTGCGGAGTCACGCTTGTCCGCGTGCGCTCTGACTATGGAGTGGTAGAGGAATTCTCCGACAATTCCGCCTGCCATTTCGCAGCGTCGTCGCGTCGGTTCCACTGCTCGTAAAGCCAAATGAGACGAGTCACGGTCTCCTTCCTTAGGTTGGCGTGTGGATGCTCCTTGAGCCCATCAAGAGCCTTGACAAGTAGGACTTCCGCTTCATCGTATTTTGCCTGTCTTGCGAGCGATTCACCCAACATGCTCAAAGGACGGACTCGCAAGTTGTCCGCCGACGGCGGGTTGGCTTCGCGGATCGCCATGGCCTCACGTAGCATCGATTCAGCCTGGGATGCGTCTCGCGGTAGCAGTGTGCTGCAAAGGGATTCGATGACGGATGCAACTTGGACATGGTTTGCGGGAAGAGTTCTGCGCCAAATTTCCAAGGCCTCACGGTAGTAGGCTTCCGCACCGGCAAGATCGTTCTTCCTCCATAACTTGGCTCCGAGATTGTTCAAGCTTTGCGCAATGGCCGGGTGGTCCGGCGGAAGTATTGCGCGACGCATCTCCAATGCCTCACGAAGCAGGACCTCCGACTCATTGAGATTCCCGCGCAATGCGACGAGATTGCCGAGATTGTTCAGGGCGTCGGCCACGATGGGATGCGGAACGCCGAGCAGCTTGCGGCGTATGTCCAGCGCTTCGCGAAAAAGGAGCTCAGCGGTGGCGAAGTCGCCCTTGTTTTGCGCAAGCAGCGCGAGACTGTTTAGGCTCTGGGCTACGTCCACATGCTCGGATCCGAAGAGCCTGCGACGCATCTCCAGGGCCGCGCGATAGTGCGGTTCTGCCTCAGAGAATTTACCCTGTGCGCGCAGGGCAGCGGCAAGGCCTTGCTCGGCCGAGGCCACATCAGCATGATCCTCTGTATGCCCGCGTCGCCGAACGGCCAGGCACTCGCGCATGAACTTTTCCTGCTCCACATATTTTCCTTGGGCATTCGCCACGTCGGCGAGGTTGCTAAGGTCGGCGGCAAGGTTGGCATCCGTGTTGCCGTCGGACAGGATTCTCCGTAACGCAAGGGTGGCGCGCAGATGCTGGTCAGCCTCTGGATAGTGACCGAGGGCGAGGTATGTCGTGCCGATCGCGGATCGCAGGTCGGCTTCGACAGCGGGCTGGTCCTTGAGCGATCCGGCTTTAACCTTTGCGGCAGCCTCATCCAGCGCCTGGCGAATGGTTACCTCTCGGCCGAGAGCCTTGCCCGGGTCGACCGATGACAGCATTTCTTGCAAAAAGTTGCTGACGGCTGCGGCCTTCGCCGCAGAGCGAGACGATTCCGCCGATCTCTCCATGGCAAGCCGTTCGGCGTTCGTCGCCCTGATGAATCCCACCGTTGAAACGATGGTTCCCAAGACCAGGACCACGAAGACCGCCGCAATCCCGACGAACGCGGCTTTATTGCGCCGGGCAAACTGGCGAAGTTGATAGAGGGAGGTCGCCCGACGCGCCTCGATCGGCTCCCCGTTCAGGTATCGTTGGATGTCGCGGGCCAGCTCACCCGCGCTTTGGTAACGCCGGTTCGATTCTTTTGCCAGGCATTTCAGCAGGATGATTTCGACGTCTCGGTCAAGGGGGCGCATGTGCGTGGAAGGTCGCGCGGGGCTGGTGTGTATGATATGCTGCGCTACCTCATTCATCCGGCCTGACACCGGATACGGAAAATGTCCCGTCAATAGCTGATATAGAATCACACCGAGGGAGTAGACGTCGGTGCGGATATCCAGCAAATCGGAACGGCTATCCGCCTGTTCCGGGCTGGCCCAAGGGAGTGATCCGATGAACTGTCCGCTGACTGTCACATCGTCGGCGGACCCGCTCGCATCGGGGGTCAACTTGGCCAGTCCGAAATCCAGAATTCGGGGTTCGCCTTCCTCATTGACACGGATGTTGCTGGGCTTGAGATCGCGATGTATGACGCCGCGCAAGTGGGCATCGTTCACGGCTTCGCAGACCTTGCGGAAGAGGTCCAAGACTTCTCTTGTGGATAACGCTGCGCCGGCGACGTAGGCATCGAGGGGACGCCCCGGAATATAGTCCATCACGTAATAGGCGTGTCCTGCGGCAGAACCGCGATCGTGAATGGTGACGATGTGGGGGTGATTGAGTCGGCTGAGCACATCCACTTCGCGATCGAAGCGGGCCAACTCCCTTTCGTCAGCAAGGGGCCCTTCCTTAAGAATCTTGATCGCCACTTTCCGCTGCGTGGATTCCTGCAAAGCCTGGTACACGACGCCTTGGCCGCCACGATGAATCTCCCGTAGGACGCGATAGCCCGGAACCGTAAAAGTCCAGGAGGAGTGGGGCGACGACGACTTTTTCTGCGCGACGAGGGTCTCGAACTGCGCCCAAGCGGCGTCGATCAACGGCCGCTCCGTTGCCTCGGAGCGGTTCACGAAGTTGTTGGAATCGCTGTCCATGCGCGCGCCCGCATCCTTATGGACGATAAACTGTCAAATCCTTCACGCCGACCCGCTGAAAAACTGCGACGATGTTCCCAGGTCCAGACGCAGCCGATCATGCGCGCGAGCGCGGAGCATGTGGACCGCGCCCACCGAGCGGCCCATGCCGGCCGCAACCTCGCTGATCGGTCGCCCTTCCAGATCGTAGAGGCGCACCGCGGTCCTGTAGTCTTCGGGAAGTCTGGCAATGGCGGATTCGAGGATCGCGGTGGCGTCGCGACGCGCGGCCTCTCGGCTCGGGGTAGTCGTGGTGACCCCGAGGCACTCGAGCAGTCCAATGTAGGAATCGGCATCTGGGGTGGCGACGACTCGTCTGACCGGGTCTGGACGCTTCTGGCGAGACAGGCCGCGGATCGCATCTCGCCGGGCGTTCTCCGCAATTCGTGTCAGCCACGCGAGGAACGAGGCGGAATCGCGTGCCGTAAGTTGATCGATGTGCAAGAATGCTTCCAGGTAAGCAACCTGCATCACGTCATCCTCGTCGAGACTGGCCCGCCAGCGCTTCTCGATTCGGCCGCTGATCCGTTGGCGAACTTCGCCACCGAAATGCACAAGCAGTGTTCGTAGCGCGGCCGCGTCGCCTTCTACCGCTTGTTGCAACAAAGATGGGTCGATAACCGACACGAACCGACTCCGTGCGGCCCTCAAAATTGAGGGCGAGCACCAAGTGCCAATCCAATATCAGAATACCAAAAAAAACTTTCCGCGTGAAAGGCACCGCCGATTCAGCGTCATGTACGTGAAGATTGCCCGTTTCAGGGGGTTGTTCGAGGGGTGCCCGTTCCCGGAAGCGTAGCCGGGAAATGTCCCGTTGGATGATTTTGGAGCTAGCTATGATTCACAGAATTCTTCTTTTGGCCTCCGTTTGTGTCCCTTGTTCAGCCTTTGCACAAAGCGATCTGCGCATTTACCCGGGAAGGCTCAATGAGGCCGGCGCGATTGCTAAGGACTCGCCAACGAATACGGCGGCCGCCGGGGGCCTGACCATTGAGGTCAGCAAGACGGCATCCGTGGACGGACAAAATGTAAGCGGCGTCATTCGCATCAAGAACACGGGCGCGCAGTCGGTGACGGTCAGCGCGATTGCCGACTCGCTGGAAGTGCATTTCCCGCGAGATGGTGTTTCCTCGTTACCCGCCGGATCGACGCGAGGTTGGTTTAGTGTGGCCGATGTGCCCATCCCGCTGCCGGGCCCCATAGTGCCGGGAAAGACGACGACGATCAACTATTGCTTCTCGCTCTGCCTGGCTGCGGATTCCCCAGGCGCAAACTCCATGCGCAACGTCGTCGCCGTCAGCGTGACGAACCAATCCGGTGGCGTCAAGACGGTGACGACCCGCTCCATTAGCTTCACGCCGCCAATCCTCGACTGTCAGGCCTGCTGCCTTCCAGACGGTACGTGTACAGACACCGTGCCGCCCCGATGTGCAAGCGCCGGCGGCTTGTCGCGAGGTACGGGTACTGATTGCGCCACGACCGAATGTATCCAAGCCTGTTGCCTTGGCAATGGTACGTGCAGCGATCGGAGTGTGAGTGCCTGCCAAGCCGACGGTGGCGAACCCCTGGGACTCGGTACGACCTGTGCGAGTGCGAACACGACCTGCCGTGGGGCGTGCTGTTCTCCAATTGGCTGCTTTGATGACTTGAACAGGGAAGAGTGTGAGTCCGGAGGGAGCACCTATCTCGGCAACGATACGAGTTGCGCGGCGGCCACCACCACGTGCCCGACCGGGGCCTGCTGCGACGAAGGAATCTGCCTCGATAAGGAGTCGTTTGGCTTCCGTCTCAATCAGCATGGATGCGACCAACGCGGCGGCGGGTACTTGGGCGATGGCACGACCTGCGCCACGGCGAACACGACGTGCCGTGGAGCCTGCTGCACAACCGTTGGCTGCGTGGACGACTCTACTGACAATGAGTGCGGCGGCCAGCCGGAGGGCAGGTTCGTGGGCAATGACACAACCTGCGCAGGTCAGTCCGTCTGTCCGATTGGTGCGTGTTGCTTCGGAGGATCCTGCTCTGATGCTGTTTTCTTCAATGGCTTTCCAACCCAGCTGAGCCGACCAGGATGCGAGTCAGGAGGCGGTACCTATCTTGGCGACGGCACGACCTGCGCCACGGCAAACACAACGCGTCGCGGAGCCTGCTGCACAGGCATTGGCTGCGTAGATGACTCTAGCCCCTGTGACTGCGGCGGCCAACTGGACGGCACGTACCTGGGCCATGGCACAACCTGCGCAGGGCAGTCCGTCTGTCCGATCGGTGCTTGTTGCCTTGGAGGATCCTGCTCTGATGCTGTTTTCTTCAACGGCTTTCCAACCCAGCTGAGCCGACCAGGATGCGAGTCAGGAGGCGGTACCTATCTTGGCGACGGCACGACCTGCACTAGCACCAGTTGCACCGAGGCGTGCTGCTTCGGCACCAGCTGCGAAGAACTTCTTCCAGGAGCTTGCACGACACAGGGCGGCGATCCGCAGGGTTTCGGCAGCGATTGCGGTTTTATCCCGTCGCTGTCTCCGTGCAGCGTGATCGCTCCCTGACGCCTCGAATTTCAAACATGGAATCTGGAATATGAAATCCGCGCCACAACCGCGAACATTAGTCGCTCTTGCAGCGCATTTGAAAGGATTTGAAAGATGATCGACAAACGAATCAAGGCATTGGCTATTGCAATCTGTCTGCAGGTTTCCGTGCTGTGTACGAACGTCTCATTGGCTCAGCACATCCCGTACCTGGATGCTAGCCGGCTCACTGGAGCAACCTCCGCCGCCGGTTCTCCCAGCATCGAGGTCAGCAAGACGGCCTTTGTGAATGGGCAAAATGTCTGCGGCATCATTCGCATTAAGAATGCTGGCCGGCAGTCGGCGACGGTCAGTGCGATTGCCGATTCACTGGAAGTTCACTTTCCCAGCTTCGTCTCTCAACCAACCGGTCTTGCGGCCGGATCGACGCCGGGCTGGTTCAATGTGGCCGATGTGCCCATTTCGTTGCCCGGTCCCATCGCGCCGGGAAAAACCGCCACCATTGACTATTGCTTTTCGCTTTGCGTCGCTGCCGACTCCCCCGGCGCCAACTCCATGCGAAACGTCGTCAATGTGTCCGTCGGTTCAAAGTCCGTCACCACTCGGTCGGTCAGCTTTGCACCGCCCGTCCTCGACTGCCGGGCCTGCTGCATGCCTAACGGATCGTGCACCAACACGGTGCCCGCTGACTGCACCGCCCACGGGGGCTTGTCGCAGGCAATCGGCAGCGACTGCTCCACGACGGAATGCACGCAAGCTTGCTGTCTTCCTAGCGGCATCTGCGACGATCTGAGCGTAAGTGACTGCCGGGGAGAAGGCGGTGAGCCCCTGGGCCTTGGCACGACCTGCGCTACAGCAAACATGACCTGCCGCGGGGCATGCTGCGCTGCCAGTTACGGCGGGTGCGTCGATGATTTCAGCGTCGAATCCTGTCGAAACATTGCGGGCACCTATCTCGGCCCTGACACGACTTGTGCGGCGGCCTCCACCAGCGCCTGCCCCACGGGAGCCTGCTGTCTAGAAGGGGTCTGCAAGGATACGATCCTTGAAGGGGTGTCGATTAGTCGATTTGGGTGCGAGGAGGCTTTTGGTCGTCGAGGCTCGTACCTTGGCGACGGCACCACCTGCGCCACGGCGAACACGACCTGCCGCGGGGCATGCTGCGCTGCCAGTTACGGCGGGTGCGTCGATGATTTCAGCGTCGAATCCTGTCGAAACATTGCGGGCACCTATCTCGGCCCTGACACGACTTGTGCGGCGGCCTCCACCAGCACTTGCCCCACCGGGGCCTGCTGTCTGGAAGGAACTTGCCACGACGCGTCCACCGACGGAGCATCGATTAGTCAATTCGGATGCGAGGAGGCTTTTTCCCGTCATGGCGCGTACCTTGGCGATGGCACGACCTGCGCTACCGCGAACACGACCTGCCACGGCGCGTGCTGCGCTGACACAGTCTTGGGCTGCATCGATGAGCGCAGCGTCGAAGGATGTCGAAACGTTCTGGGCACCTACCTCGGCAATGACACGACGTGCGCCGCGGCCTCCACCAGCACTTGCCCCACCGGGGCCTGCTGCGTAGAAGGAACCTGCCGCGACCCCTCCACCGACGGGGTGTCGATTAGTCAAACCGGATGCGAGGGCGAGGATTTTTCCCTTCATGGCGCTTACCTTGGCGACGGCACGACCTGCGCCACGTCCGAATGCTGCATCAGTCCGGGGAATACTGGCTGTACGGACCCATCGGAGTGTTGTGACTACTTTGGCGTGATCACGTTCAGTTGCGAAGTGGGCAGGTGCTGCAACGCGAACGGTGGTTCTTGTGCTGCCAACGAACACTGCTGTAATGCAAATGCAACTTGTGAACTTAGCAGCAATACTTGTTACATCATGCCGGGTGACTCCGGCTGTTCGAACAATTCGGACTGTTATCCTAGTGTAGGTTGTATTGGAGGCAAATGCTGCAGTCCGCTCCGCGGATTCTGCGTCACCGCCGATTACTGCTGCAATGGAAACGGAATCTGTGGCAACGACCACTTGTGCTGCCTTCCGGCATTTCGTTCGGGTTGCACTTCAGATTCCGATTGCTGCTCGGGCTTGGTCTGTGACAGCGGATCGTGCATGGGGGTCACTAGCCCGTGATCGCATCTGACGACGCGCACCATGATCGGCTCTCGCAATACATAAAAGGAAACTAAACCATGAGAAAGTTCACGATCAATGTTCCAATGAATCCCATGTTCCCGCTTCTCACGTTTATCACGGTGATAGTAATCACGTCCGCATGATGCAGGCAGCAATCGAAGATGGGCGTGGCGGAGGGCACATCGCCGACCAGCTTTCCCCAATCCTCCAGCGACCGATTGGAGGTCATCATGGTGCAGCACGTTTCATACGGAATCGATCGAATCAATCGCATTCGATCTGAGCCACCGATGGCTTGGTTTTTGGAGGCGAAACAGGGATTGGTGAAGACGCCGGCAACTGCTTTACGTTCCGCTTGTCGGTCAGCACCGCGAACAAAGGATCGTGTCGCTGCGCTTCATAATCGTTGAGATCCCAGTGTCGAATGGCGCCAAGCGATTCGTGCACGTCAAATTCGAATCGCCAACAGAGGCGCGAAACCCAATACTTTCTTACTACCGTCTTGCGCCGTAAATACCGCGACAACATGCGACAATTTGCGAATCGACAGATTTTCGCGCAAACTGCATCAGCAAAACGACTTCCAGGCTTTTTGGCGTGATTCCGCATACTTGGCTGTTGACCGCTAGTGTAGTGTCTCATTGATTTTTAGGCATATCGAGGGACTGGTGAGCGCGGACGATTTTGGGCAGTAGGTCTTTGAGGTCGGCGGTCCAGGCGAAGGGTTTGGGGTCGTGGTTGTGAGCGGCGATGTAATCGTGAATGGCTTGTTCCAATGCTTCGACGCTTCGGAAGCTGTCGCGCCGGATGCGATTGGCGGTGATATCGCGGAACCAGCGCTCCACCATATTGAGCCAGGAACTGGAGGTGGGGACGAAGTGAATGTGGAAGCGGGGATGCTTCGCAAGCCACGCCTTGACCTTGGGATGCTTGTGCGTGCCGAAGTTGTCGGCGATCAGATGCAAATCAAGATTCGTCGGGGTCTGCTGATCAATGAGCCTCAAGAACTTCAACCATTCCTGATGTCGATGCCGTTTCATGCAGGCCCCGATCAACTTGCCGCTGGCCATCTCCATCGCCGCGAACAACGTCGTCGTGCCATGCCGCCTGTAGTCGTGCGTCATCGTCCCGCAACGACCCTTCTTGAGCGGCAAGCCCGGCTGGGTGCGATCCAGGGCTTGAATCTGGCTCTTCTCGTCCACACTGAGCACGATGGCGTTCTCGGGCGGAAGCAGGTACAGGCCCACCACGTCGACCAGTTTCTCAATGAACCGCTTGTCTTTGCTAAGCTTGAACGTGCGAATCCGATGCGGGGCCAGTTCATGGGTCTGCCAGACGCGATGCACCATCGACTTGTCAACGCCCAGATGTTCTGCAAGCGTCCGCACGCTCCAGTGGGTGGCGTTCTTGGGTTTGGTGTGAAGGGTGACTTCGACGATCGTTCTGCTCCAATGCTTGCGCTTGGTCGCCTTACGCCCACGACCCGGTCGCTCCCGCTCGATGCCCGCAAGACGCTCGGCCGCAAAGCGCTTCCGCCACTTCGCGACCGTGGCTCGATTCAATCCGAGTTCTTCGGCGATTTGTTCGTTCTCACGACCGGACGCCGCCAGAAGAACGATCTTCGCCCGTGTCACACTGCGCGCCGCCGAAGTTCGACTGCGCGACAATGTCGTCAACGCCGCTTACTCTTGATCCGTCAGCTGAATGGGAATCGCTCGTCGCACGTGTGCAATCCTCCTTCAAACAGGATGACACGCCAAACGAATAAATGTTTGTATAATTATGAGACACTGCACTAGAGGAGTAGCGTGAATCAAGAAACTGCAGCGTCTCTCGTGCGTCCCGCGAACGACTCCGGGAGGAACACTTGGCCGCTCCAGATTGGAGGCGTAGGTCATCCCACAATCCTAAAATAACAAACTGGCCTTCGATGAGGATCGAGACTCGGGAAGGAGGTCACCACTACAGATCTGCTAAGGGGTTCGTTCAGAGATTGTAAACTGCGCACGAATCGGAGGCGTGGTTGTATCATCATTTCTTGATCTGTGGAATGAGTGCGTTTGAGAGTCGAATGCGAATTGTCCAGTCATTTCAAAGCCGTGCGTGCTTGGAGAGCAGGAGAATCATGAGTCGAGGATCTGTCAGAGAACTTGGCCTTTTTTGTTTCCTTCTCCTTACCGCGACAGGCTCGAGAGACGCAACGCGAGTCTTAGCAGCCGACTGCAATGGCGACGGCATTCCAGATGACGTGGGATGGCAGCCGCAAGGTGTACTTCATGCCGCCGATGGCAAGCCGGGGGACGAGCTTGGATGGGCGGTCGCGGTTGAAGGGGATCTCATTGTAGTTGGTGCCCCGCGCGACGGCACCCGTGGAA
Organism: Planctomycetota bacterium; assembly: GCA_016200265.1. Taxonomy (GTDB): domain Bacteria; phylum Planctomycetota; class Phycisphaerae; order UBA1845; family UBA1845; genus JACQFE01. Next base: position 19,332 of record JACQFE010000037.1, on the reverse strand, counting down.
CGGACTCCGGAGCGGCCTACGTATTCCGTCGTCAGGGGGACACTTGGATCCAGGAAGCCAAACTCATTGGATCAGATACGCGGGCGGGTGACGACTTCGGAATTAGGCTGGCCGTCCATAATGGCATCGTCGCGGTAGGTGCATATGGCAGAATCGAATTAGACTATCGTACGGGAGCCGTTTACGTTTTCGAGCAAAACAACGCTGTGTGGCAACAGACTACAAAGCTCTTGCCGTTCGATTTGACCAGCGAGCACTATTTCGGCGAGTCGGTATCCTTCGGCGACAAGTTCTTGGTTGTTGGATCTCCGCACGACGACATCGCTTGCGAAGCCGAACAATTCGGACACTGCGGGGCGGCGTACCTATTTCGCCACGAGGCCGGACAATGGGTGTTCACTCAAACCCTAGTGGCCAAGGACGCTCATGCCAATGATGAGTTCGGATACGCCGTAGCAATTTTTGAGGATACGATTCTCATTGGCGCGCACCAAGCGGGCAACAGCGGACCCACCGGGTCGTTGTGGGACGGACGCGGCGGCGCTTACGTATTCGAACGCGACGGCGGGGTTTGGCGACAGACCGCCAAGCTGATCGCTTCAAATCCCCTGACCGATGGGTTCGGCGTATCGGTGGCCATCACATCTGGTTTTCTTGCTGTCGGCGCCGAAGGGGACAACTTCAATGGCGTTCAAGGGGTTGGTGCCGTATACATCTTCGAACGAATTGGGACTGGATGGCATGAAACGCAACGGCTAGGAGCGCTCGATGCCAAGGCGTGGGACATCTTGGGCGGGCACATTTCGGCGGACTGGGGCATGGTGGTTGCCACTGCGACCGTAGACAATCCTGCGCCAAGCCAATCCATGGCCGCCTATGTATTCAAAAAATCAACCAGTGGGTGGACACAGGAAGCAAAGCTCCTGGGATCACCCTCGACGGGGGCCATTTTTACGGGAGACGTGGGCGTCTCCGGCTCGACGCTTGTCCTGGGAGACACAGTTGACAATGCCAATGGCGGCAGCTCTGGGGCAGCGCGAGTGTTCCATGGATTTGATGATTGCAACCACAATGGCGTTCTCGATGAATGCGACATTGCAGGCGGCGCCAGCATCGACTGCGATGCCAACGGCATTCCGGACGAATGCCAGCAGGATTGCAATGCGAACGGTATTGCCGATACATGCGATATTACTGCGGGCTTCAGCTCCGATTGTGACAACAATCACGTTCCGGATGAATGCGAGCCGGATTGCAACCATAATGGCGTGGCGGACAAATGCGACGCGACTGCGGGAACCAGTCTCGATTGTAACAGCAACCTGGTTCCCGATGAGTGTGAGCCGGATTGCAACCACAACGGAGTTCCAGATTCGTGTGATCTGGCGTTCGGCACCAGCCTTGACTGCAACCACAATCATATTCCCGACGATTGCGAGGGAGATTGCAATGCAAACAGCGTGCCTGATGATTGTGATATCGCAAGCGGAACCAGCAAGGATTGCAACAGCAACCACGTCCCCGATGAATGCGACACTGCGTCCGGATCGAGCCATGATTGCAATTTGAATCACATTCCGGACGAGTGCGAAACCGATTGCAACCACAACTCCATCCCGGACGACTGCGATATTGCCTCCGGTTTCAGCGCCGATTGCACGGGTAATGGCATTGCCGACGAATGTGAACCGGATTGCAATCACAATTCAGTTGCTGATACTTGCGACATCCTGAACGGCACGAGTCTGGACCTGGACAGTAACGGTTATCCCGATGAATGCCAGCAGATCCTTCGAGTGCCCAGCCAGTATCCGACGATCAAAGCCGCCGTCACGGCTGCCAAAAATGGCGACACCGTCCTGATTGCCGATGGCGCATATTCCGGTTCCGGAAACTACTACGTTTACGTACCCAAGGACGTGATTATCCGAAGCGAGAATGGACCATTTAGAACCACCATCGATCTTCAATCGCAGGGTAACGCATTCGGATTCGATCCGGGCAGTGGTTGGTATACGCAACGGCTAGAAGGAATCACGTTTCGGAACGGCTACAATTCTCAAGGTGGCGCGGTGTCCTGCGGGCAACAAGCGAAGACCCGCATCACAAACTGCGTCTTCAACAACAACCGTGCCTCAAATCGCGGCGGCGGCGCAATTTGGTGCTGGACCGGAAGCAGAGTGACAATTGATCACTGTGTGATGACGAATAATGCAGGTTATGAAAAAGGCGGCGCGATTTTCAACGAGGGTGGGAACACAACGATCCGAAACAGCGTTATTACGGGCAATTTTGGAGGTTTTGGAGGTGGAGGCGTTTGTGCTGGCGGCTCTGTGATGATTAGCGACAGCTTGATTACGGACAATCTGTCATATGAAGATGGCAACGTCGGCGGTGGAGGGCTGGCGGCGTCAGATGGATCGCACGTGGGAATCCGAAACTGTACGTTGTCGAACAATAAATCATCCGCAGGAGGCGCAGTATATGCCACCGATGACAGCACAGTCGACATATCCAACTCGATTCTCCGGGGCGACCGCGCTCCAACGCCAATCGTCGGCATTGCAGTCACCGCACGTTATTGCGACGTGCAGGGCGGTTGGCCGGGTGTTGGAAACTTTGACGCCGACCCTCTTTTCTTCGCGCCACAGAAAAGCGCTTTCCATTTGGCGCATGGGTCGCCATGCATCGATGCCGGGGATCCATCATACACCATCGAACCAAATGAAACGGACATTGATGATCAAGCGCGTATCTTTCATGGCCTCATCGATATAGGCGCTGACGAATACCAACCCTACGACTGCAACAACAATGGGCTTGATGACGCGTTGGAGATTTCCATGGGACAGGCCGCCGACTGCAATCGCAATTATATTCCCGATGACTGCGATCTGGCGGACGGCGCATCGCTCGACAACATCCCGGTTGGCGGCGATGGTATCCCGGACGATTGCCAGTCCGATTGCAATTCAAACGGCGTTGAGGACTCGGTCGACATCCGCTCCGGCGCAAGCAGTGACTGTAATTCCAACAACATTCCCGATGAATGTGAACTCCGCTGGCCGGCTCTGATTCATTCCGACGACGTGTCCACAATCAGCGGCATCCTGATCCCGGGTTTCGCTGCCTATGGTTATTTGGGAGGCGCGACAGGAGGCGTCGACGTCAACGGCGATGGCTGGACGGACTTGATCATCGGTAACCCAGCCGCCGCACCCAACGGTCAAGTTCGAGCTGGAGCGGCCTATGTTGTATTCGGCGGACCCTCCTTCGGTAATGGCGACTCAATTGATCTTAATGCACTGGATGGAAGCAATGGATTTCGAATTGAAGGAGCAGAAGCTGGAGCGAATTTTGGAAACAGCATCGCGGCCTTGGGCGATTTCAACGATGATGGATTTGATGATTTTGCAATCGCGGCCTTCTATGCGAATCCTGGAGGTATATACAGCGCCGGAAAAACCTATGTTTTCTTCGGAAAGCCCGATTTAGGAGCAAGTGGACTCATTTCAATCGCAGCCCTCCCCAGCGACGAATTGGTTATTAACGGAATTTCTTCGCAAGATTCATCCGGCGAAGCAATTGGCGCCGCCGGAGACATCAATCACGATGGAATCCCCGACTTGGCTATCGGGGCCCGGATGGCAACTCGGTCAGGCGTACAGTTTGTGGGCGAAGCGTATGTTGTTTTTGGAAATAATAGCCTCACTGGGCTCGGCCACTTGGAGCTTTCGAGTCTGAACGGTTCGAATGGCTTCATCTTCAAAGGACGCGGCTATGAAGCCTACACCGGCAGCGATGTGCGCGGCGTCGGTGACGTAAACGGCGATGGAATTGACGATATGGTCATCAGCGCCGCGGGCGCGCCGGTCGGTAACCGCTACAGTATTGGAGACGCGTTTGTCCTTTTTGGAAGCCCCACAATCGGTGCCTCAGGCATATTGGCGCCGGAAATGATCAACGGCGCGAATGGATTCGTCATACATGGCACAACATATGAGGGATATTTCGGGGCTTTCTCTTCACCGGCCGGCGATGTAAATGGCGACGGCCATCCCGATCTGATTTTCTCCGAACCCGGGGCCAGTCCCGCAGGCCTGAATGACGCAGGCAAAGTCTATGTTGTTTACGGTAAGGTTGGCCTGGGCGCGAGCGGAGTTATGGAAATTGGCTCGTTGACTCCGGATCAAGGTTTCTCTATCCCCGGCATTGCTGCGGGTGAATATCTTTGGAACGCGGGGGGCATTGGCGATTTCAACGATGACGGGTTTGCGGACCTTTTCATCGGTGCCCAGAACGCCTCACCGGATGGTATCGGCGATGCCGGAAAAACATATGTGATCTTTGGTGGCCCAAATGTTGGTGCGTCGGGGTCTGTTTCTCTCTTGAATCTAAATGGCAGCAACGGATTTGTGCTCCGGGGAACAGATTACAATGACGTCCTCGGCGCGGGAGTAGGTCGCATCGGAGACGTTAACGGTGACGGCGTGAACGACTTGGCGATCGCTGCGAATGGAGTCGACTTAGGTCCGCTGATCAATGCCGGGATGATCTACATCCTGCCCGGCCGGCGAGATCGAGACTGTGATCATTCGGGTACGCTCGACGTTTGCGAACCACAGCATGATCTGTCGACCGACTGTAACGACAATCACTACCCAGATTACTGTGAGATTGCCAAAGGCCGCTCCTTCGATATCAATCACGACGGAATCCCTGACCAATGCGAGACAATTCTAGGAGCGTGCTGCACCACAAGCTCTGGCGATTTTCAATGCCTCGACGACATTATTCAAAGCGAATGCGCTGGCGAAAATCAAGCATGGCATGCCCTTCAACACTGTGCCGATGATCCCTGTTATGTAGCCCCAACGACAGGAGCCTGTTGCAGCCACTCGGATTTTTCGCACAGCTGTCGGGAAAATGCGCTCGAAGGGGATTGCTCGGGAGCCGGGAATGCCTGGTACCCCAACACTTCATGCTCGGAAATCAACTGCACGCAATTTGTTCCAATCCCCACATTGTCCGAATGGGGAATGGTTGAATTATCGCTGGTACTCTTGATCATGGCCAAATGGATATTCCAGGCCAGACCTCGCATACGATTCCAAATCAACCAAACGGGTGACCTCGGAGTCGCCGCCAAGGGTAGAATTCTTTCGAACAGGAGCGCGTAAATGGTTCTGGGACAGGATAAGCAAACAATCTTTGCTCCGCATTCAGTCTCTTCATGAACTGTCGTCGCTAAAATCTGCGTGTCGTGCAAGAAACATCAATCCAAGCTAACCCAGGACCAACTTGGGCAAGCAAAGGTCAATCTGTGAATGCTTCTTATAAGGAGCGAGCATGTGTCTCAGCACTCTCTGGTTAACAGCGATTCTCCGTTTTTCTCTCTTGGCCAGGGTTCGAATAGGGTTACGTTCGGGGAGATTTGGCCCGTGAAAGTCAGTTCTTTTTGAAAGCCTCAGATTGTTCACGCTTCTGTGTTGCCTTTTCGCCGTATCCTTGTCCTGGTGTGATCGCGTCTCGTAACTCATACAACTCAATCAAGGACTCGAGAACCCTTTTCTTCAATGAAGTAGGACTGGCGGTGACGAATAGCTCCTTCTCTGCTCCAAGCAGAAGCGATTCCGCCTCTTCAAGGCGTTTATCGCGAAGACCTTCGGAAAGCGCAGGATCCTTTATCGATCTCACCAGCACGAGGCCAAGTCCTGCCTTGCTGTTTGCAGTCATGGGATAACCCGGAGGCAACATTTCTTCTAGAATCGAAATGGCCTCCCGATAGAGCGGCTCGGCAGCAGCATAGTTTCCCCGATCTCGGAGAAGTGCGGCGAGATTAGTCAATGAGTTGGCAACATCCGGGTGGCGATTGCCGAGCGATTTGCGCCGAATGTCCAAGCTCCGCGATTGAGAGATTCAACTTCTGAAAGATCGCCCTTCTTTTTCAGCAGCGACGCGAGGATGCTCATGGTTGCTGCGACTCGCGCATCATCAATTCCGAGTTGATCACGCTGAATTTCAAGCGCCTCGCGGAGGAATCCCTCCGCCTCGTCGATTTTTCCTTCCGCTCCCAGAGTAATTGCGAGTCCTGAAAGCGTGTCTGCCACCGGTAGTTGTTTTGGCTGTTTGCGCCGAATCGCGAGCAATTCGCGGAACATCAATTCAGCCTGATTCAGATCGCCCTTGGTGTAGACAACACCGGCAAGGTCATTCATCACATTGCCATAGTCTTCATTCTCGGTTCCGCTGAGCTTCCCGCGCATGGCAAGGACCTTCTTGTATAAGCCTTCAGCCTCTGAAACTTCTCCTGTTTGAATCGCCAACGTGGCGAGATTCTGAAGCGTAGTTGCAATTTCGAGGTGTTCGGCGCCCATTAGCCGATGTTGTATTTCAAGCGCTTTTCGGCAAAGCGATTCGGCAGTTGGATAATCTCCTTTTTCGAACAGTACAGTGGCCAATTCATTCATGCTCTTGGTCACTTCAATGTTCTCATCGCCGAATTCATGTTGTCGGATCTCGAGAGACTTCCGATAATGAATCGCCGAAGCATCCAGCAATCCGATTGCTCGATACGCTGATCCGATCGCACCGTGAAGCCGAGCCTGAATGAGTGGCTGGTCTGCGAATAAGGTCTCGAGCGTCTTGGCGGCGGTCGCGAGCAGTGCCTCGTCCAGGACCTTGCGTGCGACGTCGGGCATGCTCACCCTGGAGAGCAATTGGTCGAATACCGCAAGCTGCTCGTTGATTTCGCTCTCGCCCCTCGACCGGGTGTCGGATCCTACCCCTATACGCTTGTGTTCCAGTTCCGTCCTAAACGCGTCACGCAACTGAGTGTGGAACGCTCGCCCAGTCCTTTCGACATCGAGTCCACGGAGCATGTTGGCCTGAAACTCTGCGACGTAATCAGTTTCCTTGGCTCGCTTCTCGGCAAGATCGCGAACAGTCTCAATGGCCGTTGCCTGGCTGGCAATTTGCTGGGCCTCCTGATCGGCACGCTGACGAGCTTCGCTCTCGCGGGCGTGCGCAATGCTCTCTCGATTCCTTGCGGCGGCCTCGCGCCAGGCGAAAGAGATCGAGACGACCGTGGCCGCCAGCAGAACCAAGCTCACCGCCGCTCCCGCGATGACGACGTCGCGATGACGGCGAGCAAACTTGCGGAATCGGTAGGAGGCGCTCGGGGGCCCGCGATGACCGGCTCATTGTTCAAATACCTCTGGATATCTTCCGCCAAGGCACTCACGGAGACGTATCGCAGCGTGCGGTCCTTCTCCAGGCATTTCATGGCGATCCAATCAAGATCACCTCGTAGCAACGTGCGCAGTCTTCGTGCGTCGGTATGTCTCTGTGCGGCAATTTGAGTCTCCGCATCGCCCGATGTGGGCAGCCGATTGGAGGGTTTGACCGGCTCCTCTTCCCGGATGATTCGTCGCATTTCATCAAAGCCCGCTCCCAAGAGCCGTTTCGCGTCAAACGGTGTCGTGCCGGCAAGCAATTCGTAAAGCAAGACGCCAAGGCTATAGATATCCGAACGCGTATCCACGTCACCGGAAGTCGCCCCTGCTTGCTCTGGGCTCATGTATGTGGGTGTGCCGATTATCTGCCGCAATTGGGTAAAAACGGTCCGCTCCATTTGCTCAGGATTGGTCGCTTTGGCAATGCCGAAATCAATGACTTTTGGCGCTGGATGGGCGTCTTGCATCGTCACCAACACATTCGACGACTTGATGTCGCGGTGAATGACTCCCTTTTGATGAGCATGCTGAACCGCCTGACAAAGATGGATGAACAGTTTCAGCCGCTCGCGGATGCTTAGTTTCTGGGCGTCACAGAATTCGGTAATTGGCGTGCCTTCAACGAATTCCATCACAAAGTATGGATGCCCGGACTCAGTGGCACCGGCATCAAACACTCTTGCTATCGCCGGATGATCCATCATCGCCAGCGCTTGCCGCTCAACCTCAAATCGAGCGATTACCTCCCGGGTATCCATCCCCAACTTGATGATTTTGAGGGCGACCAGCCGACGAACCGGCTGAAGTTGTTGAGCGCGAAACACGGTGCCGAAGCCGCCTTCCCCTATCACACTAAGAAGTTGATATTGGCCGATGATGTTTCCTTCGCGAATGAGCGGCATCTCCGTTCGCTTTTCCCGGGCCGGGTTAACGCCTTCGGATTCCATGAAATTCGCCGCTTCGGAAAACAAGCACATCATGGAATCAAGCTCGGCACGCAACGAAGCGTCATCGCCGCACTCAGCGTCCAAGAACGCATTTCGTTCAGGCCCGATTAGATTCAATGCGCGATCAAAGACTTCGGCCAATCGATCGCCGCGCCCACGTCCGGCCTGAGGCCTCGGTTCCATCGTCAGTTTCCGCTTCGAATTGGTTCGCGATACAGCCAGGTTCGCACCCACTGCCAGCGGCGCTTTACCGTCGGCGCGGAGACTCCCAGGGCTTTGGCAGTTTCATCAATGTCCAATCCAACGAAGAATCGAAGTCGAACGACTTGAGCCATTTCCGGCTCTGCTGCCGCAAGCCGCTCGATTGCGGAATCCAACCGCATCAACTCCTCTGGATCATCAGGTGCGAACAGTGGCATGTCGGGGATGTCCATTCGCTGCATCTTTCCACCGCGCTTCAGCCGTCCTCTCGCGCGAGCGTAATCAATCAGCACCCGACGCATCGTTTCCGCCACAGCGGCAAAGAAATGCGCCGGAGTTTCCCAACTCATGTTACCACTTCCGACCAGACGCATATAAGCCTCATGCACGACTGCCGTCGCCTGCAACGTATGGTTGGGACGTTCGGAACGAAGATAAGTCTGGGCAAGGGCACGCAACTGCGAGTAAACCTGCCCGAGTAATTCCGGTGCCGAAATTGGATCGCTCTGTGCGGCATCGAGCAGCTGAACGATCGAAGTTTGATCCCTCGGATCCATTTATTTGTACGCCGGCCGGAGTGGACATCCCGTTGACGGGACGTGAGATCCACATGTAATGACAGGCTGACTCCACCAGAACAAGGGTAGAGTTTCGAAACCAGATATGAAAGACGCCCGGAGCCATCACCTATTTCTCGACCAAGGAATCACTACTCGTGAGTCGATCCGGTAAGTCCGGAGCATCCCCGCCCGGCAACACCAATGGCTCGTCCCTTTCGAAGCCGTCCGTCCATTTCGGCTGCGTCCTGAAGACAAAAAGTTCCGCGAAATCGACCAAATCCATGCTCCCGTAATGATTACGGCCGAACATGTGTTAGGTCCGCCGAAGCACACCACACATCATCGAACGATCGCCTATTCGGGGTCAGTCGGATCGTTAAACAACGCGCCAAGCTTGATGCTTCCATGTCCGAATTGCGGAAAGCCCGGCGTCAACGGGTTGCCCGGATTCAGGTTGGAGGACGTATCATCCGGCGGAAACAACACCAGCGAGTTTAGGAAAGTAAGGACTCGTCCTTTGTTCACCTCCGACAGACTCACAAACGCATCTCGCGAGGCCTGTGCTTCGCCGCTGTGACGCAGAATCACTTCCGTCAGGTTGATACTTCGCCCATCATGGCCGTACGGAGCGGTTGATCCGACGCCCCAGAGCTGCTCGGTGATGAATTCCTTTGTTACCGATCCGTTGAAGTTCACCTCGTGGAAATTGGGGCCCAGATCATGGCGCTTGAAATCGGTGAAGATGTTTCGCACCAGGAGCGACTCGCCGTTCGGACGCTTCAGTGTCGGTAAGCCAGATCGGTCATTCTGTTCATGAAACCTTTCCGCCGCCGTGGCAAAAAAGCGATTGAATCCCGGATCGCTCGCCGCAAATGTCGTATCCACGTCGGCCACTCGCCGATCGTGATTGATGAGCAGGTCGGGAATATGGCACTGGGTGCAGCCGATATCCTGTAGCAGCTTCTTTCCTTTCGTAACGTCGCTGGTCTGTTCATAGAGCGCCGGCTTGAAATAATTGAGCAGGTAGAACTCCATGTAGTCAACGATACTCGTCGGAATCTCATTGACCACGCCGTCGCCATCGGGATCGTCCGTCTCAGACGCCGCAGGCGGCGCTTGAATGTCGTCCTTGGTCCCGTCGAGCACCATGCCCGACGGCGTGACCACCACACCGCCGCTCGACGCCGCTAAAAGGTCGGGGTCTGGTGCTTCGAGCCCCATCTCCGCCTTAAACGCTCCAACGACGAATTAACGAATCGAAATCGTTCCGCCCTGGGCGAAGAATGGCCGCACTCGAAGGTCCGGGTTCACTCCGTGCACCCCCGATGTGTCCACGGATGCATCGGGATGAGCCGTGATCAATCCATAATTGATTCCCTTGGACGTCAAAGTCCGCGTGACATTGTGGTTTTGAACGCGCGCATCCGCGATGGCTTGAGTCCGTACCGCGCGCAGGTCCTGCGTAATCTCATCCGCCAGCATCTCTTGGAGGCCCAATCCGAACAAATGGGGCGCATCGCGGCTGTCCGGTCTCGTGTACACATCGCCGCCGAATCCTGCCGATCCTCGCGGCCTCCCATGGCACGCCGCGCAGCTATCTGCTAGACCGGCACCGTGGGACCCATCCACTTCAATGTTGCCGACCCCATCATTCGTCCGCGGCCCGACTCCCTGTTCCAGGGTGAACTTTCGTTGGAAGATTTGTCGGCCTCGGCGGATTGCTCGAAATGGATCCCGCGCAATGATACACGCCGAAGAATCTTCGGTCATTACGTCACCTCGTCCCATTCCGATCTGTTCCGGATACGACTTTGCAATTCCTGAGTGCGCGATGTTCGGAGTCTGAGTTTGATCCGTGAGCTGTCCCAAAACTGGCGTCAAGACACCCAAAACCACTCCGACTCCCACCAACCAGCAAATTGAATTCATGTTTTTGATCTTCTTGTGTTTTCGCATTGGCCCTCTCCTGTAGTGTGATGAAAACCTCCGCCTGGGTCGCCCGGCAACTATGCCACGGCACACCCTTGCTCCTTCATTTGGCGTCAAATGTCGGTGAACAGGGTCAAAAATTCGCAATAAATTCTCGATCGAGCCGTGTGCTATTTGAACGAAATAATGGAGCGTTCCGGCGGTCGCGAAGTGGTAGCAGTATCCCCGATTGCAGGTGAGTCGGGATTTTGCGTCGGAACCCGTGCGGAAAAGCCGAGAATCAAATACGCACTACTCGCGACTCAGTTCGAAGTCCTTTTGGGCATCACCGACATAACAAAATGGCGATACGACTCAGATCACAGCCTCGTTTGATTCGCAGCCAATGAACTATTCGACGCTTCTTAGAGCATTTAACACTCAGGTGTAGGGTATCCACGGCTTCGGAAGTAGGCCCTGCATTCGTCGGCATCGACGGCGAGCAGGGCGTCGGCAACGCCCTGGATGAGTCCTTCGATGGCGCGAGCGGCGATGCGACGGAGCCATGCTTTGACCTTGGCCCAGAGTTTTTCGATGGGGTTGAGGTCGGGCTAGTGTAGTGTCTCATTGATTGCTAATCGTATCGAGCCGCGGGCTTCAACCCGTGCGGACGCAGGAACGCCGAAAACGCTTCGCAAAGGCGACCAACATACGGTTAAATTATTGTGAGTCACTACACTAGACCTGAGTGTTAAGTGCTCTAACGGACTGGAGTAGGGATAACTACGACCAAGGTCTCCAGAGGACTTCCACCTCCAAGTCACGCCCATGCCCGGCGCATTAAACAAGTGGGGGCGAATCCTTTCGGATCCGCCCCCACAGTGTATTTGAAACCTACAACCCTAGTTCAAACTACGGATGGCAACGACCGCATGCATCCAGCGCCGGACATGTCGCCGAGGATGGACATGAGCATGGCCCGCCGAATGGATACGCAAGGCTCTTGAATCCATCAATAACATTGGCAATATCCGCAATATTTACTTTCTGATTCGGAATGGCCGGATTCAAGTCGCCCCGCGCCACCAGGATCGCGCCTGCGATGCCCTTGAATTTGTCAACCACCACCGAAACGTCATAGATATTCGGTTGTGTCAACTGACTGGGCGACGGCAACTGGAACGCGGCGGCCACATCACCGAATCTTCCCGTTCCCACATTGAGAGCGGCCGAATAGCAGCTTTCATCCGACAAATCCGGGCACGAAATGTCAACCGTTTGAATGTCGTAACTGGAGCTGGGTACAATATCTGCGGCAAATATCTGAATCGTGCCCAGACCAGCCCAGTTCTGGAAGTACGGATCACACACCAATGATGCACCGAGGAACTGGTTAAACGGCGTCTCGTTTTCGGTGTACAACGAAGGCGGACCCACCCAGCGAGCCTGCCCCTCGAACGCAGTGAAGTTCGGCGGCGGGTACTGCGGCAAGTTCGCCGGATCGGGATGCATTAGCGAAATCATCTTCACGCGCACCGCCGACATCGACGTTCCGCGGGCAGCCTCAGCCACTGATCCAAACACAGCCGTGAGATATCGGTTCTTCTGAATGCCCGTCGGGTCGCCCGTCGGCGTCGTCGGAACGGGAATGCACGTGCATTCGAACAATGTTCCGCCGGCCACCTGCGAACGCTTGGGCACGCACTTGTGCTGCGGCGGAACCGGATCGGTGCATCCATTGGTCGGCACGCACACCGGAACCGTTGCTCCCGCAGGCATTTCCGGATGACAAATCGCCTGGCTGCTGCAATCACAGCCGGTCACATGGCATCCAGTCGCATCGCACAGGTAAGCCAACGCATTGCACTTCTCATCAGCTCCCGGACAGGTCACTGGCTCACAAGCCGTTCCGTCTGGTGTCGGCTGGCACGCCGGAGGCGGAGTGTTGCAGTCGCAGCACACCGAGAGTGTGCCGTCCGCGTTCTGAGTGACCGTCTCCGAGCAATTCGTCCCGACCGTCGCACAGCCGCCGCGACACTTGAACGGCGCCGTCGTCTGCATGCGAATTGTACCCGTCGTGCTGCCCGACATTCCACCGAGATGACCACCGTTGTGACCAACGAAGTCGATCCGGTAGGTGATGTCAAAGAAGCTATCGACGGCCCAATTCCCGCCCGGCAATTGTGTCAGGGTGGTGTGTCCCGGGCTCGGCATGCCAAAGTTGTTTCCGGCGGTGATTCGCAGCAGATCAAAGTCCGGATCACCCGCCGGCAATTGACCTTGAAGTCGGAACATTTCCGTGTCAAACGACTGGATCGGATCGCCCGGTGTTCGCGGGGCCGTATGTGTCTCCGTTGACATGGGGATCGTCAATATGCGATTGAATGGACAGACCGAACTCATCGGACTGCACACCGCTGTCAAGTTCATTACCAGATTCGTCGAATCCCGGCATTCCTTTTCACCGCCGAGATCACCACCGGGCTGATCACAAAGGCCGGGCGGAGGAATGAAACTGCAATTCGTCGGCGCACCTTGATGCGGATTGCAAATGAAATCCTTATGGATCGCTGCGAACTCGATGGTTGTGCCCGCGGGCAAACCGTTGATGATGTCGTGGACTTGCTGCGGACTCAAGTAATCGCAGCCTGCGGGCGGTAGCGTCACTGTGCCGGCGTTGTCCGGAACCGTGCAATTGCCGGCTGGATCTCGCTCCAAAGCGCCGGTCGCAGTTTCAAGATGGCAATTCGTGCCATCCACACAATCGCAATCCGTGATGGTGGTTTGCCCGGTCAACGGATCGTACTTCGCACAGTGCTTCGCGCAGTTCACACCTGGCGGACATGTGTTCGGATTGCAACCCTGTCCACTCGCGTCCGGGGCACAAACCGGCGGTATTCCGCCGCAGGCGCAGTGATACGGGTCTGTAAAGCTCCCCGTTCCTTGCAATGTGCAATTGCCACCCGGCGGCACTGGACATTGGCCCGTGCAACCTGGATTTCCAGCCGCGTTATAGACCAGACGACAGGAAGTGTCATCGATGCAACTGCATTCCAGCACGCCGCAGCTCCCCGGCAGCGTTGGATCGCACCCAATCTTGGTCGGCAAACATGCCCCATTCGGAGGAATCGGCGGCGGACATACGTTTGTGCAATGCGACGGCGACGTCGGATCCGGCTCGCACTTGCCATTGCCCGGACATGCGTCGTCGATTCCGTCACCATTGGAATCACCCAGGCAACTTGGAACGACGGTGCCCTGGCACTGCGCCGGCGGTACATTACTCGCGCACATCAACGGGACGCCCGGCTCACAGCACGCTGGATAATTGAAGTGCTTCACGCCCACAATTGCGCCTTGTTGCTGGCCAGTACCCGGCTGCGGAGACGTGTAGAGCGGCGTGATGCCGGTGATCGTAAGGAACGTGCTATCGCATGGCAGACATGGAACGGCCGTAATCACCCGGATGGGCGTCTGATTGTAAAGCAACTGGCCGCCGTTCTGAATTTCGACGAACACATCGAAGAAGCTGTCCGCCTTTGATGGATCGCTTCCTTCCTCCGCAATCGTGCCGAGGGTGCGCTGAAGCGGCTGCAAGCTTCCGCCGTAAGTGCCGGCCTTAATTGTGACGCCTCCGCCCGTCAGAGACATGGCGAGCATCTCGGTGTCGATGACATCGAGCACGCCATCCAAAGGCCGCGTGCCAGGGAAGCTCTGCGAATCATCAAACGGACCGCGTTTTGCGATCGTGATCGGTCCCGTGGCGCTAATGGATACGTCTGGAATCCCGTCGCCATCGAGGTCGATGCCTACAAGCGCGCCGGTTGGAAGAGTGTCTTGTCCAAACCCGCCGGGCGGGCATGGTGGATTGCCGGAGCTGATCCAGTGCTGACCTCCTGGGCACTCCGAACATGGCCCCGCATAGCAAGCTTCGTCGATACCGTCGCCGTTCGTGTCACCCTGGCAGGCCGCAACCGGCGTTCCACCTTGTCCCTGACAAGCGGTCAGTGAACTCGTATTCACGCAAATTCCCAGCGGAAGACAGCACGGTACGTTTGCAATTGGACCTCCGGTTTGCATGCGGATCGTGCCGGTCGTGCTGCCCGAGTGTCCGGCAAATGGGCCTGGGTTATGGCCGATGAAGTCGATGCGATAGGTAATATCGAAGAAACTATCGACATTCCAGTTTCCGCCGCCGATGCTCGTCAATGTAGTATGTCCGGGGCTGGGCATCCCGAATCCGCTGCCCGCAGTAATGCGAAGCAGATCAAAATCAGGATCGCCCGTGATTTGTCCTTGCAGCCCGAACATGTCCGTGTCGAATGACTGCGGCGACATGCCCGGCATTCTTGGACCGGTGTCCGTTGTCATCTGTGCCTGAATATTCTTGAAGGAATCGTATCCTGCGAGCGATCCAGTCCCTTGCAAATGCAACTGAAGCAGCGAGTTACTGGTTTCGTGATCGCCGCCCAAGCTTCCGCCCGGCGTGCTTGTAATGTTGAAAAACTTCGCGTGCTGAGCGCCGATCTCAACCGTCGTGCCCGGCGGGAGGCCGTTGAGAATTTCGTGCAAGTTCTGCGGACTAAGATACGTGCAGCCCGCCGGCGGCAGCGTAACTGTTCCCCCGCCGTTATCTGGAACGGTGCAAGGTTGTGCGTACACCGGGCGCGCAAAACTGCATGCGACGAGTCCAACGCCTATGATCCCGAACAAACGCCGATTCTTCATGGTCACACCCTCCCACAAATTTTCCCGCGATTTGGAGCCTCGCTTAGTCATTGAATGCTCTCCCACTTCACACGTGTCCAAAGACACGAATACCTGGCCAATCGACCAACTTCACACCACATTTTGTATTCACGAAAATCCAGCGCACCATGCAATTCAACGGCTGGATGCTAAACACGTGCAGACATCACAAAAACAGAAACCCGCCAAGCCCTAAGCAGGCAAAGCACGCGAATCAAATTCGCGTTTCGCAAACTCGCAGGTTGAGGAGATGTTGCCGAACACCAAGGCGATGCCAAGCCGCACGGTAGCCACAGCACCCCTAGGCCGAGATTCAAGAGAAGCTCAGCCCGATAAGCCGCAATCATAGAGAGTTCGACGAAACTTTGCAACCAAAAAGTAACGAGAACCGTCTTTTCTTGCTTCTCTTTTTGGAAACCCCATGCTTAATCATTTTCTTGGTTTACTTGTAACCTATTACAAATAATCAGTTTATGATGCAAATCGGGGGATTTGAAACTGTGTTAGCGCCAAGGAGGCGTGCGAATGGGGTATCCAAATCTTCCGGTTAACTCTCAAGCTATTCCAGTCTTGGGTTGCCCGAATATTTCTTCACGGAAGCTCAGCAGATCCTTGTAGGCAGACTTGGGTGCCAAATCCGAGCGAAGCAACCCACCCATGGGAACACCCCGTCCTGATTGATCAGAAATCGCATTCCATGAAACGGATTCAACGAAGACCTTACTCAATGCAATGGCATAGAAGTCGCGGAGCCATTGGGCCTGTATCTGGTCACTCCATGGTCCATGCCAGCTACCTCCATCGTTGATGCTCCCCGGAGCCTCGGCAGGCTCCGGCTTATGACCACGAACCTCTGACGGGACCTGGGCCGCCGTCACATGAATCGGCTTCCCCAGCTTCGAGAAGGCCTCCAGGATCGTGGAAATTTGAAACATATCGCGTACGAAGTTTCCATCGGTCGCAGGACCAAATATGAACTGCAATCCAAACGCGTCAAAGTTTAGTCCGCTCTGTATGCACATGTCAGCAAACAGCGTCGGAGGAATCGTGCGCTGATTCCGCGCATAATATTCTCCCCATGGCGCGGTGAGTTCGATGATCGTCGTTCCACGCGGACTGAGCTGTTTGGTGAGGGCCGTCGCCATTCGCGTCAATTCGATCAACTGTTCAAAACTGAATGTGAAACAATTCGGGGCGTGAATACCACTCACGACGACCCAGTTCTGTATGTGCTGGCCGAAGCGATTCAACACCCGGCGTACATGCTCAAAGGCCAAATCGCGAATTGTGTCAAAATCGTGTTCCCAAATATAGAGCCAGTCGGGGATGTTCCGGACGTTGAAGGAAAGCAATTCCGTTCCGCGAATTGGCGTGCGGCTCTTTGATAACGCCTCCACCCACGAATCCACCAGTTTCCAATTGAAGGCCTGCTCCGTCGGTTCAACGTCTCGCCAGACAATCGGAAGAGTGACGAAGTCAAACGCACCGGTCAGCCGTTTCCGAGCAATGTCATTGTTCTTGTCCAGCGTGGCGGTACAGCCAAGGGCGCGTTTTCCAAGCCCTCCCGATTGCTTCCGACGGACCAGGAATGCCTGGGCATGAAAGCGACTAAGGTCTTCACTGACCTTGATCGCTTCGGCAAGTGCTTCATCCCCGAGTTCAGCTGCTTCCGCCGGATCGTCCGCCTTCAACGCCTGCACCAGAATCCCGCGGGCGGCAGAAATTCGCTCCACAAAATCCGTGGCGCTTTCAAAATCATTCACGCCCCAATCTTCCAGCTTGTGGGTGATCCGCATTAACCGGCCGCGGGCAAGTTCGACTTGGAGGATGTAAGGCCGATCACGTTCCACGACGCGAATCGTTTCAAGCAGGATCGTTCCGACATCAGCCGCTTCCCAAAGCAGTGCCAGTCCCGCAGGACCGCCGGCACGTTTGCGGCATGTGATAATGCCCGCCTTGAACGTGATCTCCGCGCGCAGGGGAACGTCGTCGACCCCCACGGCATACGCGCCGTTGAGATTCAGCCGCTCGGCAAGGCGACCATTCTGATAAACCGCGAAGGAGATCATCGAAACCCGCTCAGCACAACGTTCAGCCGTGAAGCAAACAAGCTCCAGTTTGAAGGAGAATCGAGGGCGCGGACCATGCCGCTCGCGGTCGTACCGTAACGGCTCACACCGCTCCGTTCAAGTAAGATGCGTCATTGCTGTTTGGGCGCTCCGGTCCTCGGATTACATGATTTGGAATCTGCGATCCATTAAATCCGCGCGATTCATCATTTGCCTGATTGCGATTTGTTGATTAATCCGAAATGAAAACAAATGGGGTAGGACGGCTCGTTGGAAGGGGACGCATCAGCATCGTGAATTCCGTTAGTATTGTCCACCGCCACCGCCGAAAGATTGAATCTCAAAAGCTCCCAAGTCGACCTTTATGCTGACTTTCCGCGTATTGCGAGCCAGATCTAGCGGAACCGGCTCGTTCGTGTCCGAGTCCCAGTCAAGGTTGCCTGCGTCATGCGGCAACGATGGACTTTGGTGAATGCCCACATTCTTGCAGGGCGACGACGATTGAAGCGAAAAATCGTTGCTTCCCGAATTCGCAAAGAGCGGGTTCGAATTGAGATTGGCAGTACCTGCCCAGCCGCCGTGCACATCGCTGTATGTAATCATCGTTGTGCGATCCGGGCCATTGAAAATCGGCGAGCCGCCGCCACGGGCGACCATATTACCCCACGCGATGCAGTTGCGTAGCGTCAGACTTCCGTTCTCGTCAAAGATCGCGCCACCGCCACCGATTCCCGCAATATTATTTGCCAACGTGCAATTTACCAGAGTGGGCGCACCACTCATAACCGCGATGGCTCCACCTTCGCCGCTATTGTTGCTGTAAAACAGGCAGTTCGTAAATTGTGGAATCCCACCGAAAACAGCGACAACCCCTCCGCCATACGGGTGTGGAATTGTATCCGGAGTGCCATTGTCATGGAAAATGCAATTGATGAAATTGGGGATGCTATTGCCTCGAATCACTACTGCTCCGCCCCACCAACTTGCGGTGTTATTCTTGAAAACG
Organism: Planctomycetota bacterium; assembly: GCA_016200265.1. Lineage (GTDB taxonomy): Bacteria > Planctomycetota > Phycisphaerae > UBA1845 > UBA1845 > JACQFE01. The sequence continues at coordinate 657 of JACQFE010000037.1, read as the reverse complement.
CACTGGACAAACATCGGGCTGCTGTCCAGGACATTTGCACCGCCGCCGTCTTGATCGTTCTGAGCCCCGTTCTGGATCGTGAATCCCCGCAATTCGGTTGTCGGTGCTTCTCTACCGCTGATCACGGCGACAGCAGTGCCGCCGCCGTCGATAATAGTCGGATTTGATGCCGGATTGCTCTGTGAAACCGATGTCTCAGTTCCCGCAAAGCCACCAATAGTCACCACGCTGTCGACAAGGTTGATCGGGGCGTAAGTTCCAGCCTTGACCCAAATCTGTTCACCCAATGCGGCAAGCCCCAATGCAGTGTTCATCGAACACGCTTGCCCCCAACTCGAACAATTGCCGCTGCCGGTCGCGGACACATAAAGCGTGGCACCCTGCACGGTAGCCGACATAACAGCCAAGCTAGCAATGAAGCACTTGATTCGCATCCTGGGAAACCTCGTTTCTTGAAAGATCATGGGCAATCTGACGCGGAATGCCAATCGTGTATGTCGTCGTCCCTGAAAAACTCTGCATTCCTGCCACATTTTAGGTGAATTTGCGTTTTGCGGGTGGTATATTTTTGCCGGAAATCCTCGACGTGAGGACGAAAAGCCTGCAAAACAAGAACGGATTCGATGCCACCTGATCAAGGAACGGATTCCATGCAGC
>JACQFE010000036.1 GCA_016200265.1 Planctomycetota bacterium | reverse complement strand
CTCGAGCCGTCCGCCGCAACTCGTCCATCCCATGACGATCTCCCACGTGCATCCCTGCGTCTCCTTTCAAAAGACTTCGACGCATTTTGCACAAATTAAAGCAGGGCGCTAGAGCGCGCATTTAATTTTTGGAATTGGTATCAGGGGGGTAGGGGAATACACTTGACCGTTTAAGTGAAATAATGCCGCGACTGCCGAAGAATCAAAGCGTTAAGATTCGGAGAAACCTATGCGGCGGCGAAACGCCAACTTCGCCCCGGTGAGCAGGACAAGCAGGAGGACCATCAACCCCCATTCACTGACCGTCGGAATCGGATTGGGCTCACATTGCTGCGTGGCCTCATCGCAGTGTTCAATGTTCAATTGACACGGCGGAGCGCCTAAAATACAACCACCCTGCGGACCGCAAGTTTCGACACCGTTACAGAATAGCCCATCGTTGCATATACCGCAGCTTCCACCGCATCCGTCGTCGCCGCACTCCCGACCCGCACAATTCGGGATGCAGGAGCAAGGTACCTCAATGCAGGTCGCGTTCTCTGTCCACGTCTCATCCGCATCATCGCACTCCGACTGGGCGACGCCGTCACGACATCCTTGAGCAGCGCCATTGGTTTCGCAGCAGGCTCCTGTCACTCTGACAGCAAAACTGTCATGGAATCTCGCCGCGATAGCCACAAAGCCGGAATTAGGAGGTGGGACATTCAACTGTCCGAATCCATTGTCCCCCCATGCCACGATCGAACCGTCCGCCTTAAGCCCGATACTATAGTATGCACCTGCAGAAACAGACTTGAATCCCGCATTCGGCGCCGGCACATTTCGTTCCCCGCTGGAATTATTGCCCCAAGCTACAACCGAGCCGTCGGCCTTGAGACCGAGACTGTGATATGCACCAGCCGATATAGCGACAAAGCCTGTGTTTGGCGGAGGGGGGTCGCACAATTGTGGACTGGGGACGTTGAACGAGCATCCCCATGTAATGACTGAGCCATCTTTCTTAAGCCCAAGACCATGCACTCCGCCTGCCGAGATTTGAACGAAACCGTTGTTCGGTACCGGTAGGTCGCATGCCACACCTCCATCATCCGGGCAACCCCAAGCCACAATCGAACCGTCGTGCCTAAGGGCGAAATTCGCACGACCTATGGCGATTGCCGAGAAGCCGGAGTTGGGCACTGGGATATCCAACACTCCGTAGTTGCCCGGGTCGGACCCCCATGCCATGATAGACCCATCGGCTTTGAGACCGAGATTGTGTACGTCGTCAACGGCGATTGCGATGAAGCCCGTGTTCGGCAGCGGGATATCTAATGTGCCGTAACCAAGATCAGTTCCCCATGCCACGATCGACCCATCGGCCTTGAGACCGAGACTGTGGAAATCCCCCGCCGAAACTGCAATGAACCCACTGTTTGGCGCGGGAACGTTTTGAATCGCACTAAAGTAGGGGTTGTTTCCCCAAACGATTATGGAGCCTTGGGGCGGATCGGCTACGGCAATGCCAGCTGGTGTCACTGCCGCACCGAGGCAGGCGCAAACAATAACTCGCAGCTTCAAAGTCGCCCGCTTGGGTAGCATGCGATCTGCTCGGAATGGCTCCAAACATCGTCCCTCCCCCGATATGGCTGCCTCGCCCTGGCGCGGGAAACAAATGGAAATTCATTCTATCGCCTGCCAGACCCTCAAACAAGGCTGAAAACTCGCGGCCTGACCGAATTTTGGAAACCTCATCACGAACTATGGAATTGACTTGAGATTCCTTTGCCCGCCACAATGGGCTGGCAGGTTGGTCTAGGTTGGCCCCTTGCGGCCAGTGGCCGCGATTCTGTTTTCCTCTGATCGCCATTCTCTTTCCCTTCGCCGAGCGCCCTTGAAGATATTCAGTCGGAGAAAATTATGCCGCCGCAGCACGATTCGCACATTTTGAACTTTCGGCCTCTTCGCTCGACGCGTTTTCGATCTTCGCCATTCAATCTTCGATCTTTGCGTTTTCTGCCTCGTTACCTTGCTGCCTCTTCGGCTGGGTGGCCCAGGTTGCGCCGTTTACAACCTGGGGCCGCGATTTCTTAGCATCCAATCCATCCCCCACCTTTCGCTTCGCGAAAGATGGGGCACCCGCCCAAGTTTTCTAGTGTCAATACGTGACACTTGCGAAAAATCACTTACCAAACGAACCCATCTGAAAGAGAGGCTTTACAGGCGGCGCCCCAGGTTGCGCCGTGTACAACTGCCGCCGTGACTTCAATCGGCTGCCGTTCGCCATTTTGTTGGCCTTCGCCGAGCGCCCTTGAAGATATTCAATGGGCAACGCCGCATACTGGAGAATCTCAGTTTTGTTTCACGTGAAACAAATCTGCGCGCAGTGCGAAATCCGCGGAACTTCAGTCTTGTGCAGTCTGGATCGAGCAAAAAGAGAAATCGCGGAGCCCGGCTTTCACCGAACTCCGCGACCTATTGTTGGCGCGGTTCACTTGGTACCAATCAGCTTTTATCCGAGCAGCTTCAGGGCCGCTTGCGGTTGGGAGTTGGAAAGTTGCAGAATCGACGTCGAAGCGCTCACCAGAATTTGTGCGCGGGTCAGGTTCGAGGTCTCGACCGCGAAATCGGCGTCGCGGATGGCGCTTTCGGCCGCCGTCACGTTTTCTCGCGCGACCTGGAGCGAGCTGATCGTCGTCGTGAGCGTGTCTTTCTGGAATGCACCAAGCCGGCCTCGAAGCGACGCCACTTGATTGACGGCCTCGCGTACGACGCGCTGAGCCTGGGCGAAGTTCTTGCTGTTCAAATCATTGGCCAAGCCTGTGCCAAGCGTCGCAAGGAAGCCGACTCCGGCGTTTCCGAGTTTCGCGGCGGACACTTCCTGCAGTCCGATGGATTCCTGGCCGGAGAGTCCGACCGTCGGCGAGATCGAAAAGACGGCGCCGCCGCCGGTGATTTGGAAGCTGGTGTTGCCGCCTGACGTCCCACCGAACGTGGGCGTAAGCGTCAGGTCAACAGACAGGGCTCCCGATCGCAAGGACGCGTCAAGTCCATTGACAATTGCATTTGACCCGTTCACTGTGATCACGCCGTCGGTGCCATTCTTCTGAACCTGTGCCCCCTGTCCCGTGAATGCTGTCGAAGCGTTTTGGAGAACGGAAACGGAGACAAATGCGTCTGCGCCGTAGCTTGTGCTCTGGAAAATAATGGACGGCGAGCCGCCGGCGGCCGCGGAGGCCGTCGCGGAGACACCGGTCAGTTCTTTCGAGCTGTTAATGGCCGAAACGATGCTGGCCGCCGAGGTCCCGGAAGCGAAGCTTAGTGTTTCACTGCCGAAGTTTCCGCGCACCTGAATCGTCGTGTCTTTGCCGATCGTTCCGCCGAATCCGGCGCCGACGGCGCTGACCAGTGCGACGGTGGATTTCTGAACCACATTGACGACGACATTGCGGAAACTTCCGAATGGGAGCTTCGCGGAATTGATCTGCACTTTGTTGAGATTGTCCAATGCGGCGCCGGTCGCTTCATTCACGTTCACGCCGGACGTCGAGAAAGCCAGGGCGCCGTTCAGAAGTTTCTTGTCGCCGAATGATGTCGCTTCCGCGAGTCGATCGATGGACGCGAGAATGGAGTCGATTTGTGACTGATTCGCGTCGGTTTCCTGCTTGGTGAGCCCGGCCGTGCTGGATGAGGAATCGACGAGGTTTTCGAGTTCCAGCAGCAGCGAGCTGACTTCCTGCAGACCGCCTTCCGCGACAGACACGATGGTGTCGGCGCGATTGGCGTTGTCGATCGCGGAGGAAATCGCACGAATGCCGGAACGGAGCGTCTCCGAGGCGATGAGGCCGGCGGGGTCGTCCTTTCCGCTGTTGATGCGAAGTCCGGTGCTCAACCGCTCGAGCGCTTGATTGAGCGAGGCATTGTTGACACCGATGGCGCGGCGGGAAATCAACGACTGTACGTTTGTATTAATCCGACTCATCCTGGTTCGTGCCTCCCAACGTGCCGCGTGCTCGGAGGAACGCCATCAAAGCGTTCGCTTTCGGCCGCGGACCCGTGTCACATGTTCGATCCGAACTGCGACGGGCTCGTTCCAAAGTTTCGCTGACGGTCCTTCCAATCGGACCGTCGGGGCGTTTTTTGAAATCAGCGCGCCCCTGCGTGGTTATCCGCTGATAATGCGGCGAGTTCACGTCGCCGTATGCCGCGATCCGCTCCCTGATACTGGCACTCCACAGTCCGGATTCGAAGCTGCAATCTGAACTGACAATGCAAACCATCGTCCGCGTAATCCTACGCCTTTAATAACATTCGCACGCGAGATTTGCGGAACGACCATCCCGGGCATTCGAATTCCGCGGAAGACTTGCATTTGCGTGGAGGAATCCGCCTCCCAAAGTCTGTGCGACGAGATTACCGGACACTGTCCGGCACGGAAATGAACGCGTCGGCGGCCAATTTTTCCTGAATGGTCTTCACCACCACGGAATAAACACTGCCGGAAATGACATCGATTCGCAAGGCACTCGCCAATTCTTCGATGTCCGCCTCAATGGTGGGCAATGCGCTGAGTAATGTCGACGGCTGCAATCGGATAAACGAGAGGGCCTCTTCGCAGACTTTTTCAATCCTCGCGGGGTCCGGCGTTTCACAGAGAAGCGTCGCAATCCGATCCGACGCATTGAGAATTTTTCCGATCTGACCGGCATCGCTTGTTCCCGGTGCATCCGATTGATGAAGGTTGACCGCACCCACAACGCCCGAAGGAAGCGTCCAATGTCCCAGCACCATCGCGCCAACTTCGGCATGAGTGGCCTCCACCAAGTCAACTTCCTCCTGAGCCGTAAAAAAACCTCCGTTTGGCTTGTAGTGATGAAGAATTGGGTTGTATTTGTCCGCAAAAGTATCGGCCAGAATGGGAACCCCGATGTCCGCGAGAAGTGCACTGACAAAGGTCTCGTCGCGTTGTCGCGGTATCAATTTTTCCGCAAAATGTGAAGCGATGACCGAGGATGCAACAGAGCGACGCCAAAAGTACCCCATGTCCAGTCCTTTGACGCGGCGCTTCGACATCGTGTCCACAAGATAGCGACCCAGCAGAAGCGAACGCGTCCTCTTTGGGCCCAGCAGCGTTAATGCCTGCCGCGTCGAGACGACTTTGTTTCGCACTCCAAACAAGGCCGAATTCGCGAGTCGAAGAATCTCACCGACCGTGCCGGGGTCAGTGGAAAGAATCTTGACGAGGTCCGTATAATCAAACATGGGATCGCGCATGATCTCCAGAAAACGCAGCACGACCTGGGGCATGGAGGGCACAGCGGCGGATCGCTTGATGGTTTCCAGAACTGTGGCGTTCATCGTGATTCTCCAAGAGCAGCCATCGGCATCGGCACTGCCTGATTTTTCTGATGCGCGGTGCGAATGTCCGGGCTTTCAAATTCATCGGCGAGCCAAGGAGCGCATTCAAATGATATTCGCGTCAAACGTTGGAGTGTGAGGAAATGCCTTGACGTTACGCTTTTGCAGCGTTAGAACCCCATGTGTCGCTAGGTGTGTTCGCGGAAGCGGACTGAGAAATAGCCTTTGAACCTGATCAGGGGGTGCGGGAAAAGCCCGCATCCCGCGTACCTGCGTAGGGAAGCGACCTCTCAACCGAGTTCGGCTGGATTGGCGGCCGCTCGCGTCGCACTTCCTTACGCACGTCAAAATGCCAACGTTGGAGGATCGCATCCATGAAAACCAAGATCGAGAATTCGCTACGGAAGTCGCTGAACGGTCATACCCAATCGTCAGTCGACTCCGAAAAAATCACGAGCGAGCCGAATGGCGGCGCTCGCATTTCTGCGTTTCCGGCCTCTCGAAAAATTTATGTTTCAGGCAAGCGTCACTCGCAGATTCGCGTTCCGATGCGAGAGATTTCACTCACGGCGAATGACCATCGCGGCTCGAATGGTCAGGCTGCGACGGCAAGCGATCCAGCGCTTCGCGCATATGACACTTCTGGTCCGTACACCGATCCCGAACATCAAGTTAACGTGTCGCGAGGACTGCCGCGGATTCGATCATCGTGGGATGCGTCGACGGACCGTTTGCGGTCACCTGAAAAACTCGGTCATAACGTCACGCAGATGCACTTTGCGAGACGCGGGATCATCACGCCGGAAATGGAATTCGTGGCCATTCGCGAGTCGCTTCGCAATGAGGCCTATCGCGATTTGATTGAGCGACAGCATGCGGGCCACAATTTCGGCGCTTCCATTCCCTGCGAGATCACGCCCGAATTCGTGCGCGACGAGATCGCTCGCGGTCGTGCAATCATACCCGCGAACATCAATCATCCCGAGCTAGAGCCGATGATCATTGGCCGAAATTTCCTCGTAAAAATCAACGCCAACATCGGCAACTCCGCCGTCGCGTCCACAATTGAGGAAGAAGTCGAAAAAATGGTCTGGGCGATTCGCTGGGGAGCAGACACGGTCATGGACCTTTCGACCGGAAAGAACATCCACGAGACGCGCGAATGGATTTTGCGGAATTCGCCCGTGCCGATCGGCACCGTACCGATTTATCAGGCGCTCGAAAAAGTCGGTGGAAAGGCCGAAGAACTCACCTGGGGGATTTTCCGCGACACGCTGATCGAACAGGCCGAACAAGGCGTGGATTACTTCACGATCCATGCCGGCGTGCGGCTGCGCTACGTTCCGCTGACTGCCAAGCGCGTGACGGGCATCGTCTCTCGCGGCGGGTCGATTCTCGCGAAGTGGTGTCTCGCCCATCATCAGGAGAATTTCCTGTACACGCATTTCGAGGACGTCTGCGAGATTATGAAGGCGTACGACGTTTCATTTTCGCTGGGCGACGGGCTGCGGCCCGGCTGCATCGCCGATGCCAACGATGCGGCACAATTCGGCGAGCTCGAAACGCTCGGTGAGCTGACGAAAATTGCGTGGAAGCACGATGTGCAGGTGATGATCGAAGGGCCGGGCCACATCCCCATGCACATGATCAAGGAAAACATGGACCGCCAGCTCGCGGCGTGCGATGAGGCCCCGTTCTACACGCTTGGCCCGCTCACGACCGACATCGCTCCCGGCTACGATCACATCACCAGCGCCATCGGAGCGGCCATGATCGGCTGGTACGGCTGCGCGCTCTTGTGCTACGTGACTCCGAAGGAGCATCTTGGTCTTCCCGATCGCGACGACGTTCGCGAAGGCGTCATCGCCTATCGCATCGCCGCGCACGCCGCGGATTTGGCCAAGGGTCATCCCGGTGCGCAGCTTCGCGATGACGTGCTCAGCAAGGCCCGCTTCGAATTCCGCTGGGAGGACCAGTTCAATCTCTCGCTCGATCCCGAACGCGCTCGCGAATTCCACGACGCCACGTTGCCGCAGGACGGCGCGAAAGTCGCCCACTTCTGTTCCATGTGCGGCCCGCAGTTCTGCTCGATGAAAATCACCCAGGACGTCCGTGACTACGCGGCGAAAATGGGCGTGGCGGAGTCGGAAGCGATTCAGGTGGGAATGTCCGAAAAAGCGGCGGAATTTCGGCAATCGGAGCCGCGAGCGTAAGCGATCGGGCTATCGGAACAGCGAACACCATCTAGGACGAAATCGAATGTCAAACAATTGTGCTCCGAACGACGAGACGTCGATCCCCAGGGGGGATCTTCCTTCGGCTGCGCAGATAATGTACCAGAGCAGAGGCTCCGGAACGGTTTCGCGGACTTTTTCCTGTACAAGCTTCGATGCGACCTGGGCGGTAGTTCGTCGAGTCATGAATGAACGGAATAGCGGCCGAATACGAACCCCAGATAATCACTTCGCGCATGAAGCTCCGATCGCCTATATTCTGGCGGTTGTAACCTTGGAAGCATATGTCAATGAGTTCAAGAGCACATGCAGGAGATCCTTACCGGGTACGAGAGATCGTCGGGCAAAGAAAAAGAATTCGACAAGTTCCAAACTCGTTGAGGAATACAGAAATGTCACAGAGCACTTTGGGTTCAATACGTTTGACGCAGACGCTCGACTATTTGAGGATTTTCAGGTCTTGGTTGATCTTCGAGATGAACTTGTGCATTATCACATGGCGGATTATCACGGATCACGCCTTGAAAAGCACACTGAGCGGCTTAAAGCTGTCGGGGCTCTCTTATGGGAGGATCCAACGAACGACAAATCCTGGTTGGACAACATATCGACCTTCAGAGGTACACTTTGGGCAGCCAACACGATGAGTGCGATTATTGAGTCGTTTAGCAAGACCTTCGCTGAAGCTCAAGGCAAATCGCTGCCCTTCGTGACTCTCGAGTATCGCAGCCAAAAGGAGATTGAGAAAGAATACCAAGTTCTTTGTGTAACGGTTCTGGAGAGGGCGGGCGAACCTCCGGCAAGCACCTAGAAACGCAAGATGGACCATCGACCAGACATGGGCGTAATACTTTGAAGCCATCCAGTACCAATAGGAATCAGAGCAAGGGCTATCCTCTCCTTCAACAACAGCGCCAATTCTGAGTCCAATTGCAATGCCGGGATACTCCCGTTCCGATCGACGTTCAGGTTTACACAAAAGCTGAATTCGATCAGCGAGCGGCCCTTACTGTTTCATTTGAGCGCACCGTAAGGACGAAGGGACGGCTTGTTCATGCCGCCTGAACGACGGTCATAGGCGATTACTTCCCGCAGCATTTCTTGTATTTATGACCGCTGCCGCAGGGGCAGGGCTCATTGCGGCCGACGTGCGGCTCGCCCTGATAAAGCGGCGTGCCGAAGCGGTCATGGGTCGGCGGCATTATGGTTTCCGAGTGGCAATTGAATCGACTTCGGCCACGCCAAGTCTCGCCGAGAAAGTGGTCACAAAGTCCCTCCACATGGTCTTCTTTCGTCAGATCGAATTCATGCAAATGAAGCACCAATGGCTCATTGGCTGGACGATTCGCAAGACTTCTGGGATCGTCCGGGGGAGTGAATTCAATCATCTCACCGGATTCTTCCTGGGCATTGATCAATCCAAAAATGGATTCGCGAACCATGTTGCGTAAATGGTCCCGAGTTGGGCCTTTCGATTTGCGAGCATGCTGGAGAACCGCCTGCCAATGCGGTACGGCCTTCTTCGGCCGCTTCGTCTCAGCGAGGAGTTTCGCAAACATGTAATGCGCTTCGACATCCGAGTCGTCCAACTCAATGGCCCTGCGGTACGCGGGTTCGGACAATTTCGGCGCGTGCGCATGCAAATAAAGATTGCCAAGTCGGAGCCACAAAAACGCACGACGCGGTTCGGCCTCAATCAACGATTTCAGATGTTCTTCCGCTTCAGTAGCATATCGAAATGTGCATCGATCGAAGGTCGCCGTCTTTCCGAATATGAGCGGCAAATCATCCGCCTGAGCTATCGTTTTCAATGAAAACAGAATTGCAATGTGCGCGCGAGCTGAGACCGTGAGGGTCCACGGACCGCCGGCATCACATTTTCGGCAACGAAAATAGCAGGAAAATCCGACACAATCGTCCAATGCCTTAAGATCGTCGGACTTGAGTTCATGATAATCAATCGTGACGGTTCCGACCCGATATCTTGCTTGGTGGCCGCATTCCCCACAGACCAGACTCAACGGCTGCTTCATCGAGGGGACGTCATAAATATGAACGTGCCGTGTGTCGTCTAAGGGAGATTCATTCCGTCGTGCGAGTGCCGTCATCCGTGACATGCCATGATCCTCCATGCGAAAAGGTGATCCTGATTTGGATGTGTATCGTTCGAGAAAGGTCAACGCATGTCAAGACCCGAAGAGAAGATTCTCGGCCTGTCGGCAATCTTTACCTGTGAATTTTTCGTTCGCGACTACGCAATTCCCGCGAACGGTCGGATGTTGCGGGTCAGGCTTTCGAGCGTCACTGGCTTGGATAAATCGAGGGTGAGGAACACACCGTGGTTGTGGTCGCTGGCGAGGATGACCATGCGCTCGTGCAGGACGTCATAGCCGGATTCCTGCGGCTGGTGGCCGCAGAGAAAATAATCCACATCCAGCAGCTCGCGAAGCGTTTGGATGACCTGCGGCGTTTGATAGCGACCCCAGACGAGGGCGTGGGCTGATCCGCTGTCGCCAAGATCATCGGCCGTCGGCGTGCGGTTGAGCACCGTGGGATCGAACGAGGGCAGCTCGCGCGGGCCGGGAAGCGAGTGCGAGAGCAAGACACGATTCGGCGTGCGACCGGCCAATGGATATGAGCGAATCAACTCCTCGATCGCCTCCATGACTCGTCCGCCGTCGCGACCGTAGAATTGATTCACGCTCTCTTCAAACGCGACCGTCACGACCCGGCCGTTCTTGCTGATTTCATTGCCGCTGACTTGGGCCAGCTCGTGATTGCTAAGCAGAAAATGGACCTGGTCGGGGAACTCGCATTTCCATTCGGCGGCCCGCAGCAGCACTTCGTGCGAAGTGTCCTTGCCGAAAAGCGAAACGACATCTTCGTGAATGAGCTCGTGCAGGATGACATGCCGCGGGGCGTAATGCTCGAGATCGCAAAAACGACGAAGCTTTTCGAAATTGCGAGCGTGACCGTGCAAGTCGCCGGTCATCACCACCTGCCCGTAATTGGGGAAAATGAGCTGCGAGCCTTCAATGAGAGGGTCTTCGCGATTGAGTTTCGCGGCCTCAGCGATGGTCTCAGCTGCGGTTCGACTTGCGTTCATGATAATTATTCGAAATCCTCGTCGCCGAGGTCGTCCAAGTCCACGTCGGAACTTGCATCAATCTGCTTGTTCTTGTTCGTAACTGAAGGGCGATCGGGAGTCGGGTTCAAAACGACGCCGGGGGCTTGGCCTTTTTTCCCCGCCCGCACGTTCTCGCGAAATTTTCGCCAGAGATCCTGCACGACCGAAAGCCGCGCCGACACCTGCTTCATATCGACGGGTCGCTCTTCCGGATTCTCATTGCAACATTCCATCACCAGCTTCGAAAGAGCGAGCGGAATCTTATCGTTTAGCTCGATCGGTGCAACGGGTTTGTCGTGGGCGAGGACGGCCACTCCGGGTCGAGCATCCTGCCCGCGAATGGCGGTCGGATAATTCATCGAGGTAAGCGTCCAGTACATGGTCGCGCCGAGATTAAAGACGTCGGTGCGTTGATCGAGAGGAAGGCGGCGCACCTGCTCGGGAGCGATGTAGTCCGGCGTGCCCTGTACGCGTTCCTTGCGATGTCCGATCTTGCACGCCTGGCCGAAGTCGATGATCTTCACGATTCCTTTGGGGGCCAGCATGATGTTGATGGGCTTGATGTCCGCATGAACCCAGCCGGCATCGTGCAACGCGGTCAGGCCTGCGGAGATTTTTTGGAAGAGCGTCAGAAATGTATTGAGACGATTCGGTCGAGCGACATCCAACGTGAGTCCGTCCACAAGCTCCATAACCAAGTAGATCTCGCGAGTCTGCAGAAGTTTTCGGATGCGATGAATGGAAACCGACCGGCGCAGATACGGGTTGTCGATTTGCGAGCTGCACGCAAATTCAGTTTCGGCTTGCTCAAGAAAGCGATCATCGTCAGCCGAATTGCGAATGACGTGCTTCACCGCGAACGACTTATTCGTTCGCAGCTCGACGGAAGTATAGATTTTTGAGGCCGCACCGACGCCGATCTGCTTCAAGATGCGAAAGCCGGGTAACGGATCGTTTATTGCCATCGTCAAGGGAACCGAACCCCAAGCGCAATCGCGGGGTCTTGTCATAGAGCCCGTCGCTCGCGCTCCGGGTTCGGATTGGGGCACTGCCTCCGAAGCAAGTTGCCCCGATGAAAAGCCGTCCCAGCATTCCTGCGCTCGGCATTTCTGAACCCAGCTTATCGGCAATTGCCGAGCGATCCAACCGAATTCGTGTTTTGGCGGATCTGGAATTTTGTGGTATTCTACCTGGTTGGATAGGCCGCCCTTGCAATTCGATCGGAAGAGAAAACCGTCGAAGCGAAAATTGCAGGAATACCGATTGTCGGTCCGCAAATGACCGCGACTCGTCACAAAGGCCCCATGAACTATGTCATTACCCATTGTCGCGATTGTCGGTCGTCCCAACGTCGGCAAGAGCAGCCTGTTTAACACGCTGCTCGGTCGGCGGCGGAGCATTACGGAACCGACGCCGGGCGTCACACGAGATCGCGTCTCGGAAATCTGCGACATCGACGAGACGATTTACTTCGAGCTGGTCGACACTGGCGGACACGGCGTCGTCGATCGTGATGACCTTCAGGAGGATGTGGAGCGGCAGATTTGTTTCGCGATTGAACGCGCCGACCTCATCCTCTTCATCGTCGATGCTCGTGAAGGCCTCACGCCGCTGGATCGCGCGACGGCCGATCTGCTTCGCGATCGAACGGAGAGGGTGCGCCTGATCGCCAATAAAGTTGACGAGCCGCACATGGCGACGCAGATCGGTGAATTCATCAAGCTGGGGTTCGGCGAGCCGCTGCCGGTTTCGGCCAAGAACGCCAGCGGAAAATGGGCGCTGCTCGACTTCCTTCGCGAGCGGCTTAGCAATTGGAACACCGACCGCCCCGAAGATCCGGCCCTGAAAATCGCGATTGTCGGAAAGCGCAACGCGGGTAAGAGCACGTTCATCAATTCGCTCGCCGGCGAGTCGCGGGTGATCGTCAGCGAAGTCCCGGGCACCACCCGCGATAGCATCGACGTACGTTTCGAGAAGGATGGTCGCGTGCTCGTCGCAATCGATACGGCCGGCATTCGCAAGAAAAACAAACTCGCTGACTCGATTGAATATTTCGCGAATGAACGAGCCATGGAATCCATTCGCCGTGCGGATGTGGTTCTGATGCTCATCGACGCAACCGTGCCGGTGGGTCAGATCGACAAGAAGTTGATCCACACGATTGTTGAGGAATTCAAGCCTTGCGTCCTGGTCGTCAACAAGTGGGACCTGGCCGCAGAGCGTGCGACGACCGAAAAATACGGTGAATATCTTGGCAAAGTTCTTCCGGAAATGAGCTACGCTCCCATTGCGTTTACCTCGGCCTTGGATGGCGACAACGTGGATCGCACGATCGAACTCGCCTCAAGCCTGATGCGGCAATCCAAGACGCGGGTTTCGACGGGTAAGCTGAATCAGGCCATTCAGGAGGCAGTCGAATTCAAGCCGCCGTCGTCGGCCAAAGGCGGCAAACCAGCAAAAATCTTTTATGCGACGCAAATCGACATCCAGCCGCCGACGATCCTATTGTTTGTCAACGCCCCGGATCGGCTACCCAAGGATTATGAGCGGTACCTGTTGAATCGTTTGCGGGAAAGCTTACCCTATGCGGAAGTGCCGATGCGGCTGATGCTCAAGGCCCGTCGGGCACGGTCTGCGGACGTTTTGAAATACGAGGAACAAGCGTGAGCATCGAACTCAATTGTCCGAATTGCGAGCATCAAATCAGGGCGCCCGACACCGCCGGCGGTAAGCACGGACTTTGTCCGTACTGCCAGACCAAAGTCTACATTCCTGTTCCGGTAACGGATGATGATCTGATTCCGATTGCGCCGCTGGACCCGGATGAAGAAGCCCATGACCGCGAGCTGAAACGAGAAGCGGTTCGTTATAGCGCCGCGTTTGATAAGGAAGCCGATGCCCAAGGCGGAGCTGGCGATCGTGAAGCACGCGGCACGGGTCCGGCCCGCAGACCGGCTCCCAACGCCGCATCTTCGGCCGCGAATGCTCCGGCCCCCGGCGAAGTCATCGATATCGCCGAAGAAGTCGAGCGGTTTGTGATTGCGATGCGTGATTCAAAATTGGAGGACGCCGACCGTGTGGTCGCGAAACTGAAGCGGGTGGCCTCCCGCGCTCGCGATTACGTCGAAGGACTGCTTCTCGATCCGACCCCGCCGCCGATCGGCAATGTACCCAAACCGCTTCTGAACGGCTTCCTGAAGTCGCTTGGCGGGCGGCTGAGTTAGAGTGACATCATTGGGCGAGCCGCGAACTTCAGTTCGCACGGATGTGCAGTGGCACCAATTGTCATGCTGAGCAACGCGAAGCATCTCGAATACGAAATTCTTCGGTCGTCTCCGGCGACCTCGGAATGACAATGAATTTCCCTCAATCTGTCTACCGAACCAGCTTGCCGTAACAATTGTGGTAACTGTATCGAAACTGTTAATTTCGAAAGGCGTTCATCGTGATCGTCGACCGGCGGTTGATGCGGAGGCTTGAATTTCTGCGAAGAGGATTCGGCCGCAGGTCTTGCACAACACCACGTCGTTCTTGGTTCGCAGGGCGTTGTAAAGATCGAGTGGAAGCGTCATGTTGCAGCCGCTGCACATGTATTCCTCGTTCTTGGGACGCGGCCGGGTAACGGCCGCCAGTGCTTCGCCGTCATGGCGCTGGGCGGCACGCTCAAAGGCGGTCAGCGCGTCCGGCGACACATGAGCGGCGATTCCGTCGCGTTCGGCCTTCAGGGCGTCGAATCGAGCCTTGGTTTCGGCATCAAGAGCGGCAAGGGCTTTCTCGGCGATCGCAAGATCGTCGAGTGATTTTTTCTTCTCAGCGTCGATCGCGACGCCTTCGTCCTTAAACGCTTGAATTTCCTCCATCATCTGGAGCATGCTGGTTTCGATTTTGGCGTTGTCGGCCTGCTCGGTGTTCATGGCCGTCAGAATCAGGCCGTATTCCTTGTTGGTCTTGGCCTTATTGAGGGCTTGTCGATGTTTGCTGATGGAATCCTCGCGAGCCGACACGTCGAGCTGCAAGGCGTCGAGCCTCATTTGCTTTTCACGCGCGGCGGTGTGATGTGCGGCGAGCCGGTCGTCAATTTGCTTGATCTGCCTCTTCAGGAGCTCGACGCGGCGGAGTTTGCCTTCACGGTTCTGGCGGATGGTGACGAGCTGCAGCTCCACGGTTTGTAAGCGGCGAAGCTCCTCGAGGGTGGTGCCCATCAGCCCCCTATCATGCAGCGAATTTGGCAAATTAGCAAGTGAGGTCGCGATTATTGTTTCTCGATTCTCTCGCGGCCGCCCATATAGGTCCGCAAGACGCGTGGGATCGTCACCGTGCCATCCGCGTTTTGATACAGCTCCAAGATCGGGATCAAGACGCGCGGTGAGGCGATCACAGTATTGTTGAGCGTGTGGCAAAAGTGCATCTTTTTCGCTCCGTCGCGATAGCGCAATTTCAAGCGGCGGGCCTGGAACTCGTAGAATCGAGAGGCCGAGTGCGTCTCGCCATACGAGTTCCGCGACGGCATCCACGTCTCGATGTCGAATTTCTGCACCTGGCCCATGCCGAGGTCGCCGGTACACACATTCACTACGCGGTAAGGCAGACCCATCGTGCCAAGAACGTCCTCGGCGTTCTTGAGGATGTCCGCGTGCCAGCGCCTGCTTTCCTGCTGGTCGTTGCGGCAGATGATGACTTGCTCAACCTTGTCGAACAGATGGATTCGATACAGCCCGGTCGTATCTTTTCCGGCGGCTCCCGCTTCGCGACGGAAACACGTGCTCATGGCACAATATTTGAGCGGCAAATCCGATTCGGCCAGGATTTCGTCCGTGTGATACGCCGTAATGGGCACTTCGGCCGTGCCGACAAGCGATAGCACGTCGCGTTCGCACAGGTAGGCCTGATCGCGGCCGGTGGGAAAATATCCCGTGCCGTACATGACCTCTTCCTTGACCAGCACGGGTACGACCATCGGCACGAAACCGCGAGCGACCATCATGTCCTGAGCCAGCCGCAAAACAGCCTGATGCAATAACGCTCCGTCGCCGCGAAGAATGTAGTTGCGTGAGCCGGCGAGCTTCACGCC
This sequence comes from Planctomycetota bacterium, assembly GCA_016200265.1. GTDB lineage: Bacteria > Planctomycetota > Phycisphaerae > UBA1845 > UBA1845 > JACQFE01. The sequence goes on along the minus strand of JACQFE010000036.1, from coordinate 46,380 downwards.
GCGTTCAATGTCGATGATTCCGAGGTCCGTGCCCAGCCGCACATGATCCTTGGGCTCAAATTCGAAGCGCCGCACTTCGCCGACGCGGCGGATTTCCACATTTTCCGATTCATCCTTGCCTTCTGGTGCTTCCGGGTCGGCAGGCTGAGGAATCGTGAACATGAGTTGCTCGAATTCCTGTAGAATCGACCCCTCGGAATCCTCCAGTTCTTTGATCTTTGGCTTGATTCGGGCGAGTTCGGCTTGTACGCGATCGGCTTCGGCCTTGATCTCCGCATCGGTCTTACCTTGGGCAATGGCTCGTTTGTACCACTCGGATTTTGGGTTTCGCAGCAGACCGACGCGCTGGCCGTCCTCCTTGACCCTTTCACGGAGCGAATCCAGTTCTGTCTGCATGTCGCGACGATGTTGATCGACAGCGACCAGACGGTCGACGTCGCAGGTGATGCGTTTGGCGGCCGCCGCTCGCTTCACAAGGTCGACATTTTCGCGGATGACTTTGATATCGAGCACGAATTCCCTCTTTGGGGTTTCTCAATCCGGCTGCTACTCGTTGCCGAACTTGAGTTCCTATTTCGCGGAACGCATCCCAACTGTCAAGAAATCGACATTCGCTCCGGCCTTCTCCATCGTAGAGTTATCGGAGCGGCCGCAGAATCAACGAATGACTCCAAATTCCATCCATCCGGATGTCAGCCGTTAGGATTCAAATTTTATATTCAATTGCCGGGTTCAATTGGGAACCCCTTTTGGCGGACTTCGATTGAAACGAATTCAATGAATGTACTGAATATCACCAATGACATCGCAATCGCGAAGCAGCGAGCGCGAGCTCTCAAAAACCTCAATTCGCAGGTCGTGCCGTTGCGCGAGCAAGTTGCACAGAAGGAATTTGTCGTGCGACAGTGTGAAATCGCAGTCAACCAGGTTGCTACGCAAATCGCCGACCTTGAATCGTTCTCGCTGGAGAGCCTGCTTCAATCCGTGCTCATGCGCAAGGAGAGGCGGCTCGATGAATTGAAAGAGGAATTCACCCGATTGGAAGAGCAGATTGAAGCGGCCGAGAAGGAACTGGCTGATTTCCAGGCACAACTCGCGCAGGTCGAACTGCAAGTCGCTGGATTGTCCGGCGCCGACGAGGACTATCAATCCCTCATGAACAAGAAATGCGACGAACTACTGAGCGGCGAAGGCGATTCGTCAACGGAATTGCGAACTTTGATTCAGACGGTTGATGCAACCAAGGTGTTGCGAAGCACTTTGCGGAATTCACGACAGACCGCCCGCCGCGCGCTCGATCGATTGCGCACCGCTACTACCGTGAAAAACCGCTCGCGAATGGGAGTTCGTCATGGCCTCGCCGGCGGACTCATAGTCGGCCTTGCCGTAGAAGCGGTAAAGCGGACGACGGCTGCACCGGTCGCTGCCCGCGCAAGCGAAGGCCTGCTCGACCTGCTACAATCGATTGAAAAGATTCCAATCGAATGCAACGACCCACGGGATCAACATCTCGTTGAGCTTACACAAACACTTCGTTCGCACACCCATCAAGCGTCATCCAAGTCGGACCCAGCAAGAAGTCCCCGAATCGTCGAAAATATCCATCAGATTATGGCCAACCTCGACGAACGAATCGAAACCTGCGAGGCGGCCATCAAAATGCTCACGGGCCAGCGGGAACAGCTTCTTGAACAATCGTGAGCGCATCTGCCGTTGTCGAGTAGTTTCTTTGGCAATTGACCCGCGGTGTTATGACGTACTTTCAATTGGGGAATTTTCCGCGGCATTCGCACGATCCTTAAGCACCACTTCGTCAAACGTATTGCCCAACGCCGGGATAATCAATCGAGATTGAACAAATCTTCGAAGCAGTCCGCCGCTCCCCGGTATGTACTTGGAAAAATGCGAAAAGCGGAGTCGCATCCAGGGCAAAATATGCCAGAACCACATGCGAAAATAGGTCGCTTCAACCAGGGATGTCGTTTTTCGAAATGCCTTCGCCCGAAAGTGGCTTCGCGGCCTCGGGGAGAAGACCGCAAGGCTCTGCAACCCAATAAACCTCGCCCCAAGCCGGCGCTTGAACTCATAAAAACCGCTCAAACCGTCAATCTGCTTCATCCCGACCACAATGGATTGTTTTTCAAGCTCATAGTGCAGAAGCCGCCTTTGACTTAGTGGCTCCCAGCGTGAGTCATTGCTTCGCGACGACTGAAACATGTGGGTCCGCTGCCCAAATCGCAAGGCATATTCATAGCCCAGCGTCTCATCCCCTACGCTGAAACGAATCAGAAGGAGTTTTCCCCTTGCCGCCAATTGATGCGACATTTCCCGATGAAATGCTTCGCTTCCGGGCCAGTCGCGAAAGAAACCCAATCGACCTCGTTCCGCCCAGAGCAATTCATGCTGGGCACTAAATGCTGCAAAGTGCTCGTCTAGATCACACTCGGAAATGCACTCAAAGCGAGCGTCCGGCGTGTCGTGAAGTTTCCGAAGAGACTTACGGATATTGTTTTTCGCTGGGAGAAAGCGTCGCCAGATAGGCGTCTACATCGCCGGCAAGATCGAAAACGGCCTGGGGATAGTAATTGGCCGCATGGACAACGTTCACTTCGCCGGTGAGCTTTCGAAATTCGTTCGCCACGCTTGGAGCGGCCTGGAAATATCCGGGCCACTCGCCGATGTAGAGAAGGTCACAGCCGGACTCGCAAAAGTCCGAATGCACCGCCTCCGCGAATTGGGGCAGGAATTCCTCTTTGACACACCAATAGCTTCTTGCGCCGGCATAGTCGCTACCCACACTACGCATCATTCGAAGCGAAATCGGCCCCCAACCGAGCGTATCGACAAAAAGCGGGACCGCGCCGACCATGCGGTCACCGTCCCAAGTGACGAAAATTCGAAGATCGCGATTTCTGCCAAAGCGCCGCCACTAGGTCGAACACCATTCGAACGAGCCGAACAAATCGCCGCCAACTTCTTCGACGAGGCGGTTCCACGATTCGCGATGGGGAGCTAATTCGTTAAAAGAGGAGAAACGATGGACACAAGAGTTTGCCTGCGGTTTGGACTTGGTGATTGTCGAGCCAATAGATGGGCGATCAGCCGTTTTCTCGTCAATCTGCATGGAAGAGTGTACCCGATCCGTGATTCCGGAACGTTCATGACAACCATTCTGCTTAACTGTAATTGTAAAGTTGGCCTGACGCACGTCGACCGTTCTCCCATCCTGATCCTATGTCCGGCCGCCTCGCGACGAGGGGATAAATTTATCAAAAGGGACCAAATACGATTGGAATTTTTTGTAAAATCGGTTTGGCGGTCGGCAGTTTCGGGACCTGCTCCCAGCTGCTTGAAATCTGGCTAGACTGTAAAGCCTGGAAATTACCTGGAAAATCCTGATGCGGCGAGAGAATGGAGCGAAACAGACTTTGGAGCGTCAGAAGGAATGAGTTCCGAGCGCGCGCTGAGCCATTCACGCAGGCGATCCGATTCCACTGGATGGTTGCCAAGTTGGCCGACTTCGATCGCCGCCGCGGCGTTGCCGAGATAGGCGGCGTGCGTCAAACTCGCACCGGCGGCTAATGCTAATGTGGAGGCGGCAAGCAACGCGTCTCCACAACCGAGATGATCCACGGCATAATCGGCAAATGCGGGAATTAATTCGCTACGCAATCGGCCTGACCAGTCGGCGGTGTCGCGCTGTTGATTGGCTCGCTCGAATACGAGCATGCCCCGCTTTTCGAGAGTGACAAACAGATGCCGAGCCTGGGTTTTCTGCAACAAATTCCAAGCGACCGATGACAAACCGGAATCGTGATCGTTCAGGATTTGCCGCACTTCGCGTTCCGTCGGACAAAGTAAATCGACGTTGCGAAAATTCAGAAGGTTCCCGCGTCCGCCGCTCACGTCCGCGGCCAGGACCGGCACATTTTTGCGCAACGTCGGCAGCACGCGTGCAAGCAGCGACGCAGTGACGGCCCCATATCCGAAGTCACAGAAAATCACCGCGTCAGCGATCTTTGATTGTTGTTCGAGAATCATGGCCGCACTTTTCTCGGCTACCGAATCGAGCGGAATTCGCTGGGCTTTATCGAGCTTGAAGAGTTTCTGATCGTCGGCGAGGAAACGTGTTTTCTCCACAAGTGCGGATCGCGATTCGATGAAATGTGTCTCCACGCGTTCGCGGGCAAGAACCTCAAGCGCAGTCGTTGAAGTTTCCGTCGCTTCCTGCGTACCCGCGGACAGCAGAAATGCCCGAGCGCCGAGAGCGGCCGCATGACGCGCGACGATGGCCGCTCCGCCGACGTAGCAACGTTCATCGCGATGGGCCAGGCTGAGCATCGGTCCTTCGCCGGCGACACCGAGCACGTCGCACAGCACGTACCGATCGATGATGACGTCGCCGACGACGAGAACGTTCAGGTCGCGAAATCGGTCAACAATTGCTTCGAGCGCGGGACGATCGATTTCATGGCGGGCACAAAGCTGGCCGAGGCGGTATGTATGGGCCTCGGATTTCTTGGGCATCCGGCCAATCAGCTCTGAAGAGCTGAACACAATCTCACCGCTAGAAAAGATGATCCGCCCGCCGCCGCTTTCGACGACCGCCTTCTCCGCGAGAAAGCCCGGTTCGGTCGAGCATTCATACTCGCGGCCTTTGACGTAACAATCGGGACGAACGACGCGAAGCACTTCCTCGGCCGTCGGCATGGGGTTGATGTAGACGTAATCAACGACCATGAGCGCGGCCAGGTTTTCGGCCCGCAACTCCTGCGGAATGTACGGCCGGTCCGCGCCCTTGCCGACGTCGAGATCGCCGGTGAGCGACACGATGAGAACGTCACCCTGCCGCCGAGCAAACTCCAAGTATCGAATGTGCCCCGGATGCACGATATCGAAACAGCCGTGACACTGGACGATCGTCTTGTTCTCCGCGCGTGCGGCCTCTACGACTCGCCTAAGCTCGTCGAAATTCAGAATTTTTTGACGAATATTTGCGGCCAATCTAGACCAACCCCCCGCCAAAGCCTCCACCACTGGGTATCGGACAACACTCGACATAAAAAGGAAAAATTCGATACGGCGATGCGAAAATTGGCGCGTTGGTGCACCGTCGTGTAAAATGGGGAACATTCACCATGTCGTTGCCGGTTAGAACAAGGGACCATTTGCCACCCGTGCGGTCCCATGATCCATTGATTGAGAGACTGTCAATGTCTAAGTAACAGGAGAATGTCATGCATCATGGAAATGTGCCACCGCAGATCGCCAAGGGACTGCTCGCCCTGAAGAAGCGAATCCAAGCCGCAAAGATCCCCCCATCCAAGCTCGACGAGTCAATCAATGTCGCAATTTGGAACATCCGCGAATTCGGCAAGAAACACCGCACCGATGCGGCGCTCCACTACATCGCTGAAATCCTCGGCCAATTCGATCTTGTGGCCCTCGTGGAACTGCGCGACAACCTTAAGGATTTGGGAAGCGTGCTGGAATACCTCGGCCCTAGTTGGAACATTGTGTACTCGGATTGGATGGATGATTCCGGCGGCAACCACGAACGAATTGGATTCTTGTTCGATCGACGTGCCGTTACCTTTAATGGCCTGGCCGCGGAAGTGGATGCACCGCGAAAAAAGGACGGAATCGAATACCTTGCGAGTCAGTCCTTCTGGCGAGCTCCCTATCTTTGTTCGTTTCGCGCGGGCAACTTCGATTTTCTCGCCATTGCCACACACGCACGCTGGGGAAAAAGCGACAAAGGTCGCCAGGCCGAATTAGCAATGCTCGCCGACTGGATCGATACCCGTCTCAAGAAAAAAACCGTTGAAGATCATGATCTCATCGCAATGGGCGATTTCAATATTCCCGCGATCGATGACGCATTTTTCAAAGCATTGACCAAACGAGGTCTGCAGATTCCAGACGCGCTATTGAAACTTAAGGCCGGTGATCAGGTCATCGGCGGTTCCAACCTCGACAAAAACGCTCGTTACGATCAGATTCTCCATGTGCCGACGATGAAAAAGCGCTTCAGCAATGTTGGAGGAACGCTTGATTTCTTTCAGAATAACACGGCGATCAAGGAACTGTTTCCTGACAAAAACTACAGCCGCTTGGAGTTTAGTTTCCAGCTCTCCGATCACCTTCCGGTGTGGGTACAGATCAAGACCGACATTGACGGAGAGCGATTAAACCAGATCGTGCAGGACAGCCGGAAGGGATGAATCACGCCGGCTCGATCGTCGCGGTGATCTGAAATGTCAGGAATTGTTCCTGGTATAGTTCGGCTCGTTCCTTGTGCGTGGTGAGCAGCAGGGCGACGCCGGTCTCGTGAGCCTCGAGCGTACGGAGCAAGGCCTCTTGCGGCGTCAGATTCGTGACCTTCAGGATTGAAACGATCACATGCTCAAAACTGTTCACGTCATCGTTGTGCAGAAGCACCTTGTACGGCGGAAGCTCTTTGGGCTTGGGCTTGGTTTGTTTTGGGGATTTGGCCGGCGCGTCCAGTACGGCCGTTGAGGATTGACCGGTGTCCACAGGCGCGGCATTCTCAATCACGTCGGGCATACCCAAATTATAAGGCGTAATTATGCCCGCGCCAAGAAATATTCTGCGGCAATCAGTCCGACCGGCGTCGAAAGCTGACTTCTTTTTCAGCCTTGAAAACGGCCCCGGAATCAAGATCGGTAAACGTCACGCTGGCCAGCAGGCTGCGGCTATCCGGCAGCTTCGCCTCGCCCGGAAACGGGCAGCGAAGTGAATAATGCTGGGTGAGCAACTGCGAGTGCCAGGTTTTTCGCAGGGCGTCCGGATCGTCAAACGTGCAAACCGCGACGGACCGAGGAGCGCCAGCGATGGTTGTATCCAATAAATCGATGGTCACGTTTCCCGGAGCTTTCACCGCGTCACCCTCCTCGTCGCGCGGGCGAAGGTAGATCATGATGCCGTCATCGCCCGGCTGACCGTCAAAGTCCATGCCACCTGAACGGCTGACGATCTCGATGCTCGCCGGCCCGAAAGCGATTCTTCGTCGATTGGGGTCCAGGCCTTGAAGCGTCGAAATCTGGCTCTTGAGCCCTTCGATCGTCGCGTCGCGCTCGGCGATCTCGCGTTCCAGCCGCTCGGCGCGATATTTCATCGTGTCGCGTTCCTTAATGGCATTTGAATACGCGCCTGGTGAATTGCAGCCAACGGCATAGAGCAATGCAGTGCTCACACCTGCAATTGATGCCAATTTCCCACACCAGTGATTGTTACACGATCGTGGGCAAATTCTCGGGTGGCATGGCCAAGCGGAGCGCCGCCATGTTCGTAGTCTCCATGTCGGCGCCAAGCTGCCCCTGGCCTGGGACTGGCACACAAACCAAAAAATTGGGCTCATCGCCAAAACAAGCGTCACTTCACTGCCTCGGCAAAAACCTTCTGCGCCGCGGCGACGCCTGCGCCCATTGAAAACTTATAGTTCTGTGCCGCGAGCGTCATTTCCAAGGCCGCCAACACGCCGATCGTGTCGAACATGTCCACATAGCCCATATGCGAGAATCGAATGATCTTGCCGGTTAGGTCGCCCTGTCCGCCCGCGATCTGGAAACCATGCTTCGAACGCATCGTCTTGCGAAGCGCGGATTCGTCTACGCCCTGCGGCACAAGAACGGCCGTCACCGAATCGACCGGGTCTTTCGGATAAATCTTCAGCCCGATGGCCTCGACCGCCGCTCGCGTGGCTTTCGCCATCAACGACGTTTCGGACCAGACGTTCTCGATCCCGCGCTCTTTCATGCTGCGAAGCGACCAGAGCAGCCCGCGAACCAGTGTGATCGCCGGCGTGTACGGCACGTCCCAATCGGACAGGGACTTTCGATACGCCTTCAGGTCGTTGTAAAGGATCGGCATCTTGCCGGAGTCGATCCGCTGCCACGCCTTGTCACTGACGGCCACAAACGCCAATCCCGGCGGCAGCATGAACGCCTTCTGCGAGCCGGTGATGTAGCAATCCACGCCCCATTCATCCATTTTTGCCGGAATCGCCCCGATCGCGGTGATGCCGTCGGCAATCAAAATCGCATTTCGATCGCGAGTGATTTTCCCGATTCCCTGAATGTCGGACAGTGCGGCGGTCGAGGTCTCGCTGTGTACGACGATGACGGTGTCGATGCTCTTGTCGGCATCCATCGCCTTTTGGATGTCCGCAGCCTTCGCTCCGCGACCCCACTCAATTGGCAGCCTGGTATGTTCGATGCCAAAGGCCGCGCAGACCTTCACCCATCGTTCGGCGAACTTTCCGTTATCGACGACAAGCGCCTTATGGCCTTTGGAGCAGCACCCGACAATCGCGGCCTCAGCAGCGGCCGTTCCGCTACCAGCCAGCGTGATCACCGTCGCTTTGGTCTGATAGATGTATTGAAGAAGCCCGTGGGCTTCCTTCACCCATTCGCGATACGCAGCCGTCCGATGATGCTCCATCGGTCGGGCCATTTCGAGCAACACATCTTCGGGCACCATCGTCGGCCCCGGCGTGAACAATCGAATTTTTTTCAAGACAATGCGTCCTTTCGAATTCTATCTCGGCTCGGACCTCAGACTCGTCCCGCGCCACGGTGCCCCGGCACACCTGGCTCCGCCGTTCCGCTGCTTCCGAGCCGTCCCATTCATGGGGCGGGCAGTTTAAGCCGCCTCGTTCACGGGGCGGGTATTTGAGCCGTGGCATGGATGCCACGCGATGGGCAGCGCACCCGTCCCGCCAAGATTCCCTGCAATCCGCGTGCCGCGCAACTGCAAATCCTACCACTCTGCGGCAAATCAAGAAACGCGCGGCGGGCATAGATCGGGGCTGATAGTCTCCCGCCGTCGCGGGTGCTGCGGACCAAAACCCCCGTTACGGCGAGGAATGAAACGCGTTCTGGAATTGGGCGAAGTCGAGGAGGTCGGTATCCCCGTCGGAGTCAAAATCGGCAAAGCGGCAACCGGGACCGGCGTTCTCATCCGGTCCGTCGTTGATGCCGGGCCGAACATTGGTGAGGCATTCGTGGAAGAAGAAGTCATTCTGCGTGACTGTGCCGTTGCTGTTGTAATCCCCGCTGCCGTCGATCGGGGTCACGCCGTAGCGGATGTAGTCCCAAGCATTGTCGCATGGCAGGTACCAAGAATCTCCCTCCCATGCGATGCGGGAGTCACGAGCTGGAAACGGTCCATCGGGAAGACCTTCATCGCTAAGGTAAGCATCGATGTAGAACGCGTACCGGTCAGGGTACAGCTCGATCCGGTAGGTGTGAGGAACTCCCGGCTCGATCCCGATGAGCAAGATCGGAAGGTCAACGTCGCGAAAGAGTTGGATCAGGTCGCGGGCGATCGTGACATGATAGACGACGCCATACGAATTCGCCAACGCGACAACCGTGGGCGCTCCATAAGGGATCTCCGATCGTTCTCCATCCGTTTGAAGGCGGAACTCCAGGAAAAAACGCGCTGTGCCATTGAGTGCTTGAAGCGAGCGTTGATAGGCATCATCTCCCCCGCCGGGCCCGGGCGGACAAGCGTCCAAACTGAGCCGCTGATAGTACCAACCCTCGGCATTCCAGGTTTGCGGTTCGCAGTATCGGCCCAGCAGATCCCAGCCTTCAGAAGCCGGATCGGAAAAAAACTCGGAGGAAAAGACCTGCGCAGGCACGGATTCCGTCGCGCTACCCAACAGCAACCAAATAAACATGAGGCAAACCCACCGCGCTCTCATTCGTGTCCCCATCGAGCTTCGACGTGTCGACGAAACCCCAGTGCATTATAGCACATTTCGCCTTCGTAATTCTGCAAATTCGTTTCAGTTTTGACGCCCGCGATTGGCCGTCTTACGCTGCGACACATGGAAAACGATCACGATTTGCTCAAGAAGGCGGAGGCCGGGATTACCGCGTATCTCGGACGCGAGCGCGACGCGGGCCGAATCGCGGGAAGCTACTACGACGATGCCGTGGCCAAGACGATTCCCAATCTTCGCGCCTGGCTGCTGGCCGACGAACTGGAACGAATCTCGCCGAATTTGCGCGACGGGCTGCGCGAGGCGATCCGCCGCGAAAATTGGGTTGGACTGACCAACGCATTCTCGCGCGAAGTCGCCTTCGGGACCGGCGGCATTCGCGAAAAAATGGGGGCCAATCGCGACGAAGTGCTCCGCCTCAAGAACGAAGGCATCCACGCTTCGATCATCAAAGGCCCGAACACGATCAACGATGTCGTGCTGCTGCTTACATCGGCAGGCGTCGCGCGGTTCGGCAAGCAACGCAAGCCGCAACTCAGTCGCATCGTCATCGGTTTCGACAGCCGCGTTCGCGGCTCGGATTTCGCCCGAATCATCGCCGAGTTGTTCCTCGCCTACGACTACACCGTCTATCTCTTCGACGAGGCTTGCATGTATCCAAGCGTCACCTTCGCCGTGCCGACGCTCAAGGCCGACATGGGCGTGTTCATCTCCGCGAGTCACAACGACTTTCGCTACAACGGCTACAAGCTCTCCTGCTGGAACGGATCACAATTCGATCCCGCTGAGCGCGACGAGCTGTACCGCAACTTCATCAAGACCTCGAAGTTCACCGAAATCAAACGACTTTCGTTTACGGAGGCCCCGCGTGAACGACTCTGGTTTCTTGGTGGTGTGAAGCCCTCCACGCCGCGACTCATCAAATCCGATCCGCATCGAGGCCTGCCGCTTGCCGATCCGCTGCCCGACTCCGCGCAGCCATACTCAGGTCGCGAAGATCGCATCATCGACCTCCACACCATGCACGTGAACCACGTGAAAGAGTTTCTCGCACGACCGGAGATGATCCGCGACGCCAAGCATCCGCTGTCGATCGGCTTTTCGGCCTTCAACGGCTCCGGCCGAAAGGCTGTCCCGCGATTACTCTCCGAAGTCGGATTCAAGAATGTGCGTCGCATTATGAAACTCGATGCGCTGGACGGCATGTTTCCGGCGTTTTGCAGCGACCCCGGTCGCGAGCAGCAACCCGACCCCGGCGACTGGCGCGCCTCTGATATCGCCGTGCAGGCGTTTCAACAGGAATATCCCGGCCAATGGGAATCGACGGATTTGATCGTCGGCACGGATCCCGACGCGGATCGCTGCGGCGTGATCGTCAAAGTGCCGCCCCATCAACGCATTGCTTACTCACACCGCGGTGACGGCAAGCCCCGCGACTATTCGCTTCTCTCCGCCGATGAAGCCTGGACACTGATCTTATGGTATCGCCTCACGCAGGAGATCGAACGCCACGGCACGATTCGCGATACCGAACGCAAGTTCATTGTCCTTTCCCATACCACAACTGACTTGCTCACTAGACTGGCGCTAAAATACAAACTTGGGGTATTGAAAACCTGGGTGGGTTTCGCCCAGCTAGCGGCCTCGACTCGTGCCATATGGGATTTGACCATTGGGAAAGACACGCTCGGAATCACCGAAAGTGGTAAATTGCCATTTTACGATGAAGGCCGGCGATCACCCAATGCTGGAGTTTGCAACCGCACCCTTCATTCCTGGGAAGCCATGGACAATGGCAAGCGATCCATCAACATCGCAGCGCTCGAACAGAGCAATGGTTTTACGCTTCTCGGCGGACCGCCACCGAATGAACGGTCTCTGGGCACAGAGGGCCACGTTCGCGACAAGGACGGCACCTTTGCCGCAGTCCTAATGGCAGAACTCTCCCAATTTGCGAAAGAGCAAGGCAAGAACCTGATCGATTTGCTCGACGAGAAAATCTACCTTGATCCCGTCATCGGCCTGTACATTACTCACTACGAACCCGACCCCATCGACGGCGAGTATGAAGGCCTGGCCGGCTATACCAAGAAGAGAGATATCCTAAGGAAAGCCGAAGACCTCTTTCGACAGACATCCGAACCCCAAGCGCAAACGCGAGGTGGCGCTTCTCTCCAACTCGGCGGGATGCGCGTGGTCAGTGCTACGGTCTATCCGACCGGCAAGTACGACGCCATCAATTACCCTGGCTTTCCGGATGAAGGCTATCGTTTCTACTTCGACGCCGATCGCCAATCCCATTTAACGATCCGCCCTTCGGGAACCAGCAACGCCCTTCGCTTCCACGTTCAGCTCTTCGGCGGATACCCTACGAAAGAAAACCTCATTGCCGAAAAAGCACGATTTCGCGCAACGGCGCTTCGAATTGTGGAGGATATTCGCCGATTGATTGGGGCAGTCGCGTAGTCTTACTTCAGTGTTGAATGATGTCTTGCAACCGAGAAAAATCCGAAAGATCAACATCGCCGTCGCCATCGAAGTCAAACGCCGCGCAAGATGGGTCAAGGCTCGAGACGCCGATGCGCGGACCGCGTTCGCACAAACTCCAATTCGCGAAGTCGACGATGTTCACAGTCTGATCACAGTCGTAGTCGCCGATTCCGAATTCATACGATCCCATGTCCACACGCTCACACAACACTCGCGAATGGCCCTCGAGATCTGTTTCATCCGCCCGCGGCGTAAACGCCAGATTGCCCGCGTTGATGCAAGGCGACCCCGACTGCAGGCGTAAATCGCCATAATCGTCATTCACTCCATTCCACATGCAATCAGGCCCTGGATTCGGTGGCCGCAAGAACATAGGGTCATGGTCGACGTTGCCCCCTCCATCGAGAGTTCCCTGGGGAAGCCCGCCCTGCACGTCACTGTAGCGAATTGTTGCCGTGGAATCTTCAGTTGTGATTTCGTCAGGGAGGTTGCCCCAGAGAATGCAATCGGACAGCAATATGCTCGTGCCATCATAACCGTAAAGACCGCCACCGGATTCGGACGCGGCATTTCCGCTCAGCGTGCAGCCGGTCACAGTTACGGCATCGGCAATTCCGCCCATCGCGGCGCCATAAAGGGCCGTATTCCCACTGAACAGGCAATCGACGTACGCGTAGTCAATGCCGTCAACGCTAGCCATGCCGCCGCCAGTGCTCTCCGCATGATTTCCGAGGAATTGACAGTCCATCACCAACGTACGGCTTTGATCAATTTGAATTATACCGCCGCCTCCGTAGGCCGAGTTATTCGCAAAAATGCAATCGAAAATGTTCGTCTCGCTACCTCCCTCAATACATATACCGCCACCCTGATCCGCCTGATTCCCACGGAATGTGCAATGGTGAATGCCTTTGGTATTGTCATAGATGTATGCCATGATTCCACCGCCGTTTGATTCGGCACGATTCGCTATGAAACTGCAACCGTCAACTTCGACATCTGCGCTGATCAGCACAATGCCCCCACCCTGATTCGCCACGTTTTCATTGAATTCGCATCCTGTGAGCTTCAGCGCTCCGCCTTCGTTGTAGATGCCGCCACCGTCGTGGGCCTGGTTGCCGTTGAATGCACAATTTACGGCGGTTAACTTGGGGGCGCCGTAAAGGACGTATGGACTGGAAATCCCACCGCCGGAGGTTGTGGCGATGTTCCCGTCGAAGTCGCTGTTCGTCAGCTTCGTCCAGCCTTCATTGTATTCTCCGGCGCCATCATTCGCGGTGTTTCCCGAGAATCGGCAATCGCTCAACGACAATGTCGCGTCATTTGCGTTATAGATTCCACCGCCCTCAATTGCCTCATTACGATCGAAAATGCAGTTGCTCAACACGGCATCCGAGTATTGATCGTTGAACATAGTTCCGCCGTTTTCGGCTCGATTGCCTGTAAATGTGCAATTGACCACCTTCGTCTTGCCCCAGTAACCGTCGCTCGCGCTATAGATCGCGCCGCCGACACCGGAAGCGACATTTTCGGTGAACGTGCAGTCCGTTATGGTCGCGCCGGCCATATCATAGTTGTAGATGGCCCCGCCGTCCGACTGGGAGGTATTCTCGCGAAATTCACAGTGGTCCAAAATCGGATTGCTCTCAAGGTTGTATACTCCTCCCCCGTAGAAAGATGTATTCTCCGTAAATATGCAATTCATCACCGTCGGTATGCTATCCAAATCGTTGTACATCCCACCGCCCAGATCAGCGTTATTCTCGTGAAAGATGCATCCTGTGACAATCGGCTTGCCGTAAAGGAAATTCGCCATTCCCCCGCCGCCGCCGGTCGCCGCATCGTTGTGCTCAAAGGTGCAATCGGTCACCGCCGGACTGCCCTCGAAATTAAGCATCCCACCACCTATATGAGCATGGTTATCTATGAATGTGCAATGCGTCACGGTCGGATAGGACAGGATATAGTTGTCCATCCCACCGCCTTCCACGGCCGAATTGCCGGTGAAGACGCAGTTCGTGACTGTCGGTGAGCTGTTGTAATTGAACATCCCACCACCTGTTCGCGTGCCGGTCAGCAAATTGCCGGTTCCACCGGTGATCGTAAATCCGTCGAGCACCGTATCCGCGCCTTCGGAGGTGATACATGCGACAACGCTGCTGTCCAAGCCCGTCGCATCGATCGTCGTGGTGCCGCTTCCGTCGGAACTTCGCACCGTGATGGCCTTGCCATGAAAGTCAATGGTCTCGTGATACGTTCCTGGAGCCACGACACATTCATCGAAGCCGGCGGCGGCCGCATCAATACAACTTTGGATCGACGGGTAATCCGCCGGAACGTGAAGCGTTGCACCGATCGACGAACTTACCAAGGTGCATACGAAAACAGCGCCTGACATGGCTAAACGCGACATGTGTCCTCCATCCAGAACGATTCCTGCACGAGACGCGAATTTGGCGGAATGCCGATGTTGTATCGTCCAAACGGAGCGGCAAACTGTCGCGGCATCTGAAGCCAACCTCTTTTCTTAGGATTTCATGCAGCACGGCGCACTGATTGGTGAACGCCGAGGCCAACAAATCCGTAAGCTGCTCGCTATGGACGAGGCCGAAAGCGTCGTAGAAAATGTTCATGACTCTCACGATCAGGCGGAATTGATAAAGGAGATTGCAATGTACGACATGAAGAACTTGACAAAGATCAAGAAACTGGGTGAGCTGGCGCCAGACGCTTTCAAAGGATTTATGGCATTCGATGAGGCAGCCTTCAAAGGCGGTGCGATTCCCCTCAAATACAAAGAACTCATGGCCGTCGCGGTCTCGCTATCGACGCAATGCCCATATTGCATCGAAGTTCACACTAAGAAGGCCCGGAAGGCGGGTGCCACTGAGCAGGAATTGGCTGAGACGACCCTGGTCACCGCGGTGCTAAAAGCCGGCGGAGCGATCACCCACGGTACGCACACGCTGGAATAATCCGTTCATGCACGCACCGAGTCTGGAATTTTCGTTTCGGCTTTTTGGTGTTTGCTTGATTGCCTTGCGCAAAGAGAATTCTTGCGCGCCCCATGTTTCGACTTTTTGACGTTTCGACGTTTTTCACCAGGTGTAATGCACCGAGTAGCGAATGACGGCCTCTCCGTCTTTGTCGATCTCCACGGGGAAATGGATCGTGCGCGAATCAACCTTTTCAAAGTCGTGGGTTTTCTCGGTGATTTTCCAGCTAGTCCAGCGATAGAGGTTCTCTTTGACAATTACTTTGACCTTTTGGTCCTTGTGATTGCGGAGTTTGATCTCAATGCTCTCGTCCATCCAGTGGCGATTCGTGTCGATCTTGAAATCAGTCTGCGTCCGCTCGCCAACGACATCAAACGCACTACCCAACTTGATGAGAACTTCCTCATCCTTGGGTGTGTGGTCGATGGTGTCTTCGCCGATGAATTCCAGCGTATTGTCGGCCGGATCAAGTTTGCTCACGCGGATGCGGCCCGCCGGCAGCGGAATGCCCATGCCGACTTCCTTCCTATTCTTGAACTGCAAATAGATATCAACCTTCTTATTCGATTGCACGCCAAAATTTCGATCGGTCATGGGCGAACCGAAAATTGGATATCGCGACTCGAGTCCGTAGTAGACAAGCACTTTTTCGCATGGAACCTGCCGCGCGGTCGGGAACAGCTCGATCTGCTTGGTGGAATTGTCAGGAAGAGTCGTCTGCCGCCCCAGGGTGTACATGTGATATTCGAAGAATGATTTCTCTTCGAAGCCGCGCTCGTCCATTTCCATCGCGGGAGCGGCCATTGCTCTTGACTTCATGCGGCCGGTTGCCATTTGCGGTTCGGGCGCACGTTGCACGTCGCCAGCGATCAGCTTGAGTTTCGCATCTTTGTAACTCCCGCCCGATTGATTCAGAATGCTCACCCAGGCCCCAATGTCGAGCGCGCCGCTATTGGCATCCTTACCTTCCGCGAAAATAAGGTTGTAATCCGCCCACCAGGTGATCGCCTTGGTTTCATACGTCACTCTCGCACGATGCTCACCCGGCTTCTCCGTCACCACGTCCCACACCAGCGTCGGTCGCGTGATCAAGCCGCCGGGAAGCTCCGGAAATTGCACATTGGAGTAGCCATTCACGACCTGCACGGATCCGTCCGCGCCTTTCAGCACAATTCCACCGGCCGTGCTTAGAAGCATTCCCGAAAATGTCTCGATCTTGTCGCCTTGCGATTGCTCCACGCTTATCGTCTGATCGATGAATTTTTGCATCAACTTATCCGTGCTGACCAGATCGAATTCGTAATTCTGGTCGAGCACGCGCGTACCCGTGGGGTCGGTGAGCGACATGAACGAAACCGTCATGGGCTCGATCTGTGAGGCCACATCGGTGAAGCGAACGGTGCTTCGCCGATCGCCTAGATTGATGGCGCGTTCCTGCTTGACGATCGCATATCCGGGAATCTGCTGGCGAAAGTTCGCCCCGTACATCTGTGCGGCCAATCCCGGCTGATACAGCTCCTTCGGCACGGCCCCTCCGCCAGTGAGGCTATAGATCGTTAAGGCCGTCGATTGATCGGCGCCATCTGCTGCGAACGCAGTCGCGGTAACGAACGAAGCAAGAATTTCTGCCAACACGAGCCACATCGCACGATTGATGATTTTGTTTGTACCGCGCATAGTGCGCTCCTTTTAAAAAACAAATTTGATCCACTCCAAGGCTACCCCGCTTCTTTGGACACGCCAACCCTTGTGAAGTTCCCTAGGAATTTCCGATGCCCGCGGCGTTGGTTACAATGACGTTTCGAGGACTAAACAGATGGCCCGCAAGAAAAGAACAACGTCCGTTCCGACAACGCGCCCGGTCTCATCGAAAGCGACGGGAAACGCTTCGAGTGTGAAAGTCCGCCCGCTAACGTCGGACGACTGGCCGATCGTCGAGCGACTTTTCGGCCCCAAGGGCGCTTGCGGCGGTTGCTGGTGCATGTTGTGGCGCGTGCCGCGCGGTGGACAGCTCTGGCAGGAGCGCAAGGGCGAGCAGAATCGTCGCGACTTCAAGCGACTGATGACGTCCGGCAAAGTTTTCGGCGTGCTGGCGTTTGCGGTCGACGAAGCTGTCGGCTGGTGCTGCGTGGGCCCGAAGGGAGATTTCCCACGTTTGCTCAACAGCCGTGTACTGAAAACAGACTCCGCGCCGCAAACCTGGTCCATTACATGTTTCTATATTCCATCGCACTGGCGCAATTGTGGCGTCGCAACCGCGATGCTCAACGAAGCGACCACGGTTGCGAAGGCAAACGGAGCGGCGGCCGTTGAAGGCTATCCGGCACGACCGTATTCAGAAAAACAAATGCCGGGTGCGTTCGCGTGGACCGGCGTACCGCGATTGTTTGAAAAAACAGAGTTCATCAATGTTTCTCTTCCCGGGGCGTCGCGGGATATTTATCGAAAGACGCTTCGCGGCGGTCGGCCACGAAAATCGACCGTGAAGATTTGACTGTCATCAAGATCGGCTCCGCATAGTCAGCATATCCGGCCACGCGATCATTCCATAGCCCTGCAAGTTCGCTGGAATTCTCAGCAACGAAGTAGATTCGCCGCACAAACGGATCCTTGGGTAATGGCAAATCTACCAACTTCCTTTCGCGCAGATAATAGGCCGTGGCCGGCGTGTAGCGACTCACCACCGTGCAACGAGGCGGCCCGAATTCGCGACAGGTGTCGATCGCCGGTTCAACGTCCACAAGCCCGCCGGGTTCACTGACAAGATACGGCTCCCGTAACACATTCACTAGAGGCATCGCGAAAACTGACATTACGCCGAACCGAGCAACGAACGAGATGAATGGATTCGGCGCATTCCCTTTTGCATCTAAAGGCACTCGCCGTGAAATCAAAACGTCGATTATGAATGCCATACCAACAGACGAAAGAGCAATTGCGATCGGCCATAGGAACAACCACGCTCTCGCCGGAAGCGGTACCCGAAACAACGTAATCGCTGCGACGGCAACAATCGTGGCCACGATTGCCAGGAGAGCCTCCCGATTTCCACGAATGACCGCTTGGATGGACACGAAAGCGGCGCCGAACACGATGAAGACCGGCCAAACGACTCCTGCGTCTCTCAAGAAAAGTTGACTCGCGCAAATCAGCGCGCCACCAAAACCCGGCAATTGCCGATCAAGAATGTCTGTGGACATGCGATGCGTCGCCCGCAGTCCGGACAACCCGCTGGTAAAGATCGCCGGAGCAAAGAGCAAGCCCGTGAAGGCGGCGCAGGATGCCATGGCCAATATCGAATTGCGCATGATCGCTCGTCGGTTCGCACTCTTCACTTTGAGCGAACAATTCACGACAACCGATGCGACGCACAGTGACACAGACCAAAGAAGCATAACCGGTACAGTGAACGCGCCGAGCGCGCCGACGATTGCCCAAGTGATCCAAGCGGTGCGTTGCCGCTTAGTTGTCATCACATGTACTGTGATCATGAATTGAATGACCGCGAAAAGCGCAAGCCATGAGTAGCCACGGGCATTGGTCGAATATTCAATGAGTGCGGAAGAAACGCAGACTGCCGTCGCCGCGAGAAATGATGCAAGACGCTGCCGCGAAAGTACCCACGTCAGCCAGGCTGTCGCGGGAAACAACAATACACCGGCCACGAACGCCGGAAATCGCAAACACGCCGGCGAATCACCAAAGATTCCGGTAACAACATGCACCATCAACGTGTGCAGGATGTGATTGTTGGGTACATAGTTCGACAAGATGAATGGAATGGAACGACTCGCGTAATGAACATAATTGTAGGACTCGTCATAGCGCATTGGCAGGCTTAGAAAATGAACACGAAGGGTCGCGCCGAAGATCGCTATCGCGGTAATCAAAAAAACGAACCATCGTCGAATGGCGATTTCCCTGCGCCGAGAACTCTCCGCTTGACCGTCTGGGCCGGATTCATCATACGCAGCAGCAACTGTTGGAAAATGATCAACCGTGCGAGTAGGTGCAGTGATTGGCATGGTTTCGACTGTCATTAAGTCATTTCCGCTCGCTAGAGGCATCGCCCCACATTCGTTCAGAATGTTCTTCGGCGGCCCCCGGCAATTTCTGCAAGATCGTTCCTAATCCCATCGTTGGTTGTGCCAGCCCTCATTCGCAGCACTGGAAGCGGCAATACTTTGGGCGGAGAAACGACGCCTTTCGCGTCGATACCAGACTTACGAGCGGGCAGGGGATCAATGATGGCAATCGGAACAATCGGATTTCAGCGAGAGGCCATGCTTGCGAAACTGTCCGCAGGCAGGAATTATGAATTCCTCAACTGGGCTTCGCACCACCTTCTCGCCTGCCCTGACGATTCCCAGGTCCGACTGCTCACCGCCAGGGAGTATCTGCGGCTCGGCTTGATCACTCCCGCGCGCGAAGCCGTAAACGAGTGGAACGTCGTGGATTGCACATCGGAAGTCGAGGCCGTGCGCTCCGCCATCGAAAGTGTCTCCGAGACAAGCTTTGGATGGGATCAACTTGCAGACACATTCGAACAGAACTTTTCGGCCATGCATGACACCCAGACTGCCGCAGCCATTCGCGCTCATTGGGAATGCCGCCGAGATTCGTATCAACTATTTCAGGATCGCAACCGGTTGTATCACATTCGCACGCGTTCGTCTGATGGCGACTGGCGATGGTTCCCCTTCTTTGGGCATCACCAGGCAATCGACGATGCCCGCGATTGGCCGGAAGGCATCGGCGAGCTGACGCCCGGCCCCTATCTTTTTGACGGGCTTGGAAGCGGCGGTTACTTCGAGCGCGTCTATAGGAAAACACTCAATACATTCTTGGGGTATGGCTGTGCACTCTATGTGGTTGAACCGTGTGCTGCGAATGTGGCCGCGCTTTTTTATATCCGCAACTGGCGGGAGTTTCTGCCCGATCAGCGTATCCTCTGGTATTTGGGGAGAGATTGGAGCGAGCGTCTTTCACGAACCTGGCGCGACGATTCAGATCTTCCCTTCCCACGTCAGGCATTTTCGCTGAACGGAGAGGCCACGAATGTCTCCCGCGACGCGGTGAATTCCGTACACCGCGAAATGCAACATCGAAGCGACGCGATCGAACGATCATTCAATGCATTGGAAGCAAAGTACGCAGGGCGGTCGCTTGAGAATTGGGCGACCCGATTTGACGAAGCATTGAGTGGCCGCGGTCCGGGCTTGCGCATTGTGGCATCCGTCAGTATTCATACTACGTTTCTTCAGCATTCGATGCGCGATGTGAAGCGAGCGCTCGAAGCCCTGGGTCATCAATGCGTCGTACTCACCGAGATCACCGACTACAAGTCGATCAGCCCGCTACGGCATCATCAGGCAATCACAGAGACGGATGCCGATCTATTCTTCAGCATTGATCATTTGCGGCCTGAATTTCGATCCATCGTGCCTGCAGGTCTACCGATTCTGACGTGGGATCAGGATCAGCTCCCGCATGTGATTACGCAGGCGAATCTGTCGGCCATCGCCCCGAACGATTTCCTCGTCGGTTGCTCGAAGGCTCGATGCATTGATCTGGGTGTTCCTGCGGAGCAACTTCTTTATGCAAATGTCCCCACTTGTCCCGAACAGTTCAGCGGAAGTCCTTCGACTGCCGAAGAGTCGCGCCAATATGAATGCGACATATCCTATGTAAGCCACGCTTCGCAAACCGGCAAGGAGTTTCACGACCAGGAAAGGCGCAATTATTCCGATCCGGCCACACGACGACTGCTGGACACGCTCTATGAATTGCTGCCTTCCGCAATCGCAAGTTCACGCGTTCCCACTGGTTCCGTAACTTCGACAGTTCTCCGCGCCGCATGCGAGAGATGTGGAATTGCCTCCTTGAATCCGGAGGCCGAGCATCGCTTGAGGACGTGGTACTTGTGGCGACTCGGTGATCGTCTGTTTCGTCATGAGGCCTTGGAATGGGTCGCACAATGGGCACTGCGAACGCAAGGGTCATTCCGGATCTATGGCAATGGCTGGGAGCGTCATCCGACACTGTCTTCATTTGCCATGGGACCGGCCGGAAATGGGAGAGAACTGCTTTGCATCCATCGGGGATCGAAAATCAATTTGCAGCTCATGCCCGCTGGATTTATCCATCAGCGAGCGCTCGACGGTCTGGCCGCAGGCGGTTTTTTTCTGACCCGACTCGTACCGATCGATCTTCGCGGAACGACACTTCGCCGAGCTTGGCATCGGATGAGCGAATTGGGAGTCCAGAACAATGACCAATTGCACAGTTCGAAGGACTCGCAATTATGGTCATTGATCTCAGAATATCTTGGCATACCGAATCCTCGCGATGTGGATTTGGGCGTGCAACTCTATTCCTACATCCAGGTCGCGACCGAGCACCCGCATCCCGATGAACTGTTCCCACAATTCGGCGACATCACATTCGACTCCGCCGGAGAATTCGAAGCGAAAGCGCACGCTTTTCTTTCAAGTGACGAGCGGCGTGCGGAGATCGCCTCTGCCATGCGTAAGATTGTCGTCGATCGGCTCAGCTATCGTGCTGCGATGGACCGCTTTCTGAAAGGAATGGCCAATTACTTGCGGAAAACCGCGAGTCGTGATCAGTCCGCCGCCACCTCGACGATCAATTCGACTTCAACTACCGCATTGCGCGGAAGTTCGCTGACGCCGACTGCGGACCGTGCGTGACGGCCGGCGTCGCCGAAGATCTTCACCAGCAAATCACTGGCGCCGTTGGCGACCGTCGGTTGTTCAAAAAAACCCGGACTGCTGTTCACAAACACGCACACACGAACCACACGCTCGATCAAATCAACGCCGCCGGCGAGATTCGCCGCCGCCGCGACCGCATTGAGCATGGCAATCCCAGATGCTTCCGCCGCCTGCTGCACAGTGACATCGCTCGGCACTTTCCCCGTGAACAGAACCTTGCCTTCGCGAGAAGGCAATTGCCCACTGGTGTAAATCAATCGCCCGCTGCGATTCGCAGACACGTAACTACCAATGGGTGCGGCCGCAGGCGGAAGAGTCAGACCAAGTTCAATGATTCGCTGGCTGGGTTTCATTGCAAAGTTCCAAATTCAAAGCTCGAAATCCAATGGATGGAGGCAACAGGCAAGAAGGCATCGAATACGACGCGCAAAAGACGAACCTGCCGTCGTCTTGACGTTTTGACTTGTTGACGTTTTGACGTTTCATCAATCGGCAATTCATTCCGCATCCCTCTGCTCCTTCAAATACGCCTCTATTTTCGCTTCAGTCGCTGCAAGGTCGGGCAGCTCGATGCCAAGATCGACAGACTCCGTTTCTTTATCCAGTGCATCGACTTTGTTTTCACTTCTGAAATCTGAAATCTCAGATTGCTCATTCTCCGTGCCGCCATGGTGCGCATGATGAAAGGGTGCGGGCTCATCATCGCCGGGCGCACCCGCGCCGAAAACCTTCTCCTCATCAAACGCATCGAGCGGCGTCGCATCAATCAAGCAGATGCGAATCGGAGCGAACGGTCGTTCCTGCACCGCATTGATCCGTCGTTGACGAATGAGCTCGAGGAGCGCCAGGAATAAGCCGATCATTTCCGGGCGTGTGCGACCAGCAAAAATCTCCGAGAAATCCTGCGACCCGCCCGCCCGCTGAATCGAATCGAGCACGTCCTCAGCGTGCAGCGCGAGCGGCGTATCATCCACGCCGACATGATGCGTCGCGGCCAGCTTGCCGGTCTGCTGCAACAGGCGATTGAAGGCCTCAAAAAGGTCCCAGATGTCTACCGTCTGCAAATCAAATTCATTCGCATCACGCTCCGGCATGGCCGGCGATCGCGCGGCCTTCATCGCCCGAATCGTGGCCGCATGATCGAGCCCCCGCGCCGCATCCTTGAATCGCTTGTATTCGAGAAGCTGACGCACAAGCTCGCGTCGCGGATCGACGAAATCCTCAGACACTTCCTCCGGAGGCGGCGACGGCAATAGCGTTCGTGATTTAATCTCAATCAGGGTGGCCGCAAGCACCAGAAACTCGCTCACCACTTCCGGATCGATCTGCTGGAGCAAACGGACGTATTCGACGTACTGCTCGGTGATGCGGGCGATGGGTATGTCGTAAATGTCGATCTCGTCGCGCTTGATGAGAAACAAAAGAAGATCAAGCGGACCGTTGTAGATGTCGAGCGCGACTTTGTATTCGTTTATCATTGTGGCTTCGTACCGAGCCGCGCCCGTAAGGAAGCGGATTTACCTTCTTGTTTTTTTTCACGTTACTGCTTCGACACTACAATCCCGCACGCGTCGCGCACATCCGCCATCACCGAATTCGCGACCGAACGCGCCCGCTTGCCCGCCGCGACCAGCACATCTTCCACATAACTGGCGTTGGCCACAAGTTTTTCGCGGCGCTCCCGCGCCGGACCAAGCACGCGCTCGACCACATCTGCCAGCAGTGACTTGGCCTCACCATATCCCATTCCGCCGGCTAGATATTTCTTCCGCAGCGCCGCGACCTCTTCCGGCGTCGCCATCAATTTATAGATCGCAAAGACATTGCACGTATCCGGATTTTTCGGGGCCTCTACGGGCGTGCTGTCCGTCCTGATGCTCATGATCCGCTTGCGAGTCTCCTTCGGCGGATCGAACAAATTGATCGCATTGCCGTAGCTCTTGGACATCTTCTGCCCGTCGATACCCGGCACGATGAGGGCGTCATTGAGCTTGACCGCTGGCAGCTTGAGCACCTCGCGACCAAACTTATTGTTGAAGTACCCGGCCATGTCGCGAGTCATCTCAATGTGCTGCACCTGATCCTTGCCCACGGGCACAAGGTCGCTGCGATAGATCAAAATATCGGCGGCCATAAGCAGCGGGTACGTGAACAGCCCCATGCTCGGCTCGATGCCTTTATCGACCTTGTCTTTGTACGAATGAGCGCGTTCAAGCAGGCCCTTGCCCGTGACGGTCGAGAGAATCCACGCCAGCTCCGTGACTTCGGGCACGTCGCTTTGGCGGAAAAGGTTCGCTTTGTGCGGATCGAGCCCGAGGGCGAGATAATCAATGGCCACATCGAGCGTGTTGTCGCGAAGCACCTTCGCGTCCTGCACGGTGGTGAGAGCGTGGAAGTTGGCGATGAAAAAGAAGCACTCATTCTCCGCTTGCAGCTCGATGTGCTGCTTCATGGCCCCTAGGTAATTGCCCAGGTGCAGCTTGCCGCTGGATTGAATGCCGGAAAGAATACGCATGGGCAGAGCGTCGTAAGCCTCCGTGGGCTTGTCAAGGCGCTGAGGGGGCTCGCGGATGATTCTAGCACTGCCGAGCGCAATCGGTGCACCGCCTCGTTACCTGCGAGCTAACCAGATGCAAACGGCGTGCCCGCATCGGGGCTGGCAACTTTCTTTTTGGAGGATGTGGCGGCAAAATGACGAGCTATGAATGAGAAAAGATTCGAGGCATTTGCCTCCGCCGTCGGTGCCTTTCAAGGATGCTTGACGATTTACCCGATTGTTGCGGTAATCCTGTGGTGGACGAAGGGCGGCGTTTGGTTTCAGAAAACGATCCTCCCGGTTCATGGCGTGATTTTTATACGAATCCCAATAATTATTGGCGCTACCTCCGGGGTGCCATGGGCGGCTTGTCCGCCCGTACCAGTACTGGCAGGCAAGCTACCAGTGGCACTCACTGAAACCGAACCGCGCCATTAATTTCTGGAATTGGTATTACCTGGTTCTACGCTGCCCATTACTGCCTGAATTTCTTGGGCACATTCTGGTTCGTTTTCGGCCTCTTCATCGCTGGTGTCGGCGTTGCACCGGTTGCAATTATCGGGGCGATCATTAACGGACACTGGGAATTTCTAGTCTTTATAGGTGTGCAACTCATCGCGACGTTTGGTTGCCGGGCCTTGGCAGTCTACGGCGCAGCAACTTCTGAATAAAAACAGTCTAGCGATCCACCCAAGCCGGACGTGCAGCGGCGTTTGGCGACCTCCGCAGCTAGGGACGACGAGCCATTGGCTAAGATGACGTTCCCTCCGTTCGTTCAATCGTGTTCGGAAGCTTCTTTCGCTCCGAAACGAGCCGTCGCTCG
The DNA here is from genome assembly GCA_016200265.1 of Planctomycetota bacterium. Lineage (GTDB taxonomy): Bacteria > Planctomycetota > Phycisphaerae > UBA1845 > UBA1845 > JACQFE01. The sequence continues at coordinate 21,050 of JACQFE010000036.1, read as the reverse complement.
ACCTTCTTCACGTCCTCAGCTGCGGGGAGACTCTCGGGAACGATCCCACGATCGACCAGGAGGTTGCGAACTTCTTGATTGTTCCTTACGTGTTCGTCGGTGATGAGTGCCTCGGTTTGAAGTTGGCGTTCTTTGATGTTGAAGTTCGTAATTTCGTTTCCAAAATCCTTGGCCTTAATCGTGATGGTTGGAAGAAAGTCAGCGAGTGGACGCCCCTTGGGGACGCAAAGGCGAACCTTCATGTCTTGCGTAGTACGACCGCCGAAGAGCGCCGTGTCTCCTTTACTTCGGATTCGCGCAAAACTCTCCTCATCGCGCAGCCTGTCGAAGATGATTCCAGACAACTCCTTCTCGGATTGCGAGAGCTTCTTGCGAGCGCTGATTCGTTCGGCCTCCGCAAGCCGGCGCTCAATGAGTTCCTGCTTACGCGTTTGGACTGCAAAGTAGGCCTGTGCGAACGCAATTGGATCCTTTGCCGGATCGCCATTCTGGGCGATCAAGTAGCACGCGTATCGCGTCAACGCGATGTCTTCAATTTCCCGTCTTGCCCCGGAACCGGTGGCGACCATTTTGCGCAATCGCGCAAAATGGTCGGCAGGGTCATAACCCGCCGTTTTGCAGGAAGTTACAGCTTTCGCGATTACGGCCTCGAAGCTCCGCCATTGGGCATAACCGAGCAACATCTGCAAATCGCGTGCGCACCAGAACTCCGTTCCAGTTTCCGCATGAGTTTGAACCATAGCCTCAAAACTGGAATGCAATCTGACGACGATTTCTCGATCCATGATCGTTCCTCGTAAACCCAGGCCTCAACATCCTTGCCTGTGCGGATGCGTAGTTTACCCGGCTTGTCGAGCCATTCCAATATGGCCAATCCCGGAAGATTTTCACAAGCGCGAGTCCGCTTCGGCGGACCGCACGAAAGTAGCCCCGGCTCGCCTATGAAATGTTGAAACGTCGAAAAGTCAAAAAGTCGAAATAGGGCAGGGAACCGCGCACTCATCCGAACCCCCAAGCGCGAGCGCGGGGCAGTCTTCTTGATTTTGAACAACACCGCCCGTCGCTCGCGCTCCGGGTTCGGATTGAAATCTCTTCGATCGTTATTGGCCGCGGACCATTATCGCGTGATCAGCGCAAACCCCGTCCGGGCACGAATCTTGTCGGGGTCGAGCCAGTCTTTCATGGCCGCACTTCGACGCTCGTAGGTGAGCTGCGTCACAAGCTCCTTCTTCATCTTCTCGAATTCTTCCTGCGGCGAGAGAAGAATCTCTTTGAATTCCGCGACCATCACCACCGCGCGTTCAGGTACCTCAAGTGATTCCACGTTATTGGGCTTCATGGCGAATATTTTGTCGATCACGCTGTTGGGTATCGGACCGACGCCTTGAGGCACCTTTATTCCGTCGGGCATTCTGCCGTGTGCCGCCTGGCCCATGGGAACGCGTGAAAAAGCAACCGGATCAAAGTATCCGAGTTCATGACCCGAGTCGGTCTCTTTCTTCGCAACGAGATCCGCGTCCTTTTCAAACGCAACCTTGAGCGAATCACCGGTCACGTGTGCCATAAAGAGCGCATCCGCCTTGGCTTTGGCCGCGTCGAACCCCTTCTGTAGCCGCATGTCCGCAATCAGCTCGTCGCGCACCTCATCGACCGAGTCAGGAGCATGCGCAGGCTTCGAATCGACAATTCGAAAAATGAACACATCCCCGGTGGCAAGATGCGTGAGCGGATACTGCGACGTCTGATACAGCGCCGTGTAGTCACCCTGATTTCCCTCTTTCGAAGTCACTTCCGGCACGGCGGGCTTCGAGCGGAACGCAAGCTGCCTGAACGATAAGGGCATCGGCAGATGTTCGGATTTGTACATGGCCACCGCGATCGGGGTCATGTTGTTGGCCTTCTTCTCCGTAAAAAAGCTCGTGGCGCCGACCGTCACCGCGTTCGGGTACTTCTTCTCAGGTGGAATGTGCTCGATCACGGACTTGTAATAATCTTCATTCGAAACGCTTTGCGGCGGCATGCGATAGCCATCCTTGCCTCGTTCGGAATCGCCCCAGGGTTCGGCCGTGGACTTCAGAATCCAGTCCGCGAGTTGAGCGGCGGCCTCATCGGCATGTTGCTTCTTCACCGCATTGATGGCCATGTCCTTGGCCTGCTCCCAATCCACGTAGGGCGGCAATAGAGGCGGTGGGCCGACAAACTGACCGTCGCGGAACGGATCGGAAGGCTTGTCATCGGCAGGCCTGCGGAAACGAGGATCCTTATCCCGACGATCATCGTAGAATTGCCGGGCTTTCTTTTCGAGGTTCGGAATCGTGTCGCCGGCCATGATCGCATCGCGATTGATCTGAATGTACTGCGCCTTGAGCGCAATACCCTGGTAGTACCCGAAGTTGAGTCCCGCACCCTTCTCGCGCTCGCGATACTTGTCCAAATGCGCTTTCATTTCCGCATCGGAGAATTGTTGATTGGGATCGACAAAGGCGTGAGCGGGAAGCATGACGGCCTGAATCTTGACTTTCTCAAGAGCGTTTCTCGCGGTGATGTCCAGCTCCGCGTCACTGGGTATGACAGAACCCGCGGCGCCGCCGGCCGCTTGCTCGACTGTCAGAAGCTGCGCGATCGCGACATAAATTTCATCCTTTCGAATTCGCAAATTTCGTGCCAGCTGGCTGATTCGATCGGACAAGGTATCCGTAAGAGGGGAAGACTGAACGACTTCAGGGGTCACGGTAACACCAAGGGCCTGCGCTTCACGCTGAAGCAGAATCCAATCGACGATCTCAATGGGCTTTTCCGCGCCGGCCAGCCGCTGCCACGACAACCCGATTTGGCTCAATAGACTTGTTGTGGCGGTCGCATGGGTTTGATCCATTAGCATGACTTGGCCATATTTGGAATTCGCCACGGCGTGATTCTGCGACGGCTGCATCATTTGCTGCAACGCCGAGCCGCCGATAAACACGATCATCAGAAGTGCCATAAATACAGCAAGCAGTTGCTTGTTATATTTGCGGAAAAATTTCATCATGGGAATACAACTCCTTATTCTGCAATATGTTAAGCACCAAGTGGCGCAATTCGGCGAGTATAAGGCACCAACCCAAGGAATGCAACTGGCGACCGAATGATCAAAATTGCCCGATTTGACACTTTCCGCCGCACCTGCTAGACCCCCCAGCCACTAACCGACGTTGCCTATAATTCAGCGTTGCAGTATTCGGACCTTCCGGTCGATAGTAACGACCGCCGTGACCGGAGGTTGGTAACATAGGGCTTGAATGCACCGGCGGGTTGCGGGGCAAATAGTAAAGAACGGGTGGCGGGTGGCAAAGGCCAAAGAAAAAACTCAAACAACGTCAATCGCCAAGTCGGCTTCGAACGGCAAGGCGCTGGTGATCGTGGAATCCCCAGCCAAGGCCAAGACGATCAATAAGTATCTTGGCTCAGGATATGAGGTTATGGCCAGTATGGGCCACGTCCGCGACCTACCGCCGAACGACTTCGGCATCGATCTCGCCCGCAATTTCGAGCCTGTCTACGGCATTCTCAGCGAAAAACGAAGAACCGTCAGCGGCCTTCGCAAAGCGGCCGAACATGCCAGCACCGTCTACCTCGCCACCGACCTTGACCGCGAAGGAGAAGCGATCGCCTGGCATTTGGCACACGCGTTGGATCTCGATGAGAAGACAGCGAAGCGGGTCGTTTTTAACGAAATTACCAAGACTGCCATCCAGGCTGCTTTTGCCGAGCCGCACACACTGGATATGGACAAGGTGAATGCCCAACAGGCCCGCCGAATCCTCGACCGCATCGTCGGCTACCTGCTCAGCCCATTGCTCCAGCAGAAGATCGCCAAGGGGCTATCAGCCGGTCGCGTCCAGTCCGTTGCAGTCAGACTGATCGTGGAGCGGGAAAAGGAAATTCGCGCGTTCGTGCCGGAGGAATCGTGGAAAATCCTCGGTTGCTTCGGCACGAACGTTGCTAAGGCACTGGCCGATCGACAGGCGTGGGCGAAATTCATCGCCGACGGCAAGGACGGCGAATCGCATTCAGTCAAGACCCGCAACGCCTGGCTCAGCAAACATCACGCGATCTTCGCGGAATTGGTGAAGGTCGGCGGCGAGGATTTCGACGCCCGCAATGCCGATGTGGCCATGAAAGTGGCGCAGTCGCTCGGATTTGTTCTCGATTCGCGCGAGGATTCCGATTTCGCCCCTTATAAGGACAAGGGACTCAAGACCGTCACGCTTCACGGCCACCTCGATTCAGCCAATTCACCCGAATTCAAGGTCAGCGATGTGCAGACGCGTCGCACGACCTCGCGGCCCAATCCGCCGTTCACGACCGCTTCGATCCAACAGGCAGCGTCCAGCTATCTTGGCTTCAGCCCATCGCGCACGATGCGCATCGCTCAGCAGTTGTATGAAGGCGTGGATATCGGCGGCAGCGAAGGTCCGGTCGGCTTGATCACCTACATGCGAACCGACTCCACGAACTTGAGTCAGGATTCGATTAACGCCGTTCGCAAGATGATCGGCGACCAGTTCGGCGATCGATATCTGCCGGACAAGCCGAATTTCTACGCACAGGCCAAGCGGGCACAGGAAGCCCACGAGGCCATTCGACCCACTGACATTGCTCGCGCACCGGAAGCCGTGCGTGACTCTCTGACTGCCGAACAAGCTAAACTCTATGATTTGATCTGGCGGCGCTTTGTGGCGTGCCAGATGACGCCGGCCGAATGGGACAGCACGACCGTATTCATCAACGCCAATATCAGTCCCCCAGCCCAAGGGCTGGGGCACCCCAATGCCTCCCCCCTTGATAAGGGGGGACACAGGGGGGTCGCGGAAGCGACGTTTAAGGCAACCGGTCGCCGTCTCGTGTTCGACGGCTTCCAGCGCGTCATGGGAATTTCGGATGACGGCGATGTCGTATTACCCGAACTTGCAGTCGGGGCACCGCTCGCGCCACTGCACATCGAACCAAAGCAGCAATACACCTCGCCGCCAGCGCGATATACCGAAGCGGCGCTGGTGAAAAAACTCGAGGCCGAAGGCATCGGTCGACCAAGTACGTATGCGGCCATCATCCAGACCGTCCAAGATCGCGGCTATGTGGACTTGATTGAGAAGAAGCTCCGCCCAACTGCTCGCGGCGAAATCGTCACGCAGCGGCTCGTTGAGCATTTCCCGGACATCATGGACGTGAAGTTCACTTCCTACATGGAAGACGAGCTCGACAAGATCGAGGAAGCCCATCTCGACTGGGTCCACGTGCTTCGCGAATTCTACGAGCCGTTCAAGGCCTCACTCGACAAGGCACAGGTGGACATGGAAAAGTCTCGGGCCGAGCCCAGCGAATACACCTGCAAGGAGTGTGGCAAGCCGATGGTCTATCGCCTCGGCAAGAACGGGCGATTCCTTTCCTGCACCGGATTCCCGGAATGTCGAGCGGCCATGAACGTGGACGCAGATGGCAAACCGATCCCCGAAATCGTCGGCGAGCATCCGTGCTCCCTCTGCGGCCGCGAGATGATCGTTCGCAAGAGCCGACTAGGGTCTTTCCTCGGATGTACGGGCTATCCCGATTGCACGAACACATTGCCATGCGATGAGGCCGGCAATGCGCTTCGCAAGGTCAAGCCGGAAGATGTTCACGAAAAATGCTCGGATTGCGGCTCGCCGATGGCCGTCAAATGGGGCCGCGGCAAGGCGTTCTTCGGCTGCACGAACTATCCCAAGTGCAAATCGATCAAGCCGGTTCCGACTGACATCTTCATCGAGAAGCCCAAGCCGCAGGACGCCGGCGTGCGCTGCGACAAGTGCGGCCGGCCGGTGGTGATTCGCAAGAGCCGTCGCGGTCCGTTCCTGAGCTGCTCGGGTTTCCCCAAGTGCCGCAACGCCATGCCCATGGAAAAGCTCGACGAACTGAAAGCCAAGAATGAGGCCGGTGAAGTCCCCGATGCACCGGTGGAGACGAACGGTCGCGCGGGCAAGTCAAGTCGCGCCGCGAAATCCGGCAAAGGCGCGGGCCGCAATGGCGCCGCCAAGGTCGATGTGTCAACGCTTGGCACTCCACCCAAGGGTTTCGCCTGGACGCGCACCGGTCGCCCGGTGGTCGAGGTCTGGCCCGAAGACAAGCTCAAATGTCCCGACTGCGGCTCGGAAGTGATCTTGAAAAGCGGCCGCTTCGGCCCGTACTTCAGTTGCACGGGTTATCCCAAGTGCTCGTTTGTGGCCAATCTTCGCGGCGAAGCCAAGAAACGTGCCGAAATCGAAATGCCTCAGCCCGCACGCCCCAAGCCCGTGCCCACGGACATCGCCTGCGACGAATGCGGCGAGTCGATGCTCATCCGCACCGGTCGCTCCGGCCCATTCCTCGGTTGCAGCAAATATCCCAAGTGCAAATTCGCCAAGCCCCTGCCCGAAGGCTACACGGCCGAAGCGCTGGCGGCAGGAAGCTAGGGGTCGTCACGACCGAAGGGGAACGAGAAGATCCTCTTTGTGACTATCCGAACCCAGAGCGCAAGCGACGGGCAACGCCAAGACAAAACCGCAAATGACGCAGATTTTCGCAGATTCAATTGTTGATCGGAGCATTGGGCGCGCATCCTCCCACGCATTCATTTCAACGGGAATCCATTTCTGGAAGAGTTACCCTACCCCGTAGCATGAATGCCACGGCTCGGAGTTGACCGCACGGCAATCCCCCGAACAATCCTTACTAATGGCTCGTCACGCAGACAACGCCGCAGGCAGCGGCGAAGAGGTTCCGGACAAGCGCGGGCGCAAGGTGCGCGTGCCCTTTCGGCGAAATCGCTCGTCAAAGGCGCGGGTCAAAGACTGGACCGGCAAGTCCCGCAGCGCCGAACACCAAGCGCACAACGCTCCGCAGACCGAACGCGTAGTGGCCAAGGGCGATCAATCGCGACAGCGAACCATCATCGTTCACGACGATCCCGCACTGCGGACGGATGTTCTGATGGGAACTGTCCTCGCGGTGCGCGGCCTCTACGCAGATGTGGATCACGAAGGCGCGACGATTCCCTGCACCATTCGCCGAATTCTGCGCACGCGCCGCATCGACGAACGAAGTTCCGTCACCGTTGGCGATCTCGTTCGCTTTCGCATCGAAGAATCCTCCGATGCCGCCAGCCGCGAAGGCGCCATCGAGGCCGTCGAACCGCGACACGGAATCCTTCATCGCCGCTCGGGCAAGCGGACGCAGATCATCGCCGTCAACGTCGATCAGGCCGTCATCGTCAGCTCGGCCAATGATCCCTGGCCCAAGCCGCATCTCATCGACCGCTACATCGTCTCCGCGCTATTCGGCGACATCGTGCCGATCATCTGCATGAACAAGATCGATCTGGACGTGGACGATGTGGCCGGCTCGATTCTCGATCGCTATGAATCGCTGGGCTATCGCACGATTCGCATCAGCGCTGCGAGCGGCGTCGGCGTGAATGTTCTGCGAGATTTTCTTCACGGAAAATCGAGCGTGATCGCCGGACAAAGCGGCGTGGGCAAGAGTTCTTTGCTCAATTCCGTGCAGCCCGGACTCGCTTTGAAAACTGCAGTCATCAGCGAACAAAGCGGCAAAGGAAAGCACACGACGACGACGGCGATTTTGTACGGTCTCACGGGCGGCGGCTACGTCGTCGACACGCCCGGCATTCGATCGTTCGATATGACGCTCGTGCCAGCGCAGGAGTTGGAGGCATATTTCGTGGAATTCATCGATCGAGTGGCCGGCTGTAAGTTCCCCGATTGCTCGCACACGCACGAAGAGCCTTGCGCGATCAAAGACGCCGTCAATGCCGGAGAAATTCACCCCGACCGCTATGCAAGCTACGTCGAATTGTATGAGGACGCTTCTGCCCAGCGGCGATACTGAATAAAGCTCGGCCCCAGGTTATTCCAGCCTTGCCGACAACGGTTTTCGTCATTCTGAGCGTGGATCACAAAGGCTCAGAATCTCTGCAAAACAGATTCTTCACTTCGCTCAGAATGACGGACAACTTGATCCAGATGCCGCATCCATCAATTCTTGCCTGCCACGAGTTTGGCCGTGGAGTCGTCGAGCGCCGCCGCATCCTTCTCCGCAAAGTCGATGTGCGTGCGGACGATTTTTCCGGAGCGGTCGACCCAAAGCACGACGGGAATGGCCTTTTGGCCGTAGGGCCCTTTGAATGTGTCACGGCCGTTGAGCAGCACGCGCTGCTTGAGTTTGTTTTCGTTGACGAACTTGGAGACTACGTCTTTGTCTTCATCCCATGCATTGACGGCCAACACCACGAGACCATCGCCCTTGTATTTTTCAGCCAACTGGCTGAGGTGCGGTGCTTCCGCGCGGCAGGGCGGTCAGCCGAATCCCCAAAATGCGAGCACCACCGGCTTGCCGCGAAAGTCGCTGAGTTTCACCTTCGGGCCGTCGAGGGCGGTCAATTCAAAATCCGGCGCCTGCTTGTGACGAAGTTCTACGTCTAGCTTGCGCTGGTCTGCTGACATAGTCGCACAACCGGCGAGGCCAACCAAGCTTGCCATTGCACTCCAATAAATCACCGTTCGCATCATCATCCTTTCCATGTGAGACTCATGCAGCGCCGAATCCACCGAAAATCCCCGACCTCAGACACCTATTGTAGTCATGGCTTCGTCGCAATTTTATAGACGTCCACTCGTGCCGCCTTTTTTCCATGTGGCGGAACCGCGACATAAAACGTGCGAGTCTCCGGGACGAAGAATGAGGTCTTTGCGCCCTTGAATGTCGGGACCTTTGCGACTTCTTTGTACGTATCGGTGCCAGTTGACTCGAACACGCTGATATGGCCTTCGCCGCCTGACACATAGATGCGCTTGCTCGCAGCGTCGAACCACACGTCGTCGGCGTCGCCGGCGCAATTGACGCTGGTGATTGTCTTGCCCGATTCCGTATCGAGAACAAAGAGCTTGGCCGGCTTGCGGCAGACAACGAACAGTCGATGACCGGCTTCATCAGCCGCAAGCGGGAAATTTTGCTGCGCCTTGATGGGCCATTTTCCGATCACGGAGAGCTTTTCCCGGTCGAGCACAACGACATCCTGCGTATCGGGCACGTCAACGAAAATACGCGGGCCGTTTGATTCCAACAGGAATGCTTCGGGATGCTTTTGAAGAGCGATCTCCCCGACTTTCTTGTGCGTGGTCGCATCAATGACCGCGATCGCGCCTTCGCCATAAGCGACAAAGACCCGCTTGGTTTTCGCGTCATAGCGAAGATTGTCGGCGTCCGGCATGCCGTCGATCGTCGCGACCGGCTTGAGTGATTCATCATAGAAGATGCACTTGCCGTCGCCGCCGGAAGTAACGACCAACTCCTTCGTGTCGGGGATGTACAAGACGCCATGCGGTTCTTTCAACCCTGCAATCGCCTGCGATTTCTTCCCCGATGCAAGATCAATGACTTCCACCGTGCCATTTTCGGAAGCGGCAAGGAACAGCCGCCGCTTGGAGGCATCCAACGCGAAGTGATCGAATTCACCCTTGACCCCTTCCAGCGAAATGGGTTGTTCCAGCGTCCACGACGAGGCTTCTCCTCCTGCGAAGCAAATCACCGGCGATCCCGACCATGCCAGGACACAAGCGATGAACGCACCAATTCCCAATTGACTTAACCATAGACGTTTAGTCATCATCGTCGTCATCCTCATCATTTCCCTTTTTCTCTGAAGAACCGGTTGCTTTGGATACGGAGTCGGATGCATTCGGCTGCGCGGGCTGGACCGCGACGTTGTCGAACGACGACGACGCGTCGGCCTTCGACCACAAACCGATCATTCCCGCATCCTTCAACATGTCGTCGGTGACATCGAGCATTTTCTTATCACCGACGAAACACATGATATGATTCCCCACCATCTTCGCCCGCAGCACATACCACTTGCCGGACTCCGCCTTAAACGTCGAGTCCTGCAATTGATCCCGCTTCCCGTTCGTGACCTTATACACTCGAAAATTGCTCTCCAGCGGATTCATGCGACAAAGATAATAATTGTTCTCGTCCTTGGCCCGCCAGATCAATCCGCCGCCCTGATCTTCCTTTCCACTATTGGGCCGGATCCGCGTGCGCAGGTTGACGTCCTTGTAGGTCGTATTCTCCACCAGCGCGACATTGAAAGTTCCGGATCCGCTTTGTGCCGAAAGCGTAAGCACGTTCGGCCCCGTCGGAGAATCGGCATCTTTTGTCACCATCCACTGAGCCTTGCCGCCGGATGCATTCGTAAAGCCGAATTTCCATCCAGTCGGGGGCTTTCCGGCTTCCTCACGATCGAAGATCCACGATTGCCCGGCGTCATTCGAAGCAACTGTTTCAATGACTTTTCCATCCGGCGAGACCTTTACGTCCTTAAAATTTTTGCCGTCGAAGACGTCAACCGTGTATCCCAGCTTGCCGTTTTCGATCTCCGCACTCGCATGAACGGCCGTGCCGCCTTTCACTTCGTTCAGCGCAAGGTCGAGCGCCTGCAACAATGTACTCGTGGCCGCCGCGACGGCCTTGCTTCGCGCCTTGTATTCCGCCGCCTCGCTTGCGTCGGGCTTCTCATTGTATTTGCCTAACACCTTCGCTGAATCCGCGTCCACCGTGACTTCCGTGTAGCCTGCGTCCGTGATGAATCCAACCTCGAAGATCGGCGTCTCGCCTTTCAGTCCGAGGACGGCCTCGACCAGCCTTCCATTCGGCACTTCCTTGCCCACCGTGTCGATCGCCTGTTTCATGGCGAGTTTGACCTTAGGCACCGCTATTCGCATGGCATCGTGCTCAAGTACTTTGAACTGGTTGTCATCGGCAAACACAAAGGTGGTCATAGCCGCATAGCACAGAAATGTTAGGCGATGTGTCATCGTTATCCTCTCCTGGGTCAGATCATATGAAAGTCTTACTCTGGGGTTATTGTCGCTTCGGGTTGCGCGGGTTGCAAGAATGGTTCGAATTGACCGCAAGAAACCAGCACCAACACGTGAGCCCATGATTGCGGTCTTAGCGTCCAAGCCGCGTGCGATTCGCAGTTGTTAGGGTCAGGAGTAGGCCCGCGATTCCATCGCGAGCAACAGGCCGGATGATCCCGCGCTCGGTGATGATGCCCGTGATCAGTTGCGCAGGCGTGACGTCAAATGCCGGATTGAGGCAGGGCACGCCGACGGGCACGGTCGCGCGTCCGAAGCCCGATCGCACTTCATGCTCGTCGCGATACTCGATGGGAATCGATTGACCGCTCGGAATGGACAAATCAAACGTGCTGGAAGGGGCGGCGACGTAAAACGGAACTTTGTGGGCCTTGGCAAGCACCGCCAACCCATACGTGCCGATTTTGTTGGCGGAGTCACCGTTGGCGGCGATGCGATCCGCGCCGGTGATGATCAGATCGATCTCGCCGCGTTGCAAGAGTGAGGCCGCAGCACCGTCGCAAAGCACTCGGACCTCTACGCCCGCCCGTTGCAGCTCCCATGCGGTGAGCCTTGCGCCTTGCAGCAACGGTCGCGTCTCATCGGCGAAGACTGTGACGCGACGACTCGCCTCGTGGGCGGTGTAGATCGGGGCGAGGGCCGTGCCGTAATAGGCGGTCGCGAGACTTCCCGCATTGCAATGCGTCAGGATTTGGGCACCGTCTTTGATGAGAGAGAGGCCATTCTGGCCGATCGCGCGACAGGCGGCCTCATCCTCGTCGCGGATTTGCTTGGCCTCATCGAGCAGGCGCGTGCAGATTGCCTTTGCGCCTTCGCCCGCCGAAGCCCGGGCTTTTTGTTTCATTCGCGTCAGGGCCCAGGTGAGATTCACGGCGGTGGGGCGCGAGGACGCGAGGTATCGGGAGGTCTCATCGAGCTTCGAGAGAAGCCGCTCGGCGGACAGGGTTTCCTCTCGAACGGCCAGCACAGCGCCCATGGCCGCCGCGATTCCGATCGCCGGCGCCCCGCGCACGATGAGCCTCTTGATCGCGTGCCACATGCACGCCACGTCGCGGCACGCAATGAATTCCAGAGATTCCGGCAGCTTGGTCTGGTCGATCATTCGGACGAAGCCATCAAGCTCGCCGATCCATTCGATGGTTCGGGGTAAATTGGCTAATGACATCGGAGGAACTTCAAAGCGGTGCGAGAAGTGGGAAAGGTGCAATCGTGTGAATTCACGAACATGACTTGAATGGGCGAATTGGAAAAAACGCGACGGGCCGATGCGTCGGTCGGAATCATTGTTTCATTCGCTCTTGCAACGCGCGGTTCTTGGCCGCGACAGTGTTGACCTGGTCCGACTTGAACCTGCGATACGCTTCCGCGAGCGCCTCATCATGACGGGCGATGATCTGTACGGCCAGCAATGCGGCGTTCTTCGCCCCGGCTTCACCAACAGACACCGTTGCGACGGGGATTCCCGGCGGCATCTGCACAGTCGATAGTAGCGCGTCGAAACCGTGCAATGAGCCGCCGCCAAGCGGCACGCCGATCACCGGAAGACATGTGTGCGCGGCCACGGCGCCGGCCAGTGCGTTGCTCATTCCCGCGGCAGCGATAATGACCTCAATGCCGGACGCCTCCGCACCACGTGCAAACTCAGCCACACGATCCGGATTTCGATGTGCACTTATCACTTCAACGTGCGGTACTTCCCTGAAGGCTCGCAACTGCTTGACGCAATATTCCATGACCGGCCAATCGGAATCACTTCCGAATACGACGGCGATTCTTGGTTTGGACATGTTCTTCCACTACGGCTGGGATTCTCGCGCGGTTTCATGCTTTCCGAAGGACCACCTATCGTCGTTCGGATTCGCGCACTTGCTTAGCATACTCGGCCATTGGCGATAGGCCAAGTTCATGTCGACGAGCATCGATATTGGCCTCGTCCTCGATCGGAAATGGTTTCAAATCCGCGCCCACGCCCTGAAATTGCGTTCCATATCGCTGAGGCTTGTTCTCGCGCACGAGGATTCGATCAAGAAGATAGGCGCGGTCCTGCGGGCGAGCCTCGCCGCGATCGACCGCATCAGTCAGCAGAGGCAGGCATTTCTTTTGGAATAGCACATCGTCCGCATGTTGCACGAGCAGGAACACTGCGAGCGCGCCGTCGTCGCCGACGTGGCTCTTTTCCGGCCAGCCGCATTTTTCAATGAGCACCTTCATGAAGGCCGTGTTTTCGGCATCGATCCGTCGCCACTCCGCGAGCTTGCTGAATTCCCAAAATGCGGGTGGATTGAGTCGGACTCCTTGATCTTCTCTCATGCGGTTGAGCAATTCTCCGCGAAGATCGGCGCTCTTGCAAGACCTGCCAAATCGCTCGCTTGCTTCTTCACAGCGGCGGATCACGTGCGCCCATCGTGGATCGCGATGCACCTTTTCGAGATCGGTGCTCGATTTGAGTCGATCAATATCGTGCCAGCCTCTGTCGAGGGCTTGTTCAAGGCGCTCGAATGTCGCGTCCATGTCGCCCTGGGCTGAGCAGCAGCACGCGGCGCCAAAGAGCGGTGAGGCCGCCCCGGGAAGTGCTTTCGCGGCTTCGTCATGCCGCGATGCACATGTGGCATAGTCCTTTGCTTGATGGGCGGATCTTGCCTGGGTCAGCAACGCGAGCGGGTCGTCAGTCGGCGCGATCACGCAAGCGAGAGCGCATGCCCAAAGAGATTGGCTGAGCATCGGCACGGAAATCCCCTCTGATGGTCACATGACGTGTCGTTTTGCTTCGCGTCCGGGGCGGCTTCAGCGCCGCACTTGGGCGAATCAATTACTTTGATACGGCCATTCGTTCCAGGATCGTGTCGGCCAGACCGTAGGAAATCGTCTCCGGCGCGTCGAGCCATTTGTTGCGGTCGCAATCTTTTTCGACCTGGGCCATCGGCTTGCCGGAACGCGAGGAAATAATCGAATACAGGGCCTTGCGGAGTCGAATGATTTCTTCGGCCTCGATTGAAAGGTCTGTAGCCGAACCTTGCATCACGCCGCCTATCAACGGCTGATGAAGGAGCGTGCGGGCGTTGGGGAGAAGGAACCGCTTGCCTTTGGCGCCGCCGCAAAGGATTACCGCACCCATGCTTGCGGAGAGGCCTACGTTGTACGTGGCGACGTCGCAGCGGAGATATTGCATGGTGTCGTAAATCGCGAGCCCTGCGGAAACCGAGCCGCCCGGACTGTTGATGTACAGGTGGACGTCGGCATCGGGGTTTTCATTGGAAAGAAAGAGCATCTGTGCGACGATGAGGTTGGCGACTTCGTCGTCAATTCCGCCCGTGAGAAAGATGATGCGGTCTTTCAGGAGCCGGGAGAAGATATCCATCTCCCGTTCACCTCGACCGGTGTTCTCGATCACGAACGGCACGCGTTGATTGATGATTGTCATTCGTTCGTCCTTCGGCAATTCCGCTCCCTCACGGTCGCGGCTCGGAATTTAAAGTTGCGACTTCTTCTTCTTGCGATCGTCAACCAGAATTTCATCCACCAAGCCATACGCCAACGCTTGGTCCGCGGTGAGATAGCGATCGCGTTCGGTTTCCTCGGCGACTTTGTCGATCGACTTCCCGCTGCATCGTGCGATGATCTGATTCAGCCGCAGCTTATCGCGCAGCACTTCTTCGGCCTGGATCCTGATGTCCTCGGCCTGACCCGTGATGCCGCCATAGGGCTGATGCAGCATGACCTTGGCGTTGGGGAGAATGAAACGTTTGCCTTTGGTGCCGGCCATCAAAATGATCGCCGCGCCGCTGGCCGCCTGCCCGATGCAGTACGTGGCGATATCCGACCCTACGAACTGCATCGTGTCGTAAATCGCCAGGGTTTGATCCACCAAGCCGCCGGGCGAGTTAATGTACAAATTCACGTCCTGATCGCGACGAATGGATTGCAGATACAAGAGCTGCTGGATCACGATGCTGGCAGTGCGTTCGACAATGGGTCCGGCCAGAAAAATGATGCGATTTTCCAGCAGCATATCCGTGAGGGACATCTCACGGGTTCGCTGATAGGGCGGATATTGATTGGACGTACCCGGTGGTCCGTAGAATTCTTGCATACTCATCTCATTCCTACAATTCAGACAGCACAGGCTTCAAAATCGCATCAGCAGCGCGTGTACGGCTTGCAACGATCAAAGGGCTGCCCACGCAGTCATCGACGCCTTGCGGCTACTTCTTCTTCTTTTTCGCGTCACCCTTGTTTGGTGATGCACTCTTCGCGCCGGCTTTCGGATTGGCCTTAGCGGGCACTTTTTCCTGGACTTTCGTGGCCTTCGCCTTTTCAGCCGGTTTGTTTTTCTCGGTCTTGGCCGGCGCTTCGGTCTTTGTCCTGGGTTCAGCCGTTGCCTTTTCCATCGGCGCAATTGCATTCGCCGCAGCCCTTGGCTTTTTCGGCGTAGCGCTCTTTGGCGGTCCTTCTACTTGTGTGATTTTCGCATCCTCCAGCAACTGTTCGAGCACCTTTTCATCGCGAATGCGAAGATAGAGACTCATCATGCCGTCCTGCTTGCTCAATTCGTCGCGGACGCGATCGAACCGCTTGCCCGTGGTCTTGGCAATGTCCGCGATCGCAGCGTTCACTTCCTCTTCATTGACTTCGATCTCGCGCTCATCGGCGATATTCTCGAGAATGAAGAAGAGCTTGAGGTCGCGGATGACTTGTTCACGGGCCGATCCGCGCATCGAGTCGATCTGTTTTTCCACTTCGTTGTGGGGCATGCCGCGCTGCAGGAGTTCAATCGCCCTTCGGGCGATCGCACGATCGGTCTGTCGATTGGAAACGCCCTCAGGCACGTCGATTTTCGTATTATCCACGAGGTGCTCCGCAATCTGCGAGAGCATTTTGTCGTGCAACGTGCGCTCCAGCTTTCGCTCGAGAGTCGTGCGAATCTGATTCCGGAGATCATCCTCCGATTCGACGCCCAGGCTGCTCAAGAATTCATCATCGATGGGTCGCGGCGTCCAGCGCTTAATCTCGTGGATTGTGAAATCGAATGTCGCGGTCTTGCCGCGAGCGGAATCATATTCGTGGTCGTTGGGCACTTCGGCCTTGATGCTGGCGCGATCGCCCGGTTTCTTGCCCATCAGCACTTTACCCAGGCCTTCGAGTGGAACACCCTTCAGGCGCACATCGCGGGCAGGAACTTCAATGTTGGTTTCCTGTGTCAGCATTTCGCTATCGACCGTCATGGTCATGTCGGCATAGAGCATATCATCTTCTTCGGCCGGACCGTCTTCGACCGGCTCGAACGCGCCGCGCCACGATGCCAGACGATCAATTTCCGTGTCCACGTCGTCATCGTCTATCGACACCGTGGGCTTCTGTGCCGGTATGCCCTTGAGTTCGGGCAGTTCGAATTCGGGCCGCAGCTCAACCTCGCAGGCAAACGTCAGTGATCCGTCCTTGGGGATGGAAAGCGTGCCGAGGGCCTTGTCGAATGGGACTAGCTTATCCACCTCGACCTGGTGGGGCTTTTTGTCATCGCCAACGCGCTCTTCCTTGGTCTTGACCCAAACCATCGGATCGCCGAGCGTTTTCAGATTTTCCCGTTCGGTGGCGGCGATGTAGCTGCTGCTGACCAGCTTGCCTTTGAGTTCATCACCGACTTCGCCGGCAAAGCGTTTTTCGATCAATTTGAGCGGGGCATGTCCTTTGCGGAAGCCGGGAATGAGGGCTTCGCGTTTCAACTCCGCGAATTGCTCCTGGAGCCGCTCATCCATCGTATCTCGCGGGATGGTGACAGTGAGCTTGACGCGGAGTCCGCCCAAGTCCTCGCGCTGGACCTTGATCGCATCCTTGAGCTTGGCAAGGGCCTTGGCGTCGGCGGATTGCGCCTCCTCGCCCCCCTCCTCCATCTGGTCATCCACCATCTCATCCTGATCGACGGCCAGTTCTTTTTTGGTCATTAATGCCACTCCTCTAGTAGCTCATAACACCGCCGACACACGCCCTGTGGTCGGATGAAAGGCAGGATGGTAAGGCTAATCGACTCCGCAAATCACCGCAAACCGCAGACCATCAGGTGGGATATTTATGGCGATACACTCCAACAACTCATCAGTCGGCAAAAACTTGCATTTTCGCTCATATTTTTGTTGTAATCCAGAAATCGCGATAGTAGTTTCTTTCTGTCATAACTGTCGGCGATTTCGATGTCCAGTTTCTATCATCCTGAGCAGGAGGTGTATCGCCATGAGATGTTTCCAATTGCAATTATCAGCTGTGGCCGTAACTTGCGTGGCGATCAGCTCGTCATGGGCGCAGCAGGCTCCTCGAGTGGGGCCTTCAGGGCACCGGACGGTTTACAAAAATACGCCACCCCCAGAGGTTGGAGTTGCCGCCGCGGGTGCAGATGTCGCTCTCGGAGGAACAAACGAACCGGCTGTGGCGATCAACATCTTCAATCCCAACAATGTGGTGATGTCGTCTCTTTTTCAATCTCGAGTCTCGATGGACGGCGGCCTCACTTGGACTGCCCCTCGTAATAACACGATTCCGGCTGGCTACGGCCGAGACGGCGATCCATCTCTGGCATTCGATGCCCAGGGACGATGGTTCTATGCCTATCAAGGGTTTATTGGCGCCAATGGTGCCGATGAATTCGTGAGTCGAATGGACCCTACCACGGGCAACTTGATCAGCGGGCCGGTGAAAGTGTCTGTTTCGGGTGCAAGCGGCAACGAGAATGACAAGTCATGGCTGGCCGCCGACCACTTTGCAGGAAGTCCCTTTGCCAATCGGCTGTATTCTGTTTGGACAGAGTTTCCCACGTCAGGATCAGAACGAGTGCTCACTGCGTTTTCGGTGAATAACGGGGCATCGTGGTCCGCTCCATTGCAGCTTTCCACCGTATCCGAGGGGTTTGCTTGGCCACCGCACGTTGCTGTCGCTCCAAACGGCGACGTATACATTGCGTACCATTCGCAACCCGGGTTCTTCTGCAATCCCGATGGCAGTAGCGGTAAGACCATCGTGATGCGTTCGATCAATGGAGGAGTGAGCTTTCCACAGAAGACCCTGGCGTTCGGGCCTGGGGCTTCCGACGTGACGTATAACGTACAAGACTGTCCTGACGGCGTGATCCCCGGCGCCGCGTTCTGGCTGCAGGGATCGCTGCAACCTTGGGTGCTGCCCGATCCCCAAATCCCGGGAAGCCTCTACATCGTGGCCAACGACGATCCGGATAACAATCATGACGCAGGTGACGCTGCCGACATATTCATCGCCCGCTCGGCCGACAATGGTCTGACGTGGGGAGCGCCGATTCGGGTCGATCACGGACCGGGAACCACCTTTCAGGTAATGCCCACCGCAGCCATTGATAATTCAACGGGGTGCATCGCCGTGATGTGGTACGACAATCGCAATGGAGCGTTAAATGCGAGTGGACATTATATGCTCGACGTGTTCTACACGATCAGTAACGACCGCGGGCTGACGTGGGCGCCAGACGTCCAGCTTAACGACGTTGCCATTGACCCCGACCGCGGCGCGCCACATCGCTTTGAGGGTCCGCCGCCCACGCTCCGCATCGGCGAGTACATTGGCGTGGCTTTGCAGAACGGGGTCATGCACGGGGTATGGACCGGAAACGGAGTGGGTCCGAATCAACAGATCGTTACAGATTCTTTGCTTGATGTCTGCGCCGATATCCCGCTGGCCCCGCTCGCAGAACCCGATGGTGTGGAGAAGGTCAGGTGGATTTCTTTCGTCGTTCCTTCCGACGGAAATATCCCACCGGTCCCCACCGCCCTCCGCGTCACGCTGAATTCGCTGCACCATCCCGATCCGCCGAACCTTCCGCAGTTTCCGGCACCCGATTTCAGCGCCTTTGAAAACCAGGTCCGGTGGGTTGGCCCGGTTTCGACATGCACCGAGAGCGATATCTTGGCAACGACGTTTCATTGTGCGCGCCTTCAATGCGCTCCCTATTACACGAGCTGGGCCGATGAACTTGGAGGAAATCCTCTCCACGTGACAGGCCCGGAAATCGTCCCCAGCTCACGATATTCCATAGAGAATGTCCCGCACGTGTGCTTGGGGGCTGAGGCTTTTTGTTCCTACGCCAGCTCGCCGTTGTCCATCGCCACATTCCGATGGGGTGATGTGGTCGCGCCGTTCCAAACTCCATCACCCGATCCGCTGACCCAACCCAATATTTCGGACGTCGCGGGCCTTACCGACAAGTTCAAGGGTGTGCTCGGAGCGCCCATTGTCGCCCGCGGCGACATCAACCCGGACACGCCGAACAAGGCAGTGGACATTGCGGACATCGCAAATTGCATTGATGGATTTCGATCCCTGGCGTATCCGTTCGCCGGCCCAACGGCTTGCCCGTAAGTTGTGACGACTGCGAGGTGCGTGGCGTGAGCGGTCGCCAAGTCATCCGCCCGCAAGCCGACGAATCGTGCCAGAGCAAGTCACACCTAAGTGTAACGGAACCTCCCCCCTTTCCAGGGGGCTGAAGGCGACCAGAGCGGAGGCCTGAAGTGGAGTAAGTCACTTCACTTGATCGTTTGATGCGATAAGCTGGTTATATGCCAATGAGTGACCGCGACGAACCCAAGATGTTTCGCACGTTAAGGGGCTTCATCAACGGTGAAGAGCCGGACGAAGCGAATTTCTTCCGCTTCAGCGCGACATTGCGCATTCACGGTGACGATATACCTTTTGAGGAAGTCAGTCAGCGACTCGGCGTACAACCAACCCGCATTCATCACAAGGGTGAACGCCGAGGCCCAAGATCTCCGGAATACCGTGACGACGCTTGGCACTTCAAGCCTTCGCTTCCCGAAACCGAACCGTTGGAGCGCCACATCGAGGCACTTTGGCAAGTCGTGCGACCGGCAGTTGACTATCTCAAAGCGCTCAAGCAACGTTTCACGGTTGACGTTTTCTGTGGGTATCGGTCCAATTGTGATATCGCCGGATTCGAGGTTTCGCACAGGTGCTTGGAGCTTTTCATTGCACTCGAAGTCCCATTTGGCGTCTCCGTAGTCGTAGCGTGAATGCAGCGAGGCACAAAACCAATCGCTGCACTCACCGGCAGGGCATCGCAGTACTTCAGGATCCAACGGCTCTCCAGCCTCCGGAAGGCGATCTTCGCGTTCGGCATCGAAGAGACTTATGGAAACGAGATGCGATGCTCCCAGCTGCTGACAAGCGATACTCAAGTGACGGGCGAGCGATAACAACCATGAAGAAATCGACAACAACCATGAAGAGCGGTGCGAAGCAAGGAAAAGGAGGAGACTCTCCCTCTGTGCTGATCGATGCGAGAATTGCGGCGTTGAGTGACTGGCGCAGTGAGACGCTCGATCGTTTCCGCGATCTCATTAAGCAGGCTGTCCCCGACGTGGACGAGGAAGTGAAATGGAGAAAGCCATCGAACTGGATGGCAGGGGTTCCGGTGTGGTCCCACGAGGGAATCATCTGCACCGGTGAGACGTACAAGAATGTCGTGAAGCTGACCTTCGCCAATGGCGCGTCGCTTGCGGACCCTTCAGGCCTTTTCAACTCCAGCCTCGAAGGCAACACCAGGCGCGCCATCGATTTCCATGAGGGCGACAAGATTGATGAAAAGGCGTTGAAGGCGCTCATTCGCGCCGCGGTGGCATTGAATATTTCGGCGCGAGTTGCCGCTCGCGCCGTCCGCTCAAAGAAGAGACCAAAGAGTGCTTGAGGGGCGTCGTGAAACCGGCTCTATGTCCCTTACGGGTTAGGCTTGCCAAACCAACAAGTGGCTCAAGTCGCGCCTTTTCCAACCTGAGGTCGGGATTCACCTTTTGCAATCCGTCACCTCGCCTTTCGCCTCGCGAAAGGTTGGGTACCAGCGCCTCTCCTCGTTTCGACCTTTCGACTCTTCGATGTTTCCAAAGCTTCCTCACGGGCGCGGCTCGGAAAAATACACATGCCGTTCCAGTGCCCTTAGCCCGGATTATTCATTGTCCCAAGCGTTTGACGGGTTTTGAGTTGACGAAGGCATGTGTGGCGTTGCGTGGGCGCACCGCCCCCTTTCCCCCATGCGTGATTCTTCCATTTTGAACTTGAATGAGCAGCGAAGGG
>JACQFE010000032.1 GCA_016200265.1 Planctomycetota bacterium | reverse complement strand
TGATCGTTCCATTGGATAGAATGATGACCATGCGGCACCGCCGAATCATCGTCGCCCAAGCCGCCCTCACGGGCGCCATCGCGATTATCACCATGTGCAGTTATGTAAGTGCACCCTCCGGGATCATACGGCTTTCGGCAGGAAATTATCTCGTACTTGCCGTGCATGACGGTCGGGCCCGCATCTTCTTCCTTTCGTCCGCCGAGCCGATGGAAGTGAGTCGCAATTTCTGGAGCCCGGGGATTTGGCTACAATCGGCAGTCTTTGCACCTCCCCTGCCCCCGGAGTTTGCGGGGCCATGCAATGAGATGAGCTTTGGAACATTTGTCCGCCTGGGGAATCGAAATGAACTTGCGCCCTTCGGCGGAGCCTGGCGTTCGCCGATGATTCGACTTCCGCCTTCACCCTCGAACAAAGTTGTTCCAACTGTCGAATCCAGTTTCGTGCGCTTTCCGCTTTGGCCGCTGGCTGTTCTCTTGATGTATGTCCCGGTGCGTCGAGCGATTCATGAGCGGCGCGTGGCACGGCGTCGAATCCAAAATGAATGCATAGGATGCGGTTACAGCCTGTATTGCCTCACATCGGCTCGTTGTCCGGAGTGCGGATTGGCGATCTGACCAGTTGAATGAGTGCATTCACTCTGATGGCAAGATTAGTGTGAACGTTGTGCCCGCGTCGGCCGAGCTGGTCACACGAATGCGGCCGCCGTTTTCCTCGATGAATTCGCGGCAAAGGGAGAGTCCCAATCCGTGACAGCGCGACTTCTCGCCGTTCGCGGCGGACTTACTTGATTGAAATGGCTCGAACATTTGTGGTAACAAATCCCTTGGAATCGGCGCTCCAGTGTTGTGTATCTGTAACTCAATCTGGAATTGTCTGCTCGCTGTCGGATGGGATGGAAATTGGGTGCCACTCGCTTCAATCGGAGTTCTTTGACCCGTCACTTTCAACAGGCCGCCGTGCGACTTCTCCATGGCCTGACGGGCATTGAGAAACAGATTGAACAAGACCTGCTGAATCTGAAGCGGATCGCAGTACGCTTTCAAGTCCGAGGCGATTTCAATGTGCGTGCTGATCCCATCCTTGGAAAGGTCACGACATAAGCTCTCAATTGCCGCATCCACAATCGACCGCACATCGACGATTTCCAGTTTCAGCGGTCTGGGTGCGCTGATCTCCAGGACGCGCTCCGACATTCCCACAAGCATTCGCGCATTTTTCACGGTGATTCGCAGGGCCTTTCTCAAGAACTCCACATTGTCGGAATTCACCGCACTCTCGGCATACGCGAGCATGGGCGTGAGCAAATTGTTCACCTCGTGAGCGGTGGTTGCGGCCGTTCGTCCGACGACGGCAAGTTGCTGGGCCTGGCGCACCTGGGCCTTCAGCGTTTCCATTTGCAGGCTGAGTGTACGCACACGCGATTCGAAATCGACATCATTCCCAACCGATGGCGGTCGCACCGTGGTCGCTGACGATGAATTTCCACTTCTGGAAAACGCAGGTGGCTTGCGAATTGTCATAGATGTCCCGGCTTACCAATCGAAGGTACAATGGTGTCTGCTTGGCCGATATCGACCGACGCATCGTAGCCCCTTGAAGGAAGAAAATGGATCCGGGAATTCAGATCGAGACAATTACGGCCGTGCTCGAGGCCGCCGGCGTGGAAGTTCGCCCCGAACATCTTGGTGGATCAGGAGGTAGCTTGTGCAAGTTGCGCGGAAAGCGCGTGCTGTTCATCGATCTTGACGCTGATATCGCGACTCGCGCCGAGCATTGTGTGGTCGGTCTTGCGTCCATGCACGAAGTCGAAGGGATTTTCCTGCTGCCGGAGCTTCGAGAATTGGTTGATCGTCACCGAACGGGCCGAACTGCATAACCATCCATTCGCGCGAATATGCGTAATCTGTGGTTTCATCATTTTCTGTTGGTGCGTGGTTGCCCGTAAAAATAGCTCCCCGCCGAGATCACTATGATTCGCCGCGCATCTCCCCACACACGACAATTCGTTAGTGATCCCGGCGGGTCGCCCGCAGAGGAAGCTGTGTATTGGGACACGAGAACACGAGCTCCGTCCCCCCTTGAGTGTTCCCTTTTGGATTCCTTTCGCTCCGTCCTCACCCCTCGTCCCGCGATCCTTCGTACTTCGCGATCCGTCGGATAACACCTAGGCAAATGGCGTGCCATCGCGTAAAATAATATACGGAATTCCAGTGATCACGTTTAACTCATTATTTTTCATGTCGTTATGAGCGTAATAGTCATTCACGTTCATCAAATCAAACTATCGCAAAATTGGGTAGTGCTCCGCCCGTCATTGACCGAATTGGGTACTATTACCCAAATACGATCACCTGAGACAAAAAATGACTGCGGCCGCCATAGTCTCCGACTCGCAAAAGGAATCACCAATTCACTGTATAAACATCAGCAAGTGCTTGGCCCGATAGGAGGCTGATGGATACCGTTCCGCAAATACCAATACCTGACCCGCCGGAGTCTGCGATTGAGGCGCTACCGGGCCCGGCAGCGAAAAGAACTCGCATTCAGGCCACCGTCCGCGCCGTCCTCCGAGCACGAATCACGGCCGGATTGGTTGTGGTGCTGCCGCTTTGGGTCACGTTCCTGCTCATCAAATTCGTCTTCGAAATGATGCGCGACATGTCCATGTGGGCGGTGACGGCCTACCTTACCAGCAACTGGGGAGACAAACTTCTCGCCGGAGTCGGCGTAACCCCGCAACAGGTGGCCGACGGAGGGATCGCGGTTCTACCACGGCAGTTTCGTTGGGGAGTTGGAGTTTTTTCCGTACTCCTCACGATCTTTGTGCTGTATGTCATCGGCCTGATGACCGCGAATATTGTAGGTCGACGGCTGGTGAAGCTCCTGGAGCGAATCCTCGACCGCTTACCGATCATTAAGACGATTTACGGGGCCTCGAAGCAGATTTTGGAGACTTTCGCGGGCGAATCCGCGCAGAGCTTTCAACGCGTGGCATTGGTTCCATTTCCGAGCAGCGAATGCCGATCCATCGGCTTTATCACCGGCTTCACAAAAGACACCAACACAGGCGAAGAGCTTTGCACGGTGTTCGTGGCCACCACACCCACAACGACCGGCTACGTATTCGTGGTCAGGCGTAGCGACATCATCGAATTGACCTGGAGCATTGAGGATGCACTTCGTTTGATGATATCCGGCGGCGTGATTCTGCCATCGGAAATTCCGTTCGCCTTGGCGCCCCGTAAGACGCCGTTAACCTCGATCGCTCCGCCACGCGAAAAATCTCCGCCACAACACGCAAAGTTGCCGTAATCCACGAATTCGATATCGTCGTTGCCTGTGTCAACTTGTCCCAACAATTTTCTCGGTCTGCCGCCGCGATACAGCGATTACAAACGTGCGCGATTCGCGGTGCTGCCGATTCCCTACGATTCGACGACCAGCTTTCAGGTCGGCACGCGCGGCGGTCCGCATGCGATCATCCACGCCTCGCAGCAGGTCGAGCTGTTCGACGATGAATTGGAGATCGAGGCGTACAAGGCCGGTGTGGCCACGCTCGATCCGCTCTTGCCGAACATGTCCGGGCCAAAGGCGATGGTCGAGGACCTGTATGCGGCCGCACGCAAAGTTGTGCGCGACGGGAAATTCCTGCTTGGACTCGGCGGCGAACACAGCATCACTCCGGGCCTTATTCGCGCGGTGATGGAAAAGCACAAGACTCTTTCGATCCTGCAAATCGATGCCCATCTCGATCTTCGCGATGAATGGGAAGGCACACCGTATTCGCACGCCTGTGCGATGCGCCGATGCCTTGACCTTGGAACATCACTGGTTTCCGTCGGAATCCGCAACATCTCACGCGAGGAGCACGGGTTCTTGCGGGCTAGCGGCGCCCCGATCCGAACCCGGAGCGTGAACGACGGGCTCGAGCCACCACGTTCGCGGCGCGGGTTCTTGATGCCTCCCCCCTTACCAAGGGGGGACAAAGGGGGGTTAGCTCAGAGCCGCGACGGTAAGGCAGCGAAACCGAGTAGAGCGGGTTCCACCCACCGAAGTCCAACCGTCGACGTCGTCCCCGCCCGCGCGTGCCACTTGGACGACACCTGGATCGACCGCGCCGTCGATGCACTCGGCGAAACCGTATACGTCAGCATCGACATCGACGGCTTCGATCCGGCCTATGCACCCGGCACGGGCACTCCCGAACCCGGCGGCCTGGACTGGTACCAGGTGACTTCACTCATCCGCCGCACCGCAGAGGAGAGGAATATCGTCGCGGCCGACGTCGTCGAAGTCATGCCCATCCCGGGCCAGGCGGTCACGGAATTCCTCGCCGCACGGTTGGCGTATAAACTCGTGAATTACGTCAATGGTAAACGCTGAGAAACTCTGTAGCACTCCTGTTTTCGTGAAGTGCGGTATAATTGTCGGGTGCCATGATCCGCCGTGTCGACGTCCCCTGGTGGTCGCGAGGGCTGCTGCTCGTCTCGACATTGCTCGTTGGCCTATTTGCATTCAGCTTCCATACGGGGGTCGCGTGGCGCATTATCCGATGGCGCTGCATCGTTAGCATCTTCGATGGCGTTTTTTGCTACTTCCGAGAGCCGAATCCCGGTGGGCACGGAGTCACTCTGTCATGGACGTTTCACACTTTCCGACCGGAGACACCTGGCATTTGGTGGTGTTGGCCTAGATTCTTTGAGCCGGGACATAATATCTGCATTCAGTTTCCGATTTACATCCCCGTGTTGGCATTCGTAGCGGTGGCTCTTCTACCCGTGGTTTTGAAAACACGAGTTAAGATGCGTCGTTCGCGAGGACTTTGCATTCACTGCGCCTACGATCTCCATGGAAACGTATCCGGCATCTGCCCCGAATGCGGGACGAGGATCAGGCAGTCGATCTGAAATCTGAGATTTGAAATCTGAAATTCGAGATATCATACCAATTCCAGAAATTAATGGCGCGGTTCGGTTTCAGTGAGTGCCACTGGTAGCTTGCCTGCCAGTACTGGTACGGGCGGACAAGCCGCCCATGGCACCCCGGAGGTAGCGCCAATAATTATTGGGATTCGTATCAGATTTGAGATATCAAATAGCGAATCTGAGAAGGCAGATTCAAGAGAACTCGCCGGCAAAGGCCGTATCGGGTTGCGAAAGCAAGTTATTTCCGCCGCCGCTTACCGTTTCGTCGTTCGTTAAGATCGCTGAGTTGTACGATGTGGACCAGCGCGATCGTGCGCCAAGTTTCGGCGAAAGGCCGACCTTCTTCGTCGGTGCCAAATCGCTTTGGCAGGATGGCCGTGCTGCGACCCACGATCACCATGCCTGGGAAACGCACATCGATTGCGTCACCGTCTGACAAGTGAATCCGGAATGGTTTGAATGGGTCATCATGGAGCCGATGGTTGATGTCCTCGGTTCGAAACATGTCAGTGATTCTACGTTTCCCGCGGCCGTGAAGCAATATTACCCGCGCGATCGGTTGATCCGTCTCTGCTGCAAAAAACCTGGTCGAGCCACGGAAATGCTGCCAAAATGGCTGCAAGAATGGCGGCGTGCGAGCCGAAATAGAATTCCTAACATTTAACGAACTTTAGGCTTGCAGAAGAAAATGCCCTGTGGTAGAGTTCCGCCGAACGGTCGCGAAACGGCAGTGCGCGAGGTCAGTCGCATCCGCCGAAAGCACAGGCCCGTTTGCGAAGAAAATTGGCGACGACAGGTTTTTTCAACGAGTCTTGATATGTCTTTATTGGTGACAGGCAGCATCGGGATCGACACGGTGACGTCGCCGTTTGGCCGTGCGGAAAATGTGCTAGGCGGGTCGGCGGTGTATTTCTCGTTTGCCGCGTCATACTACGTGCCGGTGCGGCTCGTCGGCGTCGTCGGTGAGGATTTCCCAGCGGATTTTCGCGATCTACTTGGCACTCGGCGAATCGACACATCCGGGCTGGAAATACGCAAAGGAAGCCGCACGTTCCGCTGGACAGGCAAATTCGAAGGCGACATGAATGAGGCCCAAACCGTCGAGGTCGATTTGAATGTGCTTGCTGAACGCGGGCCGCGGGTGCCGTCGCAATTCGCTGATAGCAGCACGGTTTTTCTGGCCAACACACATCCGACGTTGCAACGCGAATTGCTGTCGCAATTGCACTCACCGAAGATGGTGGTTTGTGATACGATGAACTTGTGGATCACGACCGAACACGAATCGCTTTTAGAGACTTTTCGCAAAGTTGACGGAGTCATTCTCAATGACGGCGAAGCGCGGCAACTCACGCGACGAACGAATTTGATCGACGCGGCCGAAGCCATTCGCGAGCTTGGGCCAAAGTTCGTGGTCATCAAAAAAGGCGAGCACGGAGCTTTGATGGTTGGCATTGATGGTCCTGTGGCCCTGCCGGCGTTTCCGACGCGTGAGGTTCGTGATCCGACTGGCGCCGGCGACAGTTTTGCCGGCGGATTTCTGGGCTATCTTTGCTCGCAAGGCAACATGAGCCATGAAACGCTGAAGATGGGACTTCTTCGCGGCACGGTCGCAGCGTCGTTTACGATCGAGGATTTTTCCCTGCGGCGGATCGAACGGCTCTCCAAAGATGAACTCGAAAGCCGCGTGGAAAAGTACACGAGAATGCTTCGCTTCGACGCCGCATGAGGAACAACCGATGGGCCATAGTATCCATTGTATCTGGACTGGATGATCGGAGTGACCCGCCTCGTTCACGGGGCGGGTCGCCTTGAGAAAATGGCATTGCGGATTTTTGTGGCCATCGAATTGTCGGATGGAGTACGAGCGGCGATCGCGACGCTGGTGGATCGATTGAAAAAGAGATGTGCCGGAGTTCGTTGGATTTCGGCAACTCAGTGGCACCTGACGGTGAAATTCTTGGGTGAAGTACCGGATGGCGATGTCGACGCGGTGTGTGCAGCAGTCGCGAGCGTGGCCCGAGCAAGCGATCCGTTTGGGTTGCAGACGCACGACTGCGGCTGTTTTCCGCCGCGCGGTGGGGTGCGGATCGTATGGGCCGGCGTCGAAGATGTGGGTGGGCGTTTGCTTCGTTGCGTCGAGGCCGTTGAAAATGAAATCGACCAACTTGGGTTTGCTCGCGAGCAACGTCCGTTTGCGGCCCATGTGACCGTTGGCAGGGTGAAAGAGGATTCGTCGCGCGGTCGAATTCGCGAGGCGGTCAAGAACGATAAACTGCAAACGATCGAACAAGAGGTGACGGAACTGGTCGTGATGTCGTCGGTCTTGAGACCTACAGGCTCTGAATATTCGGTGGTGAGTCGTGCGAAGCTTGGCGAGTGATTGCGAAATGAGGTGAAGAATGAAAGTCGTCGGACATGAACCGGTGAGTACAAAGCGAGAAGAGGCCCTTGACCGTGCGCTTCAGCAGATCGAGAAGGCCTACGGCAAAGGCGCGATCATGCAGCTCGACAAGATGGACGCCGACGTGGAGGGCATTTCGACCGGAGTGTTGTCGCTTGACCTCGCGCTCGGAGGGCGTGGACTGCCGCGTGGGCGCATCATCGAAATGTTCGGCCCCGAGTCATCGGGCAAAACGACATTGGCCTTGTCAGTCGCGGCGATGGCCCAAAAAGCGGGTGGAATGGCCGCGGTCATCGACGCTGAACACGCCATGAGTCCGACCTGGTCTCGTAAATGCGGCGTCAATCTGGAACGTCTGCTTGTTAGTCAACCGGAGTCCGGCGAACAGGCACTCGAAATCACCGAAATGCTCGTCCGCAGTGCTTCGGTCGATGTGATCATCGTGGACTCGGTGGCCGCCCTGATCCCCAAGGCCGAGCTCGAAGGCGAGATGGGTGACACACACGTGGCACTCCAGGCCCGCCTGATGAGCCAGGCGCTTCGAAAGCTTACCGCCGCCATCGGCAAGACGAAGACCATCGTCATCTTCATCAACCAGATTCGCATGAAGATCGGCGTGATGTTCGGAAACCCCGAGACCACGCCCGGCGGAAGGGCCCTCAAGTTCTATGCCTCTGTTCGCCTCGACATCCGCCGCATTTCGTCGATCAAGGAGGGCGAGATCGCCACTGGAAATCATGTGAAGGTCAAGGTCGTGAAGAACAAAGTCGCGGCCCCGTTCCGTGAATCGGAATTCGACATCATGTTCGACTCCGGAATCAGCAGTGAAGGCGATCTGATGGATATGGCCGTCGCTGACAACGTCGTCAATAAAACCGGCGCATGGTTGAGCTATAAGGACGTGCGTCTGGGTCAAGGCCGCGAAAACGTCAAACAATTCTTGAAGGACAACCCGGATTTGAATGAGGAGATTCGCACGGCCGTCATCGCCAAGCGGCTGCCGGTTGCGAAGCCGGCGAATGCCGCGAAGGGTTCCGACAACGGCGCGGCTGACGCCTTGAAGAAAGACATGGCCAAGCGGAAACGCGCCTGACCAGCGAAAAGACGAAACCGCAGATGGCGGGAATTTGCGCAGATTGGAAGGAATTTGTTGCATTTTCGTGCGCAATTGCTCAAACGCCGGAAAACGCACAGTGCCATGATTCTGCGGCGCTGTGTTCAATCGACTCGATGTAAAAATGCATGAAATTGCTCATCGCCACGTCGAATCGTGGGAAGTTGCGTGAGATCGACGCCGTGCTCGCTGGAAATTCTCTTGAGTTGAAAACACTCGCGGATTTTCCGGGATTGTCGGAAGTCATTGAAAACGGCGACACGTTTGAGGCCAATGCGTGCAAGAAGGCGTCACACTATGCCAGTCTCACGCGGCTTATCACGCTCGCGGACGATTCGGGACTGGAGGTCGATGCGCTTGGCGGCGCGCCCGGCGTCTACTCAGCGAGATATGCCGGCATCCAGGGCGATGACGCCGCCAACAATGCCAAGCTGCTTCGTGAATTGCAAGGCGTTTCCGCCGAGCGACGCGCCGCCCGGTTTCGATGTGTCGTGGCATTGGCCGATTCGACCGGAATCCTCGCTACCGCAAGCGGCAAAATTGAAGGCCGAATCCTGGAAGCCCCGCGCGGTGTCAACGGCTTCGGCTACGATCCACTCTTTTTCATCCCCGAATGCAACAAGACGGTTGCGGAACTTCCGCCCGACGTGAAAAATCAAATCAGTCATCGCGGCCGGGCACTCGCCGCAATCAAGCCCCAAATCACGCAACTAATCATTTCTTCAACGACGTGACCACTCTCCAGCACGCTGACTTTTCCCAAATGCAAGTCGCATGCCGAGCCGCCAAATGCCGGCAGCCCTCAATTTCCTGACTGATCTTCGCCAGGATCCCACCGCGGCCCATTGGTTTCCGAGGCCGTCGCCGCGAGTTCCGCCGGCGGCACGAATGCGGTGTTGTCGCACGATCCGATTTCGGCTCGGAAATATCCGGGCCCTTTGGCATGGAAGCCGGACAACAGGTCCACGTGATTCTCCGGGTGCAGCACCATGCTCGCAAAATTGCTCACGGAGACGGCCGTTGTGGAAATGCTGGCATTGGCCTGGATGACGCGAAATAACCCGAATCCCGAGTAATTTCCGGGAGGGACGAAATTGTTTGTCGGGCATTGGTTTCCATAGCAAGCCGTCGCATAGTAACCCGAATCGTTCGCGTAAATGTTTTTGCCGATCCCGCACGTCATGGGATTCACACGTTCACCGTTGGATTCGCGAGAAACCACCCAGTGAAGGTGCAAGCCGCACTTACCGGCGGTCGGCGGAATAATGGGAGTGCAGGAACTCGAGCGCGGATTGTCGTCATTGCCGCACGTCCAGCCCACTTCGCCATCAATGCCGATTGGCGTGCCTTGAAAAACGTGGGTTCCATTGGTGATCCCGAGATTCGTGGCGCTGTTTCGTTGAATGTGCAGATACGTCGAGATCTCTCCGTTGGCATGCCGAATCTGAACTACGTTTGCACACGGTCCGTAGGCGCCGTCACACCCGCAGCCATTCAGTGAGTCGCTCACCGAGATTACATCGTCGTCCATGAAAAACTCGCTTTTATCCACAGAGTGCCGGACGAGCGGAAGTTGAGTGGCTGGCGAGGAGAAGTTCGGGCCGCTGGATCAGCGCAGCGGCAAGCCGCCGGAGGAGCTTTTGGAGGTTGGAACCGGCCGCCGCGAGCACGGCGTTGATGGCATCGCCGGTCAATCCCTTCAGGAAGCAGCGGTCCATGCGATGATCGCTCTTGAGGTGTCCGATTT
>JACQFE010000009.1 GCA_016200265.1 Planctomycetota bacterium | reverse complement strand
TAATACCAATTCCAGAAATTAATGGCGCGGTTCGGTTTCAGTGAGTGCCACTGGTAGCTTGCCTGCCAGTACTGGTACGGGCGGACAAGCCGCCCATGGCACCGCGGAGGTAGCGCCAATAATTATTGGGATTCGTATAACTCCTGCACCGATGCGAAGATGCCGCTGGCCGTCTCCATGATAAATGGCGACGGCTCCTCCCGCGATCGCCATACGACGTAAACTTCCTTCGTGCCCTCGACTCCAATGGAGCCGCCCCACAACACTTGCTCCGAGTCAATGCAAACAACCCTGACACAGAAATTCACACCCCAATTCCGGAGAAGCTGACCCAACTCTTGACGCAACTCGACGAAAATGAGGATTTGGCAGCTACTGTCGACGAGCCGCAAGTCTTTAACTTTGAAGACTTTACGAAAACAGCGGGCGATCGGATTCGAACCGACGACGTCCAGCTTGGGAAAAATCCACGGCGAAATCGTAAACCGCGCAAGGACAAGGATTAACGACTTGCCATGAATGAGATTGTGTTACCAATTCCGGACTTGTTTCGGACTGATTCTGGACTGTTTCCGGAGTCATTCTGACGCAACTTTGACGCAACCCTTCTTCCCTGCAATTTGGGCGACGTGTTGAGGCGGAATTAGGCGCAGGAGTGACGCAATTCACAAATGCACGAAGTTTGTTTTTTTGGCAACCAAAACCAATCCAAAGAAATAATATCACGTGTTGATCTATCGGAATTGGAATTATAGGTCCCAAGTAGATGGCGGCTGACTCATGCCGTTTCATTGTCAATTCCGATTTCTTGCATACATCTACGCATCGATTTCTGCTATGCTGCATGGATCCTCAAGCTGGATTGCAAATGGTTAGGAAGTGGGAATGGGCGCGCCGTGCAAAAAGATTCTCCTCATTCAATCTCTGCTGTGGTTGATGGCGGCAGAGGGATTTGTCGCCGGACAACCCAGACCTGGCGACGTTGAACCGGTAGACAGACTCAATCTTCTTCAGATTGCGAGCCTTCAAACTTGCTTTACAGGACCAAACAATGCGCCGGGCTTTTCTCCGCCCACGTCGCATGACTGCTTACCGTTGTTTGACTTGAATCTCGATAGCGATATTGATTTGGCCGATTTTGCAATGCTCGGCAGCCGAAGCGACTCAGACGTGGATTTACGAGATGTTGCAACTCTTCAACTTTGCTTCGGTCAGCAGAAGGCGGATTGTGCAATTAGTCTCGGCGCTTTGGACATCGACAAAGATGGGGACATCGATCTGCATGATTATACCTTCATCCGCTGCGCTATCGGTGGTCCCGGCAACGTGGTTCCCGCGGTAAGCGTAAACAGACCGCCCACGGCGACGGCATCCAGCCAAATTCAAATCAGCGGAAAATCAGCTGGTTGGCCAACCGTTCAAATCCTAGGGGGAGCAACAACCATCAGCGCGGCAGTGCAGAACTGTGCATTCACCGCGAGTATTCCGCTTGTGTCCAACCGACTCAACCGCCTATTCCTTACGGGCAGGCGGTCGGATGAAGTGCAGAGCGCTCCGGCCGCAGTCTCGGTCCTTCAGGACAATGAGGCCCCAAGTCTTTTCATAGACTTTCCGACCGCCGGCGCAGAGTTGACCACTTCATCAACAGACGTGGCCGGGCGTGTCGGTGACATGTTAAGCGGCTTTCTTGGTCTGACCGTGAGGGTGAATGGAAACATCGCCGTTGTGGATGTGGGCATTGGAAACAACGGAACTTTTCTTGCCTCGCAAGTCGCATTAACTTCCGGTGTGAACACGATCACAGTGTTCGCAAGAGATTCACTCGGGAACTCGTTGCAAAAACAAATTCACGTCATCCGTGTGGAAATCTCACCGGACGCCGCACAGCTGCACGTTGTTTCGGGCAACGGACAACATGCGCGAATCGGCGAGCTCTTAGCCAACCCCATTGTGGTACAGGTGACGAGCCAGAAGGGCCTTCCGCTGGCGGGCAAGCTGGTGACCTTTGATGTGATTCGAAGCAACGGTCGCCTGACTTCAGACGGACAAGGGGCTGGCGCGCTGATTTTGCAGGCGTTTACAAATGACAACGGCGAGGCGCAGGCCTTTTTGCGACTTGGCAGCGACGCTGGCTGCGGAAACAATCGCGTGGAAGTAAAGTCAGTGAGCGTTGTAGGAACGACGAATTTCTGCGCATCGGCCAGCCCCGGCGTCATCGCTCAAATCAACTTAGGCTCGGGGGACAACCAACGTTGCGAGGTGAATGCTGCAGCTCCAGAGCCGCTTCGGGTTTGGGTGAGCGATTCTTGCAACGGGGGTGGCAATATCCCCGTGACCTTCATGGTGACCCACGGAAGCGGAAAAGTGAATGGGCTTCCTAGTGTGATCGTTCCCACCAGTGAAACGGGCCACGCGGAAGTGGCCTTTACTCTTGGTCCGCAACCGGGACGTAATACCGTCACCGCAGACTTCCCTGGTAACACGGGTGCTCCGGCCAGCTTTACCGTCATCGGGTTGAAAGGCAACGAATCAGAGCCGACGCGATTCCGCGGGATCGTGCTGGACAACGCAAGTCAACCGATTCAAGGGGCGACTTGCATCTTGACCGTTGGGGGAGTGACTCTTCCTGGGGTCGCGTCAGATGTAGATGGTCAGTTTGAGATTGACAACATCCCCGGTTCGGGTCTTGCTGATCTGCTTGTTTATGGTGATACGGCATTCCACGTCGGCGGCCTAGGAGGGACGGATGTTCCGTTCAGCACTTTCCCATCGCTACAGTTCCTTCCCCTCAACGTCATCCCACACGTCGTAAATTCATTAACAGGACCAGTGCGATTACCTCCACGCGTTCCTAACAACGTCAGGCACTACAGCACCCTTCACGACACGGAGTTAACCGTGGATGGGATCGACGGGCTGAAGATGGTCGTGAAGGCCGGATCGATGAAAATCCGCAACTCCGTTGACGAATACGTCCCAGCGCCTGACGGCTTTCCGATCTCTCTAAATCAGGTGCATCATGATGCCGTGCCGATGCCGATCCCCGATGGAGCGGCCCCCGAATTCGCCTGGACGCTGCAACCCGGCGGATCGCACTTCAATCCGCCGGTCTCCATAACGTATCCCAACATGGACGGTTTGCCGGCCGGGGCCATCGCCAACTTTCTGAGCTTCGACCATGACACGAACAAATTCGAAATTGTGGCCAGCGGCCATGTGACTGCCGACGGGCAGTTGATCGTGACCGATCCGGGGGCGGGGATTTCCGTGTCGGGCTGGGGCTGCAATTGCCCACCCTACTCAGTCACCGGGAGCTGCGACTCCTGTCCTGCCGCAACTGCGGACGCGGTGGAATGTTGCCCGCCATGCGATGCATCAAACTGCGAAAGTTGTCAAAGCGGAGGTTGCGTCAGAACTTGCACGGGCTGCCAGACTTGCAGCGACGGCCAGTGCGTCGATGCCTGCATCGCATGTTCAACTTGCATCAACGGCCAGTGCGTTAACAACTGCCCGCCTTGCAACATCTGCCAATCGGACGGGAGCTGTGCATATGCTTGCATCACCAATTGTCAGACTTGCGAGAACGATTCGTGTGTAGACGCCTGTGGGCCATGTGAAGTATGTACGGCCGACGGCACTTGTGATTCGTTGTGTCTACCTTGTGAAGTCTGTCAAAATGGAAGCTGTGTTGTGAACTGCCCGCCCTGTCAGGCCTGCCTCGAAACTATAGGCGGCTTCGGCTGCGCAAATGTATGTCTGGCATGCCAAACGTGCCAGGGTGGCGCTTGCGTCAGCACTTGTGGGTCAAGCGTTTGCTGTGGTGGCGCTCCAGGTGCCGGTAGCTGTTGTTCGGCGGCATCCTGCCAGGTCTTAGATGGTGAACTCAAGTGTATCGGGCCGTGACGAATATGGTCGCAGAGATCTTCAACTTTGTCCTCCTTGAGATTTGGTGCCGCCATCTGCCCGCAACTCTGCGCCTCGTTCTCATTGGACTCATATCCAGCGCGATCCCAGCTCTTGGACAAGTACTTGACGACACCTGTACGGTAACGGTGAATGGCCAGACGGTGCAGGTCAACCCCGACGGGTCATTTTCGGTCCGGAATATCGCGGCACCTGACCGATTCGGACCAGGCGGCCCGGGGACCACGCCGGACTTTTTGAGTGACGATCCGGTGCGAGCGGTCGGGGTCTGCAACCGCCCCGGCGGCCCCATTTACTTCGTGAGCGCATGCTTTCGGATTCGACCTGGGGAATCATTCCAGATCCCGAGTATCATTATCACAGATGCCCCGATCAAGACGATCAAATCGATCCGCGCGTTCCCCACTGCACCGACGCTAACCGCACTCAATCAGACCGCGCAAATCAATATTGCTGCAACTTTCTCGGATGGCACGTCTGGAGTGCCTGATGCAACCAACGCCTGTCCCCTGGCCTTCCGTACGAGCAACCCGGCCATTGTGAGCGTCAACTCCGCCGGAGTGGCAAGCGCGAAAGGACCGGGCACAGCCCTTGTCACCGCATCTGTAACCGGCGCTACCTCCGTTACAGCAGTGACGGTTTCACTGGGCGATCCGTTGACCACTGTGGTGGGACTGGTTCAACTAGAGGATGGCACGCTCGTATCCGGCGCCGATGTTCACCTCATTGGTCTGAGCGGCACTGCCACCACTCAAAGTAATCCGCCTGGCGCATTCACAATTGCCGGCGCGGAATCCGCTGTGCCCCTTCGGGCGATTGCCACGGCGTTTGTTGGCGGGCAGAGGATTGACGGGGGCTCTGCCGCCGTGTCGCCCATGCCGGCCGGATTTACCGATGTAGGACTGGTCACGCTCAACAACGAGGTCTTTTGGGTGTCCATCGTTAGTGGGTCGTGGCACACGGGTGTGAACTGGTCCATCGGCGATCCGCCGTCCAGTAACCACAAGGTGACGGTCGATGTTCCGGCAGATATCACGGTCACGTACTCGCAGGGCACGTCGTCCATCGCGGACCTGTTGTGCCGCGAGGACTTTCTATTGTTGGGTGGGACGCTAACACTAAACGGCCCTTTGCCGTCCTTCTTTAACGGTCCCTTCACCTTACAGGGCGGGTCGCTGGACGGGGCTGGCAACTTGATCATTGGTTCGACGATGACTTGGAAGGGGGGAACGATCGGAGGGACAGGCACGCTTACCGCCCCACCAGGGTCGACAGTTTCCCTTGCGGCCGGCAGCCTTGGCTTGTCACGAACGTTTGTAAACCAGGGTACGATCAACGTGACGGACGGTGATCCGACCATGAACCTTTCCGGCGGAACGGGGACGGTTGCGGTTGCGTCGGGGCGGACCGTCACGGTCAACAGCGGCGTGCTGAACCTGCAGGGCGGCACCTTCGGGGGCGCCGGCTCGACGATCGCGTTGAACTCCGCCACCGTAAACCTTGACCCGGACTTTGCGACATCCAACGGTTATCTGTCCGCGAGCCTGAGTACGCTCAATGGTCCGGGCGCACTCATCAACGACGAAGGGATGTCCACCTTCCGCGGCGCCTTCAACCTGCCGGTGTCGAACCAGGCGTTGCTCGACATCGTGGGCTCGGCGGCGTTCAACGGAGTGTTTTCCAACGAGGCCAGCGGAACCATCCACGCGCGGGGCGTATGCTGCGAGCCGGGCGTGTTGAACGTGCCCAACGGGTTTATCAATCGAGGTGCGATCGAGTTGACCAATAGCGCCCAAGTGGTGGTGAGCAACGGCACGCTGGTGAACGAGGGAACGATCACGGCGAATTCGGAACTTGGTTCCGGCGCACCGATCCATCACGCTCGACCAGCCAACGACCCTCACCAAATCTGGAACAACGGGGTCGCTTGTAAACCAGGGCACGATCAACGTGACGGGGGGTGATCTGACCATCGACCTCTCCGGCGGGGATACGCTCACCAACACGGGGACGGTCAACCTGGCCTCTGGGCGAAAGATGACCGTGAACGGCGGGAGTTTCACCCAGGCATCCGGTGGGCGCATCATGCTGAACAACGCCACCGTTGAATGGTCCGGCACAACTGGTTTCATCGCCGGCGGCGCGCTAACCGGAACCGGTACACTCATTGGACCGGTTTCCAACTCCGGTGGAACGATCAGCCCCGGATCTTCGGCGGGCGTTCTGACCCTCAGCGGGAACTACACGCAAGGGGCGGGCGGCACGCTGGCGATTGAGCTTGGTGGAACGAATCCGGGAACTGACTTTGACCAATTTCCTGTGTCGGGGAACGCCGTTCTTGCGGGAACCCTGCGTGTCAAACTTATCGACGGCTTCACTCCCCAAGCTGGCCAACAATTCCAGATCCTGACGGCGGGCAACATAACCGGCTCCTTCGCCAGCGTGCAAACGGTCGGGTTTCCATCCAACCGTGGCGCAAGTGTGAGCACGTCCGCAACCACCGTGACCGTCACTATCGTGCAGAACTGACGTATTTTCTTTGGATTTGCCACCCACCGCAATTACTCGTAACAGGTGATATGGAAATGATCTCAGCGTCCACCCTAACTCGCACGGATGCAACGGTGCGGAAGAGGCGGTTCCGCTATCAGCCAACGCGGAAACGTGCGACGTCCAGCTTCCTGTCGACTGATTTTATACGAATCCCAATAATTATTGGCGCTACCTCCGGGGTGCCATGGGCGGCTTGTCCGCCCGTACCAGTACTGGCAGGCAAGCTACCAGTGGCACTCACTGAAACCGAACCGCGCCATTAATTTCTGGAATTGGTATTATACGCATGTAGGATATTGGCTGCGATGCAAGAGATTGTGAATACATTAGGTATGAAAGCGGGCGATCGGATTCGAACCGACGACGTCCAGCTTGGGAAAAATCCACGGCGAAAACGTAAACCACGTAAGGGCAATGACTAATGGCTTGCCATGAATGAGGTTGCGCCACGAATTCCGGACTGGCTCTGGACTGATTCTGGACTGTTTCCGGAGTGAATCTGACGCAACTTTGACGCAACTTTTCTTTCTGGTCCTTTACAATCCAATTCTATCTCATTACGTGAATCCATGAAGACGATCCCTCCAATGAAGTCCAAATCCTACTCTTCGAACGCGAAACACGCCGGATAGAGTTTTCGGTATGGACACCCCCTGGCAAAATTCGTATTGCGAACGCCTGATCGGTTCGATCCGGCGCGAGTGTCTCGACCATGTCATCGTGATCAACGAACGACACCTACGGCGCATCCTGCGATCGTACTGTGACTATTACCTGAACTCCCGGCCTCACTTTTCCCTCGATCGGAACGCACCGACCGAGCGCGAAGTCGAACCGCCTTCCCGCAGCCGTGTGTTTGCAATTCCGCAAGTCGGTGGATTGCATCATCGCTACTGCCGAGCCGCCTGAGCAACGGCTTCTTGGTTCACGTTACACACGAGTTCAGAGCAACCGGTCCGCGCGCCAGCCGTAATTCAGCGCCGAGTCCACCCGAAAGTCGTCGTTTGCGTCAGCTTCGTCCACAATGTGGTGCTGCTAAGCCCCCCCTTCCCGAGCGCGAAACCCACCGGATAGAGTTTTCGGGATGGACAGGAATGCGAATGACCACATTTTACCCGTTGGAACTCTCCGTGCCGATCGGAAACCGGTTTTATCGGGTACTAATCGGGAACCTCAAATCGCCGTCCACAACCACAAATGGTGCCACCGCAAGTCCGCCATCTTCGCACGTTTTGTTGCGAATCGGATTCTCTTACGTACAAGCACTCGGCCGCTCCGGGATGAGGCTAAAGGCGATGGCGAAATCTGATGCTGTTGGTTCTTGCCAGCCCTCGGATCCGCGCCGAATGCACTTGGGCGTGAGATCATTTGTTCCGGAGTATCGACAACCGAAGCTAGCGCCGCCCGTGCAGAATCAGCACGGGCGGCGCGATGGTCACGGCCTTCATTCCGTTCTATTCAACGGTGATCTCAACGATCAGTGTCAGCGAAAACTGCTGAGCATCGTTAGCATCCGTTAGCTTTGCGATATCCACTGAGAATCCATCCTGAAGCGTTTCGTACGACAGGCTCTTTGAATAAATCACGTGATTGTCGGCGAACGGCGCCTCGCAATTGATACCGCTACAAACCGCCGCGCCGCACGTTGAATTCGAGCCGCAAGTCGCCGGACTTGTGCAATTGGAATCGCTGTTGCACTGAGTAGTGGTCCCCGTACAAAAGCGCGGGCAATCGGAGTCGCCCTTACATAATGCAAGGTTCGCGTTGCAGAACCGCGGACAGCACGTTGCCTCGATGTTGAAGGGATCGCAGGTCTGACCTTCATAAGGGCCGCCCGTGCATTCGGCGCCGTGGCAATCGTTGTATTGGCTGGCCTCGCCGTTCAGCATAATGCCTTCTCCCGGCTGAAGGTTGAAGACCACTTCGTTGCCGCCAATGCAACTGTCGTTGGCCAGCCCCTCGCAACTCTCCCCGATGAACGAGAACGGACAATTGGAGTCGGCGACACATAGGATGTAGGGAATGAAAGAACAGTGACCCACAGCCAGGCAGTCGCTGTTGGTCGTGCACGTATTTCCAAAGTAGCGACAGTGGGGACCCTGGAACACGAAGTCCGTTCCTTCGGGCACGCTGCAATATCCACCCTGATAACACCACGCGTCATTGCCGATGGCCACACAAGCGGCGCGGTCCGTCCGCACGCCGTACCATGCACCCGGATATGGTTCGGTCGATTTCTGAGCCTGAAAGCGCCAGGACATGTCCACGGTGTTTCCGCCGACGTCGGCGTTTCCGCGATCGATCGTGAGCTGGGTGTATCGAATGGTGACTTTCTTATCACCATTGAGCGGATTGCTGGTACACGTACCAAGCACCTGCGTTGTCGGATTGGTGCAGGCCGCGAGCGCCGGCGCGGGCGCCTGATTGGAACATTCCTTGCCATCGATGCGACCGTCGCCATCGGTGTCGTAGTCCGTTGGATCCGTGGGCGGTGCGGCCACTCCATTGAACGTGTGCTTATACTCGGCGCCGTCGTTCAACCCGTCGCTGTCTGTGTCCGCCTTGGTTGGATCACTGAATACATGACGCACAACAACGCCGTTGTTCGTGGTAACGGTGACATCCCAACCCACGAGCAACTCAAAATCGTCCGTCAAATGATCGCCGTCCGTGTCACAATTCAGCGGATTCGTTCCATACTTCGCGGACGCATCGACGTTGATCACAAAGCCGGGGAACAGATCATTAAACTTTTTCAGTGACGCAAGCTGAGCCTCGGAAAGTTCATCGAAGTCACTCAACCCGTCGCCATCGGTATCCGGATTGTTCGGATCGGTACGCAATATGAATTCCGCGTAATCCGGCAGTCCGTCCTGATCGCTGTCGGCCACATTGGGATTGGAATGAACATCATAGGGCGCCTGCCCCACTACCGTCACGATCCAACCGACCACTTCCTCCTGACCATCGGTGAGACCGTCGCCGTCTTTGTCGCCAAGGAAGCCGCCGTCCGTCGAATCACGCGGGTCGGAGCCGAGAATCCTCTCCAATCCTTCCGAAATTCCGTCCTGGTCGGTGTCGGCGTTCAGCGGATTTGTAATCTTAAGATATTGTCCGAATGCCAAAACATCATTTCCCTTGGGCAAACTATCCATCAAGCCGTTGATGCCCGGCCGAATAATGGTCCGGCCGATCGGCGTGTCTAGAAGCGCCCGAGCTGGATCAACCAGAGCGATTTGCTGATCATCTCCCGCGGCACTCGTCTGGGCACGAAGATCACCTGAGGCGACGAGCTGGTCGCCGGACACCGCCGATGTTTCGAGAACGCCATTGGGTCCCGGCGCAACGACGACTGTCCTTGGGTCCAGGCCGGTAGTGCCGACTTCGACGACTTGGACGTCATCGCACCCGGTTCGATGGCACACATGGCTTGCCCCAGTGTCATTGCAAAGTCCGGACGTCGAGGGTGTTGGACCGTTGCAGTCGATGTCATTGGTGCAATCACTGCCGCTATTCACGCCGCCGTCGCACTGTTTTTGAGCCGGACAATCGCGCTGGAAGCGGCAAGGCTGACCGTTTCTGCTGCCGCCCAGGCACACATCGAGCGGACATGCTCGGGTATCGGCGTCGCGGTCGGAACCAGCGATAATGACATTTTTCGGATCAATGACGGCCGCCTGCGTCAGCCAACCAAGAACTTCGTCGGCATCAGAGACCAGGTCACCGTCAGTATCGCGCCGACTGGGATCCAGCCGATTGTCCGTAAGCACACGGCTGCAGGCGACCACCGGATAACCAGCGACATTCATGCAGG
Organism: Planctomycetota bacterium; assembly: GCA_016200265.1. Classification (GTDB taxonomy): domain Bacteria; phylum Planctomycetota; class Phycisphaerae; order UBA1845; family UBA1845; genus JACQFE01. The sequence goes on along the minus strand of JACQFE010000009.1, from coordinate 236,708 downwards.
AACCGGTGCTCGTTCTGCACGCTTCCTTTTCAGGAGCGGCCGCACTGTCGATGTCCCGCGTACAGGCATTGCCATCGTCAGGTCCACCCACACATTGGCATTGCACGCGGCGGAAGTCCTGCTCTTCGCGGTCACTTAGACCATCATTGTCCGAATCCACTCGACGTGGATCCGAGAACACATGACGGATTTCGCCGCCTTCGACGCCAACATCCCAACCGACACGGACTTCGCTGAAGTCGTCAAGCCCATCGCCGTCAGTATCCTGCTTGTTGTCGGAACTGCCGAATAGGAATTCCACATCGGAAATCAAGCCATCGCGATCATGGTCCTGGATAAACGAAACGTTGAGCGCCTGGCCGGGATGGAGAACGACCTTGCGGAAGTCCAGACCAATCAGATTGGAATCAGGAACAAGCACCGCCCAAATGCGTCCATACTGACCACGCGAACGATATTCAAATCGGTAGAGAAGTTCCTGGCCGTTGCAAATACCCGGTGACACGCAGTCTCCATCGTCGTCGCAGGGAATGCCTGGGCCGACGAATACGTCGTCGCCCGCCGGGGCTGTATCAATGAAACCATTGGGGCCGGGACCGATGATATCGGCGCCAAAAGGCTGCGTTGTCCCGAACGGCAAAAGTTGAACGTCGTCGCTGAACGGATCGCGAATGGTATCGACCAGGCCGTTGGGGCCGACGCGAATTGAACTCGGCGTGCCCGGCCCACAGCTCTTACTGGTTGAGTATCCAGTGATGACGGCGGCCACGTCGCCCGCGTTGGTAGTGGTTTCCAGCACGCCATTTTCACCGGCGTTGATGATCACTGTGTCTTCGGGAAGACCATCAATTCCATAAGGAATCAACTGAATGTCGTCGCCCTGGGCAATGCTGTCGGAAACACCGTTGGGCCCAGCGAGAATTCCATCCGCGGGAACTGCGTTGCTACAAACTCCGTTGTCCGCGCCATTCTTGCAATCCGCATTTGGATCAGCTTGACTAGGATTGCACTCAGCGCCGTCATTGAAGCCGCCGACACACACGTATTGATCTCGGATTTCCGGCAGGAACGATGGTTGCGGGAGCCACACCGGAGTGATCACCGGCGAGCTGCGATGCTTTTGGAGTACTTCCTCCAACACATATTCTAGCGGTAAGCCGGGCGGCGTTCCCAGCCCGCCAAACGGAGGAACGCCAGAATCCGAAAAGCCGGCAAAACCGCCGACGATATCGCAGCCGGGATTGGCTTGCGGATCGCACGACGCTTGTTTGAATTGCACCGGGGCATCGGCGACGAGATATCGCTGAGGATGTCCGTCCCCGAAGTCGATCACCAGACCGACAGTCCGGTCGCGGGCGGCCTGCGATGCGAAAGCGAAATTGCGATCGAATTCGTCCGTCAGGTCGTAGTTCGCGAATTCGAACAATAGGCCGCGCGGGTCTCGCATCAAGTCCTCGACCATTGCAGGAAACACATCGCGACTTGAGAACAGGATCGGACCGCGCGAGCCGTTATCCAATACGCCGAGATTGTAAGTCTGGGGATCGCCGGTCACGAGTGTCTTGTTAGGCACCAGTGTGGCGATGGGTACAAAGCTCGTGCGATCGACGGGATTCGGGGCCGAGACGGTGATCTCCAGATTGCTCAGCTTGAATGCCACGTTGCTGAGATTGTCGAGATCCACAAGTGCATCGATTCGACCTCCCACCACATTTCGGGTGAACGACGTCGTGCCCGAAATGGACAACCCCTTGCTCAACGATTGCTCGAAGGCGTTGGTGGTTTCCTGTGACGACTCGCGACTGGATTGGAAGGTCAGGCCGAACGTAAGGCCCGCCTCGACTCCTGCGCTTGCGGATACCTTGATCGGCGGTCCTTCAATCCCGAACATGAAGTTGCCCTTGATGCTGAGTCCGAGAGATGTCTCCGTGCTGGAAGAAACGGTTTGCGTGTTGCTCGCGGAAAGAGTGCTTGAGGTGCTTGAGTCTTCAGTTTGAACGGTTCCCTTCTCGTCCACATACGTATATTGCTCGTCGAGATGCAGGTCAATGCTGCGAATCGTCATGCCGGGGCGAGGCAAGTCGGCGATCCTCGGATCGCGGTTCATCACATAGAGTTCCTGATCGTCCGTGAAACCATCGCCATCGGAGTCCGCGAGATTTGCGTTCGTCTTGAAGAAGGTGACTTCGAGGAAATCGTCGATACCGTCATGGTCTGAATCCTGGTCATTCGTATTGCTGTAAACGAAATTGTATTCCACATAGTCGGAGAGCTGGTCGTTGTCTGTGTCGGCTTGGCGCGGATCGCTCCCTATTCGCCATTCTTCCGCATCTGTCAGTCCGTCACCGTCGGTATCAACGAGGTGGATGTCGCTGGTGACCTGCCGCTGAACCTGCGCACCGCCAGTCAGTGTAACCGTCACCACGAATCCGCGAAGCTCAACGTAATCGGGCAGGCCGTCCCCGTCTTGATCCGGGGGGCTGCATGGCGGCGCGCTGCAGGTTCCGTTGGCGTGCCCATTCTTACAATCCGCATCTGGGTCAGTTTGGTTCGGATTGCAGGCCTTTCCAGCATTGAAGCCGCCATCGCAGATCGGGCTGCCGCAGGAAAACGGAGTGCCCGGGAAATCCGCGGCGGCCGGATCGACCAACAATTGCTGCGGAGCGAGCTGATTTCCGAAAAGATCGCGCACGTTGATCACGCGCAAATGGTAAGTCACTTCGTTTTGCGAAGTTGTCGTAAGCTGCACGGCGTCATGCTGAGGTGTCAAGAATGCGGCGCTTAATACCACCAGCGCGCCGACTTCGGGATTGACGTTCTCCTGCACGATGACATAGTTCCCCGCGTTTTCCGCGCTGGCTCCCATCGGTTTCGTAAACGTCACCAGCACGCCGGTATTGCCCGTCGATGCCGCTCCTGCGACGCGCGGCAATACATCCGCGCCAAGTGCTCCAGGACCTCCCACGTAAGAAAAAGTAGCCGAGTTGTGAGTTGGGTCGATCAAATTGCCGGCCTTGTCTTTCACATTTGTGACTGTGACTGTGTACACCACATCCACGAGTTGCGGCGACGTGGTGAGAACCACCTGGGTGTCGAATTGTCCCAAGTGAGCATCGGTCACGGTTAGGTTCGGTGAAATACTGAAGTTCAGCGGATTCGCGGCGTCACTATTCAGCGGCTCACTGAAAGAAACCACCACTTCGGTATTGCTGGAGGATACGGCCTTCACCACTCGCGGCCCAAATGTATCCACCGGCGGAATACCAAAGAAGTTAGCGACGTTGCGAGTAGGGTCGATCAGGCGGCGATTGGTCGAAAGTCCGCAAACCGAGCTGACCCAGATTTCGCCGTTGGTCTCGCGGATTTTGATCGTATCAACTTTCAATCCGGCTGGGATCGACGGCAGATTGGCAAACACGACGTCGCCGGCGGTCGCATTTGCGTTAAACGCGGTGCGAACGGCAGTCGTATCAAAAGTGTAGTCAAAGCCCGGAGACGTGTCGCTGGAAATAAATAGGACGGGCATGTCCACCGTAAAATCCACAGCGCGAAGACCGAGGACAATGTTTAAGGCAAGCTCGGGACGGTCAACGGTAAAAATCAATTCTTCGTCAGAGTCACCGCCGGTTGCCCCGTCGATCCCGGTCGACCCGCCATTGCAAAGCGCTCGGCGGACTCCGGCGCCGTTGACATCAAGTCCGACTGATCCGCCTGAGCCGGCTGCATTTGGATTGGTCGGCGAATTGGGATCGATCTTCGTTCGGCTGCTCAGCACAAATTTACTGAGTACATGCTCCGGGTCAATGGGCCGAAAAGTGGGAGCACAGCTCGCATTTTGTGCTGTATTGTCAAGAAAAATGCGTCCGCCGTCTTCACAAGTAAACCGCCGTTTCACGTTTGTCGCGCGAATCTGATACTCCCTGTTTTCCTGCGGCGTCGTCGTTAGGATAACGGTGGTGAAATCGGTTTGAAGCACGGCGCCGGTCACTTTGATATCGATGTCGGTGTTCCCATCAGGATCGGCAATTTCATAAAACGAGAAAGTCTCGGAGCTTACTTTGTCCATCTGCTGACTGAAGGTGAGCAGGATTTGTGTACTGCTCAACGAAACCGCACTTTCCAAGAAAGGCTCGCTTGTCGAAGTACCGAGGAAGCCCAATGCCCCAATGGGCAGTACGTGGCCCACCGAAAGCAGATCCTGCACGCTTCCCAACCCGATTTCGTATTGCACCTCGGATTGCGCCGCAGTGGTAAGCATTGCCTCAGTACCATCGTTGGACAGCGTCGCAGCGGTTACAGCGAGGGGATTCATCTGGGAGTCGACGATCGTGTAATTTTTGGGATCGGCGGCCAGATCACTCGCCGGCTGATCGAACTGCACCAACACATAGTGGGAGCTGATCGCCCGCGCGCCCTTCATGGTAGGATACTGACTCTTGGCATTCGGCTGGTTGCTACACTTCGTCGCCGCCAACACATAAGCCACCGAAATAACTACAACTGACAGAACCCGCTTCATCGTTAATCTCCTCCGCGACCTTTTGCCTACCCACGCCGCCGTGTTCACCTGACTGTTCGCAGCGCCAAAACCCTAAGCCCGTTTACCTTCACCTATTGACCACGCAGCGCGGAATTAATTCGCTCCGCACAGATTCGCCTCCTAAATACAAGCCATCAAGGCGCCTGACCTGACCCTGCCGAGGAACCACCGCTTCCGCTGGGCGCGGAGTCCTTTACTCCGTCGCCATTGGCATCCTCATCCTGAGCGTTCGGCTTTCCATCGCCGTCGATGTCGTCATCGACCGCATTTTTCTTTCCATCACCGTCAACGTCGTCATCGGCCGCATTCACTTTCCCATCGCCGTCGACGTCGGGATCACTTCCGTTGCGAACGCCGTCGCCATCCACATCGTCGTCAGCTGAATTGAGCGCGCCATCGCCGTCGACGTCATCATCGAGCGCGTTTTCCACGCCATCGCCGTCAGTGTCGTCATCAATGGAATTGGATTTGTCGTCCCCGTCCACATCGTCATCGACGCCGTTCTTCTTTCCATCACCATCGATGTCATCGTCGACCGTGTTGGACTTCCCGTCGCCGTCGACATCGGCATCGTCTTCGTTGGTGATGCCGTCACCGTCTACGTCGGCGTCATCCTTGTTGTCTTTTCCATCGCCGTCGACATCAGCATCGTCCTCATCCTTGACGCCGTCACCGTCCTCATCCTTGTCCTTGCAGTCTTCGACGCCGTCGCCATCCATGTCGACCTTGGATTTTTCCTCCGGGTCCGATTTGGCCGCGGCGATTTTGTCCTCGGCCTCTTTTGTTTCTTCTGTGTCCTTATTCCCTTGCTTTTCTTCGCAGTGGTCTTCCTCGTCATTTTCGTCGTCGTCATCTTTACCATCTGCGTCGTCGTCATCATCCTTGGCGTTCTCCACGCCGTCGCCGTCCTTGTCACCGTCCGCGTTATTGGCGGTGCCGTCTGCATCCATGTCCAAGTCGGCCTTGTTCTCGATGCCGTCGCCATCGATATCGATGTCGTACGCATTGTCGACGCCATCGCCATCGACATCGCGATCTTTGCCGTTCTCAACGCCGTCACCATCAATATCCGGGCCGTCCGTCGGATCGTTCGGATTCGTGCCCATCCGCACTTCATCGATATCGCTGCGGCCGTCATGGTCGCTATCTTGCGTGACAAGACCGACCACGTTGCACACACCGGCGGCGCAGCCCGGCGCGGAATCAACGAATACACCTCCGTCCGCGACGCATTGATCTATTGAGATTTCGCGACAGCAGTTTGGATCATTCTCGTTGCAGTCCGCACCGAAACAGCACGCACCGAGAAATTGAGGGGGCGGATTTCCGGCGTCGGGAGGTGGTTCACCAGATGCGTTTGGATCGCTGCCCTGCCCGTTCGATGGGTCTGCAGGATTCGAAAGGGGAAGATTTGTGTTGCAGCCAATTTGCGCAACAATAACGACGATCCACAGCACAGATCTACACAGGCAGAGCGCAGAACACCCGCCAAACGATGAAGATTTCCTTAACCCTGTGATCTTTCCACTCCGCTGTTACCCGACCGCGCCGATCGGGACGCCAAAAACTCTCTAAGTTAGAATTTTCGAAGGCGGCACTGTAGTGCAGTGCCGGGAATCGTGTCAAGAGAAAAACTGAGCGGCAAAATGTCCTACCGGAAATTGCACCTGTCCGAAGGACAAAGACATGCGTCTTGTCCCGCTTCCCTCCGACGCGGTCAACGTGTTGACCGAACTTCAGCTTGGCGCGGTAGAAGGACAACCATATGTCGTCGTCAACGGGAAGGGTCCCGATGCAGGCGGCCGCATCAAGCGTCAGAACATCACCCGCGACTTCCACTCGATTCGCCGCAGAGCGGGCGTGCCCAAGTGCAAGTTCCACGACTTGCGCAAGAGCTACTGCACCAACATCGCACAGGTGACACCGTTGCACGTCGTCCAGCAGCTTGCTGGGCACGCAGACATCCGCACTACGCAGAAACACTACTTGCAGGTGTAACCCGAACTAATCGACGCAGCACGTCGGGCTGTCGATGAGGTGCTCAAGTGTACAGGGTGATTCGCACTGACCCACTTTTGACCCACTCTCTCGAAAACTCCGTTCTTCTCGGACGGTTGAGAGAGAACAACAAGAAAGGCATGAGTCACAAACCCATGCCTTGCAGCTACTTACGATTCACAGCGGGCGATCGGATTCGAACCGACGACGTCCAGCTTGGGAAGCAAAGTCAGCTTTCCGCCGAAAAGCTCGCTAAGCCTTTGATTACAGCAGTTTAGCGACATTTGTCCTATTCGCAAATCGTCGCGTTTTGCAGCGGTCTGACGCATTTTGTGGTAGTACTACCACCAATTCTCATTAGTCGTCCCTGAAAAACTCTGCATTCCTGCTATTTTTTAGGTGAATTTCGGTTTTGCGGCTGATATATTCTTGCCGGAAATCCTCGGCGTGAGGACGAAAAGCTTGCAAACAGGGAATGGATTCCATGCAGCCCAAACCGCAATCGCGCGACGCGTTCGAGTTGTTTCAATCGCATTTCGATCAGTTGCTCAATCCTGCGCATGAGCTGATTCAACTGGCCCTGAAGATCGATTGGGGTCGGTTCGAGGCGGCCTACGCCGGGCAATACTCGCCGGACATGGGAGCGCCGGGCAAGGCCACGCGGCTGATGGTCGGCTTGCATTATCTCAAACACACCTTCAACGAGTCGGATGGATCGGTGGTGGCCCGCTGGGTGGAGAATCCCTACTGGCAATCCTTCTGCGGCTACACGCACATGCAGAATGTGTGCCCAATTCATCCCACGAGCATGACCAAATGGCGAAAGCGCGTGGGCCCTGAGCGATTGCAGGAGATGCAGGGCGAGACGATCGCCGTGGCCCATCGCGAAGGGCACGTGTCGAAAACCGACCTGGAGCGCGTGAACGTGGACACCACGGTGCAGGAGAAGAACATCACGTTTCCGACGGATTCCAAGCTGCTGTACGAGGGAATCTGCAAGCTGGTCAAAGCGGCGAAGTCGCGAGGCCTCGAGCTGCGTCAGTCGTATCTTCGTGTGGGCAGGATCGCGGCCATCAAGGTCAGCCGTTACGCTCACGCCCGGCAGTTCAAACGAATGCAACGATCTCTTCGAAAGCTGCGCACCTACGTGGGGCGATTGATTCGCGACATTCGCCGCAAGGTGGGCGAGCCGGATGAGGCATTGACCACTCTGCTGGAGCGTGCCGATCGAATTCGACAACAGCGGCCCCACGATACGCACAAACTCTACAGCCTGCACGAGCCGGAGGTGCAGTGCATCAGCAAGGGCAAGGCCCACAAACGCTATGAGTTCGGGCAGAAGGTCGCCATCGCCACGACGAATCACGGAAACTGGACGGTGGCGGCGCGATTGCTGCCCGGCAATCCCTACGACGGACACACCCTGGCCGAGACCCTGGCCGCGGTGGAGAGTGTCACTGGAGTGGCAGTTACAGATGCTTACGTGGACAAAGGGTATCGCGGTCACGGAGTCGCCGGACCGATGACCGGCGATGCCATCAACGCCGTGCTCGCGGCGGCCGGTTCCAACCTCCAAAAGCTCCTCCGGCGGCTTGCCGCTGCGCTGATCCAGTGGCTCGAACTCCTCCTCGCCAGCCACTCAACTTCCGCTCGTCCGGCACTCTGTGGATAAAGGCGACTTTTTCAGGAACGACTCATTATCCCACTGTTCGTGGTGCGTCTGCACGATTGTAGGGACGAATCATCGCGTCGCTGCCTCTTCCCGCACTCAGAGGGCCAATCTGAGAGGTCGCCCTCCGCCGTCAGTTCGTCGTGCCAATCAGGTTCATCAACTCGGCCACGTCGCGCATGTCCACACGGCCATTATTATCAAGGTCTGAGCACCCACAAAGACCGGCCGCGCTTTGCCAGGGCTCGGGACCTGTCAGACAAATCAAAAGGCCCTGAGCGGATTCGTTCAAAACAGTGAAATCCCCTTCTGCAACAATTCCGTTGCCGTCAATGTCGCCGCGCAAGGCACGCCATCTCGCCACGAAATGCTCGCCTTCCGAGTTCGTGAACAGTCCCCCGAGGTAGAGCGCATCGCCGTGGCCGTCATCAAACGAAATCATCGCTTCGACCGACCCGTTGAGGCAGCTCCCCAGAGAATGAGTCGCACCACAGAGCCGAACAATCTGCGCTGCCGCGACGTCATTGAAGGATGCAAATTCGCCGCCCACGAAGGTGGCCGGCCCGGACTGATCCACAGCAGGGGCGATGCTTCGAACTGCGTAGTTTCCAGATGAGGTAACGCCCGCACCATTCATCCCGAACCAGTCGTTGGTGTCGCCGAGCAACCGCGCAACGTTGGTCGAAAATCCTGTCGGACTACCAGCGTCGGATACACGGAACAAGCCGCCGATATGAAATGGTCGCAGGTAATCACCTTGCGCGAATGCTGCGATCGTATGAACTACAGGATTTCCCCCGCCCGCCGGCGGCAACAGCGGTTCCACCGTCGACCAGCCGCCGCTGAACGAGTTGAGATCCCAATAAGCGAACCCGCTCGCGGGAAGCCCTCCCGCCACCATAAATGCCCCACCCACGCCGAGCCGGTCAAGTGGTTGGGACGAGTACAGCCCCCATGCGAGTGCATTGACCGTGTCGTTTGTCCCGGTCCCCAAAGCTTCCCACGTGGGTGGATCGAGAGAGGCAATTTTGGCGATGTGATTCACGACAAAGCCGTTCACAGGTGTTCCGTTGCCGAGCGTGAAATCCACGGTCGCAAACGCACCTCCGGCGTACAACTTTCCCCCGGCCGACTTAAGTGTATGAACCGGGCCATTGAACGGGCCGAGATCGGTCCATGTTGTTCCGTCCCAACGGCGCAGCGGTTGCGGTCCGTTGAGCGGCGCGGCAAGGGTCCCACCGATGTATAGCGCGGGGCCGTCGTCAAGATCGATCAAGTCCGCGACCTCCAACGCGCGGATGGTGCCAGCGATGGGCGTATCGATCTGCGTCCAGGTCACGCCGTTCCACTTGTGAAGCTTCGTCCCGCCGGCAAAGAGCGCCGGACCATTTCCATCATCAAAGACGGCAAATGCGCGAATCACGTCGTTCGGCGAACCTTCCACGGGAAGAAGTGCATGACCACCACAAAGTGGCGTCACATCCTTGCCCGACGGCAGGGGAAGTTCCGCTGCGTGTACGCACAGGCCTAAACGGCACTCATCAATCGTGCAGTCCAGGGCATCGGGCGTACAGGCAGTCTGGTCCGCAACATGATGCTGCGCACATGCACCTTGACCGTCGCACGAATCCGGTGCATCACACTCGGACGATGACTGATTGCCACAAACGAATCCGGTGATTTCTGGCGGATGCGTGCAGACCCCTGAAGCGCAGCGATCCTTCGTACAGATGTTCCCGTCATCTGTGCAGGCTAGTTGGTCGGGGTCGGGAGGGTGAGTGCAAAGGCCAGCCCCATTGCATGAATCGGCCGTACATTCGTTGCCGTCATCGGCGCATGGCTGACTGACGAGCGCTACGTGCTGGCATGTGCCGGTTATGCATATATCGTTGGTGCATTCATTATTGTCGTCGTTACAGGCGGTCTGGTTCGGTACCGGCGGATGCTCGCAGACTCCGGCCACACAGATATCACTGGTGCACACGGATCCATCATCGCCGCAAGGGGTTTCATCGGGCAACGGCGGATAGCAGTGGCCGTCAACACTGCAGGCGTCGTCGGTGCATTCATTGCCATCGCCGCTGCAGGGGCGACCGGGAACTGGGACGTGAGCGCACTGCCCGTTCACGCAGACATCGTCCGTACAGGAGTTACCGTCATCATGGCAGAGATCGACGTCTGGATCAGCATAATGAGCACACAAGAGTCCCTGGCATACATCTGCGGTGCACTCGTTTCCATCGTCCGCGCAGGGCCCTTGAATGGTGCTGCGAACGCACCATGTCTCAATGCAGGTGTGCACGCTGCACTCGTTGCCATCCTCGTAGCAAATGGTTCCGGGGTTGAGCCCGGTCAGCACGCATTGATGAGAAGCATTGCATTCGTATTCGCTGCAGTACCCATAACAAATGCTTCCATCTCCATTGCACTCTCGTGGCGGCGGAACGTCACACACCGCGCCGACCTGCATGGTAAGGTCCGGAGGACATTGGGTATGGATGCCGTCGCACGTTTCGGCTGGATCGCATGCGCCGACGCTCTGGCGGCACACCTGACCAGCCAGTTTGACATTCTGTACGCAGGATCCTGCGCCGTCACAGAAATTGATAGCGTCGCATGGCTCAGTCGGTAGTGCCCCGCAATTCGTCTGAGTTCCGAGGAAGACAATCTGACACGTACTCGAACCATTGCATTGATTGATGGTGCAATCATTGCCATCCGTATCCGGGCATGCCGTGCCCGGAGCCTTTGAGGGGTGCATACATTGCCCGGCATTGCAGGTGTCGTAGGTGCAGGGATTCCCATCGTCGGGGCAGGATGCTGCACAGAAACCAGTGAGGCACAATCCGGTGGAGCATTGAAGATTGTTCGTGCAGGGCTGGGCCCCTTGCGTGTTGATAACGCAACTGCCGCCGCCACTGCATTGGTACGGCAGAGCATCGCAGGCGCTGTGAGCGCACGGTGTGCCTTGTGGCTTCTTCGAATCGGAAGGGCATGTGCCGCTGCCCGCCGTGCAATACTCCGGCAAATCGCACTGGCCCGTCGCGGCGCGGCAAATCTGCTGGACCGGGACGCGGCAACTGGTGTCGCAGCACTGCCCAGCGGCACCGTTCATGGCGCCGTTATCGCATTCCTCGTCCGAGTCAATCCGGCCATTGCCGCAGAACCCCAGATTGCGGTACCAGACCACACCAAAGCCATAGGACTGACCCGGCAATCCGGGAAAGTTCTCCTCGGTCGAGACAACATCGAGCAGGCCATCACGATCAATATCCGCAAGTTGCACATTGTCGTACTTGGACACTGAACGGCAGGGTGAGATCGGCCGGGCGTTCCATTCGCGATTCACACAAGGACCGCATTGCCCGGGAGATGCGGGATCGTAGGACAGCGAGTAGAGTGAATGGCCGGCACCGCGAACGGAGAACACAAGGTCTGCGCGGCCATCCCCGGTGACATCTCCGATGGCGACTCCCTTGCTGACGGCGTCACAATCCTTGTCCATGCCATACGGCAACCCGCCCTTTACGAAAATCGGATTGATTTGCCACGACAGCCCGCTCGCGTTCATCCGCCGATAGAAGTATCCCGCAAAACGGTCGCCGTTGTTGTTGCAAACTTCTCCACCCGGGCAATCGTCGTTCGTCGTACACTCCTTGTTGGTCGAAATGCTGCAGAACCCTTTTGCAAAGCTCGCGGTGGCGACCACGTCCTTGAGTCCATCGCCGTCCACGTCGCCATAGGCAAGAAATCGAAACGGCTCACCGCTCGAAAAATCCGTGCCGTCCTTCCGCGCCAGGATTGCGGCCATCGTATCAATGCGGATGGGGGTCCCCCAGCCTGCCAGATTCCCACCCTGTGCAGGACTGGTTCGATTCTCAAACCACCCGATTTCCTGACGATCACTGTACAGCACGTCAATGTCGCCATCGCCGTCCATGTCCGTCAATTCGATGCCCATGATCCAGCTGAATCCGTCGTCAATCCTTCGTTTGATCCAACCGCTGGTATCGAGTTGCGGAGGATTCGAAGCGAAGTTGGGCCCAAATGGAGAACACACGCCGTTCACCCTTGGGCATTCCCACCACCATAGCGCGGCGACATCGGCACATGGCGTGTTGGCGATGTCACAGAGTGCGCAGCCGCCGGCATAGCAATCTGGCTTGATGAGCTTGCTGCCGGCCACGATATCGGCGCAGCCGTCACCATTGATGTCCGCGGTACGAACCTGCATGTAGGCATTCTTTTCGCCAGGAAGCGACTCGCCCAGCCATGTTCCTGAGCTTGTCATTCCATGGAGCTTGACATGCTGATTGCTCGCCTCGGTGGCAGTTACAACACCATCCGGGCGCCCGTCCAGGTTGAAATCAGCAAAGGCGGCATCTTCGATCGATCCGGTGCCCGCACCACCGCGAACGTCCATCGGTTCCGGTCCCCACGACGACTGCCATTGTTGTAGCACTTGTGCGGGATAGGTGCAGTTCGTTGGATTCGTCGGGTTGCTAGGGTTGCAGGGATTGCGGTAAACAAAGGTGACGCCGCTCTCCTCCCACCCGGTCACGACGTCGAAGTCGCCGTCTCCATCAAAGTCCTTGACGTCAACGCCATCGGCACCGGAGCAGCCAAAATCGGATGACAGGCATGTGGATGGCGAACCGGCGTCGATGATGTACTCTCTCCAGCTCTCCCGGCAGGGATAGCCGCCGCAATCACCATTATTCATACAGTCCTTGCCGACGTTCGGGCCGGTCGCACACAGCTTCACAAGGTGGTTATCAAAGGAATCATTAATTGTGCAGGAGGTAACAGGTGGGTCAGGGCATTCACCATGCGCCAAGCCGTTCGTGGCCGCCATGCAAGCCAGGAATACGAGCCAGACCATCGACGAAATCCCGCAACTCTTCAGCTTGGCGGGCGCAGGCGTAGGGACAATGCCGAACGCGGCGTGTGATCGAGTAACCACTTGTTTGCTTCCCCCCGGTTCAATTCCGTTGGACAAATCCGTCCAAAATGCGAGTACATTGTGGCCAGAAATCGGTTGCCGCCGCACTATACCATGCCGAAGCCTGCGATGGCGCTGGTTACCTCAACGGATTACGTCCAGCCAAGTGGGCTGGACGTCGCTCATTCACAGCGCGCATAAGTCCTTTCAGGGAAACCACTTTGAAATCGTGCAGTTTCAGCCTTGCACGTCACTACCACGCTACTACCACGAAAACGGTGAACATTGGCGATGGCAACAGGTGTGGAGGTCGATACATAACTGATTGTGGAGTAACGTTTTACGAAAGCGGGCGATCGGATTCGAACCGACGACGTCCAGCTTGGGAATCCTCCAGAACCAGATCCTAACGGCTTGTCAGATAAGCAGTAACGATCGATGTACTAATGGGTTGCGTCACTGAGTCTGGACTGGTTCTGAACTGATTCTTGGCTGTTTCTGGACTCGATTTGACGCAAAAGTGACGCAAAAGCAACGAGGCGCAGAATCCCACGTGGCGAGCTCCATCCGTAAGCGGCACCCATCTACACGCAACGGCACGTTCTCAAGAATTGAATTGATCTCGTCATGGCGTGTCAATGGGAATCGGGCAACTATCGGGTAGTGCGCACTTGCGGCCCGCAACTCGTCGAGACCAAAGAATTTGACGCACGAGGAGGGGGGAATCGAATCTCCGTTCCGACCCGTCAAGAATCTGCGTTTTTGAGCAAAAATCGCGGATTTTGCGAGATTAAAGCGGGTTTTGAATGACCACTGATACCACCTCCGACGTTAGTCACAGACGAGCCGAGCAGCCCGTAGGAGCTCGGCGAGGCCCGGCTGTGAGTAACTCGGCGGCGGCTGTGAATTCCTTCACCCCAAACTCAATGAGATACTGCCTCAACGGGAACGCCCCGGCGTCGACACGGTCCTCTGACCACACGTCTGCGAGACGCGTCAAGAGATCACCGGTCGCGTCGGCGGCGCCTGCTCGAACGTCTGAGAGAACAGCGCCTCACGAAGGCTCCTGTATCAGTTTGACGAGCAGCAGGCCCACGGCGTTACCCAATTCGCGAAGGAGGCGAAGGGCCATGGACGGGAGCGCGAAGGAGTGGTGTGAGCGTGCGGCGTTCGCCGGCTTTGACTGGGCGTATGATCATCATGACGTCGTGGTCGAAGACCAACAGGGAACGGTGGTGGATGAGTTCCGTTTCGATGAGACCGCCGACGGTTGGAAGCTGCTGAATGAGCGACTGTCCCGCTATCCTGCTGTGGCGGTCGCGATTGAGACCAGCAGTGGCGTGGTGGTCGAACGGTTGCTCGACGTGGGGTACGCCGTCTACCCCGTTAATCCAAAGGCAGCGAAGCGTTATCGCGAGCGGAAGGTGCCGAGTGGAACGAAAACAGACCGGGTGGATGCGTGGAGCCTGGCCGACGCTCTGCGGATGGACGGCCATTCCTGGCGGCCACTGAAGCCTGATCATCCCCTGACCTTGGAACTGCGACTGCTGTGTCGAGACGAGATCACGTTGATCGAGCAACGCACGGCTTTGATCTGTCAGCTCCGGGCCGCGCTTCACGAGTATTATCCAACGGCCCTGCAGGCCTTTGATGACTGGACGTCGCCGGCGTCGTGGGCCTTCATCGAGCGGTTCCCGACGCCCCAAGTCCTTGCTTCCGCCGGTCGGCGCAAGTGGGAAAAGTTCCTGCACACCTTCAAGCTCTATCATTCGGAAAAGCTTTATGCGAAGCGGCTGGAGCTATTTGGTGCGGCGACTCAGTTCTGCGGGAGTTCCGCCATCACCAACGCCAAGAGTCTGCTCGCGGTGACTATGTCCATTCAGCTACGTGTCCTTCAAAAGCAGCTGGACCAGTATCGCGCGATGATCACCAAACTTTTCGCCCAGCATCCAGATCACGATCTGTTCGGATCGCTTCCCGGGGTGGGCGAAAAGCTGGGGCCGCGCCTACTCGCGAAATTGGGCGACGACCGCGATCGGTTCGAATCCGCAGAGAGCCTGCAGTGCTATGCGGGAACCGCGCCGGTTAGTTATCAAAGCGGGCAGATCCATCGGACGCGCTTCCGCCGCGCATGCCAAAAGACTCTCCGCTTCAGCGTGCATCTGTGGGCGAACTTGAGTCGGGCGACATGTCCCTGGGCGGAGGCTTACTACCGCAAGAAGCGTAAAGAAGGAAAGAGCCATGCCTGCGCATTGCGATGCCTCGGGCAACGCTGGCTGAAGATCCTCTGGAAGATGTGGCAGACCCGCACGCGCTACGATGCGGAGCTACATCAACGCAACCAGGTGGGGCACGGCAGCTGGGTCATCGCATTGCTGCCGACTGTATCGGAATGACAAAACTCACAAGATGGGCAGTGCCCACGGGAGACGATCGATGAAAACCGAGAAACCGCCCTTGCAAACTGAGAGAACATCTCTTGACCCATGAGCACCTTATCGAACGATCGGAAACCGGTTTTATCGGGTACTAATCGGGTAGATGTTTTATGCTTTGTTCGCGCCCTACATCGACACCGGATCCGCCCGGGTCAATCCAAATGTGCTCGCCAAAAACGTTGGTGACAACCAGACCCAGCAAGTTGGAAATAGAGACCGAACTTCCATACAGGAACTGCTCAATTAGCTTGGGTCTTCGAGAGTATTCCAAAGCTTTTCCAGTAAACGATCGCGGGCGCCAGCCGTGTTCGGCATGCCTTTTGCGTACCGCGGCACGGTTGCGTTCACATCGTATGGTCGAACTGAAATAACGCCATTGACGCCGCTGACAATGATGGTCTGGAGATTAATAATGGCTTGCCATATGGCGAGGCAGGTTGCAAAGTTGCCGAGGAGTGCGGGGGCGAGGCCAAAATGTCTGGACCAAAGGTTGCAGCGGAAATCTCGCACCCAACCGCGTTGCCCAGGTGCCTCACCGCCTGGTCCGGTGGCATCGACAATGGTCGCAGCAATTTCGCTGTCATGAAACCAGGAGCGACGGCTCGAATTGACCGAGCCGATAAAAGCGGCTTCATCGTCAACGATGAGCAACTTCGAATGGACGTAAGCGCTCGGGCCTATTGTTGATCCGCCACCAAGGCGCTCGAAGACGAGTACCCGCCCGGCGAACGACGGGTCATTGAACAATGGACCAAGAAACTTCCGCCGACGAAAGGGCAAATCCGGCAAATCCGTGACACAATCCTCAGCGGCGATTACGATGATTCCGACTAGGTTCGAATTACGAGATAGCGCATCGCGGATGGCGGAATCCATTTTTGGCGAGCCCACAAAGTATTGGTCTTCCATGTAGAAAAATTGACGGGCACTTCTGATCCCATTTGCGATTGCAGTGGACGCAGTCTGCACAGGACTTACGAACGGAAATCCACGACCATACGTATGGGTCACCTGGACCGCCAACGGGCCACCGGCCGGCAGAGGTTCCGCGAGGGACTCGGCGAGCAGGGGGCTACCAAATTTATTTGGGTGAAGATTCCACCGCGTGATGAATGTCCTTAGCACCCTCCATGCACCAGCGCCTTCGAGCCGAACAGAGATGTCGAATAAGGGAGATCCGTCCTGGCCGGCGACCGATTCGAGACGATTACGGTTCGGTTCTATGCCACCTACGTACGCGATCAGTTCCTTCTCAGTTCCAACGATAATCACCTTCTGATGGTGTGAGCCAAACGGCAGGTGCTCGGAATCGAAGATAGCAGCCGCGTCATTCCCGCGTGCTTTTAGCGCGTTGATGAAATTTACAGCGGGCTCGTTGACGACGCGCGCAACTTCCCAAAACTTGCTGAATTCCTTGGCAAGTTGAAAGGGGGCTTCCCTCGAGATTGGATCGCCAGCCCAGAGCATCGCTCGCACCTGACCCCCGAATAATGCAAAGCTAAAAAGTAACGAGCGTAGTGCCGACGACGGGTCGCCAGCAATTATGTTAAAATCCAAGTCGAAATGCCAGCTCAGGATGTAGACAAAGCTTCCGCGGCTACCGATTGCACGCTTGATGTCGTCGCTCATCCTCGCAAGGGTGACATCTCCATCAATAAGAGGTGTCGCATTCTCCCCTAGGGTGCGTCTAAACAGCCCCTGACCGATATCATCCGGCTGAAAAAAACGTTGCAGATCGGGAACTATTTGCCCGCTTACAGACGCTGCCCCGGTATCGGTCAACGTAATACTGCCAAACAAGAAGGGAAAAGTCTTGCCCACTGTACTGGGAAAACCGAACGCCGTGGGAGGCCCGAGCGACGATCTCGCGACTTCCCTTGCGATCCAAAGGTCGAATACTGCCTGAGGCAATGGCTGCGGAGCTGCTTCAGGCACCCCCAGCACAACGCCCCGTTCATGCGGAACAAAATTCGCCACGCCAGCCGGTGTGGGCTGTTCCGGTCCGATGGGCAACCCAATCATGGAACCGCCACTGATAGAGGCTTCCCACATTGAGCGGGATAATGCGAAGCCTTGTGTGGCGTCAAAAATGAATGCGACTAATGTGAATTCCTGCACCATGCGCGTTGCGTCAAGTTTGAGAGGATCACCCGTTGGCATGCCAAATGTCCCATCCAATCCCCCGGCCCCCTCCCAAGCCGTTTGGACTAAGAGAGGCATTGCAAATGCGACGACGTGCCCTATTTCGACGCAGATCCCCCTTTGGAATGCGCATGTGGCGAATCCGTCATCGAGATCGATGCGCAGTCCGATCCGGTCACCCAGGTCGGATTGCGTGCCAGCTACGTCGTCAGCCTTAGCGTCAAACAACTCATGCGCGAAATCGGCATCAAGAGTTGCCATTGTCTTTGGGCCGACGACTGGATCGTTAGGTCTGATTCCTTTCGTGGTCTTGTACGCGGTTACCATGTCGCCCGTGTCCGTGCCAAACACTCCGTTGACGTCAGCCGCGAAGCCAAGGTCCGCCAGCGCCTGTTGAACGAGAGCCACTGACTCCGGCGGATCACCGCTGCCATCGAACATGCGGTGGCCAGTCAGGCACGACTCGAGAACAGCATCGCCAAAAAACCTTGGGGATATCATTGCATGAACTCCTGGAAAATCCGAAGCGATGCTAGTAATGAGACCCGGGACTGGTCCGAACAAATAACAACCGTCGTCGAAAATAGCGGCTGTGTGCTTGTAGCCGGGCAAGTGCTGATCATCACAATAGCGCCAGGTTTCCGCAGCCAGACAATAGGGATACGCGGAAGCGAGCGTTCCGATGCGGCGCCTCCTAATACTGCCGTCGGTGAACCACGGGCCAAGCAAGATGGAGGATCAGATGTAGAGTTTCCACTTAATTGTTCTTTGCATTCATCTACTCTTGTTTGGTCTATCAGGTTAACGTCCGGGTTTACTTGCGTCGGTCGGTCGACTCTAATGGCATTTGCAAATACTCTCGCATGAACAGAATTCAACGCGGCCTCTACATGTGCTTTCAGCATGCAAATGGCACCGCGGTTAGTGCACTCGTGCGAAGGATTCGCACCTCTCCTAGGTTCTGGCCCATCTCGTCTGGAATTTGGTCTGCTCGCGGCGGAAGCAATTCGACAGCAAGCACGCTCAATGGGCTATCAGGTGCGAGGCTTAGGTTTTTCAGAATCGCCTGAATCTGTTCGTCGTTGAACACCGCGTGGCCGAATACATCCCGCGAAGGTCGGAAGGTCACTTCCCCATGCTCATCTTCCTGGGTTCCGACCGTTTCAGCGTGTCGGTGATTCAGCAGCACGTTCCTCCATGCTTTACCATCCGTTTGTCTAACCTGTGCGTACAGCATGATCCAGATCCGCGTGCGCGGCTTGCCTTCCCGCGGGTCCACCAGCGACTTTCCGTTCAACAGTACGGGTGTCGCAAACGGAGCGACGATGCGCACTTTCCCCAGGCTGTGTGAAGTATGGCACGTCAGAGAGGGCGCTGGATGCTGAATGCCGGTTACTCGTATTGGGCGTCCGAATCGGGCGCGCGCGGTGGACCACAAGCCCACAACTGGCTGGTCGAAGATGCTTCGATGTCCCACGCGAAATTCATAAGTCCAGAAGCCAAATAGTTGTAGATCTTCCGGGGAGATTCCTGGGGGCAGCGGAAGCATGTAGTGTACATCGGAGGTCGGAGATTTGATCATCTCGACCATAGCGCTTAACCCAGCATTGTCACGCGAGCTGAGTGGCGTAACCACGCGAATCGGCTCAGGATCGATCGGCAAGTCCGGCTCCTCTGGATTCGGCAGATCATACGTCAATCCCCGGACCAACAACGGATCCGGCCCGTACGAAAGCACGCGAGCGAAGAGCGTGTCGTGTTGATCAGCTACTGGCTCGGAAAACTCAAACCATAAGGCGCGCTGCCGTGGGGCAGTCGCAGAATAATTCCCAACAATTTCATAAGGCGAGAGAGCAATTCCAGCGGACGCCAACTTCGGAGTTTGCCGTGGTGCCACCGCCAAGGGCATTACGATCCTAAAGTTTTGCACCAGATTTGCTGCCGAAGGTGTGTTCTTGAGAAGCGGCTTAAACTCCCATTTGGGTGCATGGTTGATTGGGAAACCATGCGTCTTGGGGGTCGAGTCCACGGCATCAAAGAAGATCAGATGCGTAGTCTCTCGCACGCTCGGATCGGCAAGTAGACCTGTATCGGTGCCATTCCCCAGGGCGATCTGGCTAAGAGTCGGGCGCACTTCGAGCGTTCCCACCAAATTGCCATCTCGCCACACTTCTATTCCACGATCCGACAGTCCGTCCCAAGTCCAGTCCCGATGCATTTCGAATTCGACCACGACAATCCATTTGTTTAGAAGCTCCCCTTCGGCCGCGAATGTGAGCGTGGATTTGTCCGGCCCCAGATCGTGGCGCAGGGCCTTCGAGCATCCGAACACGGTCCGTTTTCCTGGCTGTCCTTTGAATGTAAGTTCGTTTACGTCCAGCCGCACTTCCTGTGCCAGATTTAGCGTCAAGTTATTCTGTGGCTGCAACAGCATCGCTCGAATCTGGTCGGGCCGTTGTTCTTCCGGCGTGCCCAACAGGTTATCTTCGTTGACAGCCTCCGCACGCGCGGTGAACGTGCTTGTGATTCCGAAACGCGTCGCATCATCGTTCCAATAGTTGTCCACGGACTTGCCCATCGGCGTGATTACAATACGAATATCTCGAGCTCGTGGGAGTGGCAGTTTGCCGGTGACGTCTGGTTTCAACTTCGCCATCTCGGAGACTTGCGGGATGTCCTGAAATTCGAATTCTATACTGACGGGTACATCGCCAATCGTCGGATCTATGGTCGGATAAGCACTAAACGAGCGTTCGGCAAAATAAACATGCCGCCATTGCCCCTCAAGCTCTCCCGGTTTTCCGACATCGTGCGCTGGCGTGCGTACCTCTATGGCTACCCTGAACGTATCGACATCCGGATCGGGTACGCCGAGGTTTTTCACCGTTCCTACCGGCGGGATCATCGTAATGAGCTTCTGCACAACGACTTCGTCAGTGATACCTGCGAATTGAAATTCGGGATACCCCAACACCGGCCGTGCGATAGTCAGAGTATCGATCGGTTGTATAGGCACTCCGGGCGTGAGCGCCGGAAACCTAATTGCATTCGTGACCGCCTTCGGTGGGAGATGGCGGCGAAATGTGCACGTGGCCGAAGTCGCCGGTCCTGGGTTGATGGCCTTCCCCATATTGGGATCCGGGGTACCTCCGGTCAGGTCCAACAAGCGCGTTCGAAACTCGTAGTCGTGCCCATATTGCAATTGAATTGGTGGTAGCTCCGGTGTCATGGATGGTGGCGCGAATATTGGAGTACCTCCGCTGAGCAAGTAGGCGTCCATGTCATTGACGACGAGCGATTTTCCGCGCCACTGCGCGAAATAGCGCGGCAGCCACGACGTCACGTCAGTTGCATCGTCCGATCGGATCGGGACGGGCTCGATGCCATAGTCGCGATGCACATTCGCGGTGAATGATCCGTATGCGATCGCAGCCGAAGCTTTACAGAGAGAGTTCCAATCAGAATCTCCTACCTCCCGCACATCAACGCAGTAGCCGACCACGCCAAGTGGGCTTTCAATGGGCACCACGGTAGCGTCTTGAACCGACAACGCGTTTTTGAGCGAACGATTGTGCCAAATTGTGACCTGTTCATCGTCCCAGCCAATCTGGATCCCTGCATCAGTGGCCGGCTTCACCTGATTGCGATCTTCAATCGCGGCGTCGGTTGATATCGGCTGATGCACGTGGACGATTTTCGCGAAACCATCATCATAGGTTTCCGCCTCGATCTGCACATCGTCATAGTCGCTTTCATTAGGGATTGCATCGACTACCGGAAAAAGTGTCGCGGCAAATAGTGGGCGTTTAGTTGCGGCAAGAGGGGGCAATCGCGCGGCGTAGCTCTTCACGGCATCGAGCGGGGCGTTGACAAAAGGATGGCCCGGATTGCTCGCATCTAAGCGGAAGTAGATCCAGCCGCCGTTTTTCACCCACGCGGGATCCAACGGTAGCGTCAGGTGGTAGATCAAACCGAGCTCCTGCGCGAATCGCGGTTGTCGTAGCGCGAACGAAATGAATTTGCCCCAAGTCCATATTTGGGGAGGCGGTGGAAACTTCGGATCGCCTGTGGCTTTCGCGCGGAGTGAACAGCCGAAATCCTCTCTTGGGTTTGCGAAGGGTGTACGCGGCTGCTCAAACGCGAACGAATTTGTATAGCTCTCGGGCAAGGATTTCAGAATGCGCACGTTGTCGAGTTTTTTCGGCGGAGGCGAGCTGGGTGCCTCATCGGTCTGAAATTTCTGAAAGAGGGCAAGTGCGTCGACGGGCGGCGTCACCACCAACGGATTGCTTTGCGTGTTCAGGGATGACGGCGCGGGCAAGGCATCGAGGCCGATCACTATTACGCGTTCCAGATTCATCGCCGTGCCCGCGAAAATCGGCCCTCCCAATGGAAATGGAATCAACGGTTTCAGCGGGTCGGCATTCGGGAGCACCAACAGATTCACATGCAGCGAATTCGGTGTCCACATTTGGGGGAACGCCAACAGGCTCAATTTTAATTTGTCAATGTTCATTGGCTTCTAGGCCCTAGAATGGCACAATTCCGGGTTTTTCGAGAGTCTCTGAAAAGCTCCATGATCCGTCGAAATCAACACTCACCAACCAGCACACACTTAAGTGAATGCCGACCGACACCCCTGCAAACAGCGTAATCTTATCGGGAATGGGCAGTTGGTCTGGCGTGATTCCCAGCGCTGCGCTAAGCGTGATCGACGCACTAGCGAGACCATTCAGCACATCGACGCTCGCCTGCCCAGTAAGAATCGCCTTGATCTGGAATGGCGAAACTTCGTTGTTGATTTGGATTGCGATCACAACCGAAGCCGAACCTGAAGCGATGGCCAAATCGATAGCGAGACCCGCGCCAATGCCAGCCTCGATCAAAATCGCGAGGTCACCATTACGGACGCCCACTTGCACCACGCCGGTTCCCGATAGTGGGCTGACCAACCAGTGGAACGGCTTCTGCTCGCTGCCAATCCCCGCCGTGAATTCGAGCGACTGCGGCGAAAGCTGGATCGACGTGCCTAGATTCAGCGAGACGTCCGTCACGTATCCAAAGCCTAGTGGCAGAGTCGGTAAGGCGAAGACATCCTTGATCGTGAGGCGACCTTGTGAAAAGTTCACGTCGAGCTTTGAAAACGGTGCGCCTGGAAGGGAACTGGCAATCTCGGCAAGTTTACTGAAAACGGTTTGTACGAAGCCCAACGCGCCGCCGTACTGGACATCGAGCCTTGTCAGCGTGGGAGCGGTCTTCGAATCCGCCTTCGCGCCGCCGACGACTCGGAGGATCGGATCTTGTTGATCGCCAAATGGCGTGACGAGAACTAAGCTGATCGGGTCGAGAGTTATCGACCACGTCGGATCCGGATCTGCTCCAGGCGTGATATGCACGTCCACCCTGGTTAGAACAGGAACTTCTCGATCGTGCGTATCGGGATTGATTTTTCCGCCGTCCGAATAATCCAGCAAAACCTTCACCGCACCAAAATCCACCAGCGGCTTTGGTGTCTGGCCCGTCAATGTAAATTGCGTCGCAGGCAAAGAAATATCAGTGCCCGACACTCCCAATGGCGGGATGCTGGGGAAAGATATCGCCGCGCCGAGATCTGGAAAGAGGCCGGTAGCGTTCAGCAGCGCGCCGATATCGCCAAGGTGTGGCGCATGCGGCAAGTTGAAGGTCGTCGGTGCCGCTTCGTCGATCGAGGGCCGCGCAAAGAACATTTTCTGCGTGCCGGTAGCCTGTACCAAGCCATAGGCAATACTCGGGGCGTTGATTTGGGCGATGTCCGCCGGATCGGCGAAATGCCATTTGCCCGGAGCGTTGCTGTTTTGGACAAGCGGCAGGTGAAATTTCGGATCGAGCGCCGCAGGTACGCTGCTGCCATCCTGTTTGGCAATGGTCCAGGCTCCGTCTTTCGGAAGTGACAGCGAACCGCGCAGTGCCGCGACGAGCTCCGCGTCTGGTCCTGTCTTATTGATGCTGACGTCCATGGACACCGCGGTCAATTGTGGGCCCGTGGGGCCGCCAACGTTGCCGATACAGGCGATTGGTCCTCCCACCGGTCCAGTCTTCTTGAGTAGCTCGGCAAGTTGCTGCCGCGATGCTCCGTCACCAGGCGTGAGTTGAAGGTAACCGCCAATGTCCTTACTAGGCACTAGTTGGCGCCCTGCGTGAACGTGTCCTCCATTGGTCAAATAGAAAGAAGTGCTAATCCAAACATCGGCGTCGAAAAGTACTTGCTGGAAGTCGAGTTTATGGTTCACTTGATGAGTGTCGAGTCCAGACACACTGATCAAACCGCCTCTTACTTCGCGGATATTGCGGATGTTTACAACGCCAAGCACCGCTCCGGGATGGACATGCCCCAGATAATCCGCCTTTTCATGAGCAGGAAAATTAAAGACGCCATCAGAGGCAGGCTGCCAACCACTGTCGGCCCGATGAACCCAGCCCGCGCCTTGACGTTCAATCGTAACCGTGCGCACTGCGATTGCGGACCATGGATACATGTAGCTCTGCGCCTTGACGACTTCAAAAGCAGTGCGTCCAACAAGCACATCAAATTGCACCTTGATAATGCCGGTTTCAATCTTGGAATCTCTCCAATCGCTGAACATGCTCGCGCCGTATCCGGAGAAATCGATGCGCTTGACCGGAACTCGCGTGGGCGGTGGGGGGTCTATATTGATGGTACCTGTCAGAAACTCTTCGTTAAACATGGTTGCGACTGACGCTGTTCCGTCGGGCTCGGGGTCGGCTCCAAGGACAGCCTTTCCATATGGATCAGTAGCCTCGCAAGTCCCCGGCAGAGAAGCATCCTCAACTTCGGGGTGAGGCGCGCCAAGCGTCAATTGCAATCCCCCCGAATAGCCCCTGAAGACCGGTTGCGTCAGCCGAAACGTACCGCCTGCAAGCGGCAACTCACCCGCTTTAACATGGGCGACTAACCCAAAAGGAAGGGTGAACGATGCTTCCAAGAATCTACTTGCGGCGACTTCAGCCTCAAGGAAACGGAGCGCGGCCCCAGGCTCGACGCGCACCAGGTTCACAGTCTCGACCCTAAACTTGCTTGGGCCGCCATCGCTATCTGCATGCAGACCTGCGACTGCTGGATCGGACTTCATCGGTTCCCATGAGATTTGTGGAACCGTGAAAACCGTGACATCATTCCCCGGAAGTGCCAGAGCCATATTTTCAATAGCGACTTCTGAACTCTGTATCAAGGAGAATTCAACGCCAAAAAGATCGGCATTCGTGGAGAGATCCAGCAGCGAGAGTCCTCTTTCACCCCGAACATCCGCCATCGTCGGCAAATCTGCCAGCAACAAATTGAGTGCCATATCCGGACTATAAGGATTTTCCCAATTGACGGCTGTAATTAGGATTCCGAGCGGCGTTTCGTCCGAATCGGAAAAATCCTTCGCGGCAAGGCTGCACGCGTAGGGGTCCGGAAGCGTCGGCAAGAGCCCACGTACTCCGAATTCGAGTCCAATTAGACCGGTTTTGACTGCATTCGGATTCGAGGAGTCGAGCTCACCAAAGACGGACATCGCGACGGGCGAGTCGACGAGCACCAGCGCGTTTTGAAGCACGATCGGCATCCTCTTAACTTTGTCGACCGTCTTGGTGTTGAGAGCAAGGCCAATTTGAACCCCGAACCCTTGCATCGTTTGTGAAATGATCAGCGCACCATTGAGGATCCGCAGGGCGAAACGCGAGCCATCGGCGCGCAACGGGCGATCCAAGTGGGCAACCGCATCGCCACCCACCTCGAACCACTCAGAACCAGGTTGGCTCAGATAGAACGATATAAATGGGCGGGTACTGGCGAAATCGATTGTGGAATTGAGCCATAAATCAAAGACTTGGGGTGTCTGCTGCGTCCCAGAGCCCAAGGCGAGAATGACTATTTGACCGGGAATTAAGTGCAGCCATGTTTCGTTAAGGTCAGCAGCTTGCGTCAAGCCCGCCCATCGTTGGGACAAACCCGCTCCGATTGCCAGCATGAGCGCGCCCGCACCCGCTGCCTCGCCTAAGTTTCCAGGGGTAGTGGTCGCGACCGGCAACGCCCATGAGGCCGCTTGGATTGGCCCAGTGCCTGAAAGTACCAACACCTCCGATTCTGCCGCGCTCACGTGGAACTGATTCGTTGTAAAGGTCAAGAGAGTCACAATTTCGTTCGTGACGCCTTCGAAAGCGGGCACCGCGCCATTCCAATGGAACGGTACCGCTTGTCCGTAAACATTCACACTCGAATCGCTGAGCGCGGTGAGTTGTGCACCGGTGGGACCGAACTCAATCGTCGCAGAGGTGGGGAGAGTGATATTCGCTGCCATGGAGTCCACACCTGGACCCAATACAATCGGCGGAGATGGGGGGGGATCAAAATCCACTGTAAGCGTCGCAATAGTTGCGAGTGAAATGTCCCACGATGCCGCGTTTACGGACGAAGCACGTTCACTAAGCGTGAGCGTGCCACGTTTGATTCGGAATCCAGTAAATGAATCGTTTGGACTATTGGGAGCCAGTAATTGAGCAGGAATCCAAACGCTGCCGGCTCCTAACACGATATTTTGACTCGTCGACTGCGAGTAATCGATGGGGAACAGGCCTAAGAGCGTAGCGGAATTACGCGTGAGCCTCGTGAGTTGGATGACTTCGAACGCATCGATCCAAATTGGAGTTCCGAGTGGTGTCAGAAAGGGGCCGAGGGAATGTGAGACAGCGATCCCGCGCGCCCATTCGGGCGAAGATGGATGCAAACTCGTGGAGCTGGGCACGATCCGAGCAATAGCGCGCATGGAAGCAGCCGGACTCGATTCGAAGAGATGCAGGAATCGGTCAGCCTCTTGGGCGGCGTTGGGATTGACGCCAAGAGGGGCGACGCCGCGGAATTCTTCTGACGTCTGTCCAGAGCGGAGAGCGCTTGCCAGCAGAAACCGCCCGCGATCCAGATCGGCCTCTGCGCTTCCGTTAGCAGGTCGTAGCGTTCCTGTCAGCTCGGCAACTGATCTTGATAACATTTTTGGGTCCATGCGGCCTCCATGGCTAACGAAGAAACGTCGCAGGCGGCATCGATTCCAAGACCAGAGAGTCGACGCCATAGAAATGATACGCGTACCATGAATGCTGCGCATTCATGGAGCCATTTGATAGCAACCAGCTAGCTCTGAAACTTCGTGCAGTCGAAGATTTGCGAATGCAATTCGTTAGCACTCTGCTAATTCCGCCTCTGAGATGGCCCTCAGAAATTAACATTGAACCGTTTAACTCAAATCAAGCTTTTTCTACGCACCGGCTCGCCGTTCATCCGAGAATCTTACTGCCCCGGGAACGCGTCTTTGAGAATCGCGAAGTCGGCCAGATCGGCATCGTCGTCTTGGTCAAGATCGTAACAGGCGCAGCCGACACCCGTGAGTGCATGATCCAGTCCTCCCACCGCGCACGATTCAAACGACGCTAAATCGATCGGATCGATAATCCCGTCTTCATTGCAGTCGCCTGCAACGATTGGGAACCAGAATCCTCCCGAAAGCACGAATTGGCCGCCTGTGAGAGTCCTCGCATCGGGTTGGCCTATTGTGCCGGAGAGTTCAAACTGCCCACCCGTGCTGAACATCACACCGCCGCCGTCGACCGTGCGCTTTTTCTTGTTTTTTTCTAAGGCAGGGCCACAGCCCCGTTCCGGACAGGCACGATTCTCGCACCGCGTGCAGGAATGTCCCAATAATTGTTACGCCCGTCAAGCGTGAGACTCTCGCAGGAGCATAGTATGCAGCAGGTTCGGCCGGGCGGGGGTGATTCTGAATCCGGCCCACGCGGCCTAAATCGTCGCCGAGCAACGAGTTGTAAATCGTACCCGATGCAAGTTTCCAGCCTTATCGGGTACCAACAAGCAAGCGCTGCGAGGATGTGCAGCTTTCCGCCAGACCATCGAGTCTCCCAAACTTCTCTCCGTCACTTCGATATTTTCGGGGGCGTCGGCTCCCGATGAGTTGGACAGATGACTTTCTGTGACCCAATCCTGACTCCCCATCCGAGACCGTTCAAGTAGGTGACGTGGTTATGCAGGATGGTGTCAAAGCCGCGGTTTTGGTACGCGGATGTTCGCGAGTGTTCGGCGTTGCATTCGGAACAACGGACGATGGTTTGGACGGTGGTCCCTTTTCCGAAATTCGATCCCGTCAAAGTGACAACATCACTGAGGGCCAGTGGACGTATGAAGACAAGTCGAAAGGTCTTTTCGGTCATTTCTTTTCCGCCGTGAATCACAAAAGCACCTTGTTCGTTTCAACGCAAAGTCGCACTGTCTGCTGGTCCCATCTCGTGGTCAACCGATCCACGAAGGCGTCACCGCGATAACCAGAAATCTACGGAACCCCAGGCCGTGAAAGTAGTCTTCGGCGGTCGGTTGGCCCCCTGGATCGTTGCGTCAAGCTCCTCAATCGGAGTTGCTGCCGCGCCGGCGAGATCCCAGCACCCCTTCGACGCGTTTCAATTTGAGATCCAGCGGCCCCGGACGCAGATTTGACTCCGTAACACAACATTCCCAGAATGGTCTGCATGAAAGCCCTTGGAAGCCGCGTGGAGACGGTGTTGCTCACGACGGCGTGCGGAATCGCGCTCTCGGGGTGCCGCACCGCGCCTTCGAAGAAACCAAGTGACCATCAGGTCGCAACGGCGCAACCATCGACTCCGAAGCAAGACATGACGATTCCCGAAGTCACCCCGGCCGAGGCGAAAAAACTGCTCGACGAGAACGCGGGGTATGTCTATCTCGATGTGCGCTCGGTTAGCGAGTTCGTCGCTGGTCACGCGCCGGGGGCGATGAACATTCCGATCGCCGAGCCGAACGCGGCCACCGGGCAGATGGAGCCGAACCCGGATTTCCTGTCCGTTGTCGAGGCGACGATCCCGCGCGACGCCAAATTGATCGTCGGTTGCAAATCAGGCAATCGATCAGCACGGGCATGCGGGATGCTGATTCGGGCTTATTACAACAGCCCACATAACATGGTCGGCGGTTTCGGCGGCGCGCTCGCCCCCGATGGAACTGTTACGACTAAGGGTTGGTCGATGCTCGGATACCCCGTCGAACACGGCGACGGCGGCGAACTCAGCTATCAGGCGCTCGTGTCCAAGTCCCGCTCTTCGCATCGTTAGGCCTCTGATTTCCAGGCATCATTTCTGGGTTCGCCCCGACCCATCAGCCGCCAAACGGCGCACACCGCAATACCGCTGAGAACAATCACCAGTCCCTGCCAGGTTGTCTGGGGCTTGTACAACAGAAGGACGCCTGCGGGGACGCGGTGTGGATTCCCCCCGCCTCCATTCTTCGAAATCGACGTTCTACCGACAAAAACAGCGGTTTTTGCGGGGTTTGCGCCGATCTCGATCTGACCACTCGGGACCCATTGGGACCGTCCCAGGCCGCGTTTATTTTGCACCTATTTTGTACTCCAGACGACCTTATCTTTCTTCAGCGTCCGCAGCGGCCATTAAGAGACCACCCTCCGAGGGCCCACCCGCAGGTTGAACTGCACCTTGCCCGCTCATATTCTTCCGCTCGGTCATTTTTGACTATTGTCTTGCAGAGATTCCGGTAGCCTGAAACCAAATTGACAATGTATGCTGACAGCGCCAGAATGGCTCCGTGGCAGAACTCGGCGAACTCATTAAGCAAAATCGTTTGGCCCGAAAATGGTCGCTTCGACAACTCGGTGCGGCGATCGGTGTTACCGGCGCGTACGTCGCAGACATCGAGGCCAATCGCCGCCTTCCCAGCCCTGAACTAAGGAACCGAATATCATCGGTTCTTGAGATTCGGTCGGAAGAACTCGCAGCAGCAGACTACCGTCTGTCGACCGACATGCGGGAATGGATTGAAGAACGCCCACAACTTGGTACTCTCCTGCGTTCGCTACGCACGTCACCCGAATCCGATATGCTGATCCAACGCCTTACCCGATTCATGAACCGTCGGTCGCCTCCCCAAATTCCGCGCGGCTTTCTGGTGACCTGGGAATCAGAGCTGCGGGCAATCGCCGCTGAAGCCTCGGCTTGGTCCGTTGAGACGGGAGGCGACCTGTTCGGGCGGTGGCAAGACGTCCCGATCATCCTACTTGCAACGAAGGCCGGACCAAGTGCGCAGCGCAATAATGCGCACTTTCGTCTGGACGTGGAATACCTCCGGCAGCTCAGCGAAACCTTCGCAGCGGATTGGGCTCTTAGGTATTTCGGCGACTGGCACTCTCACCACCGCCTCGGACTCTCTGCTCCGAGCGGCGGCGACCAACGGCGTATCCACAGTATTGCGGGTCGCAACCAATTTCCCGGCATGACGGAGATAATCGTCACTTTGGAAGGCAGCCAAAGCGAGCCTACGATCAGGATTCATCCTTGGATCTACGACCTCTCGAGCCAAAACAGCGGACCTTCCCCGCTTCGCATCAAAACGCTGCAGGGGGTGAGCCCGATTCGCCAAGCTCTATTGGCGAGACGGGAACTTCCGGAGCAAGAACTCTTCGCTTGGGAGAGAATCTCATGGCAACGAATCCGTATTGGATCTGATGCCACTCCACCGCTTCTTGAGCCGACATCCGACGTTGACACTACAACTCGGGAAAGGGCCCTCTCTCAACTTGTCGGAGCATTACAAGAAGCGAGTGGAAGTTCTGTGGAGCAACATTCGACCGGCTTCGGTTGTGTGCTGGTCGCGAAGCTTGAAGAACCGTACTTCCTAGCGTTTGCCCTAGGAGCTGCATGGCCGATGAACGTTCTCGAAGTACACCACCTAAATCGCGACGTTGGTAGCACCGAGGCCATCAAGGTGCCTTCTGGCCTGGTAGCGCCGGACATACGCGGCATCCTGGACGTCTTTCGAGCTGCGGGGGCGACCGCCAAGGGGATTGGCCATGTGGACGGATGAGCAGCGACGCAGGCTCGTGTTGGAGCATGAGATTCTTCAGCGGGAAGGGTTTACTCAATTCAGCGTGTATTGGTATAGATCAACAGATACGTATGAAGCATCTGGCGCGGCCTCGTCTAACTCTGGTCGCGCTTATAGCCTTGCCATTCCGATTCCGTCTGGTTTTCCATACCAGCGCCCCCCAATGTACCTAACCGAGCCATTTCCCCTCTATATGTTCGATGGAACGCGTGTTTCTTCATTGGGAGTCTCACATCAAATGCACACTCTCGCGCCGTGTTCAAACGGATTCGTCCAGCTCTGCCATTGGCGAGACGCCCGATGGCATTCGAATATCCTCCTTCAGAAAGTCTTTCTAAAGGGCCTCCTCTGGATCGAGGCCTACGAGCAACACCTTGCGACAGGCCGTCCACTCGCCGAATTTGTTCTAACGATGGCCGAGAGGGCATGAATATATGGGCGATCCACAACAGCAGCAAATGATTCGAGAAGCAATGAAGGCCATTGCAGAGCGCAAGCCTGGCCGCAGTAAACTCGTCTATGACAAGACCAAGCGCACAATCGTGGCCGTTGTCGAAGGTGCGCAGACTCCGCGCGCGCTGAACATTACGGCTGACGACGCAGATATGTTTGCGGTCGTTACAGTGTCAAGCCGATGGCTCCGGGAGCAATGGCCCCAGATCATGCGCGATCGCGTGACCTCAACTCTCTTTAGTTCCTGGGACGACGGTGATGCGTTCACGCAGTGCAATCTCGGTATCCATCCAGCCCCGTCGATCATTCAAGGCGCCGTATTATTTGGTGACGGAATAGAGCCGCCGGACGGCACTCAATTACGGGTTATCCTTACGCCAACCCAAAACTCGAATCTTGATCCGTCAACGTTCGTCGCCCCGGACGGGTCAACTCACTGTGCCGAAGGTCGGCGAACATCGAACAACTCGGACGAAGCGGTCACGGCAGTTTTCGTCGATGTGCAACCGGCACTCGCCACTCGCCGCGCCGGGATCCTTGAGACCTCTATTCTCAGCGACAAGTCTGTACTTGTTTTTGGCGTTGGTACCGGCGGCGCCCACGCGGCGATTGAGCTCGCGAAGTGCGGCGTAGGTCGACTCATCCTGGTGGATCCAGACAGACTCTCAGTTGGGAATGTTGTTCGTCATCCTGGCGGACTCTCCCAAGTTGGTCGCCTCAAAGTGAAAGTCGTCTGTGATCTAATTCGTGACAAGAATCCAGACGCTCAGATTTTAACACATCCTGTCGCGTTGACCTACGCAAACGTGGAGACCATGAAGCCGCTTATTGCGCAAGCTGACGTCGTGATTTGCGCCACAGACAATCGGCCGAGCAAACTATTGGTCAACAAGCTCTGTATCGAGGCAAACGTCATCGCCGTCTATGGTGGCGCATTCCGGCGCGCTTACGGCGGACAGGTACTTCGCGTGCGCCCGAGACAATCGCCTTGCCACGAATGCTTCGTCGCAGCAATGCCGGAAGAATCCACCGACATAGAGGTTTCTTCAGTTGCCGATGCTGAGGAAATCGCATACTCCGATCGCCCAGTGGCCATCGAGCCAGGCCTATCTCTGGATGTGCTACCTATAGCAAACATGGTGACGAAGCTCGCGCTTATGGAGCTTCTCGCAGGCAAGCCTTCTTCTCTCAGTATTTTGAAGCGGGATTTTGACGCGCCTTGGTATCTTTGGCTCAACAGACCTGAACCGGGCACTCAATACGCGAGTTGGCCGCCACTAAGCGAGAGCAGCGATGAGATGACAATCAATCGATGGTACGGAATCTACTTCGAGCGCGACCTCGCATGCTCCGCATGTGGTGATTTTACTTCGGCTCTGGCTGCTTCATATGGCATTGATGCGGCTTCACTTGAAACGCTTTCCTCTTTGCCTTCAAAGGAGTAGTGCGCCGTGGACTTGGCAGCCGATTTCAAGGCTCTCGTTTCCGCTATTCAGCCCGGAGACAAGCACGTGGCGGCCGCCAAAGCCGCACACGAGAAAGTACGTGACCAATTGCGCACTGACCAAGAATCGAAGGACGCGCACAAGGAGACGTTTCTCTCAGGTTCTTACGCGCGACGTACCGCGATTAATGACATCAACGATGTGGACGTCATCTGCATCTTCGACATTGATCAGGCAATCACAAAACCAGAGGTCGTACTCGCATGGGTTGAAGCCATACTTACTCGATTGTATGGGGAAGCAAAGCGCCAGGGTCGCTCCGTAGGGGTTAGCGCTGCGAAGAATGTGTGGCTCGACATAGTTCCTGCGAGCGCGGTGTCGAATGTTGACGGTCCAATATGGATACCGGATCGCGACGCTAGCGAGTGGGTTCAGACCCATCCAAAGGGTCAGATGGCGGCAACCGTTGAGAAGAATAAGACGACGAATGGGTATTACGTTCAAGTCGTGAAACTGATGAAGTTCTGGCGAGACAGGTTGCCCACCGAGACGTGTCGCGTGAAATCATACATTCTTGAGACGCTCGTCCATGCCATGATTGGACTTCCATCGTCTCACGCAGAAGCCGTTGTCAACGTACTTGAAGGGATCGAGCGCGCATACGGTAGATATCGTAATTCCAAAGTCGTGCCCTTTATCGCTGATCCGGGGTATTCGTCGGTCAATGTTGCGAAGCGCTGGACCAGCGATGAGGTCGACGCCTTTCTGGCACAAGTTAAGCCCGCCGCTGCCACAGCCCGGAGTGCGTTTAATGACTCCGACGAGATGGCAAGTCGGAAGCTGTGGCGTCAACTGTTCGGCTCACAATTCGGCCAATGAGGAGAGAATGACTGATTCCCCGAAACGTCCACGTCGTCCCAGTGCAAAGGGCGCGTCCTTACTCTCCGCAGCGTCCGTCGGCGGCATCACCGCGGGGACGGGATTCGATTTCCAGACGCGATACGCAGCATGTCATCTACCCCTTTGGCTTCAAGAAGGAACATTTCACCAGTTCTTCTTTGAGGGTACAGGCGACATCGACATCCGCTTCGTTGATGCTGGTCAATCGTCTCGCATTCATATTCAAGTCAAGGACCACGATGTCGTCCCAGCCGAATTGAAGTCCGTGATCGATCACTTCCAAATCGTGGATTCGGGACTACCGGGAGTGTATAGGCATTTCACGTTAGCCTGCCCCTCGTTTGCACCAAAGCTTCGACCTGTCGAGACGGGACTTGCCCGGTTCCGAAACGCCAAGCCGTTCTACGACGATGCCTCCGATGCCTTGGTCCCCACTAAACATGAACTTGACCAGCGGCTTCGAAAGAACGGCTTGGCTGATTACATCGATTTCATTCACGCCAAAGTCTTCATAGAGATTGGTCACGGAGACTTGCGTCACGACGACCGTGCCCTGGAGCTATTCATTGCGCGCTTGTTGACCCACCCAGAATACGCAGGAAGACTACGGGCGATGGTCCAGCCGGCGTTCGCCGAACTAATGCGAGCCATTGGAGCGAGCAAGGGTGTCGTTCTCGAACGCGCCCACATCGAGAAGATCTTGAGGGTTGCGGTTGCAAGTGCGGGTCATCACGAGAAGGGAATCACGGTCTGGATCCAGAACTGGACCAAAGAATCCCTCGAACCGAAGGCAGACCATTCTTTAGACTGGTCATCGCATTTTGACCGCACGACACGGCGGGTGCCCTCGTTCGAGACGTGGAACAACGATCTGCTGCCAGAATTGAGGTCACTTCAGAAGAGGATTACTGCCGAACATATGGAGCGTTTGATTCGATTGCGGGGGAAATGCGCTTTATCGACAGGTATTGCGCTGGGATCCGCTTTCCCTGGAGTTGGTGGTTGGGTATTTGAGATTCCTCAGTTTCCATCGAAGACCGACTGGAGATCGGATGCCACGGCGACTAGCCCGTATGAGCTGCGCGTTGAGGTTATCGACGGTGACAAGGATGGTGCGGATATTGTTCTAGGTTTGAATATCAGGGGTGACGGCCGCCAAGACATCATACACTATGTCGAAAGTACCGGAATTAGACCCAGGATTTTGGCATTCGTGTCGCCAACCTCGCAGGGAGCTCAATCAATCAGCGGTGCAGAAGATGCGTGCGCTCTTGCCCGAGCAGTTCGGGAGGAACTCGGCCAGTTATTGAAGGAGCACCGGCTTAATCGCACTCGCATCTTTTTCTATGGACCATTCGCGCTTGCTGTATTTCTTGGACAGCAGTTGACGTCGGTCGGAGAAGTTCAGCTATTTGAATATCAAGATCCTGGATATGTCCCAAGTTTCATGTTGCGGACTTAGCTCTCGCGTGCGTGATGTTGCTATCTTCACTGCCTCCTACTACTGCAATCCTGCGAAAACCATGTCTAGGTAGCCTCGATAATTAGGATTGCTGATAACAACATTGTGGTCGCACCCCTCAACACACACAAACGTATGAAACGGCGGCTTTATCCCCTTCCCGGACACTTGCTGAAGCCAAAGGACGTACTCGGGGCTCACGTATCTGTCATCACGTCCGACACCCACAGTAACTGGGATACGTACCTGTTTTAACAACTCCTCAATTGGATTGAGATGAAGACGGGAATTATCCGGTGTTTTTGCAATCGTCGTACCGCTCCCGAGCAGCTTGTCCCTTTCCTCGACGAATGTACGGCACATCAGCGAATGCGGTATGGGGCCCCAGAGAATCGCGCGGATCCAGTACTTGGTCTCCGACATTCCAATGGCCGCTAGCAGCGATACAGTACACCCGAAACTAATCCCCAGAGTCGCGAATGGCTCTGCCTTGGCTTCTGCGGATCTCAACACTGCCGCCGCAGCCTCAAATGCGCCATTGGGCGTCAATTCGCCAACGCGCTTTCCGTCTTGCGATTGTTGGCCAGGGTATAAAACAATTTGACATGCAATGCCCAATGAGTTAGCGCGGTCCCGCAACAAATCATAAGATGGTATGTATTTCTCATGGTATGGACTGCTCAAACCGGGAAATACCAGCAGCCGCTCAATTCGCTTTGCCATTTAGTTTTCTCCCGTTGTGCGGGAGTATGCAACGCTAGTGCCTACCTCGCGTGGGAGATGCAATCAGCCTGCCATCCCAAAACACACTTACACGTCCATCATGCGAGAGCGATACCACGAAGACTCTTTCCCTCGAACTTAAGGTTATCCCCCACAGCGAATGGTGCCTTGTGCCAGCGCTTGTCAAAAACGACAGATCGTCGCTTGCCCCGCGAATGGCGCTCTCGGGCTCTTGATCCTTAAACTTCCGCAAATGCCCAGCAATATATGCACAATAGGCATAAAGCTGGTCTAACCGTGAGAACCATCTTAATTTTCTTGCTTGGTCCATTGCTCGTTCCAGGAATCGCGCCCCACTCATCCTTGCCAGCTCTCTATCGGGAACTGGCGCGGCGGTTGTTCGAAGGATTTGGTCTACACTTTCCAGTGCCTCTCTCGCCTTTGCCTCCGAAAGTGCGCGTCCCAATTCCACCCACTTGTAAAAATCGAGAAGCTGTGGGGCACCTTTGTCCCCACGAACGAGCGGAAAAAAATGCCTAGCTGGGTATGCACGTACTGTTCCGTCGTTCCGGCAGGCGAGAAATACGGCCCCGTCAAGATCTGCCAATCTCGCGACTCGATCGACAATGCGTCCAAGCTCCTTCTCTGTCACTCTACCTTGGACCAAGCTCGCCAAGCGCACAACTGGCTCGTCAAACTCGGGAAGCTCGGCTACGAGGGGCTTCATTTGTTCGACTATTCCGAGTCGCCATGACACTTCTTGGCTCGACACATCCAAGTTGGCGATCACCAAGCCAGCACCACGCTCCTCCTCGCGCAAGCGATCCATTATTGCTCGCGTGAGCCTCCCGCAAGAGTGAGCAAATGCCTCATCTCCAGCGAATACGAACCCGCTTGCCAGCGTGGTCACATATTCAATGGCGGCAATTGACTGCAAATCTACTACGCTGTCACCTATTACGCGAACCCGCGGCTGCGGGTCGCCATCTGCCTGCGTAGCCTCCAATACGTCCAGCCGGCCTTTTCCTCGTATGCGCACAAAATGACAGCCCGAGCCCCACTTAGCAAACCAATCTCGGTGGCCATCCACAGCTGGGCCATATGAGCCATGAAATCGCCCCTCTTCATCGAACCACAACATACAATCTTCACATGCGAGGAGGCTGAAATAGGACTTAATGAAATGCACAACCACGTCAATGGCGATTCCTTTCGCCGTTAGGTGCGGCGGAGCTATCACAAGCCGCCGGCTACGGAGTTGAGGAGTCTCCGCGTGTCCGTGGCCCAAGAGGAATTGAATCTCATGACCCTCGTGTACGGACTCTCGGGACAAACGCAAAGCTAGCCGAATGAAGCGATACAGTCCACTACTAGGGGAGGCGTCGCCAACATTTTGCAGGGTCCGCATGATGTGGTGTACGATGAGATCATCTCTCTCATCTGTAGCTGATCGCGGCTCTGGTCGGGCGTGCTTCAGGAGGTTGCGTACGCTCATTACAATGAGATCGAAAGAGGAGGCGAATTCATTGTACCGCTCCAAATCCGGCCCGAAGTCCTCATCAAATCCAAGAAACAAGTAGACATGTGTATCCTCCACATCCTCACGAAGTACCAGTAGGCCGCAGTCACTACAGAAACCAGGTGCATTGAATAGGAGAGTCTGGAGAATCTCAATTCCATCCGTGAGTCTTCGGCGAATCACGTGAGGGTCTGGGCTCCTGTTCGGATCGTTCAATGAACTATAAAGTTTCCCTTGGGCGCCACCAAGGTCCTTTAGTATCTCGACAAACTCGGAGTACGCATCCTCTGAGGCTAGCACTTCGCGGAGATAAGCATCCCGCACGTCTTTAAGTGTTGTTACGACACATTGATCGCTCAGCTGCTTAGATATCTGAGCAGCAAGCGCCGCAAATGCTGGCCGATCAGCATCCGGAACCGTAGCTGCGTGTTGCGCCAATGCGGTATGGACCTGGCCCAGTACTTGCGATGTTGAGTCGATGAATTCCTGGTTATGCTCTCGACGCAGTTGAATGTTCTGGAATGGAACGACTCTTTGACCATTGCGCAGCTTCTCATGCGCGGGGTTGTCTTGGTCCCATCGGAGTCGCATGCCTGTTATCTGCCATTTGAGTAGTTCCTGCTCAAAAGCATTCACAAGAGATGTGCTCGGTTGGAGTAACTCCTGATACGCGTGAAGCCAGAGATCAGGGTATCCTCGCCACCAGGGAGACGGTGTCGCACGTTCCTCTGTACCGAACAAGAATGGGCATTTGCGTTCGGGCGGGATCCATATTCGCGAAAACCGGCCAAACTGAGGATCAACAAAGTGAATACCTACTACCGAGGCTGGTTTGCAGGTCCCATTGCTCGTACCGAGGCCTTTGAGATGCGCCGCGTAGTTGCCTTTCACGGCCGATGACACTCTGCCAACGTCCGCCTGCCCAATATCGTCGTGGACACTTAATCTCCGTGCGACCGCCTTACAGGACTCACCATCGCTCATGGGATTTACCAGGAGCCCGAGTGCGGTGGATGCTGCCTCGAATAACAACTTTCGTAGCTCGCTTGCGTAGAGTTCACTCGGCCGGGCGGGCCCCAGAAGTTCAACAAGTAGCTTCTCCGCTTGATCGACTACCGGTGTCATTTCATCAACTCCGCTCGTGGGCAGCCGCAAGAGCTCGCCATTTGATTCGACGTCTGAAGGAGGGAACGATGCTGGTCAGAGGCTGCGTCAAGTGCTATGGCGAGCTGTGGAAGCAGCAGAAGTTCATGTATCACCATCACCGGCTGTTGACGTGGAGCAAGTATTGCCCGCCGCAGCTCCCCAGACTCGCCTGCGTATTGATAAGGATAGACCGCAAATCCTAGCCGGCGCAGCAGTTCCTTCATGCGACACCGAGTCAGATCGCACCACTGTGTCGCGGTACATCTACGGTATACTATCGCACGCCCTACGGTGTGATTACCGATGCTCGCACGTGTTGAGTGTGCATAAACGTAGAGCCCCTCGCGCGAGCCCCACGAGTAGCAATCGCGATGTGGTTCAATATACCTCTCCACGTCAATATCCGACCCTGTCGTCCGCTGAACGAAGTCTCCCAACAGCTGGGCGTTCCTAGCAAAACTGGAAATAAGTTCCCGCGCCATCATATTTGCACACGATGAATGCTGGCATACCATTCAAGCCCGATGCTCTTTGCAAACTGACGCTGACCGGGATGGGCCAAGGATGTGACTACCTCAACAACTCTCACACCGTGTGAGCGTAGCTCCTCTACTGCGCTTTCCCATAGGGATCGCGCAATACCTTGGCGGCGGTTTGTTGGGCAAATGAACAATTCTTCAAGACAACCAACAGCCCCGCCGAGGCGCAGCACATTCCGATAGGTTGTGCTAAGAAACCCAACTATTGCGCCAGCCGGCACTTGCGCAACCCATGTCGAATTGCCCGGACATCGCAGCCCGACCTCAATTCCCGTGGCATATGATTCGTGAAATGCTTCGAGCGTTCTCTCAGTGCAACTTCCATACATCGTCTTGAGGGCGAACAGAAGTTCGCACAATTGGTTAGTATCCGAGGGCAACGCCTTTCGAATGCATATATCCGATTGGGTTGTTGAGAATCTCATGGTGTAGCTCCCCATGTCGCGCTCGCTGTCGCAATGTCTGCCGTCCGCCAGGTGGGATCGCCGCGCCAATAGTGGACGTAACGGCAAAGGACGCCAAAGCACTGATTCATGCCAACCCCGATTAGACCTAGGAGAATCGTCTCGGCGTAAAGCGCCGGGAAATCGAAGGTTCGTTCGCGTTCGACAATTGTGACACCCAGCCCATCGACACCCACGAGCATCTCCGCCATGATGACTAGAATAAGCGCAATCGCGAGGGCGATGCGCAATGCCGCAATGATCTGCGGAGCGGCCGCTGGAAGCATTACGCCAAACAATAGCCGCGGTCCCGTCCAACCGTAGCTGCGAGCAGTGAGCATTAATCCGCTGTCAACATTGGCCAGCCCCTCTCGGGCCCCGACGAGAATTGGAAAGAAGCAGCCAAAAACCGCGACAGATATTTTCATTGGCGTGTAAATACCGAACACCATGATGGCGAACGGAATCACCGCGACTGCGGGTAGTTGTCGGAAAAACTCAGCAGGATAATAAATGATGTCGTCGAATGTTGCGGACCTCGCAGCAACCAAGGCAACGGAAACGCCAAGCAATGCTGCAAACCCAAAGGCCGCGAGCGTTCGGGTAACTGTCATAAGAAGTGCGGCATGGTATGCGGAAGCACTAACACTGCGTGCTCCCGCCCAAAGGATATCAACGAGATTTGGAAAGAAACTGTCTGGAAGACTGGGTGCCAATACATGGTAGAAGGCGAGTCGCGCGTTTAACTCCCAGAGAACAACGAGCACGGCCACGCCAAGTAACCGAAGCGCAAACCTCCGCATACGCGGTCTACTCACCGGAGAAGCTCCTCAATCGCTCTCACAAGGTCATCGTTACCCCCAGGCGTCGGCACCGGAAATTCATGCAGAGTCCCGCCCTCATGAAGCACGCAGACCGTATCTGCAACCGCCAACGCCTCTCCAAGGTTATGCGTAACCCACAGCGACGAGACACTCCATTCATGAAGGAACGAGCGAAGCCGTGGAAGCACCCGACGAAGCGTACCAGCATCCAAGTTGGCAAGGGGCTCATCCAGAAAAAGCACATCGGGCCGTCGGATGAGGGCCCGCGCCAACACGACACGTTGCCGCTGGCCTCCTGAGAGCCGGCCGGGCAGTGAATTCATAATGTCTGTGATTTCGAGAAGCTGTGCCACCGCGTCCAGTTCCACCTGAGCCTCACCATTGAGGCCCCATGTAATGTTGCGACGGGCAGTAAACCACCGCAAAACCATGCTCTCAAAGTTCTGGAGGACCGGCAGGAAGGTTCCGTCAACGGCAACTCTTCCAGATTCAGGACTGAGTTCACCCATGGCAAGCTGCAAGATCGTGGACTTGCCTACGCCTGACGGACCAAGCACGCACTTAAGGTGACCGCTCGAAGGTACCTCAAGATTGAGGTTCTCGAAGAGCGCGGGACCGCCTGGATAGGCGAAGCGTACGTCGCGCATCTCAAGTACGTTAGCGGTCAAAGCCTTCCTCGCGCAGCCAAGTCCGCATTTGCTCCAGTGCGGTATCAGGAACACTTTCAACAAACTGGGGACGGCCCGCCCGCTGAAGGTCCGATTCTGCGATCTTAGTCTCCTTAGAGATCGCTTGTAGCACCTCGCCCGAGTATGCGTTCGCGATGGGCGTGGCCTCACGAATCGATGCGTTGAATCGCTCGAAGGTATCCTTGGTTGCAGCAAACCGGTTCGGCAATGTGAAGTACCCCGTCGAGTACATTTCGCCAAAGGCAAGCACGAAATGATCACCTAGATTCTTGAGACCTTCGGCCGACATCGCGCGAGTGAGGATGGGTTCCGGAAGTGTCGCCGCGTCTATCCGGTCGCCGCGCAATGCCGCTTCCATATCCTTGAAGGGGAGTTCCACCAGTCGAAATTCAGTCGCAGGCACACCCCGCATCCGCAGCGCACGCACGACGGCGAGGTCCACGATGTTGCGCAGAGAATTTACGGCGATTGTCTTTCCGCGAAGACCTAGCAGATCCCCGATGCCTGAGTCAGCACGGACGACGAGTCCCGCCTCAGAGTATTTTGCGCTCATGGCTGTGCCGCCGTTCAGTCGCTGAAGAGCGCCCGCGTTCTTTTCGTAAAACACGACAGAAGCGAGATTGGAAAAGGCCACATCGATGGACCCAGAGCTGAGTCCCTGTAGGATAGCAGCCCCGCCTGCCATAGGGACGAATTCTACGTCCAATCCATGTCGCGCAAACACGCCGGTGTGCTTGGCAACATACAGTTGGGAGCAGTCAGTAATTGGGATGATGCCTATCTTGAGCTTCGTCGGCTGCGATCCGGGCGAGCTCGGACGGGGCGTCAAGCCCCACATGAGCAATCCGACGAGCAATACCGTCACGCCCCCACCAGCGATGTAGGCAACAAGCCGGTTTCGGTTCATCAGTACTTACCTCCGACGGGTTCTGCACGGCCTTACGTCTACTCCAGCAGTGCAGTGCGTGCAGCGTAGGGTCACCTGCTCTCGTTTCTAGTCATCCTGTCCCTTAACCACGCATCGACGGTCGCGCGGTCGAATCGCCAGTGCCGACCGATCTTCGTCGCAGGCACCTTGCCGTCTTGACAAAGTTTGTAGAGGCTCGATCTCGGTATCCGGAGCCACTTAGCGACCTCATCCGCCGTGAGGATCGTTGCCGTACTTGGCGACAATGCGTTCGCTTTTTTCTTCACGCCGTCTCCGCCAAACCTATCCAGTTGAGAGCCCTTTGTCTCATTAGATTCCGTTATTCTAGTTGCTGCCTATTGTGCGCCAAGGCGCTACAAATCGTGGAATGAGTCAGCTCCTATTGTCCCGATGCGTTGAGCTATTCCGCACCGTTGAAGCTTGCTGCGGCTTATGAATACCGCCGAGGCCCATTTTCATGATCCGCGAACTCGGTCCATCGCCATTTGGGCGCGTTTTCTCCCCAATCGAACACGGAAATCTTCCGCCTATCCACTGCCAACCAACGCTCGTTTAGGCTGGGTGCAAGAACGGCCATACAAAAACCGCATTGCCCCTGTACGGGATTTTCTCCGACGCTCCGGCCTCACGCCGCGGCAACCCTGACTTCGTCGCACGGCAGGCGAATACGGCCCGCAGGTCTCACGCCTTCGAACGAGCGAACCCGTGCCAACTCCCGCACTAATTGGATCACGAAATCACCACCCCCGCCCGCTCCACTCGCCGTCACATCACGGAAGCGACCTCGCGTTTGGCGAGTCAACGCTTGGACAGCCATCTTCGACGACTCGCTTCGCTTGAGTGCTATCAACGCACTGTCCTCGTCCCCTTGCGAAATGAAACGCCAGAGTTTGCGTCGCACCACGGCCACGAATAACCCGCAGGGGTTTCGCTTGCCGACCCGCATGGCGTGCTCCGCCGCCGCGAAAAACCTGAGACGGTCGGTGAAGCTCTCGTGCACGAGTCCCTCTCCAACGGCATCCTCAAACAACGAAGCGAGTCGCACCGCGCTGTGCAGGTCGTCCGGCACGACG
Organism: Planctomycetota bacterium; assembly: GCA_016200265.1. Lineage (GTDB taxonomy): Bacteria > Planctomycetota > Phycisphaerae > UBA1845 > UBA1845 > JACQFE01. The sequence goes on along the minus strand of JACQFE010000009.1, from coordinate 193,880 downwards.
CGATTCAGTCGGGGCTTCCCCGGACTCTCCGTTCGCTTGCGAACACCAGACCGCTCGCTGCAAGCGGGTTTATGGTTCTTGGATCCCGAAGGGAGATTATGTTTATCTATAGGAGGTGGCGTTTTGGACACGATCGGGGTGAAAGCGGGTGGCGATTTTGAAATCACCCCTCCCGGACTCAACAATCGACCCGTTGTCTTCGCTCCGCTCCAGGCCAGATTCATCGCAGTCCTGGCTCCGTGAGCGTTCACGTGCCAGGAAGCTGCCGGAACCTCATTGATCCACCCCATCTCCCGTAACTTTCTTCGGGCGCGTTTGACGTTCCGTGGGTGAACTTCGAACACATCCGCCACGAAACTGCTCGAACACGAGCCGACGCCGTCGCATTGTCCTTGATTCCACCACAGACAACGAATCATTTGGGCCAACATCGTCGCGGCCAATGCCGGACGCCCGTTCGTCGCGAGAAAGCGCAGCGTTCGTCGCGGAATCGGAACCGACCGTTCCCGCACGCTGGCGCGTTCATGAAGTTTCGCGAGCATTTTCTCCGCACTCGAATCCAACTGCACCGAGCTCTCCTCGCCGCTTTCGCAAAAAAAGATTGCCAGCGGCGTAATCCGAAGCAGGCCAGCTCGTTCGAGACGCCGCAGTGATGCTCGGATTCGCGCCGCACTCTCGATCCCGACGAGTTTTTGGACTTCCTCCACAATAGTTTGTCGTTCGAATCGAATTGGCTTGACCCGGACTGATTTTCGCCGGGCCACCCGAATCGCTACCGCTCGCCATTCGGCGATCTCGTGCACCGCAAAATAAACACGGACGTCCAGGAATTTCGGCAGCACCTTGGCCCGGAATGCGGACCAGACCGTGCAGATTTGCCGCGTGGTGATGGTCCTGAATCCTCCGACGGGTTTCGCAACCGAAAGCGACGACACGCGAGAGCCCGAGATTACTATGCTCATTTTCCTCCTCAAGTTTGAGCGGACACTCTGGCGGGGTCCGCGTTGCCGGCGAGGAAGAATCAGGCACCTGTTTGATAAGCAATGCCACGTCGTGGCACACGATCTTCGTCGTTGACGCCCGCGACGATTGTGGTAGGATCTCCGTTGTTCACGCGGATGATCCTTTGGGTCCCGCACTTTAGTGCGTGACTCGTTTGCTCAATCGCCTTGCACGTTTGCCCGTGCAAGTGCCTGATTTTCCTCGTTCTTTCCTTCCCTCTTTAGCTCGAACGGCTCCGGTCACCGACCGGCGCCGCCAGAGCGTTTCTTACTTCGATTCACTTTCGCACCATACGGAATCGCCCGACTCGCGCAAGAGGTTTCTTGGTCAAAGGTGCAAGACCACCGGCCAGCAAGCATGCTTGCATGCAAGCGTGTTTGTCTGCTGAAAGACATGGCAACAATCCAACAAACAGGCTTGCGCCGTTGCCGGCGTCGTTCCATACTCGCGACATGATCGCGGTCGTGAATCAAAAAGGAGGCGTCGGGAAGACAACCCTCGCCGTCCATATTGCGGTTTGGCACTTTGAACAGGGCCATCGCGTGGCCTTCATCGACGCCGACGGCCAATCTTCGTCTAGCCGATGGATTAAGACGGCGGGCTGGCCCATTACTCTGTTCACCGAAACGCGTCCCGACCCGATCATCGAAATCGCGAAAGACTTGCGAGCCACCCACGACGTAATCGTCGCGGACGGACCGGGCAATCTCGCGGAAAGCACGCGGGCCCTTCTCCTGATGGCCGACTTCGCCCTCGTGCCCTGCGGCGTCACCGTGCCGGAACTGGAATCGACCGCTGAAATGATTCGCATGATCAAGAATGCCCGACTTGTGCGGGCAGGCGCAAGCCCCCAAGCCAGCGTGGTGCTCACCCGAGTTCGCAACGACCGATTCGTGTTGACCCGCGAAGCTCACGAGGCCGCGGGCCTTTTGGGATTACCCGTATGCGCAAACGTTCTGCGACTCCGCGAGGCCACGGCGGATTCACCGGGGCAACGCACGGTGGTGTGGAACATGGGCCGCAAAGCCACGGTCGCCGCAAAAGAAATGAACCAACTGCTTGAGGAAATCGACAAATATGCAAGAAAAAAGACGGACAACATCGCAGGCTCTGACCGCCGAGCAGAGAGTCTTTCTACAGAGCGGCTCGCAATCCCACGGGTCGTCAACGCTTGACGCGGAAGTCGGCGAAACGAATCACACCAAAGTCTCCGTGATTTCGGCAAAGGCCACGGAGTCACGACGCAGCCCATCTTCCGTCGCATCGCATCGCGACATTCGTCGAGCGCCGGAATCAAGTCGCCAACGCCGACAGGCTACGCAGTCCGTCACCCTTCGCCTTCGCGAACTCATTGCGCGAAACCTGCGAAGAGCCTCCATCGAGCGAACGCTTGGATATGAGCAACCATACACTCAACAGGCCATCACCGAGGCGGCGTTGACCGCCTGGCTGGAACGCAACGGCTACTCCATAGAAGAATAGACCACACCGCCGTTTCCCGGCACAGCAAGGCTCGTGACCACGCCGTTAACCGACGACTTGCTTCACGTCGGCATGGCACGAGCCTTGCAGTCGTGACGCGGACAGCCGCAGCAGGAGTCCCCTCGGACTCCGAACCGAACCCGCAGAGGGAAGGTCGCGGGATTCCGTTCCAAGGGCCGTCGCGTCGGGGTCCACACATCCGGTGAGACCCGACGACGACGGCCGTAGACCGCAGAACCAGAAATCAGGTAAGGGACTGAACGCAAACGTAGGTGACCGTGCCGGAGGTGGGCAGGACATCGCTCGGATTCACTGCCCACGGGCTATTCCGCGTCGCGGTGGCAACGAGTGAATCCGTGAGGAAAAGATGTCGTTACGAAACACGTTATCTGTGAGTTACAAAGTGTGCGTGGTTCATTCGTTCGGCTGTAGCATTTCGGACCGGAATGCAGAGGAATTGCCAGTGGTGGGATGCCGGGGATGGGTGATTGTCCAGGGCTTTCCACTGGTGTAGGCTGGCGTTCATGCCTAAGCGGTTAAGCAAATCCACCGTCACATCAGACAATCGAAATGTGAATCAGACGGCTGCAGATACGACCAAGGGACGGAACGGTTCGAAGAAAAACCGGGCCGCGGTGACTCTGGGACGCTTGGGTGGACTGAAGGGGGGAAGGGCACGAGCCGCGAAGCTCTCCGCCGCGAAACGCACGTCGATTGCCAGGAAGGCCGCGAAGGCCCGTTGGAAAAAACGAGCGTAAGGCCCCTCGTCGCACAGGCTCTGCCGAACTTTGATCCTTGCCACGGAACTGAAGAACTTCCAAACTCGCATTGACCTTCTCATTCGTTTCTCTGGTGATGACCCGGCGTGTCGCTGCTGCCGGGAGAGTGGGACGCAGTGTTCAGCATGAAGGCTGGCAACTGACCGGAACGATGTCCGCGGCATGCATGCAATCGCCGGCGTGGGAATAGAAATGTGACGTGAGCAAGGCAACCGGCCGAGCAAGGATGAGTAACAAATCAACCAAGCCAAAGCGGCCGTAACCTTGCGGCGCCGCAGCCCCTCGCAGATGAAATCAATCCGCACGCCTCCGTATCGATGCTTTGTGAGTGTGCATCAAATCATCTTCTTTTATCTCATGAATCTGGAATCGCACGCGAAAGAAAACGCGCTCTCTTTTTTTCTTGACATTGCTTGAGCGGTCAAGCATAGTGTCGGTATCGACATGCCACTCTGTGCAAGTCAATGCTAACCAAACACGTGCGGCTGCAAGCTCGCACCAAATCATGGAGCGTAAAATGATGAAAGAGTCCCGCTTACAAATCGAAAAATCGTTGCCACTAAGTCAGAGTCCGGAACCCGGAAAGAATGAGCAACTCGACGAGGATTCCTTTCCGAATTACTACAAAGGCCTAGGCACAGCCAACGACCCCCGTGTCTTGTTTGACATCGGAGAGGTGCTCATCACGTGGAACACGGCATACCACTTCGACTTGAAAGACCTGAGCCGCTATCTGGTTCAGCACCTATACGGAAACGAAAATTCGAAATACGACAAACGTGCCATCCAAAGGGCCGTGCTGTCGGGTGGGCACTTTGCGTCCCGGCATTCCAATTCGGCCGGCGAGATTTGTTATGTCGTGACGACCGGCGGGAGTGGGCGGAATACATCAATCTATTGGGGGCCGGAGTGGGATTATGACGGCCCTCTGTAAACAGGGGATTGCTCGCGGCGGCTGAGGGCACTTTGAATTGCGGCCGACCCCTCCTCCCACGGGCTATGCCGCCCTCACCGCCTCTGGGGTCGGCGACAAGGTTGTCTCCCCGCCTCGCAGCAAAAAGCCCGCCACGCCTGCGGCGTGTCATGCTTCTTGCAAAGGCTCCCCCCTCCAGGACCGACAACCTCGCCGCCGGCTATTTGTGAAAGGCATTTTTTGTTTTTCAAGATTAGTGAAAAAACAAAAAGCCTTTCAAGGTGGGGACCACCTTGAAAAGGACGTAGATGCGAGAAACAACACCGGTGCGGCTGCAAGCCTCACCACAAACTGGAGAAACCACCATGAATGAGAATCAACCCCGGTCCTATGTATTTAACACAACCGCAGGGCATGTAGTCTACCGAACGCCGCTTTGTGAAGCAGATGCACAGGCAATCATCCGAATCCTGCTTGAGGCTCAAGAAGCCGCGGCCCGCCCCAACAGTACCGTGTATTTCACTTTCTTTGACGAGGGCGATGTGCCGAATCCCGTACAACTCTTTGAAACCGGCCTTGTATTTGTCTCCCGCTTGGCATGGGAGAGTTTCCCGCCTGACGTGATTGACGCATATCTCGTTAACCACGTCGAGTGCCGAAACCAAGACTGGCCGGATATGCCCGACGCCAATGAACTGGCATTGTTAAACAGCGGACCGGTGGTTTCCGGCTTCGGATATACCACCAGGAAGACATGCTACATCGTCACGGAAACCGACCGGTCGAGGACGATGGTCATGATGGAGGAGGAGTTTGAATTGCTGGAAAAGGCACGCAATTCGGCCACAGCCGGTGACTGTTCCCCGGCAGACAGGTGAATGAACCATTGGCCGCCGGGTTTGTCCGGCGGCCCTCTATGAAAAGGAAAGAAGCAGCATGAAACTATTGAACGAAGAAATCCGCCGGCGACTCCCGGCGCTGTATGCAACCGAGAAAGAGAAGGACCCCATCATTCAGGTGAAGTTTTTCACGCCGTGGAGCAACTGGACGTGGTACGCCACCGAGTTCGACGGGGAAGACTCGTTCTTTGGATTGGTGGAGGGCTTCGAGACGGAATGGGGTTACTTTTCGCTGAGCGAGATAGAAGCCACCCGAGGCCCGGGCGGGCTTCGCATCGAGCGTGACCTGCACTTCAATCCCACCCCGGTGAGCGAGCTTTCACCGGCCGGTCACGCACTTCGCAACTAATCAATCGACCGGTCGGTGCAGCCGGCCGGTCCTTCATCCGGAGGAAACAAACCATGACCACGACAGACACGCAAGCGCTTGCCGACTTTATTCGTGAGTTGACCAGCCCCCAGCCGACCCCGCTCGACCCGGCGGTCATCAAAAGAGTCAATGGCATTGTGCCGATGCCGGACAAACCCGGTCGCGTCAAGGAAATCGATGAAGAAACCTATTGGTGGTTCCTGGAAGTGCTGCCGCCCCATTACTTCGACGGATGGGACTTTTGTTTCGCAGAAGGATTCATGCCCTACCTGTTCTTTTTCGTTCGCCGAGGGCGGTATTATGTCCGTCAACTGACCAACGACGAGACGCACCGGTTTTGCCAACTCGGCAACATCCCGCTGCCCGGCTATTGGTAACCGACGGTCGAACGGAGCAAAGAAACGTGGCGGACCAACGCATCACCGCAGGAACATTTACAGCCGTCGTTTCTCGCCCGGATTCGGGCCGAGGCGGTCCGGGCTGCCTGGTCGTCTGTTACGGTGCCGACACGGCTGCGGTCGAGCCGTGTCTTTTCCTTACCGAAACGACCGCCCGCCAACTCACCGACGTGCTAGTCGAAGCGTGTGCCCGATTCAGCCAACCCGTCACGCAGCAGACCAGCGGCATCCTCATCGAACAAACCGAAAAAACGAAAGCGTAGCCGGTCGCTCACCCGGGCTGTTTGGAACCCACTTCCGCAACCTCAACAACGTTGGTTTGCATTCCCAAAATTGAAAGAAAACTGGAAACCGCCCCAGCCGGACGACCACCCGAAGTTTACCCAGTCTTAACCGGAACGACTCAACCGAATACCCCACGTGTGCATGGTATTGCCCACGGCGGCGAAATCGCAAACGGAAACCGTGCACGGCTGGCTTGAGCCGGTTGTCTTCTGGCAACCACGTGCGTTCGGCTAGGGGTGTGTTTAGGAGAACGTCGCTTGTGTTTTCCGAGCGGGGATTTCCTACCTTTTTGCTCGTGATTCGCGCCCCACCCAACCGTCCGCACCCGCCGCTCCCCCGCTCCCTCCGCCACCGTTCCACGCCCCCGCCGAAAGCCTCCCCGCCCTTGGTAGGAATGGAGGAACATAGGGGAGCATGGCATGAGGGCATAAACGGTGGAGGGACCATTACTTACGAGATAGAGTCATAGATGGGCTATACAGGGGGTAGATAGCGCCAACGCGCTGAAAAAATTTGCGGGCGGCGCTAACGGTCCCCACTTCACGCCTGTCCTATTGAACGAGGCGGTCATGAAGCGGAATCCACGCGATCATCAGATTGTCGAAAGCCTGACTACGAAGGTCCGCATGCTCTCCCTGGAGCAAATCGCCGAGGGGTGGTGGGACAAGACAAGGAACCCGAAGTTGCTGGCCCGACGCCGACTTACGGTCCTGGCGGAAGAAGGATTGCTGGAAGAGACGGTCGTGCTTGCCTTGCCCAGATTGCCGCTGACGGAGCCGCTCTGGGAATGGCACAAGGGGCAGAGCGAGCCGGATTTTGGGGCGATAGCGTGGACGCTGCAAAGCCGCTGGCCGCGGACGGCGCCCTCGCGCACGACAATCCTTATGGCCACGAAAGCGGCGCACAACCGATACGGGGGAGCGCTTTCCGGAGGGCGAATTCGGGTGGGGCAGATCGACCACGACCTGCACGTCGGAGCGGTCTATCTCATCTATCTCCGCACACGGCCGGACATGGCTCGGGTCTGGGTGGGCGAGGATGTATTGCCCAAATCCGGATACGGCCTCAAGGACCCCGACGCGATCCTGGAACTCGATGGAGGCAAGCGGACGCACGTCGTGGAGTTCGGAGGACGCTATGATAAGCAACGGATCCAGGGTTTCCACGAGGATTGCGTTCGTCGCGGACGCTCGTACGAGATATGGTAACCGGCACGAAGGATGTTCGCTTCACGGTGCGCGACTTGGAGATCTTTCGCGACCATTTCCTTCAATTTCGGATCACCACCTACGAGGCCCTGCGAAAGATGTATTGGCCGGAATACCAGATGGACGCGGTCAAAAAATGGGTGCAGCGCATGCGGGCGGCGGCCTTCCTCTCCGACGCTCCACTCTACACCAGCGGGGCCATCTATCTCTATCCCGGAGTCAAGGCCGTGCGTCTGCTGAATCTTCCTCCACGGCTGGCCCGGACGCCCGACGCCGACCTTCTGGCCAAGCTCTACGGCGTCCTTTCCTTCTGCGTTCTGGGCGCCGCGGACCATCGCAAAATCTCCGAGAAGGAGTTCCACGACGAATTCCCCGACCTCGACGTTCAAGGTTTGGAGAGCAACTTCTATTATCTGGACGAGGACTTTGAGGCCGAAGGCTTCTCGAAACAAAAGCGAATTGGGTACATCATGGTGGACAGCGGAAAACAACCCAAGGATCTGCGGCGGCGAATGAACGCTTTGATCAGCCGGCGGCTCCTGTCGCCGCCGTGGTATGACTGCATCCGCCGCAGGCGGTTCATTATCGCGGTTGCCACCACGACCGAGGCCAAGAAACGTAGATTGCAGCAGGCACTGGTTCCGCCGACCGCCACCGTGCCGCTGAGAATAACGGTCCACGAAGACCTTCACCGCGTGATTCCGGCGAGCAAACTCCATGCGCCCCAACGTCAAGACAACTCTTGAAACGCTCAACGTCGATGCCCTGCCGCCCCTCAAGGGCGTCGAGTTCGACTACCGCACACAGAGTTCCCAGATGGACCGGGGTCGGATCGTGGTGCTCCTTCCCGTCGCCTCCGTGTACGGGATGCTCCTGGCGATCCTGATTCAACTGACCAGCGGTGTGACGGTGACGCCGACGTTCCTGGCGGCGGCGTGCCTGCTCTCCGCGCTGGCCGCCTTCTGGAGATTCTATCCCGCTCCGTTCCTTCTCTACGTCATGGCGCTCCTGTTCGCGATGTCCTGCTTCAGCTGCTCGTGGAACTTCTTTCACGTGCTCCTGATCTTTGCGGTCGTCATCGCTGTCCAGTACATCGTCGGCCTGCAAGGCGTTCTGACCGCAAGGCCGCTCTATGTCCTGATCGCCGGCCCGTGCATCGCTTTACTGTGCCTCCTGTGCAACACGACCCTGTTCCCCTTGCTCCTTGTCGCAGTAATGGTTTACGGGCTGACGCTGATTTTCCACATGACCTGCCACCGCGCCCTTTGGTTCCATGCCAACCCCTACCTTTCGCGCCGCGTGCGCTGTCAATGGCGGGCGATCTGGAGGCCCGTGCAGACAGCAGCGCAGTTCATCGCCTTGGCTCCCTGGCAGCGGCGACCGCAGCGGCGTGACCACGGACTCTTAACGCGTGAGCTCGCGGAGCGGGACCACTACGTCCTCGGGTTCGGCGTCATGGTGTTCGCCGCCCTCTTTTCGATCCTCGTTTATGATCTTTGCCTCAACCCACTGCTTCGTGGCACGCTGGCTGTTCTCACCTACACCGTCTTCGCCCTGACCTATGGGGCCATCAACGTGATCGCGTATCGCTCCGCATCCGACCTTTGGCCTGCGGTGCGGGAGCTGTTTCGCGCTGCGGGCTGTTGGTGCACCTACAACCGCCATGCAACCCTGGCTCCGGGAGTGCTGCAGAGTCCGTTTGGCAGCGCGCAAAAGCGCACGAGAAGGTTCCTGGTGAGCACCTTCGGCATCGCCCTGGTCATCCTGCCGACGTGCTGGTTTTTCCCGGTGGGGGCGTGGCTGCGGGGCATGGACTCATTTTTGTGGAGCGCATCCGCCGGAGAAATCGCCGCCAACGAATCGTTCATGAGCGATTTTGCGCAGCAGGACAAGGCGTATCTGGATCGCATCCCGCACGCACGGCAGGACGCCGAGGCGCTTCGCCTGCAGCGGTTCCGCACCCAGGAAAGACTTTCCCGGAAGGCGTACGCCGACCTTTTCCGCAACCCGACCTACACCCTGTACGTCCACGTACGCGCCGCCTACAGCGGCGATCCCCTAGCCATTATCGGATTCCTGCTCTGCCTGACGGCGTGTCTGTTCGTGCCCCCGGTGATCCTACTCGCCACCTTCTGGGCCCTGAGCGGGCGCATCCTTTTCCATCACTTTCTCACCCTGGAAGGCGTCCACCGCCGGCCGGGTGAATATCATCCTTCCCGGCGCGCTTCGCTCTGGGCAGCCTATACGACGCGGATCCGGGACTCGCGTTTCCGCGCCGCAGACGAGTTCGGTCGCTCCATCGAGGAGCGACGATACCTGCTCGTCGGCTTCGATGAGCACAGCGATTATCCCGTCCTGCTTAGCCCCGCGGTCCTCGCGGAACACGCCCACATCACCGGGGATTCGGGCTCGGGCAAAAGCTCTCTGGGCCTCGCCCCCATCATCGAACAGCTCATCGACCAAGGCGACTGTTCCGTCGTGATCCTGGACCTCAAAGGCGACCCGGCGATGTTCGGCGCCGCCAAGGCCGCGGTTCGCCGCGTCAACGCCCGGAACCGCCGGCAGGGAAAACCGCTGCTCCCGTTCCGCTGGTTCACCAACAAGGCCGGGCGATCGACCTACGCGTTCAATCCTTTTCTGCAAGCCGACATGCAGAGCGTTACGCCCCACCAGCGCGCCGAGATTCTCCTGCAGAGTCTCGGTCTTGAATACGGGGAAGGCTTTGGACCCGCCTTCTTCTCCAGCGGCCATCGTCACGTGCTCCAGATCGTACTTGAGAAACACCCACAGTTCGCTTCCTTCCGTGATCTGGATGACTATTTCCGCAGCGGCGCCTTCGCCAGCGAGGCTCGCGCACTGGGGATCGACAAGAAGTCTCGCGAGGAAGCCTCTCACCTCTACGCAGTGGTTCAATCGCTGGCCGCCTTCGACGCGCTGAATCTGACCCAAGATCCTCCCGGATACCCCGATGTTATGAAGCAGCAAATTGAAATGAGAGACGTGGTCGGCGGCCCGCAGGTCGTGCACTTCGCCCTGGCTGCCGCCCTGGAGGAGAAATCCGTCAGCGAGATCGCCAAGCTCGCCCTGCGCACGCTGTTGGTTTCCGCGGTCTCTCGCCGTCCGGCGAATCATCAGGTCTACCTGTTCATCGACGAGTTTCAGCAGGTAGTGTCCAAGGATCTGGAGATCGTGCTGCGCCAGGCGCGGTCCAGCGGCATCGCCGCCATTCTCGCCAACCAGACGCAGAGCGACTTGAAGAAGGGCGAGGTGAACCTCATCCCCACCGTGCAGGCCAATACACGTTTCCGACAGGTGTTTTCCTGCAGCGATTTACTTCATCAGAACGCCCTGATCGAAGGCTCCGGCGAGGCCATGCACGAAACCAGCTCGTGGGTTGAGGATGAGTTCGGCATGGTCCATTCCGCCGATGATGGACTCACCTATCATCGCGAGGCAGAACAGATCGGTCCGCGTCTTCGCCGCAACGACCTCATCGAAGCGACGGACCATCCCCTGCGAAGCATCGTACAGATCACCCGCGGCCAGGGTATGACGCAGTTCGGCGGTTACAGTTTCCCGCTCCGCAGCATGTATCACATCACACCGGCCGAATACGGCAAGCGACAGTCGGCCCCGTGGCCCGCACAGCACGAACACCCCGGCACGCTCGTCGCTCCGCTGGACAGGGCGGGCGTCGACGCCCAACGCCGGCAAGCAACGACCACAAGCCCGCCGGTCAAGAAGCTCCCGGCGCATGTTCAACTGGACCTAGAGGAGAGGCTCGACCGATTCCAACGAGGTGAGAAAAATGACTGAACCGATTTTACCCCGCACCCGACTGACCCTGACGTTCAATCAAAAAATTTCCTACGCTCTTGGCGCCGGAGCGGTGACGGTGCTGACCATCATCCTACTGTTCAGCATGTATTCGCGGGTTGCTCCGCCCGGCGTTCCCGTCCCCGCGATCTCGGATACCGCCCTCTCTCCGGCCGGGCCAGCGCAGGTTTCCGTCGATGGCGGCGAACAACAGCGCCAGGCGTTCGCCAAGGCCCAGCTCCAGCGCTTGGTAGAGGAGGGCAAAGAGATCACGCGGGTGCTTAAGGAAGCGGAAGCTCAGCTCGCCCTATGGGCCAAGGAGATTGAACCCGAGCTACTCGGGCCGCGCGGCAAGTCGCTGGCCGCAGATCCGGCGGCCGTCGAGCGGTTCCATGCCGTGTACACCCAGCCGCGAGCCAAACCGGAGGAGATCGCTGCCTGCCGAAGCCGTCTGGACACCGTGGTACGCCCCGCGGAAATCACCCTCGCCGGCGGAGCGTCGGCCTACGTTCCCGATCCCGCGGTCATGCAGATGCTCGACAAGGAAAAGGCCATCGCCGAGGACCTTCTTCGTTCCGCGCGTGAGGCGCACGAGTCCGCCATCGCTCTTCTCAACAAGGCCGCACAGACCAAGGCCGTCGGAACGCAGACCCTTTCTGACGCGCTTACGAGCATTGAACAGACACGGGCCGCCCAGCGTGCTGAAACCATCCTTGAAAAACAAAAAGCGGCCTATCAACAAGCCACGGAGAAGATCGCCGACGCCAAGGCCACCCAGACCAAGGCGCTCGCGGAGCAAGAGGCGTCGAACATTGAGGCCGAGACCCGCCGAAAGATCGCTTCGATGCAGACCGACCAGCAGACGAAGGACGCTGATTCGGAGCAACAGCATCTTCGGACGCTGGCGGCCCGCCCGGACATCCAGGCCAAGTATCGGCCATTTCTCGACAAGGGACGGTTGCGCCCCAATCGCGAAAACCTGGAAAAACCGGGTCCGATGTCCTTTGCCCAGTTGAAAGCCGATGGCGTGCTCAACAATCACCGCCTGTTCGGGCTGGCCGGCGCGGGCTGGTGGCCCACCTATGCATTCGCAGACCCGCAAGAACGCGGCAACGACAGAATCCGCTGGAAGAAGCCGAAGACGGACGAAGATTTTGACACCTACAAACCGTTGTACGAAGAATTCATGAGGCTCGCCCCTTTTTGGGTGGAAACAGGAGTACTGGCACCGTAACCTCGGGCCGGCACGCCCGCTCTCCCTACCGCTCCCAGGTTTAGACCGACCCCCGTCGTCCCGGTTGACGCGGGCGGCGTTTGCGCTCCCAGCCGTAACGTGATAAAAAACCTGAGCCAGCATAACTGGCTCAGGAGTGACGGGAACTACTCAATTCGGCTGTCGTGGACCCAGGCGCGGACGCGGACGATGCATCGCTCGACGTCAGCAAGATCCTCGATCAGGAACGAATGCGAAACATTCCTCCCGTCTTTGACCAGCTTTCGAAAGGTGACCTTGAAATAAGGTTTTCCTCGAAAGTTGCGGTTCAGGTACATGCATGCTTGCACGTTACCATACGTCCAACCGCTAATTCGATTTGAACCTACATCCAATGGTCGTTCGGGCTGCGTGGGCGGCTTTGGCCGTCCCCACAGCACGCGATACAGAAGGTGAAGTAACCAACGTATCATAATTCCTCCTAACAATATGAGGGTTAATAATCACCACCTCACCACACCACCACCGTGCTTCCGATCGAGATCGGAACCAGGCTGAAGGTGTTTGTCAGAAGGATTCTTTCGGGAACTGGTCACTTTGCCGGCTTCTTTTGTCTTAGGGCCCTGGCCGACGAAAAGGGCCTTTCAAACCCACTTGGGGGTTTTTCAAAGGTTAGAAGGAAGTCGCCTCCAGGTTGTCAAAGAGCACGACTCGACTGCGGCGCGGCATTATACCAACCGACAACGGTCAAGTACAAGAAGTCGTTCAGAAAATTCGCATGGGTTGCCGCGCCGCACATCACGCTGCCGCAACCAGCACCATCGTCCCCGGCCCGGCGGCATTGATCAGGCACGGCGTTTCGTGCTAGGTTCGGCGCTTGGTCGTTCCTTCAAAACGCCGTTCTATTTAGGCGCATTTTTCCGGTAGACGTCGTCCCCGCCTGTCGCAGGCCGCCGCGCGAAAGCGCTCGCTTTGCGAGAGGGATCATGCTGCAAAGGTTGTCACGTTCGAGCGGAAAGGGAGGTGAACGCACCGCCGGGTGCAGCCGCGCGTCGGCTGCCGATCGTTGCTGAGCAACGTGCTTGGCCCATCGAGGCGTGCGACTCCACGACGCGCGCAGGTAGAGAACAAAACGAAAGGAGAAGGCGTTTATGCCCAACGAAAAAGAAAAAACGAAAGAAAAAGAAAGACCCGCTCACGAAATCCGCCTGGGACGTATCAAGGCCGTGATCTGGGGCAACGAGATCGAAAACGGAGGCTTCCGACACAACGTCCAGCTTCGCCGGATCTACAAGGACGGCGAAGAGTGGAAGCAGTCGGACAGCTTCGGTCGGGACGACTTGCCCCTGGTCGCCAAAGTTGCGGACATGGCCCACACGTGGATTCACGAGCGGGTTCAGGACAAAGCGTAGAAGTTTGGTCGAGAGGTTTTTTCCAACCCCAACAGCATGCCTCCCTCTCGATCTTGCGAGGGCGGCGCATTGGTCGGCGCCGCACGAACGACTACGCCGAGCCGGACTGATCTTTGGAAGACGAACTTGGGTAGACGCTGGACACCGTTTCTCGGTGGGATGACGCGCAAATTGCGCGCTGCCGACCGAGAGAGACCGGTGGTGACTAAAGGTTGTTTCGGTTTTCAAAGGACTTCACTTACAGGAGAGACTCATGCAAAACCTAACGCATGCGCACAACGAACTGTTTCGACGGGGGGCCGATGAGAGCTTCCCGTCGCTGCTCGCGCTTTGGGACCATTGCCAGAAAAGGCGCGAGAGTTCCATCGATCACTGGCATCCGCCGCAGAGTCTGCGGCCAAGCGTGCAGGAAGGACGCTTCACGCTCGCATTCAACGGCGATCGGCCGTTCGAGATGAACGATTGGTCCTTCGCTCAGCTTTGCCGATTGGCCGGGGTGAGCAAGGACACGTTGAACCGCCTCACTCCGCAAACCGCGGGGCGCGTGCTGGATGAGACGCTGCCCACGTCGGAAAAGCCGGTGCAGATCCTGACGGCGGGCGAATCGGTTCGCTCCATCCACGGCGTGGCCTACACCCGCCTGTGGGACGTGGACCTGCTTACGATGTTGCGGGAGTTCGCAACGGACTTCACGCCACCCCAGGAGGCGAGCACCGGCGGCACGGGGCTCTACTGCGGCGAACAGGACATGTTTTGTTTTATGATTGATCCCACGGGCTGGGCGGAGATAGACGGCGAAGCATTCGCACCCGGATTCTTCCTGTGGAATTCGGAGGTAGGACGCCGCTCCGTCGGCGTACAGACGTTCTGGTTTCAATCCTGCTGTCAGAACCATATCGTCTGGGATGCGATCGACGTCGCGGAGTTCAGCCGCAAGCACACGGCAAACGTGCATGAATCGCTAAATCAAATCCGCACGATGATCGCCGATCTCGTCGAACTCCGCGACCAACGTCGTGACGGTTTCGTGAACGTGATCAAGAAGGCGATGAGCACGACGCTGGGAATTAACACAGAGGAAGTGTTGAAGATTCTCGATCGTCAGGGGATCACCAAGACGCTGGCTAAGCAGGCATTGGAGCTTGCCCGGCAGCGCGGGCGTTTCACGATCTTTTCGGTGGTCGACGCCCTCACCCGGCTATCCGTGAAGTACAGCCATGCCGGCGAACGCGCCGAGGCCGACGAAAAGGCCGGACGGCTCCTGAGTCTCGTCGGCGAGCGTGCTCCCACGCGCGAAATGGCCCTCGTGGCGTAACCGTTTTGAATGGAAGAGAGTTATCGAAACCACCGGTTCTCTCTTTCCTTGCAGCGATTTGCAGGGTATGTGCGACGACTCGATTGAATCGGAGCACATGACTTTCCCGAAGGAGTATGGCAGAAACCACCCACGATGTACCTGGCGCCGATATTCCTGGCATTGAGTGTCATACTCGCATTCGACCCCAAGCTGGCCGCCTGGTTCGTGTTCGCGTACGCAATCGTGCTGTTGCTGACCCGCCGAGGTTGACACTGTCTTTACTTCGCAAACCGCCATCCTTCCGGTCCGAAATAAACCCTTGCTCTAAGTGCCCAAAGTGTGGCATCCTGGCCCCATGATGCACGAAGAACACATGAGCGAGGCCGATCCTTCGCCACCCGATTCCTTTGACGATGCCTTCGCGGACAACTTGGCCCTCGTTCTCGAAATGCTGGATTGCATGCGCAGCGAGTCGGAATTTGCCGAACGCCTCGACGAGGCGGAGTTTCTGGCAGGCGTTGGCAAGGCGCTGGCGATCTTTGCGCGGGTGCAGTGCCGGCCCGAGTATTCCTTTTCACAACGCAGCGGCGTGGCGACTCCAGCGCCCTGGAAAGGTTGAATGTTGGTGAAACAGATTGACCGCCGGGCGCAAAAAAAGAAGACCTCGGAGCGAGGTCAAAAAACACAAGCTCCGAGGCCAAAACCTTGGCGAAACCTTTAGGAAAACCCGTGCAGCCGCACGTCATTCACTATCGTTCCCAGCAACTCCGCCAGCAACCAAAACGCGCCGATGTACAACGCCAGGCGAAGTGCAAAAAGCCCAGCGGCATCCACCAGCGACATGATGGTTTTTATTACTTTCTGCATCGTTCTTTCCTCCTTTATTTGCGGTCGAGCCAGCTAAGCTGACTCGACCGCGTTGTTATTCGCACAACCGTCAACCGCTCCGCTCGCGCCCCATGGGGGCTGCGAGAGAAACGGTTTGATGATTGAGGGCTAACGCGGAAAGACAAGAAGAAAGTTTGGGGGGTTGGAAGGGCGCGAAACTTGAGGTTTCGCCATTTTGTCAGCCTATTCTTCTGCGGCCCGGCAGACGGGGCACCTCAAACCCACAAAGGGGTTATCGACTGAGAAACTTGTCAAAGAGCGCGGGAGCAGCTTTCGGCCGGCCAGCTCGATTCTACGCGCGCGACTCCGTGCGAGCCAGCGGATTCCTTGGCTGTCTAGGTTTTTTTGCCACCAAACGGCCTGCCGAACCGAGATCCGGCCCCAAAGACGTGCCCAACCGCGTCCGCCTCGACCGCGCCGAGGCCAACGAAAAAGCCCGACAGCTCTTAGCTCTTGCTATCGTCCGACCGCGTGTCAGCGCCAAATGACCTGCCGTAGAGCGAGGTGGGGAGAAACGCCGACCGCGACGCAGATTTCACGGGATCTTGACCGACTCCGACCCACTCGCCGCCAAATCCCCCGCACCAGCTTCCGAATCGGGCACATTGCCTTTCGTCGTGGGCACTGCCACGGCGGAACGCGAGTCCAACTCTCTCAGATAATCGCTCCATTGTCGGTCGACGTATTTTCGCGCGCTGCAAGCCTCGCTCGGCAGGAGCGAAAGCACACGCTCCCGCGCCTCAATCGCCCGATCCATCTGGCCGTCCGCGGCCAACGACAAAGCCAGATGGTGAAACGGAAAGGCCGAACGACCTTTAGACATTGCAACGGCTCCGTCCGCAAGGGCAACTGCCTCTGCCGTGTTGCGCAGGTCCGTCGGCACAGCATCTCGTAGTAGTTCGCTCAATGCGTCCAGAAGTCCCTCTGTCGGCATGGCCGCCATCTGTTCACGCACGATCGCAATGCTTCGCTGCATAAGCGTCCGTGCATTCTCTTCATCTCCATTCTCGTATTCGATGACAGCTTGGGCCTGAAGTACGACCGATAGGTAAAATGAATCGCCCTCCGGTGCAACGCTAGCCAGTCGTTCAAGGATTTCTCGGGAGCGCCCCAAGTAGGCCCTGCGCGTCGTGACGTCCTGATCGATTCGGGCCAGCGTAGAGGCTGTATAGGCGACGACGCCCAGAATTGATTGGTAATAGTTTTCGTCGGGTTCATCGGCGGCGAGCCGCTCGGCGATCGCTTCTGCTTCGCGAACGAGCTTCCACGCGCCGGCAATGTCGCCCGTGTCCCGTGCGTATCCGCCAAGCGCCAGAGTGCGAACCGCAAGCCGAGACAGGTACTCGACATTGTCCGGGTATTGAGCGACAAGCGCCTCCAGGTAGTCGCACTCCTCTTGCGTGGTGGCAATCGCCTGGTCCCAATCGGCCGTCGCATTCGCCAGGCCTCCTGAATTCTCGAAGGCGTAGCGCAGCGCTCGCAGCCGAATGGGATTGCTCGGATCAAGTTCAACGGCTCTCTCGGCCAGTGCGCGCTGTCTTTCGACGAACACCGTCCGTGAGGACAGGTCGGACGTCCCCAAAGACGCGATGCGACCATAACTCCACGAGAGGTTATCGAGAAAATGGGCATTATCCGGCTCGCGACTAACAAGCTCCTCGTCGATTGCAAGTGCTTGAACGTGGTACCGATTCCTTTCCGCATTGTGCCCCAGTTGGCCTTCGCCGTCGCCGATGCGAACCAGGTTGATGGAAAACTCGCTTCGCAATTCGTTGTCGTCGGGTCGAGTGGCGAGGAGCCTTTCTCGAATCGCAGAAGCTCGGTGGAGCTGCTCCAATCCATCCTCCACCTTTCCCATCTTTAGCAGAAGATCGCCCTTCTGATGCAGGGTTCGAGCCATGTCGGCCTGAACGGCCGGATCGTCACTTTGTTGCTCGGATAGTCCACTTACGCCTTGGAAGGCAACCTCAAGGATCGCCTGTCTCGCCGCAGACCCGCCCCGCAATTCGCCGAGGCGCGTAACGACCTCATCTACGACATTCTCAATCGTCTTCTGCGCATCCCGAAGGTTCGACCGAGCATCGTCGGCGATCTTGGCTTTTTCCCGCTCCGCCAACGTCGCCCGCCGGTACAAAACCGTCATCCCGGCACCATAGGTGAGCGTCAATGCCAACAGCACGGCCGCTGCGACCACCAACTTTCGGTGTCGGCGCGCAGCGCGTCGGATCAAATACCACGCATTGTCCCGCTTTGCGCCAATCGGCTCACCCGCAAGGTAACGACGTAGATCGTTTGCAAGCTCACCGGCGCTCTGATAGCGCCGCTCGCGGTCCTTTTGCAGGCACGTCAACACGATGGTGTCGAGATCGTCCACAATCCCGCGGCGAATCGCGCTCGGTTTGATGGGTTGCATGTTGAGAATGTTGTCGAGGACTTCCCGAAGCGATGCGCTGACGGCATACGGAAACTCGTTCGTCAAAGCATGAAAGAGCACGAGGCCCAAAGCGTACACGTCGATGCGAATGTCGACATCCTCATTCCTGCCTTGGGCTTGTTCCGGTGTTGCCCACGGCAATGAACCGATGAACTGCCCGGTTTCCG
This sequence comes from Planctomycetota bacterium, assembly GCA_016200265.1. Lineage (GTDB taxonomy): Bacteria > Planctomycetota > Phycisphaerae > UBA1845 > UBA1845 > JACQFE01. The sequence continues at coordinate 175,317 of JACQFE010000009.1, read as the reverse complement.
TAATGGCCACTCCCGGCGAATCCGTCTCATCCAGAAGTTTTGCCAGGCCAAAATCAAGCACATGGGGCTCGCCGTGATCGTCAATCAGAATGTTGTTCGGCTTCAGGTCACGATGCACGATCCCCCGCAAATGCGCGGCGTTTACTGCATCGCAAATCTTGACGAACAACCGCACGACGTCGGCAACGGCGAGTTCCTCCTCAGAGATGTAACGGTCAAAAGCTCGTCCTTCGACGAAATCCATCACGAAAAACGGCCCGCTGTCGGTAGTCACCGCGTCATGCACGCCAACAATATGCGGATGCCGCAGCGACGCGAGGACCTCCACCTCACGATCAAATCGGGCCCGATCCCGCGTCGTTGCCAAGCTCTTTCCGTGCAAGACTTTGATCGCCACTTCGCGATTCGTGGCCTTCTTGATGGCTTTGTAAACGACGCCTTGTCCGCCGCGATGAACTTCGGACAGGACTTGGTAACCGGGGAAAGAGTCGGGGGGCGGAAGGGGATGTTCAGCTTGGGCCACCTTTTCGGCACAAGCGACCTGCCGTCGCGCATATTCAATCAACAGACCTCCAGAACGATCCACATCGATTTCGGCGACAGGCCTGCGTCTCATTGCTTGGTCACCAAATCTTCAACCACCCCAAGAGGCGCTACCTTCAAGCCTGAACGGTTGAAGAACTTCGCCGGATTGCCGAGGAGCTCGCGAAGTCGGTCGTGCGCTCTTGCCCTCAGCATGTGAACCGCACCTGGCTTTCGTTCGAGCGCCGCCGCCACATCGTCGATCGACTGGCCTTCCAAATCGTAGAGCCGTATCGCCTTGTGATAATCGGGGGGCATCCTTTCCAGCGCCGCCTCAATCATCGCCTTGGCCTCTTCCCGCGAGGCGTGTCGGGTCGGCGTTGTGCCGCTTGCCGCGAGGCTACCCAGGAGAGTGGTGTACGAGTCGGAACCCGGTGCAAAAACAAGTTGTCGATGCCGCGGAGGGCGCTTGTCGCAATCAAGTCCTCGAATCGCGTCGCGAAGGTTGTTCTTCGCAATCTGAGCCAGCCATCGCCCGAATGCGTCCGGACCGTTCGGCGAAAACTGTTCAATTCGCAGGAACGCCTCCAGGTACGTGATTTGAAGCACGTCATCGGGACCGACGGCCGCCCGGTACCGGCGCGCAATTTTTTTCTCGATCACGCGCCGCAACTCCGGGTGACACGTTGATACAAGCCGGCCCAGCGCATCGTCGTCGCCCTTGATTGCTCGATCCAGGCAGGCGTCCATCCAGCGGCTCCCGAGGTTCCCGATTCCACCCACAACACCCGCATTACGAGGCGGTTCCATTGTAACGGGTGCCAAACTTTTTTTCGCGGGGCGTGTGAATCGCCACCGCAGCAACTCGCTAGGCGGATAGGGGCCTATTTTGAGGCCGAAACATCGAGGAACCAAGGTGTTCGATCATGGGACGTGAGGAGACCGAACAAACCGATTGCTTGCCGGACCTGTTCACCGTCCCCGAATGGCGGCTGATCGCGGCCCATCTTGGCCTTTCGGATCAGCAGGGGCGGATTGCTCGCTGGATCTGTCGTGGAATCAGCAACAAAGCCATCGCGGGACGCCTCGGCGTGAGCCATGACACGATTCGCACGCATACGCGCGTGTTGTACAGGAAGCTCCGCATCACGACCCGCGTCGGTGTTCCCGTTCGCTCGGTATTGGCTGCAAGAAAGGTAGCGCAGGCCGGCGAATTGTAAAAAGCTCACCCAAAGATGCGTATTGCGGCGCTGCCGTGCGAATTGCGACAATGAATTGTTGCGCTGGCGTCGAATTCGGGCGTCTTCCGCGCGAATTTTCGGAGGGGAGCGGTCTTCGCCTTTGCGCAAAGTGCGAACGCTAATCCACAGACCATTGTTGGGCAGATTTTTATGAGGAGATCAGGAACATGAATCGGTTGTCGAAAGCCATCGTATTGTCGGCCCTCATTCTTACGATCGCGGGGCAATCGAAGGCAGACATCATCGTGCCCGGCGCCGATGGGTCTGATGGCCCTTTGAACTGTGGAACGCTTGCCGGGCTGAATCCCGATTGGGCTTGCGGCGTTGCTTGCCCGACCACTGCCCCGGTCACTTACACGATCGATTTATCGCGAGCCGTTCCGCTAACGTGGGACATGGCGAGTCCCTTGGCTACCAGAGGCCGCGGTGTCTACGACTACAATAAATGGGCGGTCGTGTTCAAATATAGCTGCATCGACATTCCAGCAAATGTAACGATCGTGTTCAAGAACCACCCTTCGCGCGCCCCAGTGGTTTGGCTGGTGTCGGGCGACGTTAACATCGCAGGGACGATCAGCCTCGATGGACAACCTGGTACGTTTGGAGTTTCCACATTCGCCGAACCGGGTCCAGGCGGCTTTCGAGGGGGCAGCCAATACTTATCTGAGGCAAGCCCACAGAGCGCCGGTTTGGGACCAGGCGGCGCGCCGTTTTGCCAAGAGTACCCGAGCTTTGCCGTTCAGTACGGTAATGTTAACGCAAACTGTGCAGAGCCGCCGATCTACGGAAACTCTCGCGTCGTTCCGCTCATCGGTGGATCGGGCGGAGTCCATTACGCCGGCCCCGGTGGCGGCGGCGGCGGTGCAATTCTCATCGCAAGCAAGAGCACCATCACACTTTCCGGGCTCATTTCTTCCGACGGTGGCCATACAGGTCTCCAAGGTACCGGTGGCGCCATTAGACTCATTGCAGATGTCGTCCGCGACGCACCGTTGCCAAATATGGTGGGTCGATTGCGCGCCGGCGACGTCCTTCAAGGGCGCATCCGGGTCGAAGCAAACACGCGCCAACTGGCCGACCTGGGAAGCCCGCCTTACACGGTCGACATAAGCGGGACGACTGCATCACTTTGGCCCGACGATACTGCGCCAACGGTCCGTCTCAAGACCATCGGCGGCCAGTTAGTGAATACCGACCCTCGTGCCAGCTTGGACATTCCCGGCGCTGACGTGACGGTTCCGAATCAGGGCTCACAGCTCGTGGTTATCGAAGCCGAAAACGTGCCGCTCGATTGGGCGGTAGTAGTCCGAATGGTGCCGCGACAGGGTGCGGATTTGACGGCCCAGGCAGCCTATCTCAGCGGGACCGAAGCCTTGTCCACTTGGTACGCAACGCTGCCTGTTCCAAGTGGTTTTTCCGTTCTACAAGCGCGTGCATACAAACCGACCGCCGAGACGGCGAATGCCGAGGGCGAGCCCGACGCAAACGGCCTGAACAGATAACCGGGAGAGTGCTGCAACTACGTTCGTGATTCAGTGGCCGGGTTCGAGCGCGAGGGGATCAAGCAATGCGGAAACGAAAAAGAGGTGCAATCGCAACACTGTTTATCGCGACCATTTTCTCAGCGATCGCTGGAAAGGCTATTCATGCCGCGACCAAACCTACTTCCGACTCGAATCGTCAAGTTACTCAGCAACGCGAAGAACTATTGGCATCCATCAATGAGCAAATCACTGACGCGACATCCCGCGAAGCGAGTGTGTTCCGCCCATGGCCCGTGTCGCCGATTACCGATGCGATTTCCCGTGAGGTTAGCGTCTTTGAGGAGTCATCCGAATCGCACATTTCGGACGCGGTCTCCCGCGAAGTTTCCACGTTCTCCGTAATCCCGCTTGTACTTGGTACGCCATACGAGGGAAGTCTGCCCCCCGGGTCGTTCTTGTTCTTTCGCGTGACCACGCCCCCGGACCTGACCTTGCGCATCGACCTCGACCATGCGAGCGAAACGGCCTGGACGGAACTATACGCCAGTTTCGGGAAGACCCCGGATACGTTCGACGCCGAATTCTCGTCCGAGTCACCCGCAGAGCCAGATCAAGAACTTGTTATCCCCAACACCCAGGCCGGCACCTACTACATTCTCGCCCGTGCTACGACTGACAGTGATGCGACCGCGTCGAAAAGCTTCCGCCTGCTCGCCCAAGCCTCATTGTTTGCGCTCGACTGGATCAAGCCCACCACCGTAGGCGCGGGCGTGGCCACCCTCGAGTTTCGCGGCGCCCGCTTTGGTACAGCGACTGCATTCTCGCTTGTTTGCCCCACCAACGGAACCGTCCTCAACCCAGTCGCTACGACATTGACTGACGCGGCACATGCCCGCGTTACGTTTGACCTCACGGGTGTGCCGCTGGGTAATTGCGACGTAAGAATCAGCGAACCAGATGGACGTGACGCGGAACTCGCCGCTGGTTTGCAAGTAGACCCGCCGAACGTAGGTCGCATTCAGCTCTCGCAGAATCTCCCATCCGCGCTTCGCGGAGGAGGAGTTTTCGACATGGCGATCGAGATTGCTTACTCTGGAAATGTGGATCTCGACATTGTTGTGCTCACCGGACGGGTGCCTAATGACTCGCACGTTGCCATTTGGCCGACGCTTCTCGGAGAAGGCGCGAGCATTCATGGAACTGGGCTGACCAAAGGCTTTAGTCTTGTGAGTACAGCGTTCACACCCGGTGAAAAACGACTGATACCGGTGAGCCTTTTGGCCGACACAGAGTTCCCCGCACATGCTACGTTTTCCGTTGGATTCGTTGCCATTCCGTATAGCACGACCGCCTATCGCAATGGACCTCTGTTTCGCAATAGCGAGAAGTTACGGTTGGCATTTTTGGCAGATCCTTCCGCGCCGTCGCAATTGCGCTCCCTTGCGCAAGATCCTGATGTGTGGTGGGAAACGATAACTAATTACTTCGATCGTTATGGCTTTTCGCAGTTGCCTTCGAGTGTCGCCAGCATTGGGGATACAATCAGGACTTTCGTTGAGTGCTTCATACTCTGTTTCCCATTTGAGGGAATCCCTAAAATAGGGCCTATAATCCACATAGTATGCCATTTGGTCTGCGCGGTCATTGGAGACCCTGAGCCAACATGCATTGATGAGAGCGGTTGCGACCATTGCATAGTCAACGAACCCGGCGATAGTACGGGCGATTGCGTTCCAGTGATCCAGACCCTCGACCCAAACGAGAAAGTCGGCCCGCTCGGTTATGGTGATTTTGGATTCGTGAAAGGCAGCGAGCCGTTGAATTACCGAGTTGCCTTCGAAAATGTCGCTCAGGCGACAGCGCCAGCAGCTGAGATACGCATCACCGACCAACTCGACCCCTCGTTAGACGCAAGCTCCTTCCGCCTGCGTCGAGTCCAGTTTGGAGACCACCGCGTTGACGTGCCCGAAGGTCGTGGTTCCATACAGACGGTCGTTGACGCGCTGTTCGAGGCGGGCGTGCTCGTTGAAATCACCGGCGGTGTTGACGCGGGGCAGAACAACGTGTCGTGGACCTTGCGTGCCTTGGACCCGGAGACACGGCAACTCCCCACCGATCCAACGCTTGGCTTTCTTCCGCCAAACGTCACCGCACCAGAGGGCGAAGGGTTCGTCGAGTTCACGATCAAACCTAAAGCCAGTGTGACGACGGGAACCGTCATTACGAATACGGCATCGATCGTCTTCGATTATAACGACCCGATTGCGACCAACGGGGTGTCCAACACGATCGACGCGGCACCGCCGCAATGCGCGGTCCAGGCGCTGCCCGCTGTGCGTGCGACGCCCTTCGTGGTCCGCTGGTCCGCAGAAGACGACGCCGGCGGGTCCGGCGTGGCCCTAGTGGACGTGTTTGTCGAAACCGATGGCGGGGGATACGAGCGATGGATCAGTTCGGTCGGCCATTGGTCCTACTTTGACGGCGAAGTCGGAAAGACGTATGCCTTTTATGCCGTCGGCCGGGACAATGTTGGCAACGTTGGGGCGGTGCCGGCGACCCCCGACACCACTACGGCCGTGACTCGTCACCGACAGTGCGGCGACGTGGATTATGACGAAGGCGCCGACCTGACCGACCACTACCTGTTTGCGCAGTGCTTTGAACAAACGCCGAACAGCACCGTCGGCGGACCGGACCTTGATGTGGCTTCCGGTTGTGCCGAAGCAGACTTGAATGTCGATGGGAGAGTCGATCTCAAAGACTTTGCCCAGCTACAAAACGGGTTCGGCGACCTGCCAAACGATTCTGAATCGGCGGAGTGCGCGCCTAAATGAGCGGGCCAAACAGTAGGCGGGTCTGCGGCCCCCGTGACCACCCACGTTGTTCCCGAGCCATCGGCGGCCCTGACGTTGCTAATCATCGTTTGTGTCGGAATTGTCGGCAAGCGCGGCCCGCGTTCGAAAATGCTATGATACGAGTTCCACGGCTTATCTTCGTAATCTCGTCGCTCTCACATCTGTCGGGTTGCGGCCTGTTGGGCGCGCCTGGCTCTAATGACAGCGCTTCCGTTCGGCTGGAGCGTGATTCAGGTTCACTAGACATCGACCTTGGGATTGGACGGTCACGGTTCGACGTAAATTCGGATTTCGACGGATTGGGATTCCCCGGATTCCGTGTAACCGCGCGTTGCCAGTACGAGGTGTTTGTTCTCTTCCCACCCGGAGTAGCGCACAATCAATCTTTTGGTCTGGAAAACTTTCCGGGGCTAGTGGTGATCTCGCAGCCGAACATGCTCGGCACCGTCGAATCGAACATCTATTGCGGAGCGCAGCTCCAGGCAGTGTGCGAAGGCGCGGATCCGGGCTATGTGCGGGTTGACGACCCGCTGGGTGCAATCCACTACACCGTAAACAATAACCGCGTGACGGCTGAATTCGACATTACGCTGCGGGGATTCCGCGCGACTGGTAGCGTCGATTTGCCGGCGGACTTTTTGCTGGACGAAGAGAAGTGCTTAACGATTGCACCATCACCATGAGCTGTATCTGTCCCCGACGCACCACTGCCCCAAGGGTGCGAGTGCCTCGATTACGACCGAAACCGCCGGATCGACCTGCGGGACATCGCGCGCTTCCAGTAACGCAGCGTTGTCACATGACCGGTGCCAGACCGTGACGCCAACCTCGATCAACCAGGTTTTGCCCTGTTCCAGTTCGGCTTCGGTGCGCCGCAATAGACCGGGGGGTCATTAGACCCGCTGCCTCTCTGACCGCCCGCATATTGCGTTTGCAATCACTTCTGTGCCATAGTTAGGCACCTCTCGACCCATAAAAACCAATCGGAGTAGATGAGCGGACCTGGCAACGTGAAGTAGATGACGCTCTTCACGCTGCCATGTCGTACGCGTTAAAGGTTTTCTAAAGGTGCGGGCGCGCAGACCGGCTTCGACCCCCAGTGAGCACCGCGCCGGCCAGCCCAACTGAACTGACGTACACCACAGAGCGCATCCGCCACGCTCACAAGTCCCAACCTTGTCGCGGCCCTAACGCCGCTCTGATTTTGCAAAGCCCGATCGCGTGATCGGGCAACTGTTGAACCATTACCAAAGGAGAATCTGATGCCCACAAAGAAAAGAGACCGGAGCGCACCTGCAAAAATGCAGGTCGTTCCCATCGACCACCTGGTGCCCACACCCGACAACAAGCGCAAACCGATCAGCGACGCTTCGGTCAAATCGCTGGCGCAGTCGATCAAGAGCGACGGTTTGCTACAGCCGATTGTTGTGCGGCAGCATCCAACCCAAGCCGAGCGTTTTGAGATCCGCGCCGGCGAGCGCCGTTGGCGTGCGTCGAGGCTGGCTGGCTTGAAGGAAGTTCCAGTCGTTGTGCGGAAGCTCGACAACGAGCAAGCTCTCGCGGTGACCATCGCGGAGAACTTGCTTCGCAAGGACCTGCATCCGTTGGAGGAGGCTGAGGCCATTCAACTCGCGTTCGACCGCGAGTATGACCTCAAAGCCATCGCTTCGCGGCTCGGCAAGAGCGTCGGTTATCTCGCGCGGCGTGCGTCGCTGACCAAGCTGTCGAAGGTGTGGCGCACGGAGATCATGAAACCCAGCGCCGATGCGAGTCGCTTGACCGCGGCTCACCTCGAGTTGATCGCTCGGCTTCCGGAAGCCACGCAACTTGCTCTGGCGGAAGGAGACTTCTGGCCGGTCTTTGGCCGTGGATTCCCGACCGTCGACGAACTTCGCCGCGTGATCGACGGCACGCTTCGGTCGCTCGGAGCCATGCCGTGGGATCCGAGCGACGAGACGCTCGATCCCAAGGCCGGATCATGCACGAACTGCCCCAAGCGGTCGTCGCAGACGCCCATGCTGTTCCCCGAGGACGACTCGGCCAAGAATGGCAAGGCCGTGAGAAACGACCGCTGTCTCGATCCGACCTGTTTCGATCGCAAACACGTGGAGCTTATCCAGCGATGCGAAACCAAGCATCGCGCGGCACATCCCAATCTGCGCCTTGTCGAGATCGGCGTGGGCACGTTGAGTCCGGCCATTCAGGAAGCGTTCGGCGATCGCATCGAACGGCACTACGCTCCCAAACTCGTCAAGGCCGGCAACCCCAACGGCGTCCCGGTCATGCAGGTGGACGGCCCGAAAGCCGGCAAACTCGTGTTCATCGAAATGGGCGAGCCGGTTACCGCCGACGGCAACGGACGCACGACGCGACCGCGAGGCGCCGACGGTAAGGTCGTGCCGCTTACGATTGCAGAACGCCGCGCACGGTTGCAGAAGCGGCGCGATGCCTTCGTGGTCAAACACGTCCACGAATTCCTTCGCAACCTAACGACGGAAAAGGCGCTGGAGATCGTCTCGCCCCGGACTCAGCGGCGAATCAACCGCGAGGCCGGAGCGACCGTGTTTGATCCTGTCGCTTTGTTGACCGCTTTCGGTAGCACCAAGCGCGCCGATTACGTGGATGGCGGCGATGCGTGGAAGGAATACGACTCGCTTCGCCAGGCGGAACCGACGCACGAAGCCGCGACGGCGTTAATCGCCGTTGCTCAGGTCTGGATCAAGCGGTTGAACATCCAAGGTGGCCACACCGTCACGGCCCAAGCTGAGGATGCAAGAAGGATGTGTCAGATTCTCGGCGTTGATTTTTTGGCGCTGTTTACGGAGGCCAGAAGAGCCATCCCCCAGCCGAAGAGTTGGGCGGAACCCGCGGAACCTGATCCGCCGCCCATGTCCGCCGAGCCAATCGACGACGATTCGCAAACCGAAGAGCAGCCGAGCCCGGCCGAGCTCGAGACCGAAGCGGTCGCGGTGGCTTGCTGACCAAATGGCCGAAAGAGGCCAGGGCACTCCCGGACGGAGCCGGATCCGGGAGTGCCCTCCTCCTTGTTTGAGGCTCCTAAGGGTTCATCGCGTGCGACAGGCTGCCACCATCGTCAAGCATTTGTCTGAGTGTCGCTTCAATTAACCTGCGGGGCACCAGGGTCAAAATGTGTCCGCATCTTTCGGACCGAAACAGCCCTGGCACGGCAGGGATCGGCGTGCGGCTCCACCACGAACCACTGCCCGCCTTCCCAATCGCCTCGAAGCCGATAGACCCCAGTCGGCGATGGCTATTCTGCAGCTATCTTCTCACCGAATTCCCTAAACATTCACCGCTCTGCCGTGTCAAGTTGATTAACACCGACCCGCCAGCGGCTCAGCGTCCTGTGGCTGTAAGCCATTGAACCGCGATCAACAGGTGTCTAAACTTACGGGTGTTGCTGGTCGTGTTTGTTGCCTGTTGCGCGCCCAACGCTCTTTGACAAGTCCATCGCGATCGCTTTTTTGAGAGGAAACTTCCGCAGTCGCGTTCCTGCGCCACATCGGAGTGGCCACCCTGAATGCGACGCGGATTTGTCCCTTTGGACCGGGACATTAACTTCGGTCCTCGTCACTCGTCGCTCTGACGCTAACCCGAGCGGCATACAAACCTCCTCAACATCCCTCCCCACATCCCCCCTAAACATCCATTCTTTTTTCAAAAAATCCAAAATTTTCATTGTTCCTCTTTTTTCTCGTTGACGTTTTCCGCGGGGCAACCCGCAAGAGACGTGACCGAGACAAAACTCGCGTGGTCAAGGTGAGTCTCGCCTTGTGGTTAGAAACACCACGCATAATCAAGAGAACGAAGATGAAAATACTGGAATTGGCAAAAGAATGGGTACGCTCTTGGATGCCGGGCCCGGCCTGCTACTTCTGTCATGCGAGTGACTCGGAGAATCCGAAACTCGCACTTATGCATCACCAAGACATCCTGATCTGTCCTGACTGTCTTCAACAGCCCATGACTTCGTGGGTGCTGGACAGTATTTTCTGGGACGAGCACCCAGAGGAAGTACCTCCGTGCCAGCACTGCCGCAAAGTTGTTCCACGGGATCAACTCGAACCGGCAGTGCGAACGGCTTGGTACTTCTGCTGCGGATGTGCTGACAACAGCGATGTCATCCGATACTGGAAGCGCATATACAGGAGAATGTTGGAGCGGCGTGCCAAGGATTTAGGTTTAAGGAAGTGGTAAGTAGGAGGAAGGCGCGTGGGCTCCTCGAAGTGGCCCTCGCGCGCCTTGCGTGACGTCATCGATCGTCGATCAGAAGTGGCTATGCCACTCTGGTCGACACCCGACGGAATCGGTTGAGTGGGTTGTGCCTGGCCGCCCTGACGCTTCCCGCGTTGGGACGGCCTTCTTTTTTCTCCGCGGCCTGTGCCATTTAATGGCACATAATACTCGTGACGATTTGCGGTGCCCTTCCCGCAATGAGCTTGCGTGACAGTGCAATCGTGTGGCATTCTGCGCTCGCGCTTCGCTGCAGCATGTGGGGGCCGTAACCGCCTACGTAGTCTGAGCGCGGTTGGCGATGCGTTTCACGATTTTCCTATCCGGCGAGGCTTACCCCGACTGTCTGGCGTCTTCCTCCGCTGCCTCATCCACTTTGGCGAGCAAGACGGCATCATCACCACTCCTGAAATCACGCCAGCCACTTCCCGCAAGAGCATTTCTCAACTCTGTGAACGAGTTACATTCAGGACTGGCATCGAAGGCGTGTTCGAGCAGCATTCGGTAGAGAGACGTGAAATAAGACTGTCCGAAGCCTTCATCAGGGTCCAATCCTAGCTTTCGCAGGGCAAGATCAGCACGATCACGTGAGCTCATTCTCTTATCGAAACAATCGTAGGCATCCATACCTCTCATCGTATCGAACATTTACGGCGAGACAAAGGTTCCTCGCTCACAACTGCACCCCAATACCAACACCTTGAAGGCCTGCCGAGCGTCGTCCGCAGGCCACTCCATCTGACGCGAGACCTTTTTTTGGCAAGCAGTGTAAGGCCTTGTATTTAGTGCCGCAATGTGGCACTAAGGTCCAAGTGATAAACTGGATTATCACGTAGAGGAACATGCCGGAAAAGCACACGGATTCTGACACTGTCTTACTCGTTAAACACTCCGACCGGTTGCCGGTTCGAACGACCCTTGAAGCGCTCGCGACCATTCCCGAGGAAGAAGTCTGGCTCGCCAAGCAGAAGTCGCCGCAAACCCGGAAAGCTTACAAGCTCGACGTGCGGCACTTCTTCCGGACTGTCGGCATCACTTGCCGCGAGCAGCTTCACCAAGTTGATCACCGAGCCGTCATCGCGTGGGAACGCTACATGCGGGAGACCGAAGGCGCTGAGGCCTCGACGATTCGGCGCCGTCTCGCGGCACTATCGTCACTCTTCAAACATTTGGTGCGGCATGGCGAGGTCGAACGGAACCCCGTGGCCGACGTGGAACGGCCAAACATCAACCGGGATGAAGGAACAACACTCGCGTTTTCCAAGGCCCAGGCCCGCACGATACTCGACGCGCCACGTGCGGACACCATCGAAGGCCTTCGAGACCGCGCCATTCTCTCGGTAGGTCTCCAGGTCGGATTGCGCCGGGCCGAGATTGCTGCGCTGGCCGTTGGCGATCTCCATCAGAATCGCGGGTTTGATGCGCTACGCATTGTGCGGAAGGGCAACCGCAAGGACGGTCTCGCGATTCATCCACAGGCTGCCCAACGCATCCGTGAGTACCTCTCCGTCGCTGGACACGCCGACGACATCGAAGGCCCGATGTTTCGCCCGCTACACAATAATGGCATGCAGCGCGACGGTCGCCGCCACATGCACTCCGACGCCATCGACCGCGTCGTCCGAAAGTTCGCACGCCACATCGGCCTCGACCGCGGCTACTCCGCCCACTCCATGCGGGCCACGTTCATCACCACCGCCCTCGACAACGGAGCCAGCCTTGAGGACGTGCAACGCGCTGCCGGCCACCGCGACCCGTCCACTACCAAGCTCTACGACCGCCGAGGGTACAACCCCGAAAAATCAGCTTCGTTCTTCGCAAACTACTGAATCCGAGGCGATTCAAGCTGATTAGGGGATGTACGCAATTCAGCGAACAGGTACAATTCCCCGCGTTGAATCGTCGTACTTGGCCGTTTTTCGTCGTTACGAAGGCGTCATCGTGGGAACACAGCCCGGACGATGGATTGAAGGTCCGCCGGAGCGTCAAAGACGCCGTTCAGACGGGAATCGGACCATAGGGAGTCTTGTTGCGGAGCATTACGCGTGTCGGAGTCGGAACGCGAAACCCGTCGCACCCGAATTGACACACGGCTCCGCGCGCTTGGCTGGACCATCTGCCCATTCCGCCCAGATTTCGCCACTGGCGGATACACGCAACACGCCATCACAGAGTTCGAAACTCGAAACGGTCCAGCGGATTACACGTTCATCCTCGACGGTCAAGTTGTCGGTATCGTCGAAGCAAAAAAAGTATCGCTGGGCCCACAGAACGTCCTCAGCCAGGCCGAGCGGTACGCTCGCGGCCTTGAACAAACGCGATTCGATTTCGACGGCCTAGGCGTTCCCTTCCTTTGGTCAACCAACGGTGAGGTCGTTTGGTTCCACGACGTCCGACACCCTTTGAACGTTTCGCGTCAAGTGTCTGATCTGCCGACACCCAACGCGATTCGGGAGGCGCTTTCGCGCCAATCCGAGGCTGCTTGTCAAAAACTGGCCAACTTGCCGAATGACCACCCGCGCCTCCGCCCATATCAACGCGAGGCCAATACGGCGACCGAGAGCGCCCTCGCAAACCACAACCGACACATGCTCCTTGCCATGGCGACCGGCACCGGCAAGACGTTCACGATGGTGAATCAGGTGTTTCGCCTCATGAAGACGGACGTCGCCCGTCGTGTACTATTCCTCGTGGACCGACGTGCGTTGGCGGCGCAAGCCGTTCGCGCCTTTGCCGCCTTCGAACCAGAGCCCGGCCTGAAGTTTCCGAGCATCTACGAGGTCTACAGCCAACGGTTTCGGAGAGAGGACTTGGGGGACGATGAACCGTTCGACCCCAGCGTCTTACCTTGCGATTACCTCCTTGACCCCCAGCCCAAGCACGCGTTCGTATATGTCTGCACGATCCAACGCATGGCTATGAACTTGTTCGGTCGTGATGTGGCAATTCACGCCGGCGACGAACCCTTCGATGAAGACGTGGACGAGCGTCTCGACATTCCGATCCACGCTTTCGATGTCGTAATCGCCGACGAGTGCCACCGAGGTTATACGGCCGCCGAACTTTCGGTATGGCGGAATACGTTGGAGCGATTCGATGCGATCAAAGTTGGGCTGACTGCAACACCAGCAGCGCACACCACCGCGTATTTCAAAAACGTCGTATATCGATATGAGTATGAACGAGCCGTGCGTGAAGGGTATCTTGTCGATTTTGACGCGGTAAAGATCAGATCGGGTGTGCGAATTGACGGCGTTTTCCTCAACGAGGGGGAGCACGTCGGGCTCATCGACCCCACCAAGGGAACTCAACGGCTCGACATCCTGGAGGATGAGCGGCAATTCGATGCGACGCAAGTCGAGCGCGACATTACCGTGCCGGATTCCAACCGAAAGATCGTCAACGAAATCAAGAAGTACGCGATTGAGCACGAGCAGCGCTACGGTCGTTTCCCGAAGACGCTGATTTTCGCCGCAAACGACCTACCGCACGTGTCGCACGCCGATCAACTTGTCACCCTGTGCCGGGAGACTTTCGGTCGGGGCGACGCTTTCGTCCAGAAGATTACAGGAAGCCCGACAGTCGATCGTCCGTTGCAACGGATTCGAGAGTTCCGCAACCGGCCTAATCCGGCGATAGTCGTGTCCGTGGATATGTTGACGACGGGCGTGGATATCCCCGATCTGGAGTTCATCGTATTTCTGCGACCCGTGAAGAGCCGGATCCTGTTCGAGCAAATGCTTGGCCGCGGTACGCGTAAGGGCGAAAAATATACGGACAAATCCCATTTCGTCGTCTTCGATTGTTTCGATGGAACGCTATTCGAGTACTTCCGCGATGCGTCAGCCTTCGACACCGAAGCACCAGAACGTGCTGCCAAGACAATCCCCGAGCTTGTCGAAGACATATGGCACAACCGCGACCGCGACTACGCCACGCGTTGCCTGGTCAAGCGATTCCATCGCATCAACAAGGAGATGTCCGGTGATGCGCGGCAACTGTTCGCTGCGTACATCCCCGATGGCGATCTCGGCAAGTTTGCAGCCAGTCTTCCCCGTGCGCTTGCAACAGCGTTTAGTGAAACCATGAGGTTCTTGCGCGACCCCGGATTCCAGGACTTACTGGTTAACTATCCGCGCCCCGAGCGCCGCTTCTTAATAGCATACGAGGCCGCCGATGAAGTTTCGTCCGAGTGGCTCATCCGCGACGGAACCGGTCGGGAGCACAAGCCCGCTGACTACCTTCAAGCATTCGCCCAGTTTGTGCGCGACAACCCAGCCCACATCGCAGCAATAGAGATTCTGCTTGGCCGACCAAAAGAATGGAACACAGGCGCGCTCACCGAACTACGCCAGAAGCTTGCGGCTTCGCAGGAGCGATTTACGTTCGAAAGTCTCCAACGAGCGCACGCCCTCCATTATCACAAGGCGCTAATCGAGATCATTTCGATGGTCAAGCACGCCACCCGGGATGAGGAGCCGTTGCTCACCGCCGTCGAGCGTGTGGACCGCGCACTACGTCGGCTCGCACCGCGACCTTCGGACGCGGAATCTTGGACGGAGCAGTTCACTGAGGAGCAGCGACGGTGGCTGACTCGCATTAGAGCGCACCTGATTGAAAACCTCTCCATCGACCGCGCGGATTTCGACGAGGTACCCATCTTCGCACGCGATGGCGGTTGGACCGTCGCGAACCGCGTGTTTTCGGGTATGCTCGAAGGGCTCATCCAAACTTTGAATGAGGCAATCGCTGCATGATGGCGCGCATCGCAAAGAGCGACATTACGGCTGTTGGCGAACAAATGGTGCGTCTTGCTGCCGAGTATGGGCAGACGGAATACCATCGGGAAATGCGGCTCGACGGAATGCTGCTTGGCATTCTCGATTCCCGGTTCGGTAGTATTACTCGGCAGTATCCGGTCTCCATAGGAAAGTCCAGGAGGCGAATCGACTTCCGTCAGGGCGGCACGCGTCCGGTTCTCCTGGAGTTTGCCGTACAGACGCCAGGAAAGAACCAAATCTACGGTTCGCAAAACCGGAGCGAGCTACACAAACTTGAGCGTCAGGCCAATTCGAAGGTTAGCCTTCGCTGTTTGCTGCTACTTGACCTGAGTGGCAAACCTGTCATTGACGAGAACCAGTTGAAGGCAACATACACAAAGCAGGCCTCTAGCCGCGGCAATTTCAAGCGATATCCGGTATGGGTGTTCTACGTTCACGCTGATGCCTCGTATTCATTCAGGTGGCGTCCCAGGAGCACTTGATCCTGCGCGGAGGAGTATGAATGTCCGACATCGTCCAGAAACTCTGGGGTTACTGTCACACGCTCCGTCACGATGGCGTGGGCTACACGGAATACGTTGAGCAGTTGACATATCTCCTGTTCCTGAAAATGGCGAATGAGCGTGCCATCGAGCTCCCACGCGGGTGCGATTGGCCCGCGCTTCGCGACGAAATCGGCACCGAAGTATTGGACAGCTATGTGGACATGCTCCGCAAGCTCGGCAAGCAACCCGGTATCTTAGGCGACATTTTCGCGGAGGCGCAGTCCCGTTTTACCAAGCCGACCAGCCTAAAGCGACTGATCAACCTGATCGACGAGGTCGAGTGGACGGCCCTCAACGTCGACGTGAAAGCGGCTGCGTACGAAGGTCTACTCGAAAAAGCCGCGAGTGAGGGAAAAAAGGGTGCGGGGCAGCTTTTTACACCACGCGTGCTCATTCAAACCATCGTCCATTGCGTTCAGCCCGATCCCCGGGCGGCACGGGACTTCACGATCTGCGATCCAGCGTGCGGGACGGGTGGTTTCCTCGTCTCCGCATACGAATGGTTGATCGGGCAGTCCGCCGGTGGTGCGATGGATCGCACCGTTGCCAAGCGCGTCAAAGCGTCAACGTATTTCGGCCAGGATATCGGCGCCACGCCACGCCGCTTGGCCCTTATGAACCTCCATCTTCACGGCATTGAGCCGCACATCACGCACGGTGACACTATTTACGACCCGCCGACATCGGATCGCTTCACAATCATTCTCACGAACCCGCCCTTCGGCACGAAGGGTGCTGGCCAAGCTCCGACGCGCGAGGATTTCACGATCGAGACGAGTAACAAGCAACTGAATTTTCTTCAACACGTCCTGACAACGCTGAAGCCCGGCGGTCGCGCGGCGGTCGTCCTTCCCGACAACTGCCTTTTCGCCGACAAGGCCGGTGAGGTCATGAAGATCGTGACCGAGGAATGCGACCTTCACACCGTCTTGCGGTTGCCCCGAGGCACGTTTACGCCGTACTGCCAGGGCGTCAAAGCGAACGTCGTGTTTTTCACCAAAGGCGCGCCCTCCGAAACGACGTGGATTTACGATGCTCGGACGAACGTTCCCGGTATCACTAAGAAAGATCGACCGCTCACGCCCAAGCACTTCGCCGAGTTCGAGCGCTGTTACGGCGTCGACCCCAACGGTCGCTTTGGCCCCAAGCATGGAAAACCGCGACGCGAGTCGGACAGCCCGGTCGGCGACAAAGGCTGGCTCGACGGCGACCGCTGGCGGCGTTTCTCGATCAACGAAGTGAAAGCCCGCGACTTCAAGCTCGACGGTTTTAAGTGGCTCAAGGACGATTCCCTCGACGACGCTGACGACCTTCCTGAACCCGCTGAGCTTGTCACGGATGCCGTCACAGAGCTTGAAGGAGCCATTGGAGACCTTAACGCCGTACTCGCGTTGCTTGACAATGGCAACGGCGTGGAGCGAGCAAAGTAGGGAGTCCGACGCGTTGATACTCAATTTCGAGGAACTCTGGCGGCGCCTTAACGACCGAGACGAGAGCGCTCAGATCGAAGCGAAGGTGGGCCAGCAAATCGGACCGGCCGTGCTCGAAACGGTGTCGGCGTTCTCGAATGAACCCGGACGTGGGGGCGGATACCTCCTACTCGGCGTTCAACTCGCCCCCGATTCGCTTTTCCCTACGTACGAAATCGTCGGGCTGCAGGACGTTCAAAAGGTTCAATCCGACCTTGCGACCCAATGCCGACAGGCTTTCAATCACCCCGTCCGCCCTCAAATCTCTGTCGAGAATATTGACGGCAAGCGCGTGATCGTCGCCTTCGTTCCGGAAGCCCAGGAAGGCGAGAAACCCATCTACATCGAATCCCGCGGACTACCCAAGGGTGCATACCGCCGTATCGGCTCGACGGATCAGAAATGCACCGACGACGACATCGCACTCTTCTATCAGACGCGGTCGCACCGCACGTTCGACGAAACTATCGTTGACGACGCGGACCTGAACGACTTCGATTCTGCGGCCATTCAGGAATACCGAAGGGCCAGGAAGGAAACCAACCCCAACGCGCCGGAACTCTCCTACTCCGACGAGGATCTTCTGTACGCCCTCGCCTGTTTGACGCGGACGGTCGGGAACGTTCGCCCCACGATCGCCGGATTGCTCCTCTTCGGCAAAGCGGCGTCGATACGCCGCTTCTTCCCCATGATACGCGTGGACTACATCCGCGTACCGGGTCGCGAGTGGGTCAAGTCTCCCGACGAACGCTTCGAATCCATCGAGTTGCTCGGCCCGTTGATGCAGACGATCCCCCGTGCGATCAACGCCGTGCTCGACGACATCCCGAAGGCGTTCCGCTTACCACCGAACTCGAATCAGCGAACCGACGTTCCGCTCATTCCGCGCACTGCCATCCGCGAAGCGATCGTCAACGCCGTCATGCACCGCAGCTATCGCCACCGCCAGCCGGTGCAAATCATCCGGTACAGCAATCGGCTCGAAATCCGCAACCCCGGCCATTCGCTGGTCCCTGACGACCGCCTCGGCGAGCCCGGTTCGTTCACCCGAAACGAGAAGATCGCCGCCGTCCTTCACGAAACCCGTTTCGCCGAGACCAAAGGCTCCGGCGTCCGAGCGATGCGCGAATCACTTGCGCAAGCCGGCCTCAGCCCACCGACTTTTGAATCCGACCGCGACCGTGATTCGTTCGTGGTCACGTTCCTATTTCACCACTTCCTGAACGAGGACGACGTTGCCTGGCTTGGCTATTTTTCCGACCTACAGCTTTCCGAGGATGAGGCCCGGGCTTTGGTGTTCGCCCGTGAAGTCGGCGCGATTAACAACGCCGCCTACCGAGACTTGAACCGGGTTGATACCCTTGTCGCCAGCGGCCATCTTCGACGGCTCCGGGACGCGGGGCTATTGGAGCAGCAGGGTAAGAGCGTCGGTACGTACTACATCCCGACCGGACGGATGCTCAATCCGGCCGCGCTTTCTGGCACCCCGGGAACGCGGTTACCACAGGGGCCAACCCCTGCGATTAGACCCTTATCGCAGGGGTCCGAAGCCTTATCACAGGGGTTTTCCGGTCTTCCGGCGGAACTTACAGCCGCCGTTGCCGAGCTAGGCAAGCGAGCGACTCCCGCAGACGTCCGGCCGGTCATCCGTGAGCTTTGCGCCTGGCGACCACTAAAGGCCGAGGAACTCGCCCGCATTCTCGGACGCGATCAACTCTATCTGACCCGAACCTATCTGGGCCCGATGGTCCGCGACGGCGAACTTCGATACACCATCCCGGACAACCCAGCGCATCCGCAACAGGCGTACCGGGCCACTCCCCCCGTCGCTCCCGAGGGGCTTACATGAGCATCCGCGCGCGAGTCGAGGACGCCATCACTTTGTTCGCCGCAGGACGACACGAGGGCGCGCTCCTTTCCGTTCTAATTGCGATTGCGGCCACGTCGCGGCGCCGCAAACCTGACGGAACAGGCTCTCAAAAACACGCCGGCAAGCTGATGGGTGACGGTGAGGCCTTCGAAGCTTTTCTCGCCGACGAAATGGTGAACATTTGTCGCGTCCAAAACTTCAACGTGATGTTTCGCGGAAAACTGCATCGACTGGAGCATATTCTTTACAAGTGGCTCCGTTGCGAACTCGCGCACAAAGCAGGGCTTCCCAGCGATGTTGTCTTCGATTCGCCGACGGTGCCCGGACAGATGAGCATTGCCGTCGACCCAAACACGGGCATACGACTTTCGCACGGTTGGCTCGATGGTCTCGTAAACTCCGTCGTCAACGCTTCGGAGAATCGCGATCAGTTTGGCGATCCACCGCAGCCCCCGTTTCCCCTGTATCTTCCCGGCTTTGATCTTACTCTGTCGAATGTCCCGATCCTGCCAAACGGAGTTGTGCAGCCGTGACCAGTGTTTTATCGCCAGCAAAAAGCGCCACAATTATGGGCGAAGACCTGCCGGACGGATGGGTTGTCTCGACTTTGGGCGAAGTTTGTCAGGTCAACCCACCGAAACCAGGGCGCAATGAGGTCGCGGCTGATGCTGAGGTTACGTTTGTGCCCATGCCCGCCGTAGATGCGGACTCCGGAACGATTGCAGCGCCGCAGATTCGTGGGTTCGATGAAGTTCGCAAGGGGTTCACTGCTTTTCGCGAAGATGATGTAATCATGGCCAAGATCACGCCGTGCATGGAGAATGGGAAGGCGGCGATCGCCAGAGGGCTGCGGAACGGTCTTGGCTTCGGTTCAACCGAGTTCCACGTGTTCCGTTCACGCGGGGCCGTGTTGCCAGAATATGTTTATTATTTCATCCGTCAGGAATCGTTCCGATCTTTAGCAGAAATGGAAATGACCGGCTCCGTCGGTCAGAAGCGCGTGCCGGCCGACTTCGTTGAAAGCGCTGAAACCCCGATACCCCCACTCGCCGAACAGAAACGAATCGTTGAGACCATCGAGCGGCTTACGGCCCGAGTGGATGCAGCCCGCGAACGAATGGCCAAGGCTCCCGCCATTCTAAAGCGTTTCCGTCAGGCCGTCCTTGCCGCAGCCTGTTCTGGCCGACTCACCGATGACTGGCGCGAAGCGCATCCTGACATCCAAACAGCGGCCGATTTGCTGGCACAACTTATTGATAGTCGTGAGGAACGCTGCTCAGCGGAAAAGGCTTCGACACCTAGGAAGTGTTGGACTCGGCCAAAAGAACCGATCGCGCCCTTCAATGTTCCAGATGAAGACTTACCAGACAACTGGGCTTGGGCGTCGCTGGACCAATGTTTCAAAGTTCAACGCGGAAGATTCTTAGTTCGTCCACGCAACGATCCACGCTATTACGATGGACCATTTCCATTTGTACAGATTGGCGATTTACCACCCAATGGAGGAGAAATTGTTGGCTTCTCACAGACATTGAACAAGCGTGGCCTGGATGTAAGTCGCATGTTTCCAGCCGGAACCGTTCTCATAGCAATCGTCGGAGCAACCATCGGCAATACGGGAATCTTGACAATAGATAGTTGTTGTCCAGACAGTCTCATCGCCTTGCAGGCTGACGATCCAATTCGCACGCGGTACGCAGAATTTTACATGAGGTTGAGAAAGCTAGAGGTTCGCGACATATCATACGCGTCCGGTGGCCAACCTAATATCAACCTCGGGACTCTCACTCCATACCCTCTACCCTTACCGCCGAAACTTGAGCAACACGAAATCGTGAGCCGCGTAGATGCATTACTGAAACTTGCTGATGTCATCGAACAGCGCGTTGCGATCGCCTCAGCCCGCGCCGACAAAGTTACCCAGGCCATTCTCGCCAAAGCCTTCCGCGGCGAACTGGTCGCCACCGAAGCCGACCTCGCCCGCGCCGAAGGCCGCGAGTACGAATCAGCGGACAAGCTGCTTCACCGACTAACAGCGAACGTTCCACCCGGGAATTTCGCTTTGCTGCCGCCCCGAGGTCGAGCCAACCCACGACGAGCGACGCGTTCGCAAATGCTGGACCCAAAGTCATGAGCCTACGCGACCATGTTGCGCCCGGGCAGGCTGCAGGGTACCTGTGGCAAATCGATCACGCGCTGTACTACCTCGCGGCTGGCTCGGGAGATCGCGTGGGCGTCGAGACGCTTGACGATGTTGCTGTCATTGAACCGCGGGCGGGGTTAAAGCTCATCCAATCGAAATCAACCCTCGACCCGAACCGGAATCCGGTGTCCGATAGCTCCCCAGCACTTTGGAAAACGCTCGCGATATGGGCCAATGCACTGCAGAAGGGCGAGATAGACCCATCCAAGACGCAACTTTTCCTTGTTACAAACGCCAATCTTTCGGATTGCCTTGCGACGAGGTTGGGGCGAGCGGTCAAACCCGCAGAACTTGCACAGATCGTTGCGGAGCTACGTTCAAATCCGAAAACCCCGTCGCAGTCGATTGGCGAGGCGGTTGCAGCGGTCCGAGGTTGTTCCGATGATCAACTCACCCGGCTGTGCAGCTGTGTGCAAGTTCTCGACGATAACCATCGACAGTCCTTTGACGATCTCCATGCGGACATCATTGCCAAATGCCACCTGCCCGCATCAGTCGATTCGCCGACATTCTTGGATGCAATGCTGGGTTGGGTTCACACGACGGTCATGCAGAAATGGCAAGCTGGACATCCAGCTTGGATTCAACAACAACACTTCAACGATCGCCTACATGCCGTCATTGAAAATGTCCGCCGCCGCCGCTCGCGCGAGCTTCCGGCCAGGCAACTCGTTTGTACCGAAACGGAAATCATGTCACACAAGGCGAGCCTGTTCGTTCGCCAGATCGACGTAATTGATGCGGATGACGCCGAGGTTACCGAAGCAATCATCGACTACCTCCGACACAACCGCGAGCGACTTCGGCTTGTGCATGAGGGTATAGTTACTGATGACGATTGGGCACACTTCGATGATCTGCTTGTAGAACATTGGCGCCCAGTCTTTCGACAACAACAAACTGCATCGACAAGTCCCGCTCAGCGTAAACAGGGGAAGAGAGTCTACATCGAAATTCAAAAACACCGGGAGCGCCTCGCAGGCGACGAAACAGACGAGTACTACCTGACCCGTGGCGCATACCACAGGCTAGCGGATGCGTTGGTTGTCGGCTGGCACGCCAAGTTCGCGGACAAGTTCAAGATTAGTGCGAAACCATCATCATGAATAGCCTATTTGAGAGCGACATAGTCCGAAACACATCCTTGGGCGCGGTTGTTCTCTGGCGATTCACCCGCTCTTGGTTCGACCAAGGTGAAGCCAAGATACCGACCCCCCTTGAGGCCCTCATGCTTGTCTTGCCTATGAGCTTCCATGATGCGACGGTCACCGCAATCGCAGATCGGAACCGCGATGGTGCACTGCTCAAAGCGCTGGCCGAGGACCGCACCATACTTCTGGGATTACAGCATCGAATGCAGGCCTTTGCCGGCCGCACGTTCCGGTCGATGAATCTCTCCCTTTCAGGCGGGCTTCTTAAACTCGATAGGTTGAACGGAATCCGCGTCTTGCCGAGTCGGGCGACCGAACCAATCAGGTATTCCACCGAGGAGCCTAGGCGAATCCTGCGCACGGCGGATCGGCTGGGCCACTCCATGGCACTTACGGGTTTCGAGACTACGTGCTCGTTACTAAATGTGAGGTTTTGAATTATGCTGACCACGATTCATCGCATCATTCTTTGGCCAAGGCGTGACGGGTTGGAACCGCGCCAGCTCACCTTTCGTCCGGATACTGTCAACGTCATTACCGGTCAAAGTGGGACTGGCAAGTCCGCGCTCATTAGTATTGTTGACTACGCCTTGGGTAGTAACAAGTGTGCGATTCCTGTGGGTCTGATACGCGACACGGTCGCGTGGTTCGGCGTGCAGTTGAAGCTTGGCGACAGATTTCTGCTACTAAGTCGCAGAAATCCCGAAGGACACGTTGCGTCTGGTGAAATGTTCATGCAGGACACGGCCACCGATGATGTTCCAGCCATCCTCAAGAAGAATGCAAACGTCGACGAAGTAAAGGCACAACTTGACCGGATTGCCAGGCTGCCTGCGGTCGACTTTCGTGGTGGCGACGCGCAGCAATCCTTTGACGCTCGTCCTAGCTTTCGAGATATGGCAGCGTTCAACTTTCAGCCGCAACACATCGTCGCTAACCCACACACCCTATTCTTCAAGGCTGACACGGAGGAACACCGCCGAAAGCTGGCGAACGTGCTTCCCTTCGTTCTCGGTGCAATTACTGTCGAGCAAATGCAGACACGGCGCCGGCTCCAGGAAATTGAGCGTCAACTGGAACGACTTCGGGACTCTTACGAGGTTCGACAGTCAACGATCAGAAACATTTACGAAGAGCTTCAGGGACACTTCGTTCGCGCTAAGGAGGTCGGGATTATCGACTCGGCTGTTACGCAATTGGAGAGTTGGGGCATCGACGAGTACGCGCATGCCCTGCGTGAGGGGGTCCAGCGAACACAAGCTGGCGAGATTCTCCTTGGCCCGGGTGTCACTGCAGAAGCCGTTCTAGAACTGACGAGAACGAGTGGGCAGGAAGAAGAATTGGCCAGACAACTAGGCCGAGCGCGCTCCCGCCTCGCGCGTATCGAACAGCTTCAATCGACGGCCATCGGTTATGGAGGCGAACTGGCTCACCAGGCCAAGCGATTGGAGGGGTTGGGGTGGTTCGAGGATCATGTATCGAAGCGAAACGCCTGCCCGCTCTGTGGCACACAGAACGACTCTGCCACTCAGGAGCTTGAGCAACTTCGTCGGGTCGCAAGCGAGGCGGGGCGTGTATCGGCCCGCCTCGACACTGCGCCTCAAGTCCTCGACAAGGAACTACGGGAGACTCGGAATGCGATACTGGACCTTGAGAGTCGCCTGACTCGGATGCGACGCAGAATGCGGACACTGGATGACGAGTCCCTCAAACTGACGGAGCGTCGACAACGTTTGTCCGAAGTGTATCGCTTCGCGGGCCAGCTTGAGCAAATGTTAGCCAACTACGATGCGGCAGACAAAGGTGCGGACTTGACAAGGCAGATCGTTGACGCCGAGCGCGAACGGGATGCCCTTCGCAAACAGCTCGACCCGTCGAATCAGCGTCGACGCGAGGACGATGCGTTAGGGCAGATCTCCGAGACTATGGGGCATTATGCTGCGATTCTTGATCTCGAACGAAAGCAGGACCGAGCAACAATAAGCGTGACCAATCTCGCTATTCGCGTTGCCTCCCACGATGGGCGAGACGATTACCTCTGGGAGATTGGAAGCGGCGAAAACTGGGTTGGGTATCACCTTGCTGCAATGCTATCGCTCCATGAGTTTTTCTTAACTCAGACGTGGTCGCCGGTACCTTCGTTCCTCATGTTGGACCAACCAAGCCAAGTGTACTTCCCGGAGCGTTGGCCAGAAGATCCAACCAAGATCGGGTACGCTCAGCCGCCCCGACAACCTGCGCTCGACGACGACGACATAATTGGCGTGCGGCGCATTTTTGAAACACTTACAAATGCAATTGAGCGCACATCGCAACTACTCCAAATTATTGTGACCGATCATGCGGGGCGAATTACCTGGCAGGGGCTTCCTGTTTATGTGGTCGAGGAATGGCGGACTGGTCGTGGCGACTTCCTAATACCTGATGCGTGGCTGAAATGAACGAGAACTGTGTTGGCCGGGCATATGAATACTCGCGTCGAAGCTCAAAGACCCTCCGTGAACTCCCGCACACCGCCATCGAATGGTCGAACTATCCGGCGCTTCCAGGGCACAGCCTCGATCGGCAGCGGCTCGTGGCCAGCCAACCGCCGTTCTTGGTTCACGGCCCGCCAAACCGCCAAGAGCTGTTGACGTATCGGCGCGTACGAAACAAAGCGAACCGCCCTGAATTCCGTTGCGAGCGCCTCGGCAGACCGCCGATACGCCAGGTCAAGAAACCACGCCTTCAGTTGCAGATACTCCGCACGCTCGATCCGCACGCAAGTATGATCGTTCCGATACGACATTGCATATCCGGCAAACTTGATCGATTGTCGCCGGGCATCGCGGATCTGACCGGCTTCATCGTCGAAGAAGCGGTGCTGACCGTGTGTCGCCAAGAGCAGGAAGAATCGACCGTGGCGGATGTAGTGCAGGTTCGCGAGGCCAGCGCGCTTGCGCCGGGTGCGTTCCTTACTCGACGCTGTGATGACATATTTGGCGATCAGCTTTCGGTCGACCGCCTGCGGATCCTTTTCCGCAGGCACGCTCCCGGCCACGTAGAACCAGTACCCATGCCGCAGGTATTGCACGGCCACCTGTTGCACGAATCCCTCGACCGAAGTCGTTTCACAACGATACTGCATACTGCGAACAACAACGTGCCATTGAGTGACACGAATACCGCTACTACAACGTGGGATTGTTTACGGCACAATCCCCAAAGCCGTAACCCTGGAATACGCGACAAAACCTCCCTTCCTCATCCCAGGCAGAATGCCAGAAGCGTGCGAATCTCCGATTCGCTCGGCTCACGCCCCAAGTCCTCGACATAGAGCGAAACGATTCGCCCCCGAACTTCCGCCGGAAGCTCTGACGGCTCGGTGTAAGCAATGCCCCGTTCAACGAGCCTGTCCACGTAATTCGCCGGCGCGTCGCCGATCACGTCTCCGCTCACCGTCTTCCACCAACCCACACCCATCACCTCCTTTCGCACCAAAAAACTCAGCTACAACCGCAGGCCCACTATTCGCGAACCGGCGGTGCGCGCTGCATTCACAGTACGCACCGCCCAGTAATAAGCAGACCCGCAACTCACATCGCGATGCCGCGCAATGCACAAGGCGCACGTACAGCATCGCCGCCAATTCATCGCCACAGGCGAGCCGCCGTTCCCGGCGGCCCGACTGTGACCACATTCCACCTTTCCCAAGGACCGCGATCCGCATAAGCGAACCACGGCCGCCATTCAGACAGGAACAAACTCAAAAACCCGTCAGCCCTTTCGTTGTCTTCCGCTTCGGGTTACCAGCCCGAAGCTCGAACGGCCCGCCACTGCCCTGCAGCGGCATCCGCTTCCCGTTAGCGCGGGAACTTCTACTCAGGCCACACTCCCACTCTGCAGCGTTTGGAATCACGCGGCCGACCAAGCCGCGCACCGGGTACCATCCCGGCCGCTACAGAGCTTCCCGGATTAGCAATCGTCGTCTTCGCATCGGTCACGTCGCTAGCCCGCCAACGGCAGGCAGATTGATGTCGTACGCCGAGCCTCCCGACCCGGCGCAGTTTCCCGCAGCCAAGATAATGTCACTCTTTGGCACTGCGGATTTCAGCGGCCCGAACGCAGAAGCAGCCGCTTACCCTTCGACATGAATCGTTCGCGGTTTGGCACCGTCTCCGATGGGACTAACCAGCAAGCCCTTGCGAGCCTTTCATGGTTGAGCTATTCGCGATCCTCAGATTTTCCGAGAATTCCCGAGCCGGTCACGGCCCGGTCGCACGCGTCGCCGCGCTGCGAGCTCCCCACGCTGGCCAGGTTGAACGAGCCTGACGGGATTCTCACCCGAATTGCGCGATGCTTTGTCGCGCTGTGGCCCGAACCCCCTGAATGGGATTTGCACCCACTTCGACGATCACGACCTTGCCGAGCGAAAAAACGCATCGCTCGAAAAGGCGTGTCTCCGTCGCCCCGTCAACTTCGCGATCGGATAGAACGTGAAGATTACTCCGAAAACGCTGAGCATTTTCGGGATTACTTTCACGAGCCTCCGTCGAGCATGGCGAACGCCTCTCGACGTACCATGCTCTACGGGTGACATCGTGGCGGGTAGTAAATCCGCCCCCTTAGCCCGGTTGGTAAGACCGGGTTTACCGGGTGATGCGTCCCGTCTGAATGGCGTCACGGAAACGTGTTGACGTTTGTGACGACCTGAGGCTAACGCCTCGTCGCTAGTTTCTAGCGTACCGCCGCGGCGAAGTCATTCATGCGTGCCACGGCCAGGACATTCTCTCCTCTGAACCTTACGACACCAGAAGGGGCCCACTCAAACTCCCGTTGTCGAAGCGCTTTCGGAATCGTGAACTGCCTTGGGTCGTCAAGCTCGAAAAACGGCGAATGATAGGAAAGCAGCGTCAGTTCGCTGATCGGTGCGGTGAACGTATGAATCAGCCCGCGCGTGAAGATCAGCACGTCGCCCGGTTCCACCACGATCGATCGAAGTTCACGAGTTTCGCTCCTATCGGGCATGTAGTGAAACAGCCCCATCCCCGACGTTACGACGATTAACCGATCGGAGAACTCGTGAATGTGCAGGGGCAAGTCTTCGGTGCCCGCCAAAAAGCGAAGATGTACCAGACCGTCATCGCCGCCATCCGCCGCACGCCATTCGCCGCCCTCGACGCCTGGATTTCCCTCGAAGCCGGCTTCGACGGAGATCGGATGCGTCTCTCGTAACGCCGCGTGGAGCGCACCGGGCGTCGCCCATGCCGAACCCAGTTGCAACCGATTACGCTGGAACACAGGCCCATTTGGGTGGCCATTCGAGACTCGGCCCAGTGTTTTTCTGGCCATTTCCATAAACGCCGCCAAATTGTCGGATCGTTCCACCGATTCGCCGACACCACTCATCGCCAACGCCTGTCCATCCGCAAACGCCACGCACAACTCGTCCACACCGCACCTCCTTCTGACCCAAAGGTCCAAACGCCCATGCAGACCCCGCGTCGCCACCACGAGCGCCGACCCGACCGCACCCGGCATCCAAGGTAGTTAGGTACATGTTTGGTACGCCGCAATTCCCGAATGTCAAGGTACGAAATGGAAAAAAATATGGAGGAAGCCGATTCGTCCGGCGTTTCGCGGGAAACCCGGATTCAAATACTTCTTGAGGAATACCGTGCTCTGTATCGCTTGCTTACGTTCCGTCTCACCGCTATGGATCGCCGGGTGCCCGCCATCGGCGGGGCTTTGGGTGCGTTGCTTGGGAGCGCGACCGCCATGCCGCAACAGACTCGACTGGCCTTCTTGGTTGGTTTGCCGATTGCTCTGGTCTGGCTGCTGCTTTCCACGGTCCAGCACGCGCGATCCAAAGAAGACCATGTTCGCCGAATTGATGAAATCGAACGCCTTGTAAACTACCTCGTGGGCGAAGAATTACTCGTTTTTCAATCCCGCCATCCCAACAAGGCCGGGTACCCCGGTGGCAGGACGGGCGGAGGCGCCGTGTTCGGCGTTCTTACAGTCTGTCTGATCATGCTCGCCGGGTGTGTGCATTTGGTGCAATTGCCCACTCGGTTGCTGGCTTCGGGAGAGCTGGATTCCTACGCGCTCTACGTCGCGACCTGCGCATTGCTCATGCTTTGGGCTGCCGCCCGCCTTACCCGTTACCGCTACGTGCGCCCGCCACCGGACAGTCCGCCAATTTTTCAGGCGCATCGCCTGAAATAGACTTGACAAGGCTGAATCCGTCTGTTAGCTTATATGCGTACAGACGGAGGAATCTCACGTGGCCCGGCAAGACCGTTCCAAGGAAAAGCAACCCATCGGCGACATACTCCGCGCCCGTCGCGTCGAGGTTCTCAAGAAGGGCCTCCGCGAGATGGCTGGCATTTTGACCATCGCCCCGGCCCACCTCACCGACATTGAAAAAGGCCGACGCACTCCGTCGCAGGACCTCTTGATGCGAATCTGCAAGGCATACGGCATTCCCGAGGCCGACCTTCGAAGCGGCTGGAGCCGGGCGGATGTTGTCGTCGCGGAAGTCGCCACCCAGGACTCAGTCACCGCTGAAAAGGTTCCCGAATTCCTACGGACGGCCCGAAAACTATCCCCTAAGCAATGGGACGATCTAATCGAACAGGCGCGGCGCATGCAGTCGCGAAAGCAGGAGAAGTGACCCGTGCCCCGCTCCGCAACAGGTCAGATCTTCGAGCCTCGCCCGGGTCGGCGAGTCATCGATCGGCGGGCGTGGTGCTGCCTGGAGCGGTGCCGGCGCAAGCTCCGACTCGACGAGATACCGCTTCCTGTGCCCGTAGAGGAGTGGATCGAGGGGCCACTCGACATTCGCTTCGGCTTTACCGACCTTTCTTACCTTGGGCCGGAAATCCTTGGTGCAGCCTTCGTCGCCGACCGTGAGATCTTGGTAGACGACCGCGTATTGCAGCATGAAGGGCGGTTCCGGTTCACCTGCGCCCACGAATTAGGCCACTTGGTTCTTCACCGCAACACCAAGAGCGTATTTCATGAACTCGCCGCATTGGGTCCGTACGATTCGCCGGACCGTTACGAACGCCATGCCGATCGATTCGCCGCGGCATTCTTGATGCCCGTCCCGTTGATGGAGCGAGAATTCATACGCATTCTCGACGCCCGCAACCTCAAGCGCGGAAAGGCCGTGATCCAGCTAATGCAGTCCACGCTCGAATCCGAGTGGCTCTGGCGCAAGATCGTTCTCCCCGAATTCACCCGCCGCTTCGCGGTGTCGCTCTCCGCGGCAGTCCATCGCTTCAACGATTTGCAGCCGAATCTGCCGCAGCCGTGGCCGTTGCTGCCGCGTGAACTCGTCGAAGTGTTACTCAAGCCGTCGGATGACCCACGACGCTTCGACGGGATCTCCATCGAATGCGGATTGGCCGTGAATCGCAACCTTTTCGACTCATCGAAAACCGAGTCCGGAGTTGCGTAGCCGCCTATTTTTTTGTCGCGGATGTACGCATGTTAGCGAACGATAGAAGGAGAGGCTTATGAGCGAAAACAGCAAACCCATGAAGGAGTTCCGTGCAGGAACCGTTGTCGTTGCGATCTGGGCGGAAAGCACACCGGTCAACGGTCGCGCCGTGCCGCAGTACAGCATCCGGGTTCAGAAGCGATACCGCGACGACAAGGACGGGCAATGGAAAACCACGACCTACTTCCGACCGGACGAGTTGCCCAAGTTGGGGCTGGTCGTTTCGCGAGCCTACGAGTTTCTGACGCTGCGCGAGACGGAAGAAGCCAGCGCCGTAGCCGCCTCTTGACTCTATCACCGGGGTGATTCGCCATGATGCAATACGACCTGACCGAGACGCGATTGCGTGCAGTTCGCCCGGTGTCAACGCCATGAGGGACGCTTGGGACAAAGACGGCGCGAGTAGTGGGCTTGAACCATCGTCCACCGCTCGACTCTCGCCCGCAGGTCCCATTCTCCCCGGCATGACGCCGACGCCGTGTCCTGAACTCCTTACCGAGGATGAAGCAATTCGCTACCTAAGGCTGGACACGATTCGCGGTCTCAGAAATCCCGACGAGACGTTGGCGCGCTACCGAGCGACAGGGCTCCTGCGGGGCACGCAGGTATCCAAGAGCTTATTCTACCGACGAGTTGAACTCGACCGGTTTCTGGAACGCTTGACAAACGAGAATCCACGCTGAGGATCGGCAACCGTGAAGCACAGCGTCACGTTGACATCTCACACGGTCCGCACCGGGGACGGGAAAGGCTACAAGTATTGGCAACTTCGCTGGTTCGCGCCGAGCGGCAAGCGTCATAGCGCGAACATCGGCCGCATCAGCCGCGTCTCCAAACGGAAGGCCGAGAAGCTCCGCCAAGCGAAAGAAGCACAGCTCCGGGAGAGGCCGACTCTCCGCAACCCGGGCCGCGTGCCGACATTGAACGAGTTTACCAAAGTCTACATTCAATCTCGAAAGGCCGAGCTTGCTCCGGGATCGATCGAACTTCATGAACAGACGGCGCGATACTTGAAAGGATTCTTCGGTGAAACCCGCCCGATCGACCAGATCGCACGTTATGACGCCCGAGAGTTCAAAACCGCCCTTGCCAAGGCTGCGCTTAACTTCGTCAACGAGCGCAAGTATGCGTCGATGAGTCCACGAACCGTTGACCAGCACATCCGCAACGCCCGAACGATGTTCAACCGCGCGGTCGACGATGACCTGATTACATACAACCCGTTCGACAGGCTCAGCGGCGGCCTTCCACCCATTGAGAAGAACTGGCACTACGTCTCGTTCGATGAATTCACCCGATTGTTGCGAGCCTGCCCGAACCAGGGTTGGAAAACGCTGCTCGGCCTTTGCCGGCTCACGGGCCTCCGCCAGGGTGAAGCGCTTGCCCTGCAATGGCGCGACGTGGATTGGGAGAAGAACCGCCTCAGTGTCTGGGCTCCGAAGACCAAGCGACGCCGCGTCGTCCCGATCGCGCCCGAGCTATTGCCGGTTCTTCGAGTTGCGTTCGAGGACGCGGCGGAAGGCGAACTGCTTGTCGTTTCCGGCGTGTTCGCCCCAAACGTTTGGCGAGACTTCGGCGTGATCCGTAAGCGGGCAGGCGTGCCAAAGTACGCCGACTGGTGTCACACGCTCCGCAAGAACCGCGAGAACGACTGGATTGCTGCGGGCTTTCCGTTTCACGTCGTGGTCGATTGGATGGGCCATTCCGACGAGGTCGCCCGGCAACACTACCTTCGCGTCAACGACCACGACCTCGCGCTAGCGGCTGAAACTCAAATCCCGGACCAAGTGACGCAAAAAGTGACGCAAATCGAGAAAACCGAGACGAGACCTTCGAACGCGACGAACTCGCAACTTGTTGATAGGCAAGAAGTTGAGGATAAAGCGGGCGACCGGATTCGAACCGGCGACGTCCAGCTTGGGAAGCTGGCATTCTACCACTGAATTACGCCCGCAAAAATACGCAAGTTGTTGTGCTAAATACACTTATAGTCACATCACTTCGTTCTTAAGTCGTGCAGCTACTTTAGGCAGTGTCCCGATTATACCGTCGCTTCCGCCATTTTGAAGGCAAGAAGCAATAGGAAGCACAGCTCAAAAAGCTGGGCGATCTCTTAGGCTGGTGATCCTCGGCTCGAGGCGACCGGCAGTCAACTACGAGGTGCCCGAAGTCACTGCATACCCGCGCCTCACCCGAGGTTCGACACCCAGGTTGCTGAGACAGACACCTTGGCCTGCCGGCCTCTCAACAACTCGTCACCAGACAGGGGGCGGGGGGAATCGAATTCGATAGTCAATACACGGGAAAAACGCGATTTTCAATCAAAAAATGCGAATCTGCCGAGGAATACGCGAAAAGTCGACCTGACCACTCGCGACTCCTTATGACTCTTCGGAACCGTCAGAAACCGCTTTTTGCGTGTACCTATCGTGCACTCTTTTTTGCCCGCTCCTCGCGCGTCATACTCTTATCGAGCCAGCTTCCGCCACAAACCCAAATGGTGTGGGGAGAGGCCCTGCAAGGGATACGCGCCGGATTCGCGAGCGAGCGGCTTGCTCGCCCTTCTTGCTCACAGATTAGTGCAGATAAATCTGGAAGGCATTGTCGGCATGGAAGACTTACTTGGTCTTGGTGACCTTGAGACCGGCGTACAGACCATCCCCCGAGTCCACGAATAGTCCCACCGGGCGGCTTTTCACGTCTTGCGCCAATCGGTTCACGACAAGGCACGGTTCCTTCGCTTCGTTGACGTAAACGCGGACTTGCTTCGTCTCGATCTCGATTCGTGCGTGGAACCACTTGTCGGGATCAGGCACCGAATTGACCGGGCCCTCGAACTTTCCGGGCTGATTCTTGCGCAGCTCATTCCAGATGTGCTCCGGCCACGCGATGTACTGGACAGCCCGGCTCGTAAATTCCCCGCCGGCGTTGAAGTTGAAGGGGCGGAAATAAACGGCTTCAAACGTCTTTTCGTCAGCCACGTTGAACGCGACGCCCAGGAAACTTGGCCGGACGCTTTTTCCCTTCAAGTCGATCTCGATAACACCTTCAGTGAACTCCACGGCATCTGCGAGGACCAGGCCCGCCACGCCGGTGATAGAATCGGCATTAGCCTTGAGCAGCACACCGGACTTGCCTTCCACCTCAACCGCCTCGGCGGTGGCGTTATGCAATGACCAGCCCTTGCGGTCGGCTATCTTGGCGAGGTCGGGCGAGATGGCCTTTTCCTGGCCATAGCTCTGGCTCATCCAGACCGCGAGTAGAACTACGAAGACACCCGTGGATATTCGCATACGTACCATCACCAAACACAAAAGACCACGATCACATTGTGTGCTCTAGCCAGAAATGAATCAACCAAATGAGCTCCGCTGGACAGGAATCGACAGCCGGTCTTGGCAGACGCGCTGGCGCGCAACCCCAACGACCTTGCTCAAGCGCCCCCGAAGCGCCGGAATCCAAACAAGCATCATCGCAGTTTAAAATGAATCATTTCCAAGGTCGTATTCGTCTCGGTCCCCGCGCCACGTAAATACCGCTCAGAATATGACCTCACGACGTCGCCACAGCAAAGGCCAACTGCACAAAGACCGGAAAGCCTGGGATAGTGATACAGGGAGCAACAGCTTAAGCATCTGTTCTCAGGCTTTTGGCCGCCCGCTGCGCAGTAGATACGCCGCGATCGACATCAGCGAAAGCCCCATCACCAGAAGACCCCAGGCTGAGGCGGCGGGTATCGACGAGATGGGAAGGAGTGTCCCGTAGAACGACCAGCGCGTCACTCCGGTGCCCGGCGCGGTCGAGAAGGTCGCGGGCATTGGGCCGAACGGGTACGAGTAATACATGATTGTGCCGATGCTGCGATCGGCGCGGAACTCCAGGCCGTCGCTCTGTGGCAGATACGCCAGCCAGTACGTGCCGGGTGACAGCACGACGGGTGTGATGACGTTCACCGTGTTCCAGCCCACGACCGGCGTGAACGAGTTCGTCTCGGCCCTCTTGGCACCGGGTCCTCCGCCGGGCCCGGTCGAATCGTAAACGCCGAGCCGGAGATCACCCACTGCCTGCGTGACATAGAACGAGAGGCTCTGCAGCGTTCCTGGCTGAGAGAGAATCGCATCCTGCGCGAGCAGCAGGTTGCCGTTGCAACAGTCGGATTCGTTGAAGACGGTCGTCTCACCGATCTGCAACGGGGTGGTGTTCGGGGCTCCGGTGAAGGTCGCAGTGTACGTCGCGGCCGTCGCCGGCACCGTGATCGTGTGCAACTGCGCGCCGCCGTCGGACCAATGATCGAACGTATAGATCGTGGTCGGGGTCGATTGATCGGGCGCCTCGATCGAGTGTTGGAAGTTGACGAGCGTGTCGTAAACCAGAGGGGTCGGCTGCGCAATGCCGTCGAGATGGATCGTACGGCCGGAAGGAACAGTGTCGAAGGTGAGATTCACCTTCGTCGGCCAGACGATCACGCTCTCCACGCCCGTCAGCCCGTTCGGGAGAGTCACCGTGAGCTGGAAGCGGTAGCGGGTGTTTCCGCTGAAGTCGTGACCGCTCGTGGGGATCGGAAACGTGCCGCTCTTCACGCCGACGGCGTGCAGGCCGGGATGCACATGTCCGGCGTGGAGGAAGTCGATGTCCCACGTGAAGGCACTCGCCGGAAGCGAGGCGCCATGACCGTCCGTCCCGTCCCCGCTCCAGGAGATGACGTCGCCGGCGACGAAGAAGCTTCCGTCCGTCGGCTGGAGGATCGTCGCGGTGGGCGGCGTGCCGGCGCGGATCGTGAGTGGTGTCGACTGCGTCTGGTTCACGCTGTCGGAGGTCGTGAGCCTGGCCGTGTACTGCCCCTCCGAAGAGTACGAGTGCGAGGGGTTCGCCGCGCTCGAGGTGGCGCCGTCGCCGAAGGTCCAGGAATACGTGATGGGTAGGCCCTCGGGGTCCACCGAGCCCGCGCTTGAAAAGCTCACCATGAGGGGCACTGGACCCGCCGTCGGGTCCGCGCTCGCCAGTGCGGTCGGCGGGAGATTTGACGAGATATAGTGAATGCGACGGATCTTGCTGACGCCGAACTGGCCGCCCACATCCGAGTAGCCGAGGTCGAGGTAGTAGAGCGTGCCGTCGGGGCCCTCCGCGAGGCAGACGATGTCGCCGTAGGGCCCGTCGCTCGATCCGTCCGGCGGCTCGAAATTGAACACGCCGCTGACGTTTCCCTGCGCGTCGAAGGTGAGGCGCTTGATCCAGTTCTGGGTGTAGTCGGCGAAGAAGTAGCTGCCCTGGTAGGTTGCCGGGAATTGCGTGCCGTGGTAGACGAATCCCCCGGTGATGGAAGCATCTCGGCCGAGGTGTGGATAGACATAGAGGGCTGCCGTGAAGGCCGGGTTGCCGCAGGTCCCGAACTCGCAGTCCGGCCAGCCGTAGTTCTTCCCCGCCTCTCCGAGGTCCACCTCTTCGTATGCGGTGTCGTAGTTGTTGCCGCCCACGTCCGCGACGTAGAGCCTGCCCGTCGGCGGGTCGTAGTAGGCGCGGAACGGGTTGCGCAGGCCGTAAGCCCAGATCGAATCCCAATTGGGCCCCGCTCCGTCGTAGAACGGGTTGTCCGTTGGCGTGCTGCCGTCGGGGTTGATGCGGTGGATCTTGCCGCGGGGGTTGGCCAGATCCTGGGCATTCGAGGCGTCGAAGTGCTCGCCCGTCGTGAAGTAGATCCTACCATCGTTCCCGAAGCTCACCGCCCCGCCGTGGTGTTCCGTGTTCGCGTTCTGCGGGTCCTCGTAGAGGATGACCTCGCTGCCAGCGATCGTCCCGTCGAGCGCGCCGTTGGCGGTGAAGCGGGACAGGCGGTCCTTGTTCGGGCTGTCCTTGGTGTAGAAGACGTAGTAATAGTGGTTGGCGACGAAGTTCGGATCGAGCGCCACATCCATGATTCCCTGCTGGAGGCCGGCATATCCGGGGATGTTAAGATTCAGCCCGAGGAACGGCGCCGGGTCCGGCGTCGTGTAGGGCGGCGACAGGGTCTTGATCGTGCCCGGCAACTCCGCGACCAGCATGCGGTCATCGGGAAGGAACAGTATCTTCGTCGGCAAGTCGAAGCCGGTCGCGAGAACGTCATTCTGGAAGACGTCGGGAGCCGTGATCGAGATGATCGGGGGGCTCTGTTCCCCAGCCGCCAACATCCGGCAGGCGGCGGCAAATGCGGCGCTGATGAGAAAGGTCGGACGGACACCCATGACACCTCTCCTTTTCACAGATTCGGCCGCTTAGCTGTGGCCGGCGTCCTGGGTCATAGGTTGAATTCCAAGACTCGGTTTTGCGATACTCTCTCAGCAGCCGCGTTCGCGGACCTATTGTAGTCTCTCGTGGCTTGTCGGAGAAACCCTGCCACACGAGTTACGACCGATTCCTTGTCTTCGTTTCGAGACGATCGACGTGCTTGGCATCGACGCAGTGACCATGAAGGAAGCGTTTCGAATCAAGGAAACCAGCGCCCCGCACGTGATCAAGTACGGGCCGCTGCGGAAGCACTTCTACGTAACGAAGATCACCGGCATCGCGATCGTGGTGACCTTGCCCCCATAAACCAGTCCGGGTGATGAGTGGTAAACTCATGACTTTGGACGCTTTTGTGGAGGACAGGAGGATGGGTGTGCGGAATCGATTTTCGACGGAGCAGATTATTTACAAGTTGCGTGAGGCGGAGGCGGATTCCGGCAAGGTGACGCAGCTCTTCGCGCTCGATCCATCCAAAGACAACCAAGCCCCACAGGAAGTAACTTACCACGGCGTCGAGGCCATTGGTCGGGATATCGTGCTTGAGGCCAACGAGGGCCGTTCGTATGTCGATGCCGTGGCAAGCTGCTCGATCGGCTCGCCGGCTAATTCGCCTGGCAGATGAGGCGGGGGGAGTGTTTCCCCCACTAAGACTGCAAGTACTTGCGCATAAAGCATTTACAACAATGGAGGCGGGGGGAATCGAATTCGACACCGAAAGTCGGTAAAAACCTTGTTCTTGATACCGAAAATGCGGTTTTGTCGTAGCTTACGAAAAAACTGACCTGACTACTCGTGACCCGTTTAGACTCTTCAAGGCCATCAAAGACCGCATTTTGCGGGTACCCATCGGGTACTCTTCCGGGCCCGATTTTTGGAGCCCTTGCATCTGGACGCAACTAATTAACACGTCGGCATCAGATAACCCGGCAGCGGATCTCCCTGATCGGAGACTGAACGAGCCCACCGCATCCAATAACGCGCCGCTAATACGGCGACTGCTAATTCTAACAGTTTCCTAGCGCGTGGCCTTGTAGACTTTGATTAACGGGCGTGGAGAGACTTTGATGGACGTGTTTTATTTGGCGATCGGTTTATTGTTCTTTGTGCTTTGCATTGAGTGCGTGCGTCGCGTTTTTCCGGAGCCTAAGCGATGACCGTTTTGTACGTCATTTGCGTCATGTTGGCGATGCTGCTGCTCATCTACCTCTTTGTGGCGATGCTGAAGCCGGAGTGGTTCTAAATGTCCCTCGCGGAACTTGGACAGATTCTCCTGTATCTCGCGGTCTTGATTCTTTGTGCAAAGCCGCTTGGCTCGTACATGGCGGCCGTATACGAGGGCGCCACGCCACGGGCAGTACGCTGGCTGCAACCCGTCGAGCGATTGCTCTATCGCTTGGCCGGAATCCGCTCCGACGAAGAAATGAATTGGAAGCGTTATGCGCTTGCGATGCTTTACTTTCACCTCGTGGGATTTGTTTTTCTGTACGGCCTGCAGCGCGTACAAGCGCACCTGCCTCTCAACCCGACCGACATGCCAGCGGTGTCACCCGACTCCTCGTTCAACACCAGCGTCAGCTTTGTCACCAACACGAACTGGCAGGGTTACGGCGGCGAGACGACGATGTCTTACTTCACACAGATGGCCGGGCTCACCGTGCAGAACTTTGTTTCGGCTGCGGGGGGCATGGCGATACTCGTCGCCCTGATCCGTGGCTTTGTCCGCCGACAGACCACAGCTATCGGGAATTATTGGGTCGACCTGACGCGCTCGACGCTGTACATCCTGCTGCCCCTGTCGGTCATCCTGGCGTTGGTGCTGGTGTCACAGGGCGTCGTGCAGACCTTGAAGCCATACGCAAAAGCCACGCTTCTTCAACCGACGAGCTACGAGCAGCCAAAGGTTGACGCGACTGGCAATCCCATCAAGGACGCCAACTGTCAGTCGGTCACCGAGAAATTGACGCTCAACGAGCAGACGATTGCGGTCGGACCGGCGGCATCGCAAATCGCAATCAAGCAGCTCGGCACGAATGGCGGCGGGTTCTTCAACGCCAATTCGTCGCACCCGTTTGAGAATCCGACTCCTCTATCAAACTTTCTGCAGATGCTCTCGATTCTTCTGATTCCCGCAGATCTTTGCTACACGTTCGGCGTGATGATCAAGGACACGCGACAGGGCTGGGCGTTGCTGGCGGCCATGTACATCGTACTGCTGGCTGGGCTCGCGCTGTGCCTTTATTCGGAATATCACCGACAATCGAAACTCGTCGACGTCGGCGTCCCCATTGCCGGTCAGGTCGACGGCAATATGGAAGGCAAAGAAGTTCGCTTCGGCACGGCCAATTCCGCACTATGGGCAGTAACGACGACTGCGGCCTCCAATGGCTCGGTCAACTCGATGCACGATTCATACATGCCGCTCGGCGGATTGGTTCCTATGGTCATGATGCAACTCGGAGAGGTCATCTTCGGCGGCGTGGGTTCGGGATTGTATGGAATGCTGGTTTTCGTTTTGGTGACAGTCTTCATCGCCGGGCTGATGGTCGGTCGCACACCGGAATATCTGGGCAAGAAGATCGAGGCCTTCGAGATGAAGATGTCCTCGATCGCCGTGCTGGCGCCGTGCATCTGTGTGCTCGTCGGAACCGCCATTGCGGTCATGACGGTCCAGGTGAACGCATCAATGAGCAATCCATTGCCGCATGGTTTCAGTCAGGTGCTCTACGCATTTTCATCGGCCTCGAACAATAACGGCAGCGCGTTCGGCGGCTTTGGCGGAAACAACGTCACGATGAACTTGCTGCTGGGCCTGGTGATGTTGATGGGTCGCTTCTGGGTAAAGATTCCGGTGCTGGCGCTTGCTGGATCGCTGGCGGCCAAGAAATACGTACCAGTCAGTGCGGGCACGCTGCCGACGCACACACCGCTCTTTGTCGGCCTGGTGATCAGCATTGTGCTCATCGTCGGCGCGCTCACGTTTGTTCCGGCGTTGGCATTGGGCCCGATCGCAGAGCATGTTGGATTGTTTGCGGCTGCAAGGTGAAACATGGACGACGGAAGGTTCAATCAGGATTCATCGATACCGATGCCCACAGGCGCAGATGCGACCAAATCGCGCCCATTGTTTGATGCCGCGATCGTGACACCGGCGATCTGGGAATCATTTCGCAAACTGAATCCGCGGCATCAGGTTCGCAATCCGGTCATGTTCGTGGTGTGCATCGGAGCGGCGATGACAACACTGCTCTGGATTCAATCGTTGTTCGGCCACGGCGAGGCCGCGCCGAGCTTTATTCTGTCGGTTTCCATTTGGCTCTGGTTTACGGTGCTTTTCGCGAATTTCGCGGAGGCGATGGCCGAAGGTCGCGGCAAAGCGCAGGCCGAAACGCTCAAACGCAGCCGCAGAAGCATCATCGCGAAAGTCATCCTCGACGAAAAATATACTTCGGCCAAAGGTAAGCCGTCATCGTCAATGTCCGATGGTCAGGTTGCGCCTTACAACAGCCTCGATCTGCGCAAGGGAATGATCGTGCTGGTTGAGGCCGGTGAATTCATTCCGCTCGACGGTGAAGTGATCTCGGGCGTTGCGTCGGTGGATGAAAGCGCGGTCACGGGCGAGAGCGCGCCGGTCATCCGCGAAAGCGGCGGTGATCGCAGCGCCGTCACCGGTGGAACGCGGGTATTGTCAGACTGGCTCGTGATCCGCATTACTTCCAACCCCGGCGAGAGCTTTATCGATCGCATGATCGCTCTTGTCGAGGGCGCTCAGAGACAGAAGACACCGAACGAAATCGCACTCAACATTCTCCTTGCGGCCATGACCATCATCTTTCTCGTGGCGGTCGCGACGCTGCTCCCGTTCTCGCTGTTCACCGTGCGAAACATCGGTCACGGCGAAGTCATTACAGTGACCGTACTCGTCGCCCTTTTGGTGTGCCTGATTCCGACGACGATCGGCGGCTTGCTATCGGCCATTGGCATCGCAGGCATGGATCGCATGATTCGCGCGAATGTCATCGCCATGTCGGGTCGGGCCGTCGAAGCGGCCGGTGACGTCGATACTTTGTTACTCGATAAGACGGGCACGATCACGCTCGGCAATCGCCAGGCGACGGACTTCCTGCCCGCACCCGGCGTATCCACCGACGAACTCGCGGATGCGGCGCAGCTAGCATCGCTCGCTGACGAAACTCCTGAGGGCCGCAGCATCGTCGTCCTGGCGAAGCAAAAATTCGCCATGCGCGGACGCGATGTACACGAGCTCGGCGGACACTTCGTTCCCTTCACCGCGCAGACGCGCATGAGCGGAGTCGATCTGAACGGCTCGCAAATTCGCAAGGGGGCGGCGGACTCAATCGAGAAATTCGTCCAGGCCAAAGGCGGAGTATTCGCCGCAGCCATTCGAACGATGGTGGAGTCAATCGCCAGGAGCGGAGGCACTCCGCTCGTCGTCGCGAGAGACGACAAGGCGCTCGGCGTGGTCCACCTCAAGGACATCGTGAAGGGCGGGATTCGCGAGCGTTTCGCTCAACTCCGACAGATGGGCATTAAGACCATCATGATAACCGGCGACAATCCGCTCACGGCGGCCTCGATCGCTGCTGAAGCCGGCGTGGATGATTTCCTCGCCGAGGCGACGCCCGAAGCCAAGCTCAAGCTCATTCGCGAGAACCAGGCCGGCGGAAGACTCGTGGCCATGTGCGGCGACGGCACGAATGATGCACCGGCGCTCGCTCAGGCCGATGTCGCGGTGGCGATGAACACAGGCACGCAGGCCGCCAAGGAAGCCGGCAACATGGTCGATCTTGACAGCAACCCGACCAAGCTGATCGAAGTCGTGGAGATAGGAAAACAGCTATTGATCACTCGCGGCGCGCTGACTACGTTCAGCATCGCCAATGATATTTCGAAATATTTCGCCATCATTCCGGCCGCATTCATCGGCACGTATCCCGCGCTAGGCGCGCTCAATGTGATGCGGCTCGCCACACCGCAAAGTGCGATTCTTTCGGCTGTGATTTTCATCGCTCTAATCATTGTTATCCTGATTCCATTGGCATTGCGCGGCGTGAAATATCGCCCGGCCAAGGCATCGGCTTTGCTCACGCGCAATCTTGGAATCTACGCGGTCGGCGGACTGATTGTGCCATTCTTTGGCATCAAGCTGATTGACCTGTTCTTGGTGGCGATGCGGCTGGCGTAAGGAACCTGAACATGCTGAAGCAACTTCGAATTTCGATCGTAATGTTCCTGACCTTGACGGTGCTGATGGGAATCGCCTATCCGCTGGTCATCACGGGCATTGCTCAAGTTGTATTTCCGAGCGCGGCCAACGGCAGCCTGATCGTGCGCGACGGAAAAACGTCGGGCTCGGAGCTGATCGGGCAACTCTTTGACGATCCCAGATATTTTTGGGGCAGACCGTCTGCGACGACGCCGTATCCCTACAATGCCGCGTCATCCACCGGCAGCAATTTGGCCGTTTCCAACCCAGCACAAATTGACGCCGTCGCGCAGCGGGTGAAGAAACTCCACGAAGCGGACTCGACGAACACGGCCCCCGTGCCAATTGATCTGGTGACCGCATCGGGAAGCGGGCTCGACCCACACATCAGTGTGGCGGCTGCGAAGTATCAAGTGCCGCGCGTCGCGAAACTTCGCAACATGACCGTTGAATCCGTTTCCAAGCTCGTCGACGACGCCACCGAGAAGCGCCAGCTCGGAATACTCGGTGAGCCGCGTGTCAATGTGCTTCTATTGAATTTGAGTCTTGAGGAAGTTGCTCAAGTTAAGAGGTGAGAGAAATGCAATTACCTCAAACTGGTTGGCGTGTTGAGTTTGTTTGAGGAACCCAGGTCTAAGTCGGAGCGAGTGGAAAATGAAATTTGAGAAAATGATTCGCCCGGTGTGCGCATTGAGCGCACTTTTGTGGGCGTTTCCCTGCACCGCTCAAACTGCCTCACCATCGGACTCGGGGAGCGAGTCTGTTGTCGGTGATACGCCGACGCTCTTTAGTCTGCGATACGATCCTCCGCCAAAACATGAGCGTCTTGCATTGGCAGCCGCGCCGCCTGATGCAAAGGACTCCGGAAAGGACGATTCCGAAAAAGCACCGAAGAAGGAAACGAACCTGAGTTTGGCGCCGCAGCCGGAATCGAGCGAGCCGCCGCGACGCGCATTGCCGGCGCCGTTTCAATCGCCGCCGTTTCCCCTATCTGAGTACTTGGGCCCAACAATCGGCGTCCCTGACACGACTCCCGACTGGCCATTGCAAAAAGCCCTAAGCGGAACGGCGTTCGGCCAATGGCTGAAGGAGAATCACATCAAGATGTACGGCTGGGTCAGTCCGTCATTCAACTGGAGTACTTCACACAAGTCAAACGCCCCACTTGCGTATCCAATCAGACCCGACCATCTGGAATTGGACCAGGCCGTCTTTGTGGTAGAGCGAATGCCGGATACTGTGCAGAAAGATCACATTGACTGGGGTTTTCACGTTATGACGCTCTACGGTCTTGACTATCGCTTCATGCAAATGAAGGGATTCCTCAGCGATCAGCTACTCGAGAAAAATGAGATCTACGGCGGCGATATTCTGGAGTTCGATGTTCGCTGGTATTTCCCAGACGTCGCGGACGGCATGGTCCTGAGAGTCGGGCGGTGGATTTCTACCCCGGATATTGAGGCCTGCCCAACGCCGCTCAACTACATGTTCTCGCACTCGGTCATGTTTTCCTACGATCCGTACAGCTACATGGGGGTCATGGCGGATATTCGATTGAATCAGAATTGGACGATTGAGCTCGGCGTGTTCGGACCCAATGACGTCGCCCCGTGGGATGATAGCTTTAAGCCCAATGGTCACTTGATGGTCCGATGGGTGTCCAATGACAACAAGGACTCCATCTGGGGCGGCATCAATTTGCTGGGCGAGGGCAAGTGGGAGGATTTCCACGACAACCTTCAACACATCGTGGCGACATGGACGCACAAGTTCAATGACGATGTCCACATGTTGACAGAAGCGTATTACATGTGGCAGCGCGACGCATACCTTGGCGGTTCTGTTAGCTGGGGACCCGCAAAGGAATTTGGCGGCGGCGGCGGACCCGGATTCTATCAGCCCGGACTCTCCGATGAATGGGGCATGGTCCACAATTTCGAAATCAAGCTGTCCGACAAGGACTACTTGACGATTCGAAATGACTTCCTCCGCGATGACGAAGGCCAGCGAACCGGCTATCGAAATACGTATACATCTCACGGCATCAGTTGGAGTCATAATGTCACCGAACTCGTGACGGTCCGGCCGGAGCTACGCTACGAGCGCGGATGGAACATGCCGGCCTATGACAATGGCACGGAGAGTGGGCAGTTCAGTTTCCTTGTGGACTTGATTGTCCGCTTTTAGTTTGAATCTCTCTGTGCGTGACTGAACCAGCGTGTGCTGGTTCACGCCAGTGGAAGACGATTGATTTTGGAGAATCTCATTGCACTATCACCCGTTTCGAGACTTGTTGTGGTTGCCGCTACTTCTCAATCTTCTGACAGGCTGGTTGAGTACCTTGTTCACGCCGTGACTGGCGGTGGCAGCTCGTCTGGCCAGTGGTTACGCCACCAAAAATGGCTACTGTAGTCGCGGAGTCGGGTCATGCGCATAGGATAGAGCCGTGAGCCAAGTGACAGCCGACGCACGACCCGATCCAGATGCACTTCTCGCCCACGTGGAAACACGTGAGGGCGGCGCGCGCCGGGGACGGCTGAAGATTTTCTTCGGTGCATCTCCCGGAGTAGGCAAGACCTATGCCATGCTCAGCGAGGCGCAGGAGAAGTGCCGCGAGGGCATCGGTGTGGTAGTCGGCTATGTGGAAACGCACGGCCGCAAAGAAAGCGACGCACTCCTGACGGATCTCGAACAACTTCCACCGCAATTCGTTGAATATCGCGGGGTACGATTAAGAGAATTTGATCTCGACGCGGCCCTTCGACGCAAACCTGAACTCATTCTCGTTGATGAGCTTGCCCATACGAACGCTGAAGGCCTTCGGCATGGGAAGCGCTGGCAGGATGTAATCGAACTCCTCGACGCGGGGATCAACGTTGATGCAACGCTCAACGTCCAGCATATCGAATCGCTCAACGACGTTGTCGCCCAGATCACCGGAGTCATTGTTCGGGAAACGGTACCCGACTCCATCGTTGAACGCGCGGATGAAATCGAGCTTGTAGATCTTCCGCCCGATGACTTGCTTCAGCGTTTGCATGAAGGCAAGGTCTACATGTCCGAGCAGGCCCGCCGCGCCATCAATCAAT
Source organism: Planctomycetota bacterium (assembly GCA_016200265.1). GTDB lineage: Bacteria > Planctomycetota > Phycisphaerae > UBA1845 > UBA1845 > JACQFE01. The sequence goes on along the minus strand of JACQFE010000009.1, from coordinate 130,882 downwards.
TCTTCCGCCGGGAAAATCTCGTCGCCCTGCGCGAACTCGCACTTCGACAAACCGCCGAGCGGGTGGGTGCTCAGGTCGGCGTGGAACGCGCCGGTCGTGGCGAACGCCGCCCATGGCCTACGTCTGATCGCATTCTCGTATGTGTGGGTCCCAGTCCGCTTTCCGGCCGTGTCGTACGAACGGCACGACGCATGGCAGCGTCAGCACATGCGGAATGGATTGCAGTAAGTGTGGAGACCCCGCGGCAGAGCGAAAAGGCGGCCGCACAGATACGGAGAAACCTACAACTCGCCGAACGACTTGGCGCTGAAGCGACTGTCTTGTCCGGCGAGAGGGTGGTCGACGAACTTCTCAGTTTCGCAGGCAAGCGCAATATCAACAAGATCGTCATAGGCAAACCGGAGTTCCCCAGGTGGCGCGAGTGGCTGCGCGGCTCAATCGTTGATGAGTTGATCCGCCGCAGCGGGGACATCGATGTTCATGTCGTTAAAGGTGAGTCGGAAGAACACGAGCTGGACGCTGTTTCCCTGCCGACCTCACACGTGGATTGGCGTGAATACGCATGGACAGTTCTCGTCATGGCCGTTTGCACTGCCATCGCGGCGTTGATGTACGGCCGCTTTTCCGCTGTTAACTTGACGATGATCTACCTGGCCGGCGTGGTGTTCGTCGCCACGCGTTTCGCCATCGGACCATCCGTAGTCGCGTCCATTCTTGCGGCCTTACTTTTTGACTTTCTTTTCACGGAACCCTTCTATTCTTTAGCCATCTCCGACGTGCAGTACGTAATCGCCTTCATCGTTCTGCTGGCAACGGCGCTCGTGATCAGCGGGCTGACGCAACGTGTCCGACGTCAAATTGAGTCCGCCCGCAGGCGCTACCTCCGGACCATCGCTTTGTATTTTATGAGCCGCCAGCTTGCTGCCGCCAAAGACAGCGATTCGATTGTTCGGGCGGCGTCGCGCCATGTGGCGGATGTATTTGAAGGCGATGTCGCAGTCCTTCTTTCGAGGGAGGGGTATGGACTTTCTGTTGCGGCCAATCATGGTGACTTCAAGGTCGAACCAACGAATGAGCGCGCCGCAGCTCAATGGGGCTTCGATCATCAGAAATGGGCAGGATGGAGCACGGAAACGCTGTCCGCGTGCGCCGCCATGTACGTGCCGCTCGTTACATCGGGTGCCTCGCTTGGCGTTCTGGCTCTTCGACCGAAAGAACGGAAGCATTTGCTTGAACCCGATCAGAGGCATCTGTTGGAAACTTTTGCCACTCAGCTCGCAATCGCGCTTGAGCGAACAGCCTTTGCAACTCAAGCCGCCACGGCTCGGCATGAAGCTGAGACCGAGCAAATGCGCAGCGCACTGCTCAGTTGTGTCTCTCACGACTTGCGAACACCGTTAGCGGCAATCGCCGGAGCAGCAAGTACCCTGATCGACGAACCCACAGGTCTTTCCGTCTCGTCCCGGCGTGAATTATTGCAATCGATCTCCGATGAAGCGGGACGACTCGATCACCTTGTGGGGAAGCTGCTGGGAATGACTCGCCTCGAATCGCCGGGATTCAAACTAGAAAAGGATTGGTACCCGCTTGAGGAACTCGTCGGCTCCGCCCTAAACCGTTTGCGTTCAACGCTCTCGCAGCACGAAATCGAAACAAGTTTGCCGGCCGACCTGCCCTTGCTGCGCATCGATGGCGTACTGATCGAGGAAGTTTTGACCAACATGCTGGAGAATGTCGCTCGCTACACGCCGCAGGGTTCTAAGACTTCGATTCGCGCACGTGCTGAGAACAGTGAGATTCTGGTCGAGGTCATCGACACTGGTCCTGGCCTACCGCCCGGTGCTGAAAAACGTGTTTTCCGTCGATTCGTCCGTCAGCGCCCACCGACCGATCGGTCCGGAACAGGGCTCGGTCTGGCAATCTGCGATGCGGTGATTCGCCTCCACGGGGGCAACATCGGGGCTGAAAATCGCACAGACGGCGGCGCTCGCTTCTGGTTTACGATTCCTCTAACGGAGAACCAACCCGAGATCGTTAACGTTGCATTCATTCGTGAGCCTCCAGTACCAGCCCCCGCGATCCCTCCGGAGGCATGGCCTTGAAACCCGTCTCGGCAACAATCCTCCTAGTCGAGGATGAGCAACCGATCCGCTGATTCCTACGACCGGCCATTGAGGCCGCCGGGTTCAAGCTGATCGAAGCGACCAATGGCCAGGACGCAATCTTGCAATCCTCTCAAGCACGGCCCGACGTGGTCATTTTGGACCTGGGCCTTCCTGACCTAGACGGACTGGAAGTGATCAGGCGTCTTCGTGAATGGACGAGCATTCCGATCATCATTCTGTCTGCACGAGGCCAGGAGACTGACAAGGTCAAGGCGCTGGACGCTGGCGCGGATGATTATGTGCAGAAGCCTTTCGCGACCGGCGAACTGATGGCCCGCATTCGGGTAGCGCTTCGTCATGCCGTCAATCGCGCAACCGAAGGTGATGGCGCAGTGGTCGCTGCAGGTGACCTTAAAATTGACCTGATTCGACGCGAAGTTCATCGAAAGGGAGAGATGGTTCACCTCACGCCGCTCGAATACAAACTGCTCGCCGCGCTCGTGAAACACGCTGGTCTCGTGCTCACCCATCGACAATTACTCAAGGAAGTATGGGGGCCGGGCCATTCCGAGGAATCGCATTACCTTCGCCTATTCATGCATCAGCTTCGTCAGAAGCTTGAAGACGACCCGGTTCGACCAAGTCACCTCATCACGGAAGCCGGTATTGGATACCGCTTCCGAATGGAATAAGCACACGCCGCGTTGTCCTCTTCCGTGAAAACACAGTGCACGTGCCTGCGGTTTTATGAATCCGTAACCCCGATCGCCCAAACTATGGTCGGCTCGCCGATTGCGAATCAGGCACCGACTGTCTTGGAGTGCCGTTTGCAAGCTTCAGTGGCGTCGGCCTTGCGTCCCCTCGCCCCTTCCTTTGACACCAAGGCCGAGACCTAGCCAGTCCACGTGCCGAAACCCGAAGATGGGAGTGGGGTTTGAAACCCACGGCTCCTCGCTTGCACGGCGCGTGTGCCGGCGTTCGAGGTTGTAGCAATCGCCCCCCGATCTCGGAAGTTCGGAAATTGTTCGCGCGCCGTCGTGCGCAACTTAAGCGGTCGATCGAGCACTACTTAGGGCGAATCATCGACCCGGCCGAAATCAGAAAACCGCAACTTTGAGGCTGAAAAGGCTATTTGCGAGGTGAGTTGTTGTGCGGCGTCGTTTTGGGAAGCTGGCATTCTACCACTGAATTACGCCCGCAAATGCGGTTATTTACTACATTTCTGGAATATCCTCTACTACAATTTCAGGTCGTGGCTCGGTCTATCAGACCGTATTACTTAGAGTTTACCTCATGGCAAAGCGTGGGCCAAGCCGTCGAAAACGTGTGCCGAAACTCTCGTATCCCACGGCCCGAGGAGTAGGGTGGCATGTGTCTTACCGCGATTGTAGATGGCGGCGACGAGGCGGGAGTTATGTGGACGATTGCCTACGTGGCGCATTTGGGATTGCCGCGCCCGACCATTGTGCCCTGGAATCATTCTCAGAGTTCACAGGATTGGATCGTCAAATCCGTTGAAGGAGAAGGAGCCGACGCGGTCATTTCCCGGAATGAGTCGGTAATAACCGCGAAACTCCTCGCGGCGCTTCGCGAAGAAACTCCCGAATTGCTTCTCGTGTCGGGACCTACATTGGTCAATGATACGTTTATCACGCTCTGTGCTGGCAGCGCCCCCGTCCTGGCCATTGCCCCGTCTCAGAATGAGCAGACCTGCGCGACGGAACTCCAAGTCGCTTCATCATCTGGCAATGGACTCCTCAGGCAGCAAACGCCCAGCCAGAATGAATGCCGGACGTTTGACGCCGCTGATCATCTTGAGGCCGCAATCTATGCCGGATCAACCAGCCAGCAGGACGTTCGACAGTTCCTCTCATCCATGGAACGAGATATATTCGGCGAACGTCTTTTCGAGCGCCATCATCCGGCCCGCCCCGTAGGCGTTGCGCGGATCACAGACGGTCATTGGGTGTTTAGCGTCGTTACACCCGGCTCCGCAATCACGGAGGATTCAAGCCCGTGAGCTGGCGAATGGTCTTGTAGATCGGTTTTCCGTCCGGCCCCCAGGGATCAATGAGAATCAGTCGATCGAAAACGGGCGAGTTCAGTGTATCCGGGCGGTGACAATGCCGGCATCCGTCGTCCGGGTTCTTCGGATCGTCGTGTCCCCACGCCTGTTCCTTTTCCAGCACGTTATGATCCAGACCATAGACGTCTGATTTCCAGGGATCAATCGCCATCCCCGTCCCCTCCGGTTCCAGGAAGCTGACTCCTGTCGGCGACCCCGGATCTTCATACCACATGCGAGTCGTTTTCACGTACACGGGTCTCTGGGCAATCGGCTGCCCATATCTGTCATTGCCTTTCAAGAGCTGAATGTAAGTGAGAATCTCTTCCGGACGGTTGATTTCCTTAATCCCGTCACCATTGTCGTCGGTAATGCCTGGCAACGGCTGACCGCCGGTGGCCTGCAAGAGTTTCCACATGGGTATGGGAACCACCGCATCGTCCGTCAGGTCATCCGGTGTTCCATTCTGGTTCCAGTCCGCCCAATAAAGGTGAAACCACCAATGAGTCGGAAACACACGTTCCACGCCGTCTTTATCCTTTTTCCATTGCGCGCCAGGGTACCATCGGCTCTTATCGGGATTCGTGGGATTCAATGGATCGGCCGAGTAGAACTCATTGGTCATGTGCTTGATGCGAACTCCCGTCAGAGTCGCATCGCCAAAAGCGCGTGCCGGATTCATTAGCGGGTACGGCACATGGCAGAACTGGCACGAAAGGACCTTCATCGGTCCGTTTTCCCCTTCAAAGAAACCGATCAGGTGAACCGTTACGTTCCCCGGCACATCCGGTGCGTCCGGATGTTTGTTTGGATTGGGCTGCCCGTTGGGCAGGATCGTCAAGTGACAGTCCCGGCAGGTCCGCATGTTCACATAATCCAACTCGTCTCGGAAATGTTTGGAAATGCTGTTGCCTTTGGCGAAGTTATGATCCAGTTGACCGGGGTGACACACCACACACACCGCACTTCGTGCTGCGGGAATGTCGTTTGTCGGATCTGCGTCATTCATCCGGTTGAACTGCCGATAGTGCACATCCCGATCGTCGAACCACGTGCTCCCACGCGACTCGAGGAAGCCGATCGGCCCGTGACACCCCCAGCACGCGTTGTCTCGCGGCGGATAGTCCACGGCAGTCTGGGGGAGCGCCACAGTGTGATCGAAATTCTCAATCAGACTGCCCCGCATGACTCCCACGGAGTAATCCAGTTGCAATTTCGTGGCCACTCCCGCCGCCATGGCGATGCTTGAGAACCAGCCCTGTCCGGCGGCGCCCGCGGCGGCGAACGCCGGCACCTGCGCCCCGTCGTCGTCCACCAGGTTGGTATACGCGCCCAACACCGCGCTGCGCCACGTGCGGCGGTTGACGTTCTGTCCGTTGTTCCACTGCGGATCGGGCGTATGACAGAGCAGACAATCCGGCTCCGACAAACCCGTGATATCCCATCGCGCCGAGGTCAAACTGCCTTGTACTGTTTCGGGCTGATACGCATAATCACCGTCGAAGACCACGTCTTGAGGCGTCTTACCTAGAAGCTCGTAGCCAAACTTCCCTGTGTCCGCGTCGTAAAGGCGCTTCCCGTCCCGGTCGAACTCCCCCGGACCTCCGCCCGCATGGCACCCGCCGCACGCTCCGACCCAGCCGAATGTCGAAACATCCATCTCCGATTCGCTGGCGTTGTTCTTCGAAGCAAGCTGATGCCATGTGGAACTCGAAGAGAAATGGCCGTAACGGGACGGCGACTTTTGCCACCATCTGCCATCGCCAAAATAGTCGTCGTGAACGATGACATTGCCGTTCAAGTCCGTGCGGCCTTGCTGAAACTTTATTCCATTGCCAATGATGTCGACGTTGTGGCACCCGCTGGTTCCGCAAGTCTGCCGTCCGCTGTAGGGAGTGGCGGAGTCGATAGGAATGACACTGCCTAAGGTGTCGCGTAGGGGAATGGGCAAATGTCCCCGTTCACGCTGAATCGCCGCAAAGTCCGCCAAATCCGCGTCGCGATCCGCATCCAGATCGATGGCCGCCGGACATCCCGGTCCAAGCGATTGCTGCGGACCTGCCAAACACGCCTGAAAAATTGCGAAATCCTTGATCCCGACGTATCCATCCCCGTCCAGATCGACGGCTGCTTGTGCCGGTGGCGCATCGCCGATCAACGACCAGCAGACAAATATCATCAAGGACCAACGAGACCACCAATGTTTGCTCGCAAACACTGCTTTCAACTGAGTTGAGAATTCGTGGCGACTTGGACACCTACCTTTGGTGATTGATGCCTTCATGGCGTCTCTCCCACTATGATTCGACATGTGATTCCAGTTTTGTCATCACTTACCTTGGCCCTGAGGACTTCTGTTGGAACGCCTTGAAATCGACGCTGGAGACGTGGGCGTCCGCGTCGAAATCGAATATCTGCAAACATTCTGTCATTTCGGCGGGAGGCTCTCCTTCGCCGAAACATCGTTCAAATCCTGCGAAATCTGCAAGATCGAGGTCGCCATCGCCATCGGCGTCGCCGATTAAACATCCATTTCGACAGGTCCAAAGCGGGCAGGGAGTTCCCGGACATAGCGGTGGATCGTCGCAAACGGGCATGCCGCTGATGTCCTCGCACTGAGCCCACGTCAGCGTGTAAACGAGGTAGAGTCCATTGGAGAAACAGCACACTACGGGGGCGCTGTAGGGAGGCAAGCAAGCCCCGACGGGCGTGGTGAACGGGCACTCGTCGGTGCAGTCGTCAACGCCGTCGCCGTCGGTGTCGGTCACGGTCTCGCAGTCGTCGATGATGCCGTCGTGATCACAGTCGTTCTCGCAGATATCCGGAACCAGGTTCAAATTGCAATCCTCGCACCAAGTCTCGCCCGGCGGACAGTTCGCGACGTCGCAATCGTCCGGGATGCCGTTGTGGTTGCAATCCAGCACGGCCGTGTCGCACTCATCAGGGACATGATTTGCATTGCAGTCCTTACTGCCGCCGCAGACTTGCGAACATCCTTGCGCCGCACAATCCAAGTCGCAGGGGTCGTCGATGCCATTGTGGTTGCAGTCAATCATGGTCAATCGAGGGCCCCGCGTCAGAACCGCGATTTCCTGAGGCAACCCGGGCTTGAACAATCCCAGGATGGCCTTGCCTTCACCCGGTTCCACGTTGGAATCAAACGAGAAGGTGTAGATCGTGTCGAAGCGAAGAGCATTGGCGTTTGGATTCGTTGTGTAGGAATCCGTATGCCAAAAGACCGAAGTCGAGGTTGTTTCAACGACCCACGGATTCTGGGCGTACGGTTCTCCGCTGTGATAGTCAACGTCGAAAAACTGCGTGTTCTCAACGATGGCACCCGGTGGGAGCTGGATCGACCACGATTGCCCGGAGCGATCCGAATTCAGGTTCTGTATTGCGTAAACATATCTCCACAAGCCGCTGTTCAGCAATGATGCCTTCGCTGCGACAATAAATAGTCCCTCACCCGGTACGTGAACATCGTTTTCAACGACGCTGGGATCCACGTCGCGCCAAGCGCGGATCGCGGACTGCCCGCGTTGAGTCGGATGCGTTGAAGTAATGGCCAGATTGTAAATACCGGGAGTGTTTTCGTTGACAAGTACTTCGCGATAGGACGCGTTGTTGTCCTGCGTCCCGACGAGGCAGTCGTCGGGATGAACATAATGGCCTTCGACAAAATAGCGCGCGGACGCATTCAGAGCCGGATTCAGGTCCGAAGCGTGAACTTGAAGCCTTCGGTCCACTGAGGTTTGGGCGGGAATGCCGTACCAGGGGTAGGCGAAATATCCGGTATGCGCGTTCACCGTGGAGCGGGGACTCATGTTCGACTGGGCGCCGTTCAGACCTGCCGTGTAGGTGTCGGCGCATCCAACACCGAGCGTGGAACCATCCGTGATGTCAGCGCACTGACCGCAATAATCCTCCGCGACCACGAAGAAGCCGTGCTTGACCCAACTCATCCCTATCTGCTGAAAACGCCCATCCCTGAGGCGATACATGTTCTGGATGATGACGGGATGCTGGTTGGTGTCAGCAATCCAGTTTGCCCGCTGGTTGCCCAGATTGCACGCTGTCGTGCCGACCGCGTATGCAAAAATATCGCCCAGAGGCGGATAACTTACGATGCCCGGCAAATCAGAAACGACCACATCCGTACCGTTTGTCTCCGCGATTGCTTCGGGGCCGGAAGTCGCGGGGTTAGCCTCCACGCGTTCGGTGCGTGTGGAGATTGGGGCCGTTTTCAATGGCGCAACGTGGAGTTGGATCCATCCGATTCGCATCCCCTCTGCATTGGGAAGTCCAATCTGATGCGCCCATTTCGCAGAAACAAGCAAGTCACCAGCCAGGAAAATTTCATCCCGACGGCCCTTGAACTTCAATTCGTCAACAGCTACGTCGAATATCGAAATCGGGTCTCGCGATGGATCCAGCGTGCTTACAATCTGAACGTCGAGTGGATTGCTACGCAGAGCGAGGTTTCCGATGACAATCCGCGCGCCCGGACGATCCAACAACAGTGCCCCGCAGCTTTTCACTGTGCCCGTCAGAGCGCCGTTAGAGTCCCTTCCGGACAAAGTCAGCGACGATGTTGATATAGGATCAACTTGGAAGGCGACAAAAGTTCCGTCCGGGCTGCTGGTAACTTCGCCGCGCGATACGAACGAGAATCCCAGCGCCGCAAGTGCGTTCGAATCAAAGTGGAATTCAAGTGTACCATCTTCAACTTGGACGCGATGTTCGGTCGCTGCCGATCGACCAATGGCGACCAGCACGAGACATAACCCATAATGCCACCGAGGCTTAGGCCTATAAACCCAGCCCAATCGAGTCCGAATTCGATCCCGCCGCAGTGGGAGAAGTTGAATAGTCACTGTGCCCCTCCACGTCCAGAAATGCCGGACATTCCGAACTGTGTGAAATCCCCCACCCCTTGCGCGAAATCGCGCAGTTGTCAAACGCCCATACGCTGTTTCTCAGTCTCTTCCTTCACCAGTCCAAATCACCTGTCCCACAGCAATTTACATGCCAAAACGAATTGGAAGCGTCGAATTTGGTGGCTGCACGCGAATGGCACGCGACGTGCCCAGTGACAACTGGTGGGGTTTATCCATGCGCACATAACGAGGTCATTCGGCATTATGGGTCGCACAAACTGCTCCAATTCAAATGGCGCTCCGCGACAGTCGCGTATTCGCAGAACCAACGCGGCGCTGCGGAGACCTGGTCGCCGCCGCTATGCGCGCTGGCGGGCGGTATCGCTTTCTTTGGTTTACCTTGCCTTTGCTGCGCACATCATTCACTGGAAGCTGACTGGCAGCACGCTGGCGCCCCTCGAGCTGAACGAGGTCATGTACACCCTCGAACTGGGAATTGTAACGGCGGGCTTCCTGTTCATGTGCTTCTTGGTGCTCGGGACGCTCATTTTTGGCCGCTTCTTCTGCTCCTGGGCGTGTCACATCATGGTGCTTCAGGAAATGTGCGCATGGCTCCTGCGCAAGATCGGCATTCAGCCCAAGGTCTTCCGCTCACGACTCCTTCTGTATATCGCGCCGCTGACGGCGTTTTATATGTTTCTGTGGCCTCAGATCGTGCGCGCGTGGCACGAGCGCGCCATCCCCACGTTTCACTACGCCACCGACCGTGAGGGCTGGGCATCGTTTGCCACCAACAACTTTTGGCGCAATCTTCCCGGTCCGTGGATCATCGCCCTCACGTTCGTTGTCTGCGGTTTTCTCGTTGTCTACGTTTTGGGCACGCGAACCTTCTGCACCTATGTTTGTCCGTACGGAGCGATCTTCGGTCTCGCCGATCGATTCGCGATCGGTCGAATCCACGTCAACCACGATCTGTGCAAACACTGCGGCCAATGCACGAAGGCGTGCACCAGTGCCGTGCGCGTCCATTGTGAAACCGCGCAATTCGGCACCGTGGTCAATCCCAGCTGCCTCAAGTGTCTCGACTGCGTGAGCGTGTGTCCTCAGGAGGCGCTGAGCTATGGCTTCTCCACGCCCGCCCTCTTCAAGTCACAACGCGCGGGTGGTAGATTCGGATTGCCTTACGACTTCTCACTTGGCGAAGATCTCCTCGCCGCGAGCGTGTTTGTCGTTGTGCTGCTCACGTTCCGCGGACTCTACGGACGCATTCCGTTTCTGCTTTCGTTGGCGATGGGCTTGATCGTCGGTTATCTGGCCGTACTGACCATTCGAACGTGGAGACGGGCTGATGTGTCGCTTTCGACGCTACCGCTCACGAATCTTCGCCGCTTCACACCGGCGGGATGGGCGTTCCAGGCTTTCATCCTTCTATTGACGGCATTTGTTTTTCATAGCGCCTTTGTGCGATACCACGAATTCAGGGGGCTGCGCGACGCGATCGCACTCACGGAAACGAAAGATGCCATGGCGCGAAACGCTCTGGCTGCATCCGCGAGCCATCACCTGCTCATCGCCGATCGCTGGGGCCTCTTTGCCAATGAGCGCGTGGAGCGAAGTCTCGCGAGAAGCATCTCCGGTGGATCGTCGTCAACGCCGATCCTTCGCTTGCGCAGAATCGTCCCGTCGTGGCGTCCGCGCGAGAGATGCTCGGCAATCTTTTGGTTCGCCGCGGCGACTACGCCGAGGCCGTGCCGGAATTTCAGGCGGCTCTTGGACTGAATCCAGACGTCGCACGTCTTCGGGCAGACCTTGGCAGCGCGCTGGCGGAAGTTGGTCAATTCGATTCAGCCATTGAGCAGCTTCGCCGGGCGGCCGATGCGGAGCCGACGCTGCCGCGCGTCAACTACAATCTCGGCACGCTGCTCTCTCGCTCGGGTCGGGCGAGCGAGGCCGTTGCTTGCTTTGAAAAAGAACTTCAGATCGCGCCCAATGATGATGACGCACAGAACAATCTCGGCTCCGCTCTTTTGCAGCTCGGGCGCGCCGAAGACGCCATGTCGCATTTCCAGCGAGCCATCGAATTGAACGCCAAACAGGCCAATGCCCATTTCAACCTCGGGCGAATCCTTTGGGAGCGAGGCGATCAAGCCGGCGCCATCGGGCACTTCCGAAAGGCAGCGGCGCTTGACCCTCGATATCAGCAAGTCCTTTCAGGTAATTGAGTGGAAAGAGGACATTTTCGGCGAATTCCTGAATGTGCAGAATACTTGCCACCCCATGAGTCATGTCTCGATCACGGCGTGTCAGCTTGCAGTGAAACCAGACGCTTCGAGTTCCGCCGACTCTGCATCGTCGTTAATGGCACCATCGTTGGTCATCCTCGCCGGCTGGCCCGTGCATTCCAGGACGCTTTGCCAGAGGTGGCCCTGCGGGTCGAGACGCTTGCTCTGCGATACCACCGCGGAAATGGGCACATGCGTGAACTCGTCGTTCCAGAATCCGACGAACATGCCGGTCTTCCCCGCCATCGCCGCATGGGCGGCCATCTGTCCGAGAATACCGGCGAACAGCGAGTCACTTGGCGTTGCGGGGGCGGAGCGAACGAGGTAACTCGGGTCGATGTACTTCAGCGTGTGAGGAATTCCCATTAGCCGCAGATACTCTCCGATACGGTCGCGGAGCTGTGCGCCGATATCCTGAAGGCGGAGATTTCCGGATGGATCACGAGCGGGCTCGGAATCCGGATCAGAATCAAACAGACGCTGGCCTGCGCCTTCTGCGACCACCACCACGGCATGTCGCCGCGCTTTCAGTCGACGCGCCAAGTGAGCGAGGAGTCCATTCGCGCCGGCCAGTTCGAACTCCACTTCCGGAACCAGTACGAAATCGGCGTCACGACTTGCCAGCACCGCGTGAGCGGCGATGAAACCAGCATGACGCCCCATCAGCTTCACCAACCCCACTCCGTTCAAAGCCCCCATGGCCTCCACGTGTGCTGCACGGATGGCCTTTGTCGCCTCGGAATACGCTGTCTCAAACCCAAAGGTCCGCGAAGTGTGTGGAATGTCGTTGTCGATCGTTTTGGGCACGGCGACGACGGCAATTTTCAGTCCGCGCCGCTCGATCTCCTGTTTCAGGCCATTGACTCCGCGAAATGTACCGTCTCCGCCGATGCAAAAGAGCACCTGGAGGTTCTGTCTCTCCAGTGCGTCAACCATTTCCTCCGGCGCTTGTGGGCCGCGTGATGAAGAAAGGATTGAGCCGCCCTGTTGATGAATATGCGCGACCGTGTCGGGATCGAGCATCAATGGCCTGTGCCCGTGTCGTGGAACCAGTCCCTCGAAGCCATATCGGAAACCATAGATAAGGCCGACGCCGTAATGATCGTGAAGCTGCAGCACGATGGCTCGAATGACGTCGTTCAGTCCCGGGCAGAGCCCACCGCAGGTTACAATGCCACAGCGTAATTTGCTCGGATCGAAGTAAATGCGCTCGCGGGGACCGGCCAGCTCAAAACCCGGCGGATCGATTTCACCTGAACGATCGTGAGATGTTGTGTCTGGCGTCGTCGTATGATGCAGCAGCGTTCTTGCATCGTCGCAAACATACCGATGCGCTCGATAGGGAGACGGCACGCGACGCGGTCCGAGTTCGCACACGGAGAAATCGAGCGTCTCGATGTTGGACGTCATGCTGATCCTCAAATCGACCCCCAATTGCGGGAGGAACCTCGCGCCAGGCAGCGCGGCGCACTTCACCCACTGCCGGTGTTACATCGGACTCTTGCTGTTTCCGAGTTAGGCCGCTCCCAGCTCCCCACTGTGGCGACGATATCTCAGACCGTTGTCGTCCGAGAACATTATCGCGCCCAACCAGTCGATCGGTGAAAGGGGCTCATCCAACCCAACGGCGGTCGTAAAATTACAATGCCGATGGGATTCGATCGTTAATCGCTCGGAGGCCATCTTCAGGGCATGGATTTCGCTTTCCCTTGGAGGAGCCTTTGAATTTGTGTAGACATGCTATCTTGCAAGCAATTGATTCAGTCGCTGTGCCAGCCTTTAGTCTTTGAGTGAAAACGGCGTGAAGTTCGTTTCGCGATCGTAATAGTCTTCCTTTTCCGCGCGTTTAAGAGCTCCGACCACCAAATACGTGATCGGTGTGCATAACGCTTCGATTCCCACCTTGAAAAGAAAATTGAACATGATCACCCCGATCATTGTGCCCGGGGTCCAGGTTCCAAGAAAGGCAATCGGGTAGAAAATCATGCTGTCCACGAACTGTCCGGCGATCGTCGAACCAATCGTCCTTGTCCACAAGTACCGGCCCCTGGTCAGGAGTTTCATCTTTGCCAGAACAAAAGAATTGACAAAATCTCCACACCAGTATCCGGCGATCGATCCGGCTACGATTCGTCCAGTGTTGCCGAACACAACTTCCAGCGCCGGCTGGATCGTTGTGTTGTACGGCTCAGCAGGATCGACTGGGAGACGCAGCACGACGAAGCTCATGATCGTCGCGAAAATCATCGCGGAAAATCCTGCCCAGATCACCTTTCGAGCCCGCGCATAACCGTAAACCTCCGTTAGAATGTCGCCAAAGATGTAACTGATGGGGAAGAAGATGTTACCCGCACCGAAGGTCACGCCATATAACGCGCACACTTTTCCCGGGCCAATCAGATTCGAGCACAACAAAACCGCGACGAACATCGCCATCACAAGATCAAAGTATTTGTAGTGGCGGGGGTTGGAGTGGCCGGGACGCGAGACGTCATTGTGGTATTCGGTCATGCGTTCACCTCCGCCACCAGCGGCATCCAGGGTGGTAGACGAGGTTTTCGTCGAAGGCTCGCTCTTCACCTGTCTCGCAAGCACTCTGCAAACCGTGAGAGGGTAAGCGGCTTCTCTTAACCTCGCCAGAGGGACGCGACGCCTGGGGTCAGCTGACGTGATGGCTGGTGAACAGTTCGCCGGCCCGATCAGGAAAGCAGCCGCCCAATCGAACATCATCCGCTTCGGCGTCATTCCCGGCGTCGGACCTGGAGGCAATCAAGAGCCACCCCGGATGGTTACACCGGCTTCCACAGGCCGACGGTATTCCCGTCGGGATCGGCGAACCACGCGAATTGCCCCATGCCGGGAACTTCCTGCGGAGGAACGACCATTTTGCCGCCAAGACTCTCCGCCTTCTTGAGATACGCCTGGAGGTCGTTCACTTGTGCATAGAACGTGATGTAACTGTGCGGCTCATGTCCGAGTGCGGTAATGTGGCCGCCAATCCCGGCTCCGCCGCCCCGGGTGTCGATCATGGCGGCCGGACCTTGTTGCTCGATCTTCCAACCAAATAATTCGCCGTAGAACTTCATCGACTTTTCGTTGTTGCGGCATCCGATTTCAAAATGTACGACGGGTGCTCCCATTTTTTTCTCCGTTCATTGGTATTCTTGCCTACTTGCGTTCGTATTTCGTCCGTTGTTCATTCGGTCTGTGCGAGTCCGATAGTGTCTCGCGAGCGCGGCGACGACTCCGCCGCCGGTTACTTTTTGCGCCTTAGAGTGGCCTTGGAATAAACCTCGAAATCCTTACCCGGTTCGGCCAGTTCGAAGGTTTCCTCAAATTCGTCGGCGCTGACTACTTTGTAGGTCTCGCGAGCCCGCCATCCGGAAGCGATGTTTTCGATGGCCTCGGTGGTAAAGACGATTGTCTTCTTGTCTTCGGGCGCGCTGGTGAGCGTGTATTGATTGACGAACCCCTCGATGTGGAATTTCCGCATCACGATTGTCTTGCGGTTCTTGTCCAAGCTGAAAATCGACCAGTCTTCATGATTTTCCCCCTTCGGGTGCTTCTCATTCGCATCGTAAACGCTTTTGTTTCGTCCGTGGAGAAAGCGATCGCCTATGACCTGCTCATACGTCCGCTTGACTTTCCCCTTGCCGCTCTGGCCATCCGTGGTTCCCTCCCAATTTCCTTCGAGGAATCGAATTGAGGCAAAACGATCGGCTTCCGGGGGCTTTCTTGTCTCCTGTGCCAGCGCCATCGCGGCAATGGGAATGATGCTGACGCCGATCGCGATGCATGTGAATTGAATTAACCGCATGACGAACACTCCTCCTTTGAAGAACCGTTGCCGTCGAGAGCGATGATTCGTTCGTAGAACTTGAACGACTTAGGCGTGCTGCGACGCTCCGTATTTCTGGGTCACGAAACCGACAATCACCCCTACGATGGCCCCCGGGAGGATGATGTCGAGATAATGCGACCCCTGAAGCAGGGCCACGACGAGTGCGAGCGCGAAACCGAGCGCGAGTCCACAGCCAATGCCGATCCCCATCGAATTGTACTTGCGCGCCACAACGCCGGTGACCACACCGACGATCAGCCCCTTGATTGTCGAGCCGATCACGATCCCCACGATGCCCTGCTGAACGGCAGGCTCGTTCGGCGCCGACACCAGCGCGGACAATCCATCCAAAGCTCCGAGGATCCCGCCGAGGATAAGACCCAGTAGTGGTTTGCTCATCGAATCATCTCCCAGACCGTTCGGCGACGCACGCGTATCGCTCATGTTCCTATTCAACGCCCTTGAAGGACTCTTTAATTCGCGGCGCTGGATTCATGTTTTTTTTGCCCGGTGGAAGGACCGCACGTCCAGACGGAATTCCCTGACGTCGTTTCCCACGCTTGACCGGTCGCATTAAGAACCAGCGCGATCTCCCGGAGGTTATCGTCGTTGCCAGAGCATCAAAAGGCCGCGCATTAACAGATAGGCCGCAATGATCAGGATCGGGGCTCGGTACCACCATACCCAACGGGCGATGCGTTCCGGTAGTCCCTCACGATGAGCGATGACGGCTTGACCGTTCTGAAACCGTGCTACATCGGAGGCGAATTCAGCGGCGCTGACGTAGCGTTGTTCGGAATCCGTGAATAACGACTTCAGGCAAATCGATTGCAGCCGCCGTGGCACGGCGCGATTTCGTTGTCGCGGGGGAACAATCGCAGGTTCATCGGCGCCATCGCCCATCCGTACGGCGGCGAATGGTGCTTGACCAGTGAGTAGAAAGTAGAGGATCCCGCCCAACGCGAACACGTCGCTACGTTCATCGACTCGGGCTACTTCACCTCGCGCCTGCTCCGGCGACATGTATGCGGGTGTGCCGAGGACTGTTCCATGTGCGGTTTGCGGAGCAACCGTCTCCGTCAAGCATTCTTTTGCAGAGCACATCAGAGGGAGCGCAGTGCCATCCAGCGGAGCACCATGGGTCGCCTCGCACACTACCTTTGCCAGCCCCCAGTCGAGCACGAGCACTTCACCGAACTGCCCCACCATGACGTTTTGTGGTTTGAGATCGCGATGGATCACGCCGTGGGCGTGGGCAAAGGCGACCGTTTCGCAGATCCGCTCAAACAGGCGCAGTCGTTCCCGGAGTGACGCGGATGCATCGGCATATTCGTCCAATCGCCGGCCTTTCACCAGCTTCATGATGTAATACACACGACCGTCGGGAAGGCAGCCCACATCGTGAACAGGAACGATGCCAGGATGTTCAAGCCGCGCGACAACATGGGCTTCGCGGAGCATGCGATCGATGGCGTCGGCGTCCGCGGCGCCGTCGCGAAGGACCTTCATGGCTACCGGACGCCTGAGGGCAATGTCATCGGCCAGATAAACGGTCCCCATGCCTCCCTGGCCAATCGACTCACGGATGCAATAGCGCGAGTTGTTCGGGATGTCATCATGGACGATCTGACGCAGGTGATCGAGTGTACTGTCGCCGAGGAAATCGTTCACGTATTCACTCCAAAAAGTCGTTGCGATTCTTCCCGGAATTCCTCGTCGTTCCCGATAAGCTCGCGTAGAGCGTCCAAGGTGCATCGCCGAAACGTGCGCCGCGCCCAAGCGAGATGATTCGTCACTTGCGTGACCGGGAGGTTGAATTCTGCCGCGAGCTGTTCATACGTCGGCCGGCCGCCGGCGTCCCCGTTGTGCAAGTCGTATCGCTCAAACAACAGGAGATGCATGCCCTTGCCCGATGCCTCGCATGAAGCGCGGAGCAAGGAGGTTGCCATTTCGAACAAACTGCGAAGGCATTCCCGGTCAAAGTATGCTTCTGCATTGTTCTCTGACTGGCGCAACTGCGAAAACTCGGCGTCCGCCGCGTTGAAGTCCAGCGAAACAAGCCGGTGGTCGCCACCTCGCTTCTGCCGACGAGCGGCCTTGCGTTCATTGGTCACATACCCATCGACACACAGGCGAAGATAAGTACGAAAGCTCGCCCGCTGGATAGCGTATTTTTCGATGAAACCCTTTTCCATGAGGGCAACGAAGAAGCCTTGTGTCAAGTCCTTGGCCTCTTCGTTTGACGCCTGCCACATCATGCGAATGTACTTGTAGATCGGCTTCCAATAGGCGGCGACCATCGTCTGCACGGCGCATCCCCGCGCTAGGGGATCATCGCCTCGGATCGCATCGATCATCGAGCGTTGCGTCAGTGGGAATCGATCCTGGGATCCACCGATGTGCGTGTCGCGATCCATATGTGCATCCGCCTCGAAGGCGATAGCCAGTGTGCTCTGACATCACCACAATTTGCACGCTTATCGGCGTTGCAGAGGAATGCGTCAATGGTTCGCCCTTTGCAGCATCGACTCAATCGCGGCGATTGCACGCCCTTCGTCACGAATCGTGATGCGCCGGTGACCGACACGGGTTCACTTGCCAGTACAACGCGGCACTACTTCATGCGTCGAGCGAATCCACCGGAGTCGCCGCGCGGCGATCGAGCCGGAATGGGTCCCCTCGCAGGCAACGCCGCTACAGCGCGGACTTGAAGCGGTTGCGTAATCAAATAACGCCGCTCCGAAATTCAACCGAAAATGGCTGCTGGTATGATTTGCATGCCACGAGCGGCTTGCCCGTCCGCGCAGGTACTGGCAGCGAGCTGCCAGCGGCACTCACAATTGAATCCTTGCCAGCACCTCATTCTTCACGCTCATCCAGAACTGCCAAATCAGTGTCGTGGGGCTGCACAACTCGCAACCGCCTCAGCGGACTGAGCGTTCTTCAGAGATTGACATGATCGCTCAACGCGACCTCAACAAGAGCCCGAAACGCGAATCCAGGAGGGCGCGGTGTGGTTCAAGTCAATTTCAAGTCCAATAATTGCGACGAAATGACCGAGCCGTCTCGACTCGGATTGACCCGCCCACTGCCTACTACGGGTGTTCTGAACTGTCGATACCCGTCTGAAGCCGTTTGTTCAGGCTGAGCCCGCACACAACGAGTGGAGTCCGATATGGATCGCGAAGTATTGACAGTTCAACAGGCCGCGGAACTGATGCAAGTCTCGACCGACACCGTGTATCGACTGGTGTCATCCGGCGAGCTGCCGGCGAAGAAGGTCGGCAGGATCTGGCGACTTCATCGTTCGGCCATCAAATCGTATCTAACGAATGCAACCCCTCCCCAACCCAATCCTCGGGAGGTATCGGTGCGCCTATGAGATACCAACGAAGGATTTTACGATCGATGGAATTGGTGGGTTGTCTTCTGATGATTGTGGTGTTGTCTGCGCCGGCTTCGGCGCAAACCCCAGAGCCTTCGGCGAACGAAAAGCCACCTTTACCAAAAGACAATTTACCGAACCGTGATGACCGTCATCCACAATCACCCGAACACAAATCGGAAGATGCGAAGAACGAACTGGCGGACCTGAGCCTTGAAGAGCTCATGTCGGTCCAGGTGGTGACTGCTTCACGCAAGGCGGAACCCATCGACACGGTTCCCTACGCCATGAGCGTGATCACAAAGGAAGACATCCGCTCCGCCGGTGCCCGATCGATTCCCGAAGCCCTGCGTCTGGCCGCAGGGATCGACGTTGCCGAATTGTCCTATAGCAACGCGGCAGTCTCTCCACGCGGTTTTCACGGATTTTTGAGTCGCCAGGTCCTGGTCCTGGTGGATGGCCGGCAAATTTTCGACTCGCATTTTGGCGGGACGCTGTGGGGAGCGTGGCCATTCCAACTCGAAGATATCGAGCGCATTGAAGTAATTCGCGGACCGGCCGGAGTCGTCTGGGGGGCCAATGCGATGAACGGCGTCATCAACATCATCACCAAGGATCCCGCGGATCAACTTGGGACGACCATGAAACTAACGGCCGGATCGCGAGGCGCGCAGACGGAGTACATTGGCCACGCGTTTCGAGACGAAAAGCTGCGTCTGCGATTGTCGGGCGAATATGAAGGAAGCGATGGTTTTAACCGGGGTGGCTCATGGCTCGGCGGATTGGAAGATGATTACAAGACCGGGCGGATGAATCTGTACGCCATCTATGATGAGAATCCGCACGACACGTTCACGCTCTCAGCCGGTAGCGGAGTGGTTGACGGAGGGTTTCCGCGGACGCCCCTGGCGGGCATCGGCTGGTCAAGAAATCCCGGAGCCCAAGCATCTTATGTTTCCGGGAGCTGGTCGCACATCATCGATAAAGACAACACACTCAAACTGAACGCCTATGTCAATGACTTCTACGGTTCGCCGGGCGTTCCTCAGATCGATTACCGCTACCAGCAGCTCGCGTTTCAACTTAGCCAAAGCCTGCGCCCTTCGGAGAATCACGCACTTACCTGGGGCATGGACACCCGCGCGGACCTTCTCGACGCGTCCAACTCCGATCCTCAGATGCTATCCCGAAATTTCGTCAGCACGGGCATTCTCGGTTTTTATGTACAAGACGAATGGCGATTGGCCCCCCAATGGAGTTTGAATCTTGGGGGAAGGTTGGATTACGAATGTTATGGCGGATTCCAGCCCAGCGCCCGGGCCGCACTCACGCGACACTTAGGCGACACGTCGCACGTCTACGCCGCGGTCTCGCGCGCCTTTCAAATGCCGCCCGTCGGTCTGCGGTTTATGGACCTACCCATGCTGAACGGACTGGCTTGGGCGCAAGGCCACCGGGGAATCGATTCGGAAAGTCTGCTGGCGTATGAACTCGGATACCGCACGAAGTTGTTCGACCGTCTGCACCTGAGCCTCAATGCTTTCTGGAATGAATACGATGACATGACCACACTGTCGCCGCAATTGGGTCCGCCGGGGCTTATCACACTTGACATTGACAATCGCGCCGCAGCGTCGGTGTATGGCGTCGAAATGGAAGCTCGATATCCTGTCTCGAAGAAACTGACATTGCTCGCCAATTATACCCACCAGGAATTGGACTGGCGCTCCTCCGCCGCCTACCACGACAAAGACCTGATGTCGCCTCCCAAAAACAAGGCCATGATCGGCGCTCGCTACAGTGCGACCAGCGATCTGCACTTCTCCAGCAATTTGTACTACGTTGACGCGGTCACCGCGCCCAATGTGGACTTTCCTTTTGTTGCCCGGAGCATCGACTCGTATCTGCGATGGGACTTGCGCGCCGAGTACACGTTCTGGAAGAACAGCGCGTCATTTGCGGTAGGCGTTCGCAATCTCACGGATGACAGTCACGCCGAAGGCGGAACTCTATTCCTGAACTACGCCGAGGTGCCCCGAATGATCTATGCGGAGTTTCGTATTCAGATCCGTCCGCGATGAAACAGGATTGCAACCTGAACGTCATGAAGCGTTTCCGGACATCCCTTGTTTCCCTGGTCATGGCATGTGCCCTGCTGCGCGCGGTCCCGCTCCACGGTCAGTCCAACGAAGTAGACGAAGATAAGGCACTCAAAGTCAAAGCGGCATACCTGCTCAATTTCACAAAATTCGTGACCTGGCCGGCCGATGTTTTTGAAGATGCACACAGCCCGATCGTGATCGGAATCGTCGGGATTGATCCGTTTGGATCGATCCTCGACCGAACCATCAAGGACAAAACGGTGGCGGGACGACCGCTCACTGTCCGCCGCATTCAGTGGCGCGCGGGCGAAAGCACGTCCGCGTTGAAACAGTGTCACCTGCTGTACGTCAGCCCTTCACTCGGCGACGGCGTCGCGGCCTTGATCGACGCCGTCGCCCACATGCCGATTCTGACCATCGGTGAAGGCGAAGAGTTCGCAAAAATCGGCGGCATTCTTGGATTTGTGGCGGAAGGGGGACGGATCGTTTTCTGGGCGAACAGAAAAGCCGCTGAAGCGGCGAAACTGCAACTCAATTCGCAACTGTTAAAGCTGGCCCGACCGATTGAGGACGTAGCTGTGGCAAAGGACTGAGAAACCGGAAAAGGCACGGAACGCAACTAGAGGATCAAGGCACATTGAGCGAGACGATTGAAATGCCAAGCAATCGAGCCATGACGTTTCGGCGAAAGCTGCTTCTTTTTGCAACCCTGACCAGCGGCAGCGGACTTCTTCTTGCCGCGACGGCCGCGCTCATCGGCGAATGGCGTGAGCTGCACGAATCTACGGTGTCACAGCTTTCCGTGCAAACCGATATTGTCGCCGCGAACCTGAGCGCGGCGCTAAGTTTTGATGACGCCAGGAGCGCGGAGTCGACCCTGGCGGCATTTCACACCGATCCCTGCGTCCTCGCGGCGACGGTTTGCAAGCCTGACAACTCGCTGTTTGCGATCTATCCGGTGGCCGCGAGTGTCCAACCCTCGTTCCAATGCGGCTTGACTCCCGGACATACGTTCTCGAAAGGCCAACTAACGCTCGTACGCGCAGTCCGATTGAATGACGAGACCATCGGCACCGTGATCGTCCATTACGGTCTGAACGTAGTGTACGATCGGATGTTCTGGCAAGTCGTGGTCACGGTTTTGGTTCTGGGTGGGGCACTGGCGGTGGCGCACCTGATCGCCTCCCCGATCCGCAAGTCGCTCCTGCGTCCGGTCACGGAACTGGCCCGTGCTGCTCACGCCATCTCGAACACTGGAGACTATGGCACGCGCGTCGCCAGACATGCCGACGATGAATTGGGGCAGCTCGCGGATGCATTCAATCTCATGGTCAGCCAGGTTCAAAACAGAGATGCCTCGCTTAGAAACACACGAGATGAACTCGAACAACGCGTCTGGGAGCGAACGGCCGAACTAGCCGCCAAAAAAAGGCAGCTCGGCGATATTCTTCGTGATGTGGATGCGATCGTATGGGAGGCTGATGCCAAAACGTGGGAATTTTCCTTCGTCAGCGAACGTGCAATGGACATCCTCGGATACCCATCCGCGAAATGGCTTGGCGACCCCAACTTTTGGGCCTCCATCATTCATCCGGAAGATCGTGACCAAGCCATTTCGACGTGCGTCCAGGCAACGGAGCGAGGGGAAGATCACTCGTTCGCTTATCGGGCCATTGCCGCAGATGGCCGCGTCGTCTGGCTTCACGATACGGTGCGAATTGGTTGCAATGACCACGGTTCCCAGGTCCTTCGCGGAATCATGATCGATATCACCGAACGCAAGCGCGACGACGCCTTCAAGGCCGGGCACAGGCGGGTTCTGGAACTGCTCAACGAAGGGCGTGATCTTCCGCAAGTACTTACCGCGTTGGTGAAGACAGCCGAAGCCCAGGCGCCGGACATGCGCTGCTCGGTGCTGTTGTTGGATAATGAGCAGCGGCTTCGGATCGCCGCCGCTCCGAGCTTTGTGGATGAATATAACAACGCGATCGACGGGGTTCAAATCGGTCCGTCGGTCGGCTCCTGCGGAACGGCAGCCTACCTTGGAAAACGGGTCATAGTTGAAGACATTGCCACGGATCCATTGTGGGAGAACTTCCGCGAGCTGGCGCAGAAGTTCGACATTGGGGCGTGTTGGTCCGAACCGATCCTCACTGCCGACGGCCGCGTGCTGGGCACGTTGGCCATGTACTATTCGCGCCCGCAACGACCCGAGCCTGCGGAACTGCTATTGATCGAGGCAGCCGCGGATCTGGCGGCATTGGCCATTGAACATACCCGTAGCGCGGCCGAGCGGAACCGTCTGGCTATGGCCGTGGACGCCACAGCCGACGGCGTCATCGTGACCGATGCTCACGGCGTTATTCAGCACACCAACCCCGCGTTTTCCAAAATTACCGGTTACACAACTGGTGAGCTGCTTGGGAAGCGGCCCAATATCCTCAAGAGCGGAAAACAAACGCAGGAATTGTACGACCGAATGTGGGAAACAATTCGCGCGGGTCAAACATGGTCCGGATTGGTTATCAACCGCCGGAAGGATGCAACCTTCTACGACGCGGCCCTGACGATTTCTCCCGTCAATGATGAGCAGGGTCACATCACCGGCTACGTCGGAGTGCAACGGGACGTCACCGCGGACACTGAGCGTGAACGGAAGCTGGAGGACGCGCTTTCGCAAGCCGAAGCCGCCAACCGCAGCAAAAGCGAATTCCTGGCCAACATGAGCCACGAGATTCGTACGCCAATGACGGCGATCCTGGGATTTACAGAGCAGCTTGCGGCGGACAGCCTATCGCCGGACGAAGAACGTGATGCGATCAGCACCATTCACCGGAACGGCCAACACCTGCTGGCGATCATTAACGACATTCTCGATCTTTCCAAGCTGGAAGCCGGCAAGCTGGAGATCCATCGTACGCCTTGCGATGTCATGGCGATTGTCGCCGACGTCGTCTCGCTTCTGCGCGTCCGTGCCATCGAGAAAGGATTTCCCCTTGAGGTCGAATACGAAGGCCTAATTCCAGAAACGATCCAAACCGATCCGCTGCGGCTGCGTCAGATTCTCTTCAACCTCATAGGTAATGCGATCAAGTTCACTGAGACCGGGAGCGTGAAGGTCCGGGCCAACTGCACGGGCGTCGACCAGGAAACCGGACGTATGCTGTTCGCCGTGATCGACACGGGAATCGGCATCGGCCCGGATGCAATCTCGCGATTGTTCCAACCATTCACCCAGGCGAACGCGACCCTGACGCGACGATTCGGCGGCACAGGGTTAGGGTTAACGATCGCCAAGCGGCTGGCGATGATGCTCGGCGGCGACGTCACCGTCGAAAGCACTCCGGGGAAGGGAAGTACATTCCGCGCGTCGATTGAGTGCGGCCAACTTTCGAGTGTGCGAATGCTCACCGAACCCGTCGAGGTGGCTCAAATGGCGCCCCAAGCGCCTGCGTTGAATGAGAACGATGGGCCGACCACCATCAACACGCTGCGCGGTCGTTTGCTCCTCGCTGAGGATGGTCCGGACAATCAGCGACTCATTGCCCACATCCTGCGCAAGGCGGGCGCGGAGGTGGAAATCGTTGAGAACGGAGAGCTCGCGGTGCACGCGGCTATGCAAGCGCTGGCGACCTTGAAACCGTTTGACCTCATTCTGATGGACATGCAGATGCCGGTCATGGACGGCTATGCGGCCACGCGGCGATTGCGGGAAGTTGGGTATGAACGTCCGATCATCGCACTGACCGCACACGCTCTGGCAGGCGACCGCGAAAAGTGCATCGCCGCAGGGTGCAACGACTACGCCACCAAGCCGATAAACCGAAACACCTTATTCGCTGTGATCAAAGAACACATTCGTAACGGAGAATCAGCCACGATGGAAAAGATAACAAATCCACAACCACTGATCAGCGAGCTGGCGAGCGATCCGGAGTTCGCCGAATTATTGGAAGCCTTTCTGTCGGAGATGCCGAAGCGCGTTTCGGGGTTGCAAGACGCGATTTCGGCTTCCGATCTGAACACTCTGGCACGACTCGCGCATCAGCTCAAAGGGTCAGCGGGCGGCTACGGCTATCCAATCATCACCGAGGCCGCAAATCACGTCGAGCAAAGCGCCAAAAGCAATGCCGCGATGGATCAGCTTCAAAAGCAAGTGGAGACGCTGGTCGACCTTTGCCGCCGCGCGGTGGCGGCCCACGGTTCAGCCTGAGCCTCGCGCCGTCAATGACGGAATCGATGGCGCAGCCATGTTGGAAAACTTCGCGCCAGGCACCATATTGATGACGGATCGATATTCGAATTGGAGAGATGATGGGAGGGTTAGTTCCCAAACTTTTGCTCGACCCCGTCGAATCCATCGGCGGCGCGAGCGCTACGGTCAAAACGATGCAACGGGCCGAAGTTTTTGCGGATCGAGTGGGCTCTCTCGGCACGGCTTATGACGACTTCGAGCGGCAACGATTGTTCACCGCTGCATGCGCAGTACTGAAGGTCACTCCCGCACAAGAGGAAGAGGTCTACCCGGATTTCTTCTTTAAGGATGCCATGAAGCGGTGGCGGATGTGGTTTGAAATGTCCAAAAACTCGCGAGAGTTCTTGCGGCGTCAACCAAAGATACACAACGGATTCGCCTCGGCAGTGGTCGACGAAGCGGCGCGAGACGCGATTTCGGACAAGTTCCACGTCGAAGAGCGGGATCAAGAGTTGATCATCCATTATCGGTCGCCAAATCGACATTGCGGCCTGTATCACGCGTTGGCCCGCTCCATCCTCCGCCAATACCACGAGGAGGCTGCGCTGGAGGAGCCGTGCTGCCAGAAGAACGGGCATCGAGAGTGTGAGATTCACGTACGATGGACCTGAGTCGTGAGGCGAACCACATGGGAAAGGCCCATCCCGCCGTGGCCGGCGAGTGCTCCCGCGAGCACATCGAAGAGTTGGCCAACCAGCTCTGCCGCGCCGTCGACGGTGACTTTCAGTTCACCGTGGCCCTCACGACGAACGACGCCAGCATCCAGAAGCTTCAATTGCTCATCAACTCTGTACTGGACGCCGTCCGGCGGTCGCTCGCTGACGTCCATGCGACGAACCGGCAACTGAGCCAGAGTGTCGCCCAGAAGGACTTACAAAACGTCGTCCAGCGCGTACTCGCCGAAACGCGTGGTGATGAGTTCTTTAGTAGTTTGCTTGAATTGGTGCAAGAGACCTTCGAAAGCTCCTATGGGTTCTTCGGATACATACGGGCCTCTGATGGCGCTCTGGTCTGCCCTTCGATGACCAGGGAGGTGTGGGCCGCATGCGATGTTGTCGGCAAGTCCATCGTGTTCCCACGGGTCGCGTGGGGCGGGTTGTGGGGTCGCATCCTGCTCGAGCGTCTGCCCCTGATCAAGAATGAGCCGCACAACGTCCCTAGCGGCCACGTGCCGCTCTTTCGCTCGATGGGCGCTCCGATTCTCTTCAATGATGAATTGATTGGATCAATCCATGTCGCGAACCGACCGACTGACTATACAGAGACCGACGTGACGCGGCTAAAGGAAATGTGCGATCTCATCGCGCCGGTACTGAAAATGTGCGTTCGGG
Organism: Planctomycetota bacterium; assembly: GCA_016200265.1. GTDB lineage: Bacteria > Planctomycetota > Phycisphaerae > UBA1845 > UBA1845 > JACQFE01. The sequence continues at coordinate 104,639 of JACQFE010000009.1, read as the reverse complement.
AGATGGTTCAGAACGAAGCGGAGGCCAGGTACAAGGCGGATCTGATTGCAGCGAAGGAGGCGGCCGAGGCTGCGGATCGCGCCAAGAGCGAGTTCCTGGCCAACATGAGCCATGAAATCCGCACTCCCATGACCGCGATTCTCGGGTTCGCCGATTTGCTCCTGGAAGATGGCGACCTCGCCCAGGCTCCAACGCGTCGCGTGGAAAACATTCGTACAATTCATCGCAATGGTGAGCATCTGTTGCAGATCATCAACGACATCCTGGACGTTTCCAAGATCGAGGCCGGTATGCTCGCCGTTGAGCAGATCCCGACTTCGCCGGTTCAGATCGTGGAAGAGATGCTCTCGCTGCAGCGCATTCGCTCGAAGGCCAGGGGATTGTTCCTTGACGCCAAGTATGAAGGCCCCATTCCACAGACGATTGAGACCGATCCGGTGCGGCTGCGTCAAATTCTGCTTAATCTAGTCGGCAACGCCATCAAGTTCACTCACGCCGGTGGCGTGCGGATCCACATTGGATTTGACCAGTCCAATTCCCACGCGCCTTGCCTGCGGTTCGCAGTCACTGATTCTGGCATCGGCATGACGACCGAGCAAATCCGCCTACTTTTCCAACCCTTCTCTCAGGCCGACGCTTCGACAACTCGCAAGTTTGGAGGCACTGGGCTGGGGTTGTTCATTGTGAGACGCCTCGCGGAAATGCTGGGCGGCGGCATTACCGTGGCGTCCGAGTTTGGAAGAGGCACCACTTTTGTGTTCACTGTCACGACTGGATCGTTGGACGGAGTCCCGTTCATTGACCCGCGCGAGGCTCAACAAGAAATGGAAGTGACAGCGGCGACTATTACGGGCGAGCCAACGCTTGCCATTTCAGACCAGCCGCTCGCCCGTTGCCGTGTGCTTCTTGCCGAAGACGGTCCGGACAACCAAAAGTTGATCATGCACCACTTAAAAAAGGCTGGTGCTGGAATCATCGCTGTGGAAAACGGGCGTCGCGCACTGGAACAACTTACGATTGATGGGACTGTCGACGGCACGATTCGAAATCCCTCCCCGTTCGACGTCATTCTCATGGATATGCAGATGCCGGACATGGACGGCTATACCGCTACCCGCGCCCTGCGGGCCATGGGCTTTCGGAGTCCTATTATTGCCCTGACGGCCCATGCCATGGCCGGCGATCGAGAGAAATGTATTGCCGCAGGCTGCGATGATTACCTTACAAAGCCGATCAATCAAACAGTGCTTATTGGTTCAATTCAGCGCCACGTAGGAAACGAAATCACCGAGGAGTCGACTAATACGCCGAACCTGACATACGGGTCGCCGGCTGGTTTGCTCCAGCCGGCGTCTGGCCTCACTCCGGCAAAAGGAGGCCAATGAGTTATTCGGACACAGACTGGACACGAGCGAAAGAAACAGTCCATGGACGTGCAATGACTACAGACGAACCAATCACCCTGAAACGGTCTTATGTATGCCGCTCATGGAGGCTTGCTTTTGCATTTGGGGTATTGGGGATCGTCACAATCATCACATCCAGCCTGTGCGCGGGCCTACCCGTGCAACACGCGGATGAACCGCCCGGTCTGATGCAAGCGGATGTTCCAAAGGACGCATGCGGCGAACACCAATCGCAGCCTTCCGGTTCCAAAGGCATTTCCGAAACGGGAGTGCGCTTTGTGGATTTCTTCACGGGCGGCGGATCCTACATGCCTCGCACTCATTGCCTGGTCACTCCGACGGGGAAGGCCGATTGGCCATGGATCATCGTGCTCCTCGTGCTCACTGGGGGAGTAATCGTCTGGTATTTGCGCATCATGGTTTTCTGGATGCAGTCGTATTTCGCCGAGAAGCGAAGCGACCGCAACGCGAAGTTGTTCGACCTCGCGGCCATCTTCCTGATGTGCGCGATTTGTGGTTATGGAATGTCGATGGTCATGTTTTTCTGGCCGGCCTATCGACTGCTGGCCGGATTTCTAGTTGTACTCAATTTCTTTAGCTGGCGGTTTAGCCGGAACCTACTGTCGTTCCAGAAGGCATACACTGCCGACTGTCTCGAAAGGGAATTTCGAGAGTTTCTGGAATCGCGAGCGTACGAACTGGAGCGGCTGGTCACGCTTCGAACGGCGGAGGCCGAAAATGCCCTTCGCGAAAACCAGGCATTGCTGGACACCCTGAATGAGCACTCGATCATCTCCGTGGCCGACGCCAGCGGGAAAATCATCGCCGCCAACGCTGCGTTCTGCCGAATCAGCGGCTATACGGTCGATGAACTGCTCGGCCAAGACCACCGGATCATGAATTCGGGCCACCACTCCAAATCCTTCTTCGCTCAGATGTGGGGGACGATCTCCGCGGGCAATGCGTGGCGTGGAGACGTGTGCAACAGAAACAAGGACGGTTCAATCTACTGGGTTGACAGTATCATCGCACCATTTACGGACAAAAATGGCAGGATCGAAAAGTACATCTCGATACGTTCCGACATCACTGCTCGCAGGCAGGTCGAGGTCGCTCTGCGGGAAAGCGAAAAGCGATTGCGGGCGATCATCGATGCCGAGCCTGAATGCGTCAAGATCGTTGATGCAGCCGGTGTCCTCCTGGAGATGAATCCCGCCGGGCTCGCCATGCTCGATGCCGATTCGATTGAACAGGTCCGCGCGCATACGCTGGCGAACTTTGTTCTCCCCGAGTATCGCGCCGCCTTTTTCGAACTGTACGATCGCGTCATGCACGGCGAGGCGGGCACGCTCACATTCGAAATCCAAGGCCTCAAAGGTACGCGACGCTGGCTGTACTCCCACGCGGTTCCCCTTCGCAGCAGCGAGGGCGATGTCATAGCGTTGTTGGGAGTCACCCGCGATATCACCGCAGAGCGTATCGCCCAGGATGCGCTGGCCTGCAGCGAAGAAGCGTACCGGACGCTGTTCGAGGCCGTTCCCGCGGCGGTCTTCGTATGCGATGCCGACGCGACGATCCAACGGTACAACCGGCGGGCGGCGGAGCTTTGGGGCCGAGAGCCCGTAATCGGCGTCGAGAAGAATTGCGGCTCGCTCCGTCTGTACCTGCCCAATGGGATGCTGCTCCCGCACGACCAGACCCCGCTGCACGCGGTGCTTCGAACAGGTGAGTCGGTGCGAGGCGTCGAGGTGCTGATCGAGCGGCCCGACGGCTCCAGGGTTCCGGTGTCCGTGAATTTTGCGGCACTGCGCGATCGCGCGGGCAAGATCATCGGCTCGGTGGTCGCGTTCGACGATATCACGTCGCGTAAAAAAACCGAAGACGAACTGGCGGAGCAAACCGCGCGGGCCAACAGCCTGGCGGCCGAGGCTGAAGCGTCGAACCGGGCAAAGAGCGAGTTCCTGGCCAACATGAGCCACGAAATCCGCACGCCGATGACCGCGATCCTTGGATTCGCCGACCTCCTGCGCGAGGAGGACAATCTGTTGCGCACACCCGAGCGACGAATCGATGCTGTTGACACCATTCGTCGCAATGGCGAGTACCTCCTGAGTCTCATCAACAACATTCTCGACATGTCGAAAATCGAGGCCGGCAGGATGACTGTTGAACAGATTGAGTGCTCGCCACATGAGATTGTCGCCGACCTGCTCGCCCTGATGAAGGTGCGGAGTGATGCCAAGAATCTGGCACTGGCGGCCGAGTACGTCGGCGCGATCCCAGAAACGATTCGGTCCGACCCAACGCGGCTGAAGCAAATTCTGATCAATCTCGTTGGGAATGCCATCAAATTCACGGAAGCGGGCAGCGTCCGACTCATCATTCAGTGCATCTCCCGCGGCACAAATGCTGCGATGCAGTTTGACGTTCTCGATAGCGGGTTAGGGATGGCCGAAGACAAGGCTTCAAGTCTCTTCCATGCATTCTCACAGGGCGACGCCAGCACGGCTCGAAGATTCGGCGGGACAGGTCTGGGGCTGGCGATCAGCAAGCGCCTTGCGGAACTGCTGGGAGGCGACATTACGATCGTGGATTCGAAGCCAGGTTTCGGGACGCAATTCCGGGCGACGATTGCCATCGGTTCACTCGATGGCGTACGGATGATCGATGGCGATTTGACGCCCGTCCGAGCACAACCAACGAGGACGTCGCCTGCTCCCTCATCCGATCAGAACCTAAATTGTCGCATCCTCCTGGCGGAAGACGGCCCCGACAATCAACGATTGATCTCGTTCCTACTCACCAGAGCCGGCGCCGATGTCACGATCGCGGAGAACGGGAAGATCGCCTTCGAGAAGGCCATTGCCGCCGCGACCAAAGGTGCGGCGTTCGACATGATTTTCATGGACATGCAGATGCCGATCCTCGACGGCTACGTCGCAACATCACAAATTCGGGAGCATGGCTACGAGGGCCCCATCATCGCCCTGACCGCCCACGCCATGGCCGGCGATCGAGAAAAGTGTCTCGCTGCGGGATGCGATGATTACCTGGCAAAGCCGATCAATCGACAGCAACTCATTGCAGCAATCCGACGCCACCTTTTCCCCGAAGGGAGGGCTAAAACAATGAGAAGCACTGAAACAGCAGGGAAGGCCTTAGGTGGTGTTGATGCATCGAGGAGATGGGAATGAACAACCCCACCTTTCAACGGATCAAGGAGACCGGAAACCTTCCCTCGCCGGCCGGAGTGGCGCTCCGGCTGCTCCAGATGGTCGCCGATGAAAGCACCACGGTGGCGCAAGTCGTCGCCACCGTGGAAGCGGATCCGGCCATAGCCTCACGCCTGCTGAAACTGGTGAACTCTCCGTTTGCCGGGGCATCAAGAACCGTGGCCTCAGTTGCCTCTGCGGTCACTATGCTCGGATTGCGTACGGTTCGGAATCTGGCCTTGGGCCAGTCATTGATCTCATCCTATCGCTCGGGGCGGTGCAGCGCCTTCAATTTCGAGCATTTCTGGTCGCGCTCACTGGCCCGCGCGGTGGCGGCGAGGGTGCTCACTCAGGAGCTCAGCGGCGTTGCGCCTGATGAGGTTTTCACCATTGCGCTGTTGTCCAAGATCGGACAACTTGGCCTGGCCACGGTCTTTCCCGAGGCATACGGCGAATTGCTGTCCCGTTCAGACTATGGAGCACCGGAGACTTTTGGGAAGTCGGAGCGCAATCGCTTTGGACTCGATCACAACGAGCTCACCGCACTCATGATGGATGACTGGCATCTGCCCGTGTTGTTTTGCGACGCCGTGCGCATGCAGGATGCTCTCCATGAAGCCGGGGCGGAAGATTCATCGCGAGCAAAGAAGGTCGCGCAGATTCTTGGAGTGTCCGACTCCATCGCGATGCTGCTTGTCAACCAGACGCCGTATCAGGAAGATTTGTCCGACTTGCTGACCATCGCACAAAAGTGCGGCTTCACGCAGACCATGACCTCGTCAGTCTACGAAACCGCTCGCGGCGCTTGGCGCGACACGGGAAAAATATTCTCCTTGCCCACAGGCAACCCTGTATCGTTTCCAGAACTTCACTGTCGTGCGGCGCGCGAATACCGCCAGGTCCTGGTAGTGGACGACGATCCTGCATGCCTTCGACTGCTCAACAAGCAGCTATCGAGCGCCGGCTACGAAATCGTCGAGGCGCAATGCGGCGCCGATGCACTCCGGATACTGCATTCAGAGGGGTGTCGCCTGGTCATTACCGATCGGAACATGCCCGGCATGGATGGGTTGCAACTATGCCGCGCGATCCGCGAGGACGAGGGGGCAGGGTTCGTCTACATCGTGCTCGTGACAGCGGACGCCGATTCGAATGCCGTGGCGACGGCGTTTGAGGCCGGGGCCAATGATTTCCTGCGAAAGCCTTATCAGCCTGCTGAACTGCTCGCGCGGCTCAAGGCGGGGGTGCACGCAGTCAGTTCGGACGCCAAGCTCGCGGCGCAGCAACTCGCGCTGTTCAAGAGCAACGCCGAGCTCGCCATCCTGAGTACCAGGCTGGAACATTCAGCCACCACGGACGAGTTGACCGGCCTTGGAAACCGCAGAGGGGCCATGGATCGCCTGCGGGAATTCGTAGGTGCTTCGGAGCGTACGCAGTCGTCCCTGGCCTGCATGCTGATTGACATCGACCACTTCAAGAAGATCAACGATACGTTCGGCCATGAGGCGGGAGATGTCGTTCTCCGGGAAACGGCCAGGATTCTCCGGAATGCGGCTCGCTCCAATGAGCCGGTCTTCCGTTTGGGAGGCGAGGAATTCCTGGTTCTTTGTCCGAATGCCTCCGAGGAAACGTCAGCGGCCGGCGCGGAGCGCCTCCGGAGCGCCGTGGCAGCGTCGGCCGTTGACTATCGCGGCAATCGAATCTCCGTCACCATCAGCGTCGGGGTGGCCGAGCAAAATCAAATGGAAAAGACCGCCGAAGCACTACTCCGCATGGCGGATGAAGCACTCTATGAGGCGAAGCGTGCAGGTCGCAATCGTGTATGCCGCTATGGAATCCGCAACGACAAGCCCGGTTCGTCAGTTGATCCGCCGAAGGTTCTCACCCCGTTGCCGACCGATGATCAGGTCAGCCGGTACAAGATACTTGTCGTAGACGATGATCCGGACTGTCGAAGGCTTTGCAAGATGCATCTTACCCGATCCGGGCATCAGGTCATCGAGGCGGAGTCCGGCGAAGAAGCGCTTGCCATCGTGCCTCGGGAGAATCCCGACGTCATCGTGATGGATGTCATGATGCCGCGAATGAGCGGCATCGAGTGCACGCGCCAATTGAAGTCAAACCCGTCCACCACGAACATCCCCATTTTGATCTCCAGCGGGAAATCTGACACGTCGGATATCGTCGAGGGATTTAACGCCGGCGCGGATGAGTATGGAACCAAGCCCATTCATCCTCGTGAGTTTGTCGTACGAGTGGAAGGCCTCGCACGATCCATGCGAAAAACACGACAACTGCAGAGTATCGCCGCCGAACTGACTGCCTCCAATGCTGACCGAGGCGAGCAGGCCAGAGTCATGGGCATCCTATTCGAACTTGCCAACTCCCTGGGGCTGGCGGAAGGCGAAGACGCGATCCTTACAATGCTTGTCGATGCGGCCACGCAGCTTCTCCTCTGCCAACGCGTGTCCATCATGTTTCCAACGAAGAATGGAACCGAATTGCGAATTGCCAAATCGGTCGGAATCGACAGCGATACGGCCCGGCGGATTCGCGTGCCCAACGGGCAGTTTGTTGCGGGCAAGGTGTTTGCTCTGGGTGAACGGATCGTCGCTAACGATTCAACCGTCTGTGTCGATCGCGGAAATCGATACGACTCTCCTTTTTTTGCAAGTGTTCCCCTGGCCTCGGTCGCACTGGGGACCTGCGGCAAGGTCATCGGCGTTCTCAACGTCACGGAACGATATGAGCACAAGCCGTTCGATGATCGCGACTTGCAGTGCCTCGAACTGGTCGCCAACTTGGCCTACACATCCATCGAACGGTTTCGCAACCAGCAGGCGCAGCGTGAGGCCCAAAAGGCGATCGTCACCGGGTTGGCCACTCTGGCGGAATACCGGGACGCCGGTACCGGGCGACATCTTGAACGGGTGACCATGTACGCAAGCCTGTTGGCTGAGGCGCTTCGAGATCGAGGTCCTTACGCCGACACCATCGATTCCGCCTTCATTGTGGATCTTCAGAATGCGATGCCTCTGCACGATATCGGAAAAGTCGGCATTCCCGACGCCGTGCTCTTCAAACGGGCACTGCTTTCGCCCGCTGAGCGAAAAATCATTGAAAAACACCCGATCTTTGGCGCCAAGGCAATTCAGGCGGTCATCAAGAGAGCGCCGTCTGCCAGCTTCATGATCATGGCCCGGGACATTGCTCTGTGTCACCATGAGCGATTTGATGGAACGGGATATCCCTCAGGCTTGGCTGGTGATCGAATTCCGCTTGCGGCCCGCATCGCCTCCGTCGCCGACGTCTACGATGCCGTTACGACTGAGCGCCCATACAAAGAAGCAATGAGTCACGCACAGGCCGTCAAGATTATTCGCGATGGCGCGGGTTCCCAATTCGATCCCCACGTCGCGGAGGCGTTTCTCCGGTGCGAGAAACAAATCGCAAGTTATTCCGTCGACGTCGAGCCTGACAAATCCTCCCTCGTGGAGGGGAACTGTTCGGATCAGATGCTCGTGGAGGTTGCACAGTAGCGTGTCGCCATCGTCGCGTCTCGGGGCGCCGAGAAACCGTCATAAGCAGCCCGCTCTTGCGCGAAATTCCCATCCTGCATGATTGCGGGAAGGGATTTCCACAGGTGTGAGTGCGAGAAGTGATACTCGCATCGGCCCGGTTTTTGAAAGCAAAAAGTCAAAGGCTCAAGACGCAACTCGGACCCATCTGCCACATGATTCAACAGCCGGATTGCTCACGTCTTGAAAATCGAAGTTTCGCGCCGATGGCAAGCAGAAGACTCAGCACCGCGAGGCCCCAATGTGACACCGTCGGAATCGGCGTGAAGACTTGCGTGCAGTTGGCCTCCACGCAACTGGCACCTTGGGTCCAATGGCAATGCGCACATGTGCATTCGCCGGCCAATTGCGATGACGTACACGCTCCCGTAGTCTGATTGCAACATGCCCCGCAGAGATTCAAATGTGAGCAGCCGGTCGGCGTACACTGGTCCAGAGTGCAACGGTTACCATCCTCACAAAGTGCATCGCTCGGCGTGTGATCGCATCCGCGAGCGGCCTCATTGCACTTGTCCACCGTGCACGTTACTCCGTCGTCGCAATTGACCGTCTGAATGACGCACCCGGCCTGAGCGTCGCACGACTCCAGTCCGTTGCAGTAAATGCCGTCGTCCTCGCAGACGTGGACGATGAGCGGCTGGGTATTCGGGTATATGCTCATGTCTTGTTCGCTTGGGCCAATGAATTTTGTGTTCTGGTCCTGCTCCACCGGGAAAGTAAACGTTCCACATGCATTGTCAGACGCGACGAGCTTTAATGTTGCACCATATCGATGAAGCCCGTCATCCGCAACGCCAACGATTTCAAAAGGTAAGGCGGCATACCGTGTTCGGATATTCGGCGCACCGGGTGACACCGCCTGGAGTGCAGTCAGTCCACTGAACACAAAATCTGGATTCTCCAGGTCGATAAATTGCCCTTGTGCAGGATCTCGCGCAGGATCTTGGCACAGATGGAAAAACGGACATACAGGAAAATCCGAGGGGCAATCAGATGCCGAGCTACAGGATACATCGGGCACTGGACGGTCATAGCCCAATGGAATCAATTGGCCATTCGTACCGCCAAGCCCCCCATTGAATGCGTAAATGGAAATTTGGTAGCCTCGGAGTCCGGCTGCCATCGCCTCATTCCAATTGGAAAGAAAAAATTCCGAAGTGACGATGTCCCCCGGTCTCGCCCACACGCAATTGCTTGAAGGCATGGGTGCATTGTTGACAGCGACGGCCTTTAGCGAAACGCACGGACCGATGCAATCCGGGACGCACGCGGGCTGCTCGCATTCGTCCGGTATTCCGTTGTGGTTGGTGTCGAGCGACACACCCGATGCAATGTCGCATTCATCCGGAATGCCATTGCGTTGACAATCTTTGCTCATCCGGGCGGCGATGTCGCACCGATCAGGTACACCATTGGAATTGCAATCGGGAACCAGCTCGCACTCATCAGGGACGAAGTCGCTGTTGCAGTCATTGCTATGTCCGGAAGCGATGTCGCAGATATCCTGAATGCCGTTTCCATTGCAATCAGCCTGTGGTTCGCATTCATCAGGCATGTGATTCCCGTTGCAATCCACGCTGGCGCCGCTGAATACATCGCACGCGTCAAATAATTGATTGCCATTACAATCCAAATTCACGTCAAAAATGAACGCTGCCTGCCCCCCAGGACCGGGGCCGCCCAGTATCGCCCGTTGCCCGTCAAGCGCCACGCTTGCCCCCAGGTAGTCGCTATACTGAGGCTGCGACGACAGCAGCTTTCTTTCCTCGACCCACACACCGTCGCATCGCCGGTAGAGGTATCCGGCGCCATCGAACGCTTCCAATCCGCTGGCCCCATTCGCTCCAATCAGGCAACTATCTCCTTTCAAAGCGATCGCGCCTCCAAAAATATCAGCGACCTCACCATCCGGCGGCGCCAACAATTGCGTCTCCAACCACGTGGTTCCGTTGAACGTATAGGAGTGGACACGTCCAGATTGGAGACCACCCGGTTCGTCCAAGCCCGCAGCGACCATCAACGTTTCTCCCTCGATTGCAACGGTGTGCCCAAAGGAGTTATAGGGAATAGCCGGGCTCTCTGTGAGAGTCTGCCCCAACCTCCAACTGCCTGCCGAGCGATAATAGACACGGGCCAAAAATTCACATGGAGAACCAACCACAATGCGGTCGGCATTAATGCCTACAGACTCTGCAACCCGGCAATATGCGTCGGGCAGGCCCGGACTCAATACCGTGTCCAACGACCACACATTGCCGGTGAGTGTAAATATGAAGGCATCTGCCGAAGGGCCGAAACCAATGCCGACAACGGCCGTGTTTCCGTCGATCGCCACGCTTGCACCGAATTCGAGAGAGTCGTTGCCGACAGGAACGGACACAACTTGCGTCCAAACCCACGTTCCTCCTTCATGGTGGAAAAAGTGCACGCGGCCAGGATATCCACTGGATGTCAATTCGCTTGCACCAACAACCATCCAGTCGCCGCTGATGGCGATGGACGCCCCGAAGCTGATGTTCACATCGGGACCCTGGGCCGCCAGAATCCCCGCTGGCATCCACGCCGCCCCGCTCCGCTGGTACATGAAAACCGCGCCATAGTTTTCCGCGCCGGCGTGATAATTCGGCGCCCCAACAAATGCCACATCACCGGAAAGTCCAACGGCCTCACCAAAGAATGGTGCGTAGCTTGTATCAGTCCAACGGACGACTGCTTCTTCATTCAACGTCACTATTGGCTGGGCGTGTGCCACTGACGCGTTCGCAAGGATGGCGAGAAGTGAACCGGAAACGAGGACCTGTCGAATAGAGCATGACGTGCACATGTAAATCCCTCCTGAAAGGCATACGATTGTACCGGAAGTGATACCGGCGATGCAATTTGTCTGCCGCTCCAAAGAAGGGCCCGCCTGAAGGAACTCAATCCTCCGGGCGGGCGGAAGCAATCAAATGATTTGCCGATCAAAATTTACTTGCGCATGCCGCTTTTGCTACTTCTTGGCGGCGCCGCCGACAATGGCCACACGAAGCTGGATTTCCTCGCCGACCAATTTTCCGGGCATGTCCGGCTTGATCTTGTAGTCCGCGCGCTTCATCACAAAATCGGCACGGAGAATCAGCAGATCACCCGATCCTTGCTTCTGCCGTTGACTCATTCCATCGGGAATGATCGTGGCCTGCACCACGACCGTCTGTTCCTTGCTCACACCCTTGCAATTCAATTCGCCGACCATCGTGAATTCAAAACTGTTGTCTTCCTTTTTCCTCGCGTCGGTGACTTTCTTGATCGTAAAGTCAATCGTCGGATGGCCCTTGGCATCCAACCAATCGGGGCCTTGCAGCGCGTCCGACATACCCTTATTGGCGGTGTGCATCGTCGAAACTTCGACGCTGATCTTGCCCGTCGTGGCCGTCGGGTTCTCCGGATCAAAACTGACTTTACCCGAGACTCCTCCCGCAATGCCCTGGATCGGCTCGACAACGGAATCGACGAAGAAAGAAATCGTATTGACACCCTTGGGGTCCTTGAAGTCAAACTCCTGCGGCTTCGCCAAGAGCGATTGCCCGTGTAAGACCAGGACAAGACCAAAGGCCGCGAAGCCGAACAAACGGGGACGAGGCATACGAATCTCCTTCCACTCGCCAAATGAAAATGCGCCGCATGCGCGGTGGTCGAAATGTCAAAAATCAATTACAAATTGGCCGCACCGAACCGATCACGGGTACTCCTGGGTTGCATGCGCCAGGAATCGTGCAGGTCGGATCGAGGCACTGGGCCTGAGCAGAACCAATCGGCGCCGTGTTCGCCTGGAACGATCCGGGCACGCAATTCGCCAAGATGGTGCCGCACGGATCGACGTACTTGGTCGCGTTCACGAGATAATCGTTGCAGGAATTGACGAGCCCCCACAAAGGAAGCGTCGAAGTCAATCCGACCGCCCACCGAATCAGCCGCTTTTGCAGTATTGGCATTGCCCGTGGCTTCATTGATTTTATCCTCAGTCGATCTTTTCTTTGATGAAAACCGTGCTCGGCACGGTCGGACAGAACCGAAATCTCGCGTCAATCTCGCTTATGGAGTCGTCACCGTCGGACAATCCGCAAATAGCGGAAGCGAAGTTACCTGACCGTTCGCATCCGTCGTCGTGGTTACCGCGCTGCAGGGTTTGAACGTACCGCCGAAGGCGCCATTTTGGCAATCGAAAATAAAGCAGAAGTCGGCCACCGCGAGCGTCGACCGCGCCGCATAACCCACGCAGCCAGGACTCGCCGTCGTTTGAAGCAAGAGTGCTCCGCTTCCAATAAGACTCATCGCCTTAAACAAGTTCGATTTTCTGATTCGCATGAAGACGATCCTCGCAAGGCGCTTTGGATTGCTGGGTGCCCCGGACCTTTGCCTGGGGTACCGATTGTAGACGCGGCTTGCCGCTCGCCCCGCCCAAATCCATCGGCCTTGGCGAAACTATAGACCCCAACCTTGTGTCTGGCAAGGGCTGATCCGATACCGCCAGTCAACGCAAACCAATTGTCATGTCGAATGGTTGTCCGGGCAAGAAATAATCAACCAACAAAAAGAAAGGAGGCGAACCTGTTCACGGATGATTATGGCGTCGCGTCCGGAGCCTGCTGAACCTCATTGAACCCTGCGAGATTCGCTCAAGCGAATCCTCAGGGAACAAATTGCAGCATGAATTTCGCCACATCGAGCAAATCGACCCGGCCATCGCCGGAATAGTCCGAGCAAGCGCACCCGTCTGAAGCTTCTTTGTCCGGACCAGCAAGGCAATTCGCCAAATTCGACCACTCCGCCAGCCCGTACAAGACAGCTCCGCTGCATTTTCCGGATTGGCATTGGTCATTGGAGGTGCAGGCATCACCGTCGTCGCACGCTTTTCCATCGACAACGGCCTGCGGGACGCATTGGGAACTTTTTTCGTCGCACGCCCCCTTGTTGCATTGATCCGCAGCCTCACTGCAATCGCGCGGCTTGCCGTCGCACTTGCCGCTCAAACACGCGTCCTCAATCGTGCAGAACAATTCATCGTCGCACGACGACCCGTCCTCTATCGGCTGCGCCACGCACGATTGCGATGTTTCATCACACACGCCGACGTTGCAGGAGTCGGTCAACTTGCTGCAATTGACCGGCTCGCCCTCACATTTGCCTTCGATGCACGCATTGCCGCTGGTGCAAAACAGGCCATCGTCACAGGGAGTGCCGTTGACGACCAGAACGCGGTCATCGCAATTCCCACGGGCTCCTGCAGGATCACATGATGCTTTCAAACATTGTTCGTCAAAGGCGGTGCATTCATATTCCCTGCCGGGTTGGCATTCGCCGGCCACGCATGCTTCGCCGAGCGTGCACGGATTGCCGTCATCGCAATCCGCATCAAATTGGCACTGATCGCAGGCGTCGGTGTTCTCATTGCAGAATTCGTTCTTTCCGCACGAGTTGCCACTGCCTACGCAAATCCCGGATGCACATTCGTCGAACGCAGTGCAGAAGAGTCCGTCGTCGCAAGATGTTCCATCCACCGCCAGTTTTCTTAAATCGCAGTTTGCATTCGCACCGGCCGGATCGCAAAAAGCAGGATTGCAAGCATCGCCTAGCCCAGAGCAGTCGACGGTCCCGCCGCCGAAGCATTCACCCGCAAGGCAAATATCGCCAAACGAGCACGGATCGGCGTCGTCGCAGGGCGTGCCGTTTTCAAAGGGGATTTGCACGTCACAGTTGCCTTCGGCACCTCCGCGATCACATACCGCGGAATTGCACTGTTTGCCGGCGGCTGAACAATCAGCCGATGCACCACTTTGACATGTGCCGTCGAAGCACACGTCGCCCACGGTGCAGGCGTTTCCATCATCACATGGGGCAGAATTCGCTGTGTAATTGCAAACGCTCGATAAGCACATATCGTCGGTACACGGGTTTTGATCGTCGCAGTCATCATCGGTTGCGCATTGCGAAATGCCCAGGCGGACATAATTCGTCGAGACGCTCTTGCCGGCCACCGAGTTGTAAATCAAGACCGTGACACGCTGATCGGGGTCAACATAATTCGCAGGCGTCGTCGTCGTTGCCGAAAGAATCACGTCGGACGCACTTGAGGTCGTATCGTCAATGTGCTTGTAGGAAGCGGTCGTCAAATCCCACAAATACAAGCTGGCGGCCCCGCCGGATTGCGTCCGACCTTGCCACAAAACTTTCATCGACATTGGCGTTCTTGGTTCGCTAAGCGTGAACACGAATCGCGTCGCGGCGTGAGCGGAAACTCCCGGCACTGAAGTCTGTCGGACGCTGTCCGAAAATCCAATCGCATCGTAATCCGGTGAGTCGAAATCCGTGGTGGGAACGTCATTCACCGCCGGCACAGACGCCTGGACGACGTCTTCCTTGAACGCCCGGTGCGAGGTGCCGGATTGCACGCTGAAGTCATAAATGACCTGGGCCTCGGTCGCTGAAAAACTCATCAGCAACGAGAAGCTTCCGCAAATGATGAAGAATCGGCGCGACATCAGGCTGTCTCCCTGAAATGGACCAGACACGAACGTGGATGCGCTCCCCCATCAAAATTTGAATATCATGCAAGAACGGCGCGTAATTGCTTTACGCGCCGTTCTGAATCCCTTCCGTGGGACCGACATTCTTGTCGGTCTCTATTCGCATGAGCTGACTGTGCGCGACCGACTGGAAAGTCGGTCCCACATATTTTCAACAAATTCCTAGACGCCGAACTTGAATGTCAGCGCTTGAATTCCCACCGTGCCATTGACTGTCGAGGTCACATCGATGCAGACCGAAAACCTGCCGCCATTGAGCAGATCAATCACATTTTGCGACAGCGTCACTTCCGACGGATCCACGGAAGTCGGCTGGTTGTTGCTGTCCAAAGTGACTACAAATGGCCCGTACTCCTCTCCACTGTCGCAAACAGTCGCATCAGCTTCGGCAGTGTCCAACTTGACCGTCACCGTAATTGTGTTCTCAGCAGCCTGAGCGTTCACGTTGCCTTTGGGCGTGCCGCTTGTAGGCGTAAAGGTGATCTTGGATGGACTAATCAGCAACTTTCCTGACTTGATCGAAGGCACAGTTCCAGTCGATTGAATACCGATCGAGCCATGCTTTTGGACCGGCTGGCCGGCCTGCACATCGAAAGATTCCAAGCCATTCTGCAGCTGGAAATTAGACGCAATTGTAAACAGCGATTGCCCGCAACCGACGACGATGGCCAATCCCAATGCCGCAAAACCAACAGTAAACCGAGCTTTCACCCCGTGCATTATCGAATCTCCTAAGTTAGAGCCAATACGTGGCACAATGTTGTGCAAGAGCCGGTCCCTGCGCAGGGCCGAACAAAGAAAACTTAACGGAAACAACCGACATTTGCAAGTGGTTGATCGTTACAACTACATAATACGGTCACGTTGCCTTCAAAATTACTTTTCCCAATGGCCCCTTCGCAAGACGGGCAAAGGCGGCAATGAGTTGATCGAACGGAAAAACGTGATCGACGATCGGGCGGCGGTCGGTGCGGTCCAGCGCCTCGACAATACTTTGCCATGTTTTGCGAGCGACATCGGGTGCATAATCAGAAACGAGCACGCCGCCGACGCGGACGCGCTTGAAAAGAAGCCGCGCGGTGTTGAATTCTCGCACCGGCCCGCCGAGCATGCCGACGACGCTGATCTTTCCCCCGAAGCCAAGCGTGTCGATCACTCGATCAAACAAGTCGCCGCCGATGTTATCGACGACCAAATCAACGCCGCGCCCAACCGTAAATTCCTTGGTCTTGGCCTTGAGCTCTTTGTCGTTTGGATCAAGCACTAGGTCAGCGCCCTCGGCCTTGAGCCGCTCGACTTTGGAAGCTCCGCGAGATAGCGCAATCACCCGGAATCCGTATGCATTCGCAAGATGAATGGATGCGATCCCCACGCCGCCGGAGGCGCCGGTGATGAGTATGGTTTGTTTCGACGCGCCGACGGACATGCCGTCAGTGGCACCCGCGCCTTTTTGCACGGAAGAAGCGATATTGGCATCAAGCGGCTCCCACTGGGTCAATGCCTGATGGGCCGTGAGATAGACCAGCGGTCCGGCGGCAGATTCGGCGTCTCTCCATTTCGGCGGCGCGGGGGCCAGCCAATCCTCCGGCACCGCCACATACTCCGCGAACGTGCCAGGTCGTGTCACTCCAGATTCATTCCGAAGCAACACGACGCCATCACCGACGCGATAGCTGCGAACCTCGCCTCCGACGCGCTCAATGACGCCGCAGCCGTCCCGGCCAAGGATGTGCGGAAATGTCGGCTTAGCGGGATAAAGATTCTCGGCCAGAAAGCGGTCCGCCGGATTGAGCGCCGCATGCGAAAGTCGAATCAAGACTTCGTTTGCCGTGGGCGTCGGAATTGGAAAATCATTGACGAGCCGCAACGCTCCAAGCCCGTTCAGGCTATCCAGCAGCCATGCTCGCATCGGCTATTTCTTTTTCTTCGATTTGCTCTTGGCTTTGGCTTTGCTCTCCGCCAGTCCACTCTTGATGGACTTCATCGCGTTTTTCATGTCCGCTTCCGACTCGACGGCAAGGTACATCACGCCGCACTTGCCCAAACCGGCCGCGGATGCACCGCGAATGTTGATACCAGCCTCGGCCACTGCCCGTGCGATCTTGGCTCCAGTTCCCGGCTTGTCCGATCCTTCGATGCGAATTCCAAACAGATTCGCGGCCTTGAAGAGTCCCGCACCGGCGGCCGCCTGCTCCAGCTTCTTGCCCTTGATCGGCGAAACGAAGACTCGCGAAGTCATGTCATCCACTTTGCGAGCGATCAAGAATTCGAGCTTCGCGCCCGCTTTCGCCAGAGCCTCCAATGTCCCCGCGAGCGTCCCCGGCTGATTCGGAATGTCTCCGGCCCATACTTCCACTTTGCCAATCGAATACGGCATATATGATCCTTTCAAAAAAACGGCGACAATCGTTGCGACAAGTTTCAATCGTGCGAGTCGGCCTCGTGCGACAAAGTTCGCCTCCGACACGTCGCGGCGCATTCTAAAATTGCGGTCCGGGAATGCAAGAGTTCGCGTTTTATTCGACCGAATTGTCAGCGAATCAGACTCTGCCGGACGAATTTGACATGGTCTTACAGAAGATATGTCGCCGAGCATCGTGGTGGTCGTTATGATCGAATGAGTGATTGTGAAGTGCCTGTAGCACCGTGGTGAGGAACGAATCATGAAGAATTTTGCAGCATTGACGTTGGTCGCGGCGAGCAGTCTGGCATGGGAAGCAACTTCTTCCGCGGAATTGCCGCCGCTGATCCCGCGAGAAGTTTTCTTCGGAAATCCGGACAAAGCCAGTCCGCAGATTTCGCCGGACGGCAAGCGTCTCGCCTATCTGGCCGCCGATCAAGGCGTGCTCAACGTGTGGGTCCGCACTGTCGGCCAGTCCGATGACAAAGCGATCACCAAGGATCGCAAACGCGGCATTCGTCGCTATTTTTGGGCCCCGAACAATGAGCAGATTATCTATATTCAAGATAAGGACGGGGACGAAAACTGGCATGTCTACTCGGTCAATGTCGCTTCGCTTGAAGAACGCGATCTGACGCCGTTCGAAAATGTGCAGGCGCGGATTGAGGCCGTCGATCAGAAGTTCCCAAACGAAATCCTGTTGGCCATCAACAAGCGCAATCCGCAACTTCATGACGTCTATCGAGCGGATTTGAACACCGGTGCGCTTGCGCCGGAAATCTTGAACGACGAGGGATTCATCGGGTGGACGGCGGACAACGACCTTCACATCCGTGCGGGCACAAAGATGCTGCCCGAAGGCAACGGCGGCACGCAGCTTTACGTTCGCGATCGCATAGACGCTCCGTGGAAGCCGCTGACGAAATGGGAGCCGGAGGACGCCCTGACCAGCGGTCCGGTGGCATTCGCGCCGGATGGAAAGGGTCTTTTCATCATCTCCAGCAGCGCGAGCAATGCCGGCGAACTCCGCGAAGTTTCGGCCGGGGATGGCAAAGAGAGGAAAATCGCTTCCGATGATCAGGCCGACGTCGCCGACGTGTTGATCCATCCCAAAACGCACGTCATTCAGGCCGTCGCATTTAACAAGGATCGTAAAG
The DNA here is from genome assembly GCA_016200265.1 of Planctomycetota bacterium. Classification (GTDB taxonomy): domain Bacteria; phylum Planctomycetota; class Phycisphaerae; order UBA1845; family UBA1845; genus JACQFE01. Next base: position 86,322 of record JACQFE010000009.1, on the reverse strand, counting down.
TTTGGAAAGTGATCGATCAGTCCATTGCTGACGACTTTGCGGCGCTTGGCAAGGTCCGCGACGGTGATTTCGACATTATCAATCGCGACCACGCCGATCAAACCTGGCTCGTCAGCTTCGAGATGGATGATGGTCCGATTTATTTCTACGCGTTCGATCGCAAAACTCGAAAGGGCGAATTGCTCTTCTCCAATCGCAAGGCTTTGGAGAACCTGAAGCTCGCGAAGATGAAACCGATCCAGTTCACGGCCCGTGACGGCTTGGCGATTCACGCGTATTTGACGCTCCCACCGGGCGTCGATGCCAAAGACCTGCCGATGGTGCTAAACGTTCACGGCGGACCGTGGGCGCGCGATATGTGGGGCTACGACGGCGAGGTTCAATGGATGGCCAATCGCGGATACGCGGTGTTGCAAGTGAATTACCGCGGCTCGACCGGCTACGGCAAAAAGTTCATCAATGCCGGTGACCGCGAATGGGGAGGAAAAATTCACAATGATCTTGTGGACGCAGTGAATTGGGTCGTCAAGGAAGGCATCGCCGATCCCAAGCGAATCGGCATCTTCGGCGGCTCATTTGGAGGTTACTCGACTCTGGTTGGTCTTACTTTCACGCCTGATCTTTTCGCATGCGGCGTGGACATTGTCGGCCCAAGCAATCTCATCACGTTCCAGGAAACGATCCCGCCGTATTGGAAGCCGCTGGAGTCGATTCTTTGGCAGCGCGTGGGGCATCCGCAGAAGGATGCGGAGTTTCTGAAATCGCGCTCGCCGTTGTTCAAGGTCGATCAAATCAAAAAGCCGCTGCTCGTCGCCCAAGGCGCCAACGATCCCCGCGTAAAAAAGACCGAGTCACTGCAAATGGTTGATGCGCTCAAAAAAGCAGGCCGCGACGTGGAATACATGGAATATTCCGACGAAGGCCACGGCTTCGCCCGTCCGGAAAATCGTCTCGATTTTTTCAGTCACGCCGAGAACTTTCTTGCAAAATACCTCGGCGGTCGGATGCAGGACACATCCAAAGTCGAGCCGAAAGCGGCGGACAGGGGCTAGTGCCATCGTCCTTGCGACTCTTCGGTTTGAGTGCCGCATCCAGTTCAGGCGAAGCCTGGCACCGAAATGAATGGCGGCGCTTCGCTTGACCATACCACGCGAAAACTAAGGTGCAACGCACCACTGGCGAAATGCAGACACACGACAGAATCGGTCCCTCTTGACGAAGGCACGACACTGCCGTGCGTCGTTGGTTAGCGCGTCAGGCGCCGTACACGCCCGCGGCTGAGGCTGGACGAATCGTTATCTCATGGACAAGTCACCGGTCCGGGGTACGGATACGCTTTGTTCTTGAACGCATCCACATCAGCGGCCACATCCGCGATGTTCACCGGGCTGCTGAGTGAAATGGAATTAGGCTGCATTCGCACTATCGTTTGTGATTCCGCCAGAGGCCGGCCCTTGAATTTGTCCACGATGGCTGCCACGTCGGAAATATCCGGCTGCGTCAGAGGCGCCGGCAATGCCGATTGATACGGCGCGACCACGTCGCCCCATCGGGCCGTGTTCAGAACGATACCCGGTGAAACCAGCCCGCAGCCGGCTTCGCTTCCTTGGCATGTTGCGGCAAGGGCTTCCACGTAATAGCTGGAGCTGGGCATGATTTCAATGCCGGTGAGGTGCAACACGCCACCCGCAGTGATGGTGGACCAGTCAGAGTAGAACGGCGTACATTGCAATTTCGCAGCTACGAACGTGCCATCGCCCGGCACCGCACACGGCGGAACGCCGCCGCTCTCGCAATACACCGTCGGCGGACCCACCCACCGCAACTGGTCTTCGAACGCCGCGAAATTCGGCGCAGGATTCTGCGGAATGTTCGGCGGATCGGGGTGATGCAGCGAGTCGAGCGTCACGCGAATCGCTGTCGTGGCGCCGGCGCTCTGCGGAACAAATGAGACGAAGCGAATCTTGTCGATTGGAGACGGTTCACGCAAGGGCGCATCCGGCGCAACCTGGGCTTCGCATTGCGGAAGCGACGGCGGCTGCCCGCCCGCTGTCCAGGCGGCCTTGAATCCCTCCCAATCAACGCAATCAACGTCCCCGTCACCGTCCATATCAAGACGCTCACAGCCAAGATCGACCGGACCGGCGTTTGATCCAGTGAAGCAAACCGCAAAGTTTGCGCGATCAGTCGCATCAACGTCGCCATCGCGATCGGAATCGCCGCGTTCACTGGCCAGAATCGGACGATCAAACGGGGCCGACTCCGAAGCCACTCGCGGGTCCGTCAATCCATGTCGCAGGAATTCAATGAGATCAACGCGAGCATCCGGCGGGATATTGATGCCCGGGATCGCGGGATCCTGGTTTTGCGGAAATTGTTGCGCCCCGTTGATGTGCTGATAGAAATCGAGCACTTGCTCCAGCGTTGAACGGCGACCGTTGTGCATATAGGTCGTCTTTAATCCCAGATTGCGGAGTCCGGGAACCTTGAAGCGTCCCGCGTCGTTCGGATCGTTGGTGATCGCCTGCCGACCGGTGTCCTCCGCGATGGGCCGTAGACCGATGTTGCGGAACGAGTTGTTCGTGAAGAATGGCAGCACGTGGCACACTGTGCATCGCGAGGCCTGATTCTGAAATGCCCCGAGCCCACGTTGTTGTTGTGCGGTCAGAGTGTTGGTGTCGAACGGCGTCTGATTGGCGACCAATGTTCGTTCAAACGTGGCTATCGCGAAAGCAATTCGCCGGGCCGTGATCGCGGAATCCCCATACGCGGCCGCAAACAAGGCCGGATACGTCGGATTTGACGCCAGCGCATTATCCACGTCCGGCGGCAGATACGTCGCCAAGGCCATTGGGACCGCGGACTGAAGTTTGCCCGTGACGTCATCCCACGTGCGGTTTTCAAAGGCCATTTCGCTGTCCGACATGATCGGTGCGATGGATTGAGACTCGAGCGCGCCTCCTTGCGGAATCACAGTCTGACCTGTTTGCGGATCGACAAATGAAGGCCCCGCCCTTCCGTCCCAAAAAGCAAGCGGCGACCAAAGTGCATTCATCATCGGCGGCGCACTGCGTTTCGTGACCTGGCGATTGAGTCCGAATATGGGATCGGAAACGGCATTGCCATTTTCGTCGGTGCGGGCAACGCCGAATGAGCCGAACACGTCATCCGCCGTATTGAATAATCCATCGAGCCCTGGATTCACCGCGTGTCGAAAATCGCTCGCGGAGCGGAACGGCTGGTGGCACGTTCCGCAGGAGACGGTGTTGTTGCTGGAAAGCTGCTCGTCCCAGAAGAGCATCTTGCCTAGTACGCGCTTGGGTTCCGTGATCGGGTTTTGCGGTGGAACGGGCGGAGGCGGCAACGGTTGCGGTGGCGGTGGCTGCTGGGCTTCGACCCGCGCAACCATGATCAAAACGCACGCCGCGATATACCGCAATCCACGAGACGCATTCTTGCTTTGAGCGGCACCCATGATCTTTATCCTCCTTGTCGTGTACAAAAACTCAATCCACGTACGGCTAACGAAGACGCACCTACGACACTTGCTTGTTTAGTGATGGTTTGGCAGGCCGCCCGGACCCTGAGGCGGATGTCCTCGCATCGGGGGCGGACCCACATTCGCAGCCTCATCGTCATCGATCACACCGTCGCCATTGGCGTCAATATGATGAAAATGATCAATGGCGGGCGCCAGAAATTCATCCAATGACACTACGCCATCACCATCCGAATCAAGGTGCATCGGACCGGGATGCGGTGGTGGTGGCGGCGGAAACAAGCCCGACCCCTCCCGCGGGCCTCTGCCAATCTCGTCAGGCGTGAGCTTGCCATCGCCATTTGCGTCCAATGCCAGAAGTGATTCGGCGGCAGTGGCGATCTCCTCAGCGGAAATCTCTCCATCGCGGTCGGTATCAAGGGCGGCCACGATCCTTGGACCCGGTCGCGGGGGAGCATTTCTTGCCTGACCAGGCCCGCGCGTACCCTGCGGCTTCGCCAGAGCGAACGCCATTCCGAACGCGATAAACAAACCAACCCCCACGATGGTTTTGCGATTCATTTGAAATCTCCATTGAGAACGCCGTTCGAGTCATGGGTCCTCTTGCGGCCCATGATGAATGGAAACGCGGCCAGACGGCGGCATCTACAGATGAATCTGGAATTTTTTGCAGATTGCTGAGAAATTCGGACGATTCGCGGTATGCTCTAATGTGCTGCCACTGCCGAAATTCCGGGTGGCATGGCCAAGCGCAGCGCCGCCATGATCATGAAGCACATGCCGGCGCCAGGCTGCGCCCGGATTGGGCACGGCACCCAACCTGAAAGTTTTTGTGGGTCGCAACGCTGAGTATGAAGCTGTAATTCTGCCGGACTAATGCCTCAAATGGTTGAAAGCCACGACGAAGTTGGTTCTCTCTCGGATTCGATTCGTCAAGGAGACGTTCGGGCACTCGCCAAGGCGTTCGAATCCTATGACCGACGACTCCGGACGATTATCGGATTCCGGCTCGATCCGCGCCTTTCGCGAAGAATCGATGTCGCGGACGTCATTCAAGAGGGGTATCTGAACGCCTTCAAACGACACGAGCATCTCGAAGGCGTCACCGAGCAGGAATTATTCGTCTGGCTTCGCCTCATTGTTCTTCAAACAGTCGCGGATGTGCACCGACGGCATCTCGCCGCACAGGGCCGCGACGTGGGCAAGGAGCAATTCAAGCCCGCCGCGAGCCACACGGATCACACGTCGCTATCCGTCGCCGCACGACTGGTGGGAAACCTCACCTCACCAAGCGGCGCATTCGGTCGCGAGGAACTTTCTCAACAAGTTCGAGCGGCACTGGACGAAATGAACGAAATTGATCGCGAAGTCCTGGCCCTTCGGCATTTTGAAGAACTCACCAATCAGGAAGTCGCGACTGTGCTCAACATCGAACCCAAGGCCGCGAGCATTCGGTATATTCGCGCCTTGAAACGACTGAAAGATCTGATTGTAGAGATTCCGGGACTCAATGGCTCTTCGGACAAGCCCTGACGCGCGATTGGCGAGATGTTGAGCATGGAGATTTTTGACAATGATCGAGACCCGCTGGAGGCGTTGGCGACCGAGTTCGTGAAAAAATGTCGTGACGGACTGCGTCCCGCGATCGAAGAATACGCGCGAAATTTTCCTGATCTCGCCGACGAAATCCGAGAACTCTTTCCGACGCTTCTGGCGGTGGAAGGAATCAAAGACGCAACCAACGGCTCAATAATTGCAGGCCGTTCCCCTACGCCGGAGTTCGAGCAAATCGGCGACTTCCGCATCCTCCGAGAAATTGGACGCGGCGGCATGGGAATCGTGTATGAGGCCCAACAAGTTTCGCTCGATCGACACGTCGCCATCAAAATCCTGCCGGCGGAATTCACAAACGACGCACGCCGAAGGGAACGCTTCGATCGCGAAGCTCGCACCGCCGCCCGCCTCCACCACACGAACATTGTCCCGATCTTCGGCGTCGGCGAACACAACGGTTCACCGTATTTCATCATGCAATACATTCGCGGCGCGGGGTTGGACACGTTATTCCGCTCTCTTGCGAATCATCGAGAAGACGGCGACACATCGCCAACCCCATCATTTGCCCGCGATCAGAGCCTGGTTCGATGCGCGCAAGCCATCCTGAATGAATCTCCAAATTCGACCGGCGCCGCCATACTTGGGAAAACGACTCCGCATCCGACAACGAGAAACACCGTGTCCGAGAATTATTGGCGATCCTTGGCCGTCGTTTTCGCCCAAGCCGCCGACGCCCTTCACTTCGCTCACACGCAGGGCGTTCTTCATCGCGACATCAAGCCAAGCAATCTGTTGATCGACACGGACGGAACGCTGTGGATCACCGACTTTGGACTGGCCAAGACCACCGAACACGAAGACCTTACCGAAGCCGGCGCCGTGATTGGAACGATCCGATATCTTGCACCGGAACAATTCAACGGACCATCAACCGCCCAAAGCGATCTCTACAGTCTTGGAATCACCGCGTACGAAATCGCGACGCTGACGCCCGCATATTCAGGAAGCACGCGAAGCAGCCTCATGCGGGCCATTCTCGACGGTCCCCTGCCTCGTCCCAAAGAGCGATGCCCGACCATTCCACTCGATCTGGAAACGATTATTCTCAAGGCCACAGGGCGATTGCCGGCGGACCGCTATGCATCCACGGTCGAGTTTCGCGATGACCTCCGTCGATTCGTGGACGACGTTCCCATATCGGCACGGCGACTTTCTCACATTGAACGAGCACAACGGTGGTCGCGACGTAACCCGGCGCTCGCAACCGCCACGACATGCACGTTCGCGCTTCTTCTCATAACTGCCGTCGTCTCGATGGCTTCATTTCTACACGTTCGTCGCGCCAATAATCGAGTGCACGATGCCCTCCTGGGGGAAACGCACGAACGGGAAAAGGCTGAAGCAGTCACCGAACTGGCCATCAACGCATTGGACACGGTCTTCAACCAATTCGCGCCCGATGAGATGAATTCATCTCAATCGCTTTATGTCAACGGCACGAATGAGAATTCGATCCCCATCGCCGTTCCGCACATGGCGACGGCCGATGAGGCCAATCTGCTCGGACACATGTTAGATTTCTATGGAAAATTGGCCGATCGCGAGGATGAATCGAATTGGCTGCGATTGAAAACCGCTTCCGCGAGCCGTCGAGCCGCAGAGATCTATCAATTGCTCGGACGATATTCCGAGTCCGACGCCGCATTCCGCGCCGCCATCAGGACCTATCAATCGCAGGAGCCGTCGAACTCCGACCCATCTTCAATCGCACTACTCCTGGCGCAGACGCGGAATGAGCTTGGTGGGTTGTTGGCCGCTCAGGATCGAATGTTCGACGCGCAGTCGGAATACCACGCCGCAGCGGAATCACTTGAGCGAATCGTCGCCGCCCCACACGCATCTGATGACGCACGTTTTGAGTTGGCTCGAACGTATTACCTTTCCGCACGCCGCAGTGACGTTCGATTGCTGCCCGAACCGCAGGGGCCGGGCCCCCGATTGGATCAACGAGGTCACATCCCGGATCGACCGCCACCGCCCGGTTTCGACGTGCAGGGGCCGCCTCGTCCACGCCCCGGCCCGCCACCGCCCAATGGCCAACCGAGATTCGACCGACCGCCGCCTCCGCCGGGGGAGCCGGGAATGCCGCCGCCACGCGTTCGTGAAGAACTCGCTCACTTGGATCGAGCGGTGGAAATTCTCGGCGAGCTGCAAGCGCGAGAGGCACTGAATCCAAAATATCTAAATCTGCTTGCTCTGTGTTTACGGGAACGTGAGCTCCTGCGAGGTCCTCAATTTCGCCAATCCAATGTCGATGAGGCCGCTGCGATTCTCGATGGATTGGTGAAGCGATTTCCCAATGCGGACCAATATCGCTTTGACCTCGCGGAGACATTGGCCACACGGAGCCGCGAAGCAAGTCATGATCATATGGAACAGGGTATCGCGATGCTCCAATCGCTCGTCGATGAACGACCGGGAGTGCCGAACTATCGGTTCGCGCTGGGTCACATGCACCTGCGGCGGGCACATGCGTTTGAAATTGCTGAACGCCCCGAAGATGCACTGAAAGAAGCCCGCGAAGCCCTCGCAATTCTCTCGAAGCTCGCGGACGATTTTCCCGACACATCGGCCTTTGCGGTCACGGCCGCCTTGGGGGAATCGGTGGTTGCCAATCACCTTGAGCAACAGAATCAACTGAATGACGCAAAGGAACTACTGATTTCCGCAACGAATCGCCTGACAAGAATCGACGTGGCAAACGACCGGAGGTCGCACATGCGTTCCTTTGCCGCACGATGCTTTGATCAACTATCCCACGTGTATCTGGAGCTGAACGACGAAACGAATGCTCAAACCATGTTGGACGTCGCTCACTCGCTCCGTCCCCTGCCGCCGCCCGAACCATGAACCGCCCCGCGCGCTGGAATTCTTACGGATTGGACAAAATATTACCAATGCAGGCCGAGAATACCTTGTACCTGGCTTGAGTGACGGGTATCGTCACGCACGCAAGCGCGGCTTGTTTGATCAGCGATCGAATCGTATTCCCCTTCGTCGCCCGCTGGTCCCGCTTTCAGCGAAAGATTGACCAAGTGCATCGGGAGGAATTCATGCTGATTTTTGATTCAATGCGGATTTCACTATGTCCAATGAGACGGTTCACGATTCGAGCGGTTTGGTGTGCGACATTGCTCGGTGCCGTGTCAGGTTCGCTGTCCGCTCTTGGTCAGGAAAAATCCACGGCTCCAACCGAAAAGAACTCCGACACGCTACTGTGGGTCGCAAGGAGCAATGAATACGCCAAGGCGCTGCTGAAGCCTGTCGCACAATTTGCTCCTGAATTTGCCGGACAACTAGGGGTCGATGGACTCGATCAGGAAATCAAGGACCTCAAACCCGGCGTGGATCAGCGCTTTCAGGACTCTCTGAAAAAAGCGATCCAGGAACTCCAGGCAAGGCTCGCTGACGAAAAACACCCCGCGGTGCGACAGGATCTGGAAATCTCAATCGATGCGGCCAACCGCTTCCTTGAGGGCGAGCAGCTCGAGGAGAAATATGATATCCCCATCCACAACGTGCCGGAAGCTGTTTTCATGGGCGTGCGCACCCTGCTCGACGATCAGATTCCTGAAGATCGGCGCAAGGCGGCCCTTGTTCGCCTCAATCGATATGCGGGAGTTGAATCAGGCTACATGCCGCTCACGAATCTGGCGATGGATCGAACGCGAGAGCGCTTGAACCAGCCCGGACTCATGGGTCCGCCGAAAATTGAAGTTGAAAAAGGCCTCGCCAACGCGCCTCGCTACATTGAAGGCATCAAGCAGTTGTTTGAGAAATTCGCGATCAAGGGCTACGAGCCTGCTTACGAGAAACTGAAGAAACAGCTCGATGAATATGACGCCTTTGTTCGCAAGGAAGTTCTGCCCAAGGCGCGAGTTGACTTCCGCCAACCGGCGGAAAAATACGCCTACTCGCTCAAGATGTCGGGCATCGACATGCCCGTGTCCGAACTCGTCTCTCGCGCCCACGTCGCGTTCACGGAAATCCAGCGGGAGATGCAGGCGCTGGCGCCGCTGGTCGCCAAGGAAAAAGGATACTCATGCACTGACTATCGTGACGTCATTCGCGAGTTGAAGAAAGACCAACTGGTCGGCGAGAAAATTCTTCCACACTATCAGCAGCGGATCAAGGACCTCGAAGAAATCATTCGGCGCGAGCACATCGTCACGTTGCCGCAACGGGAAATGCGCATTCGACTGGCGAGTGAGGCCGAAAGCGCCTCGATCCCCGCACCCAACATGCGCCCGCCGCGCATGATCGGAAACACCGGCGAAATGGGTGAATTCGTCCTGCCGCTCCGCATCCCTTCAACCGACGGAAAGGGCGAAATGACGCCCGATGATTTCACTTTTGCCGCCAGTTCATGGACGTTGACCGCGCACGAAGGCCGCCCCGGACATGAACTGCAATTTGCGGCCATGATAGAAGGCGGAGTTTCGATTCCTCGTGCGCTCTATGCAATGAACAGCGTGAATGTCGAGGGATGGGCGTTGTACGCTGAGTGGGAAATGAAACCTTATATGCCTCTCGACGGCCAACTCATTTGCCTGCAGGAGCGTTTGCTCCGCGCCGCTCGGGCGTTTCTCGATCCGGGTTTGCAACTGGGCCAGATCACCGAGGAAGAAGCGACGCGCGTGTTGACCAAGGATGTCTGCATGTCCGACGCGATGGCCATGCAGGAAGTGCAGCGCTACACATTCTGGGCCCCCGGTCAGGCGCCGTCCTACTTCTGCGGATACTCGCGGTTGCTGGAACTCCGCTCAGAAGTCGAATTCACTTTGGGCCCGGCATTCGATCGTCAGAAATTCAATGACTGCGTGATCGCTCAAGGCGCGCTGCCGCCGAGGCTATTACACAAGGCCGTCTTTGAAGCCCTTGTGCCGAAGAGCCAGGCAGTGAGCACGACGACAAACTGATCCGCAACATCAGCGGCGCGATCGCCACCAGCATAGCGACAGAATCGCAAACAGAAGATCGGCATGTTCGGCCAGACGCTCGCAATGTGCGCCGAACACTGCCATGACATTGGGATAAGACAGGAGTCCGAAGGACTCAATCGTCTGGGCCGTGACGACGTCATGAAATAAGCTGCGGAGCGGCCCGCGAATAAGCTCACCAAACGGCACTTCGAATCCCTGCTTGGGGCGGTCAAGAATTTCGTCCGGGAGAATGCCGCTTGATCGGCAGGAATCGCCAGGGCGAGCTCGACGACGCTCGGATCAAGAAACGGTGTGCGCACCTCAAGAGAATGCATCATGCTCGCCATGTCCACTTTGTGCAGCATGTCCGCGGGCAGTGAATTCTCAAGATCGAAGCGGAAAATGCGGTTCAAATCATCGTTCGACGTGTATTTCCCACCGGAAACGACTTCTGGAATTGATTCCGACTCACCGAAGTCGTTGGAACTCTCAATCACCCAATTACGATTCTTGAAGATGTTCTCGGCCTCGGGCGAGAGAATCCGCATCCACATCAGGTGACGCTCCAGCGCATTGCAACCGCCGACCGCACGGAGGAGTTTGCGATATTGCCGCACGCGATTGGAAAACCCCGACGATTTTGACGACGAGAATCGACTTAACAACGGTTCAAGAAACGAATGGCGGAGCCAATGCGGCAACCGAAAATAGGTCTTGAGTGATTCATGCGCCAGATACCGCCAGTACCCGCCGAAGAGTTCATCGCCCGCGTCACCGCTGAGCGCCACAGTCACTCCGGTCCGCGCATGCTCGGACAAGAGCGCCGTCGGCAGAATCGAACTATCTCCGAATGGCTCGCTCAGATGATCCAGAATTCGCGGGAGCGCATCGCAAAGGTCTTTCGTCGTGAGCGTAAGCTCGTGATGTTGCGTTCCAATGCGGCTTGCCGCAAGGCGCGCAAATCGCGATTCATCATAATGAGAATCCTCAAAGCCGATGGAGAACGTGTTCAGCGGGCGTCCAACGGCCTCGGCGAGATGATACGCGACAATGGTTGAGTCCACGCCGCCGGAAAGAAACGCACCGATGGGGACGTCGGAAACTTTGCGAATCGCAACGGCGTCAGCGATCGTCCGCCGAAGGCATGCGCGAAGCTCGCCTTCTTCACTCGGCAAATTCATTCGCGGATGCGGCTTGTGGTAACGAACCGGCGGCGACGCGCCGCGAGCATCAAATGTGAGATAGTGCCCCGGCGGAAGCTTTTTCACCGCGGAATAGATCGTTCGCGGTTGATTGATAAAACCGAATGTCAGCAATCCAACGACCGCGTTTTGATCAATCTCGTGATCGAAGTCACCAAGCGCGCTAATGCCCACCAACTCACTTGCGAATTGCAGACGACTCTTGTGAACCGAGTAGAAAAGCGGCTTGACCCCGAATCGATCGCGGGCAAGAAATCCGCATCGCGTTTGTGAATCGTAAACCGCAAGAGCCCACATGCCGTTGAATCGAGTGAGCGCATCGACGCCCCAGCGCGCACATGCGGCCAGGACAACCTCCGCGTCCCCTTCCGTCACAAACTCCTCGCTAAGAGCAACGAGTTCCTCGCGCACCTTCCGGAAGTTGTAGACTTCTCCGTTGAACGCGATATGGAATCGATTGTGGCGATGAATCGGTTGATCGGCACGGTGCAGCGGATCAAGGACGGCCAATCGCGCCGCGGCGAGACCGACCGTGCTACCGTGCCCTGCGTCAATCCAGACGCCTTGGGCATCAGGGCCGCGATGACGCAATGAACCGCACGAGTTTCGAAGCGTGTCAGCGTTTACCGGGCTGCCGTCGAATCGAATGCAGCCGCAAATTCCGCACATGAATACAAACTACGTTTGCCGTGGCTCAGCGTTCGCGACTCGACTTCATTTCACGATGCAGGACCGAATTGTGCGGGCCAACACCATAGCCGCGTCACCCATTGCAACGAATCAGCGCGATCTCGCCAATCCTGCGGTGTCAGAGGCATCATATGTGGCTGGCGTCCGAGTTGGTGAATTCAATGCCGCAATCTGACCGGCAACGTATTGGTCCTTGGGGTTCAATTCCTGCGCCGCCTGAAACTCCGCCAACGCGCCGGCACCATCGCCGGTCCGCTTCAGGAAAATCCCCAAAGCGACGTGAGGTACGGGAGACTTGGGCTCCATCGCAACGGCCTGCCTGTATCGCAGCAATGCACCATCTACGTCACCCTGTCGTTCCAGCGCACCGGCCAGGAAGATCTGCTCCTTGGAAGATGGTCCCACATTCGTGGCCGCCCACTCCGCTTCCTTCAGCGCCATGGCGTACTCGCCCTTCAACTCGAGCGATTCATTCAGGCCTTCCTGCGACGGCTGAAACGCAGGTGATGCATCAATCGCCCGGCGGAAGTAAGCCTCGGCCACATCCAGCTCACGCATCGCAGCGGCATAATTCATTTCCTGCGACTTCGCCATGGCCACGTGAAGGCTGCAAACGCCGAGATTGTGAAGAGTGACGGGATCGCGGGCATGCTTGTTTTCGGCCGAGAGCAACAGGCTTCTCGCCACCGCATAATCGCCGCGATGCATGGCGTCCTGGGCCTCGCTCCGCCACCGGTCATAGGTCGTATCGTTGCTGCTTGTCGCGCAACCCGAGGCCAGGCAACCCAGGATTGCAATCGCACACGCGCCGAATAATTTGGAATTGACATTTCGGTGTGAATGGAGCATCGTTCTTACCTCCGTGCAAGGAACCGTTGTCACAAAGTCGCCGTCGAATCGTCCGCGCGACCCTTTTTGCGAGTGATCCATGCCCTCGCGATTTGTCATTCTACAGCATACCGTCGGCGAGAGCCAACACTGGGATTTCATGCTGGAACGCGCCGGCGTGCTCGCCACGTGGCGGCTCGACCGGCCACCCACAACCGGAGACGACCGCCCTATTCCCGCAATCAAAATCGACGACCACCGAATCGCCTACCTCGATTATGAAGGACCCATCAGCGGCGCTCGTGGATCTGTCCAGCGCGTCTGCTCAGGAGAAGTTGTTTACGCCGAAATGACCGATCGAATCTGGCGATTCGAGCTGAAGGGCGCATCAATCAACGATTCATTTCAACTTGTGTACAAGGATGGACAGGAATGGGAATTTCACAGGGCTGTCAGTGGTTCGTGATTTCGACAGCTTCGTCCGGCAGTTCAGGGCCGTCTCCCAGTCGGGCTCTTCGCGTTGCCGCAAGCCGAAACGCAACACACAGTTCGTGACCGATCTTGCCTCGCGCGGAAACCACGATGCGCCGCGAGACTTCGTCTGGCATCCCTTCAAACTCCTCATGCCTCGTGATAAACAAAGTGGACGGGTCTCGCTTGAACAGTTCATCCGTCGTACCCGCGAATCCCGGAGTAAAGTCCGATTTGAGGCCGGCCATGAGCTTGATGTCTTCCTGATCCGGTCCGAGCCGCCAAAACACGAGCCGGCCGCCATTGTGCGATAGACCGGTCGCCACGGCCTTTCGGAAACTCGCACAACCTTCTTCGCGCACCAGGATTGTCTCAACAACGCCGATCTGTATGGTCAGAAATGATATGGCCGCGAACGCCAGGCGCCTTTCGATTGCACCGCGCCGGTCCTGGACTTGTTCGCCAGACGATGTCAATTTTGTGGAACTCGATCTCCTCCACCAGAAATTCGTGAATGCAATCAAAGTGAGTAGTGCGACCGCTGCCACCACGCGGGTAATTTTAAGTGGCGGCGTGAATCGATCATGAAACAGCAAAATGACAGACGCGGATATCAGGCAAATCACGGGCGTCCAATTGAAGATTCCCACGACGACGTCCTTGCACCTTCGCAAGAAGAGCGTGGGCAAATCTGACGTGAAATAATAGGCTGCGATTAGGGCGAATGCAGGCGATGCCGGGAGAATGTACCGAGCTTTTTTGTCTCCAGGAATTGAAAGAACGGCCAGGACGATGAGCGCCCAAACCGCGAGCGATCGCAGGAGTCTCGATTCGAAGTCCTTTGGCGCCAAAAGCCTCCGCGAACTGAATATCATCACAGCCGCCGCCAATGGAAATGCCGCAGCGTACCATCCAGAACTCCGAATCCAGTAAGTAATCGCGCTCGAATGCGCTCCCGAAAAGCGCCCCAGCATTTGCATTTTGAGCACTTCACCAACAAATTCCGGACCTCCATCATGATTCGCCGACAGGATGAGCAGTCCCACGCAAGCCGACAGGACGATCGCCGAAATCATGCCGATGAACACGGCGCGCCGAAACTGCCCTTCTGCCAGATGAAGGGCGATGACCACGACTGCCGGTAAGACCATTCCGATTGGTCCTCGGCAAGCGAATCCGGCTGCGAATGCAATCGCAAACTTCCAGACGATGCCCCTTCGATCTTCGAAAATGTCTCGAAGCGTCCAGAGCACACAAAATGACGTGACGAGAGTTGTGCATTGATCCGGAGAAATGCTCCTCGACGCCAACACAAATTCTCCGGTTAAGAGACTCATGAGCACCGCGCACCAGCCCCATATCCTGGAATGCAGAGAGCCGATCTTGTACGTCGCCACCAGAATCAGCGACGAGATGATCGCCGTCGGCAGAATCGCCAGCAGCGGCGTCAAATGCCCCAAAAGCCGCGCCGGGAGATAGATCAGAAACGTGCATGTGGCCGGATAATCCGGATACGGTCCAAGATACGTTCGCGGGAAAAAGCTCGGTCCCTCGCGGAGCATCGTCTCCGCGAACAGCGCGAATCGCGATTCCAATCCCACGAACTCCGTCATCGGGGCGATCAAAAACGCAGCCATCCCCAGCGCAAAGATCAGTATCGAGTCAATTCGAACTTGGCGAGAATTTTCGCGATTGGAGGAGCCGTCCATGGCAGTTCTACAAAACCTGGCGAGCGATCCAACCTTCCCGACCCGCAATTTCCGATCGTCCCACGCGACCGGGCGGAATCGAATCGCTATGCGGAAGAAGCTCACCCAGCGGAACAAATTCCATCCCTTGATTCGTTGCGGAAGTTAAGAATGAATTGAACAACTCCGCCAGCGCGATCCCTTCCACCTCCGCGTGGATCGTCAGGACGTTCAGCCCATCCCGACGGAAAAGCGAAATCATGTGCGCGTTGTAATTCTCGTCCGTCACTCCGTCGCAGCCGACGATTTCATCGTACGTCGGAAGATCCGTCGGAATCTGCGGCTGGGAGAGAGTCATTCCGTTCACTTGCGGCCTGAAAACGGACGAGCCGCGACAATCGCTGTTGTAGCGAAACGGGAACTTCTCCTTTGCAAGGAGCACACCATCGTCGCATTTCCACGACGGCGCGGCCGAGCACGTCGGCGCAACCCCAAGGGTGCGTTCCAGAACTCCGACGCCCTTCGAAAGGGCCTCTTCGATTTCTCTCGCGTTCATTCGATCGAGTCGCGACTGCCAGGCGTGATGATCCCATGCGTGCAAGCCCACTTCGTGTCCGGCATCCGCCGTGGCGCGAATGATGTCGCCAAGGCGTTCGCCGATCATCGGACCGGGCCAGAACACGCCGCGAAGCAAAATGTCCCAGCCGTACAGCTTCGCCGCCCGGGACCTTAGCATTTTGGCGAGAAATTTCGGCTTGACCAGTCGCCACAAATGCCGACCCATGTTGTCCGGGCCGACCGAGAAAAAAAAGCTCGCCTTCGCGTCATGCTCTTTGAGCAATCGAAGCAAATTGGGCACGCCGAGCTTCGTTCCGCGAAAAGTGTCAACGTCGACGCGGAGTCCGATTCGCATGGGATGGCGCCTTTCGCGCCGTGCGCTTGTTGGGAATGAGTGATGGTTTGGTCTTCAACACGGGCGCGGACTTCTGGACGATCGCCTGCTCCTTGTCTTCCGCCGCAACATATTCGCGAAGGAAAAAATCAAGCGTGGTTCCGACCGAATCCTCCAGCGGGATTTTCGGCGTCCAGTTCAAGTGCTTCTGCGCGTTTCGAATGCTAGGCCGGCGATGCTGCACGTCCTGATATCCGACGCCGTAGTAGGATTCGCTTTCCAGCTCCAAAAATCCCGCGAACGGTGGAAACTGCGAGCGCAGCGGATGCTGCTCAAATTTCACCACGAGCATTCCGGCCAACTCCTTGATGCTCGATTCATTCTCCGGATTTCCGATGTTGAAAATTCGTCCCTCGCACTCATGATCCTTGTTTTCGATGATTCGATGCAGGCACTCGACGCCCTCCGACACGTCGGTGAAGCACCGCTTCTGCGCCCCACCGTCGATCAGCCGAATCGGCTGACCCTCCACAAGATTCAAGATCATTTGTGTGATCGCCCGCGAGCTGCCGATCCGCGCCGAGCTCAGGCTATCCAACTTCGGGCCGATCCAGTTGAACGGACGAAACAGACTGAATCGCAATCCTTCCTTTTGGCCGTAGGCCCAGATCACGCGGTCGAGAAGCTGCTTGCAGCAGGAATAAATCCATCGCTGCATGCGGATCGGCCCGAGCACGAGTTTGGAATTGTCCTCGTCGAATTCCTCCTCGTCGCACATGCCGTAAACTTCAGATGTCGATGGAAAGATTAGGCGCTTTTTATATTTCACGCAGTGGCGGACCACGCGAAGATTCTCTTCGAAATCCAGCTCGAACACGCGGATCGGATTGCGAACGTATTCAATCGGCGTCGCAATCGCCACGAGCGGCAATACCACGTCGCACTTCTTGATGTGATATTCCAGCCATTCACGATGGATGGAAATGTCGCCCTCTTCAAAATGAAAACCGGGCCGGCCAAGAAGATGACCGATATGATCGGCCCGCAGATCCATCCCATGGACTTCGTACTTGTCATCACGCAAGAGCCGCTCGCTCAGGGCGTTGCCGATGAAGCCATTCACACCGAGAACAAGCACATGCGTCTTGCGGCGAGCTTCATGGCGTCGATCAACGCGAGGTCCGAAGCTCATGCCCATGACCAGGTTTAAGTTGGCAGCCAGTTGCGCCCCGGTCGTATGAACTCCGTCCTCGACTTGTGCGAAGTCAACGCGAACGGCATTCTTCCCACACGTTACGACCAGCGGATTCGTCGAAACCACGACGCCGGTCACCCGCTGTCCTCGTGGTGCATCAACTTCGGTCATCGACCACAACAGGCACTTGCGGTCCGCGACAAAACTGAACGCCCCGGGATAAGGTCGAGTCACAGCACGAACAAGGTTTCGAACTTCCGTCGCCGAACGCGACCAGTCGATTTCACCATCCACAGGCCGCCGTCCACCGAAATAAGTCGCCTTGGTATGATCCTGAGGAGTGCGCGGCCCCTTTCCTCTTGCAATCAACGGCAGCACTTCGTCGAGCATCGCCCCGGCAATCTGACACGACCGTTCATGCAATGTCCGGGCCGTATCCTCTTTCTCGATCGTGATTTTTCGCTGTGCGACAATATCGCCGTCGTCAGCCTTCGGCGTCATGTGATGCAGCGTGACGCCCGTCTCCGACTCGCCATTGACCATCACCCAATTGATCGGGCATCGACCGCGATATTTCGGCAGCAGCGACGCGTGCAGATTCAGGCAGCCTTGCGCCGGAATGTTCAAGATCGCGGGTTTCACCAGATCGCGATAGAAAAATGAAAACAAGACGTCCGGCCTCAACTCGCGAATTCGTTTCACCCAAAGCGGATGATTGATGTTCTCCGGCGCGAACACCGGAATTCCCTTGCTCGCCGCAAGCTCCGCCACCGAACCGAACCACAGATTCTCATTCGGATCATCCTTATGCGTGAAGACGGCCGCAACCTCGAAGCCGCAGCGCAGCAAGGCCTCGATCCCCGTGCAACCGAAATTGTGATACCCCAGTACAACGCACTTCATCGAATCGCCTCGCTTGGAGCGGATATGCGCTCTTTTGTCACCGTGACCGTCGCCCCCGAACTTTCGCCAGAAGCCGTCCCGCGCCCCGGCAACATTGAATTCGCTTCTCGCCCCACAATCCGCTCCACGCAATATCTTGGCCGAGCCCTCACGTCGTGATAGATCCGCCCAATATACTCGCCAAGCAGCCCCATACCAACGAATTGAATCCCGATAAACACAAAAAGAATCGCGAACAGCGTGAACACACCCTGGGCCGCCCATTCCGAGCCGTACAACTCTCGCATCACGAAAATGAAGACACCGAATCCCACGCCCAGTGCCGCCATCGCCCCGCCCATTACGCTCAAAATGCGAAGAGGCATCGTCGTCATGCTTGTGAGCAGGTCAAACTGCAAATTGATCAATTTCCACAATCCGTATTTCGAATCGCCGGCCGCGCGGGCATTGTGCGAAACAGTAATTTCCGTCGGTCGGCTCGCGAAATAATTCGCAAGAATGGGAATAAAAGTGCTATGTTCGTGGCACTGCATCATCGCGTCCACGACGCGACGATCGTAGGCCCGCAACATACATCCATAATCGTGCATCATGACGCCCGTCGCCCGCCGCACCGCCGCATTCACGAGGCGCGAGCTCAGCTTGCGAAATCCCGAATCGCGTCGATCCGCACGCACCGTGCCCACCACATCAAAGCCTTCTTCGATTTTCTTAACGACGCGCGAAATCTCCTCGGGCGGGTTCTGCAAATCCGCATCGAGCGTGACTACAATACTCCCCGTCGATTCCGCCAATCCCGCAAAGACGGCCGCATGTTGACCATAATTACGATTGAGCAGCACGCCGATCACAGCCCCCGGATGTCGCTCAACGGCCTCGCTGATCATTTTCGCCGAACCATCACTGCTGCCGTCATCCACCAAAATGATCTCGAACGCCGAACCGAGTTCAGCGCACGCCCGAAGGCATCGCGGAATCAGCTCACCGAGGTTGGCGGCCTCGTTGAAGACCGGAATGACAACGGAAACGGATTTCGCTGCGGTCATGATCGGAGCTTTCATCGTGCTTTCGGGTTCGCAAAAACGTCTTTGATCGCGGCGACGACGTCATCCACATCGGCCTGCGTCATATCCGGAAACAGCGGCAGCGAGCAGATGCGATCCGAGTTCCATTCGGTATTGGGCAGCATTCCGCGGCGCATCCCCATCGTCTCGACATAGTACTTGTGCATGTGCGCGGCGCGGAAATGAATGCCTGTCCCAATGTTCCGCTTTTTCAGGGCTTCCATGAAGTCCTCGCGCGTGATGCCGCTGCGACCGCCCGTCACCCGCACGATAAACAAGTGCCACGAATGTTTCATTGGATACGGCGGATCGGCCAATGGCGCAACTTCTTCGACGTCCGCGAGCTTCTTTCGATAGTACATCGCTAGGTCGCCGCGGCGTTTGTTCATTTCGTCAACGCGAGCCATTTGGCTCAGGCCCAGCGCCGCCGACATATCAGGCATATTGTATTTGTAACCCGGCTCGATTGTTTCCGCCTGCGGCGATCGACCCTGCATCTGCCGATCGAATGCGTCAACACCCAAACCGTGAAACTTCAGTCGTCGCACTCGATTCGCAAGCGATTCATCTTCGCAGCACACCATTCCACCCTCGCCCGTGGTGATGTTCTTGATCGGATGGAATGAAAACACAGTGATGCCACGATTGCCGATTCGCTCGCCGTGATATTCCGTGCCCAGCGCGTGCGCCGCATCTTCCACCAGCGCGATGCCTCGTTTCTCGCAGAATTGACGCATCGGACCGATGTCCGCGGCCGCCCCGGCATAATGCACGGGAATGACTACCTTTGTTCTTGGAGTCACGGCCGCTTCGATGGCACTCGGCGAGACCATCAGCGTGTCGCGGTCAACATCCACGAACACCGGCGTCGCACCCGCGAGTACGATGAGATTGATCGTGGAAACCCAGGTCAACGATGGCGTGATGACTTCGTCGCCCGGGCCAATGTCCAGAGCCTTGAGCATGACGTGCATCGCCCCGGTGGCCGATGCCATCGCGATCGCCTGAATTTCCGACCCGCCGCTCTTCGATGCACTCCCGGCTTGCCCGCCGATCAAATACTCCGCGAATTTCCGCTCAAACTCCGCGGCTTTCGGACCCGTCGTGATCCATCGCGAGCGCAACACATCAACCACAGCCGCAATGTCCGCGTCGGTGATCGAAGGTCGCGAAAAGGGGAGAAACTCGCTGCGCATCAATTAGTCCTTGGCCGCTTGCGGCGATTCTCCCTTTGAAGATTCCTTTAGGAACCACGCGACCCAGTCCTGCTTGTCCGGTGTTTTCTCCCATGGGAGTAACGCTTCCACGACGTCCGGCGGACCCAGCCGAAACGCGGAACCGCTCCCCGATGATGTGAGATAACGCTCAATATCCGGGATATAACGCCGCTCGGAAAACAGCACGCGCCGCTTGGGATTGGCGAAAAATTCGCGCACTTCATCGGGCTCTCGAAGCAACTGACCCGAATTCGGAGTGTTCAGATAGAAATACACATTCGCCGACCCACGATGATAGAATGCGAATTCTTCGGGCGCAAACTCAGCGGTCCGCGCCGCAACCTGCTGCACGAACGCCTTCTCCGTGCGAAACGGCTCGAGCAATCCGTTTTGCCAGCCGAAAAATCCGCCCATTACCACGACGGCCGTCGCGATCGCAAACGCCGGACGACTCCACGCAAGCACTCCCCGCAAACGCCAATTCGTGATCATCATCGCAGCTGAGAGAATGAGACTCGCCGCCCCGATGATTCCCATCGCGGTCAACAGCTCGTGCGGCATTGCCGTAAGCACCACACGCGCCACGTCAGACCCGATCACTTCACGGGCCAACGGAACGACGACCGGCGCGAGCATTTCAAACAACCCCGTAATCGCCAGAAACCACCAGAAGGTGCGAAAGCCATGGAGCCGTGCGGTCGCAGCAGATTCCGTTCGGACCTGAACCAGAAACCCGGCTGTAAACAGCGAACAAAGCGGTACAAGCGGCAAGATGTAGTAACCGCGCCGCGACCCCGGAACAGTAAAAAAAACGAACATCATGGCGATCGAAATCAAAAGCCAGCGCCCGTTTCGATCGACCTCCCGCCAGCGAGCCAGCGCGTGAACGATCGCCGCAACGAAAAGCGGCGTCCAGGGCAACAGAAGGAGTGGAAGGTAATACAAATAGAGATACACTGGACCTGTATGATCAAACGGATCAACGTATCGCTTGAAATTCTCCTGGACGACGAGTGCCAGGCCGTTAGCACTGTAATCGCCGGTGGCCGTCGCGGATGCAATAAGAAATGGAGCGAAGTAAATTGCCAGACCGGCCACTAACGCAAGAAAATTGGATATCTTCAAAACGGAGGCCCAACGCCGATTCAGCACCACATCGACAAAGACCGCGAGCACCGGCAGGATGACCGCCGGCAGCCCCTTCATCATCGCACCAAGAAAAATGATCACATAAAAGGCAAGAAACGAGCCGAACCCCGCCCGCTCACGCCGCGACCAATACCACGCCAGCGCCAGAACCACGACGGCCATGTTCTGCGCTTCCGACGTCGCCGTTCGTGACCAGAACAAGAAGCCATAGGTCGTCAGGAGGATCCAACCCGCCACCCGACCTGCCGACGCTGACCAAAGACCACGACCGAGGGAAACAACGGATGCGATCGCCACAATCCCCGCCAGCGCGCTGGGAAGTCGAACCGAAAATTCATTAAGGCCATCAGCCAACCCCAAAGCCTTTGTCACGACGGCGGAAAGGCAAACGATCCAATACGAAAGGAGCGGCTTGTCGAAATACGGCTCAACCCCCAATCGAGGATGGAAATAGTCGCCGGTGTTGAGCATCGTCCGGCTGATTTCCGCCCATCGGCCTTCGGAATGCCACAGTCCACGCACACTCAGGCCCACGACCAGCAATACGAACGCTGCCGCGAGAAGAACAAGAAAGGAAAATGTGCCGCCGTTGCGGCTTTGGGTTGGTAAGGCGTTCTCCGTGATTGGTTGTTCCATCTTCAAATCTCTGCGAACCGTCGATTCACTTTCACGTTACCGCCAGGATTCAACGAATATCCGGCTTAATGACGCAACCAATGCATGATCGGTACCTGCTCAATCGCGAAGAGCAAAAGCCCGCAGGTTCCCACCAACAACGTGCTCCCGCCGTTGCGAAGTGCTTGAGCCCAAAGGAACTCCCCACCCCGAAACCGGCCAAGCGGAAGCAACAACGGCGTCGTCGCACGATAAGCTGCATGGGCTTCGCCATAACGCTCGGCCAACCGAAATTCTTCCCAAACCATCGTCAGGGGATAAAACAGCAGAAAATACGCGCCCGCGAAGGCATAATTCGCGCTGTCGTTGAACAAGATACAGAACCCCAGCGCCATCAAGATCGAACCCAGGTACAGCGGGTGCCTGCAAATGGAATAGACGCCGTCCGTGGCCAATTCCTGCTTCTTGCGGAGTTGGCCGTGTGCGGCGATGCGAATGCCCGCACCAATAGCCATAAGCATCAACCCCATCACAACAAGCCAATTCGGATGAAGCAAATCAAGCGGAGGTTCCCAGTTGCAAATTCCCTCGCCAAGGCAATAAAGCATCAGGATCAAGGCGACTTTGGCGCGCGCCTTCTTTGCAAGGATCGCCGCCTTGAAGTATCGAGGATGAGCCGCGCCGAATGCCCGCCAGTCGAAGGGTCGATCGTTCATCTCCATTCGTCCATTGTCTCAACCGCACCAGTGTTGACAAGTCAGGGACCGATCGGATGTACCACAATGTGAATTTGGATGGTGCGAATGATCGCGTCAATGCAGGTATTGCATTGTCAGAGAAGTCGGTTACACTTGCGGACAGCCCATTCCACAGTCATCAACGCGACCAGAATGCCGAGCGTAACGCCGTTGTCCCAAAGAGTTGTCGGACGTGAGCGAACCGGTATCTCCTCGTGCAGATCGGGGATTGCGTCAGGGATGCCGTTTGCCTCGTCAATTTCCCAGAATTTCCCGCCCGCGGATTGCTCCGCAAGCGTCACAAGTTCCGCGCGATTCATCTGCGGGCGTAACAATTCGAGATTGGGCCGCGTCACCAGTAACTCATGTTGCAGCTCAACCGGCTCAGCAGCCCCGGAACTCGGCATCGTCAGCATGATTCGATAAGCCCCCGTTCGATCGGGAACGAACTGACCTCCGAAAGAACCGGGTCGATCCGGCTGAGCCGCAAGCGAAAGCTCGCGCCGCTCGCCGGCGATCTCGTAATGCGCCGCCACCTGATCTCTCTTCAGCGGCTCAAACTGCGCATCGAGAAGCCGTGCCGAAACAGCAATTGTTTCGCCTAGCGTCGGGTGATCGTTTTCCACCGTCAGCGTTCCGCGACGACTGCCGCCAAGCAGCTTCCCTTCCGAAAGAAATCGCACCATCTGCACCCAGAAGCGATCGTACATTTCTTCCGTGAATCGTCTCCATTTCCACGAAGTATCAAATGCAAGAAACGCGCTTCGCCCGGGTCCGACAAATTGCACCGCCGCCAACACATGCCCCCCGCCGCTGCCGCGCATCTTCGGGTCCGCGTCGCGCATCAGCACCGTCGCCACCGGCTTTTCACGCAGCACCGGGTAGTGCCAATAGATGTCACCGATTCCCTGCCAGGCGAGCTTGTTCGCCACCGGATCGTCCGAAAGTCGCAGGATTGGATGCGAGAATGCCGCCGGAGGAAACTCGATCAGCGACGGCGCCGTCTGGTAGTGCCCAATCTGGTTCAACACCAGATCAGCTTCGGGATCGAACACGACCGGAAGCAAGTCAAACATCGGCTTGAGAGGCTGCTCGCGCAGAAACGCCGGCGCGTGCGCCCGCGCCGCCGCATACAGCAAGCCCCCGCCATGTTGCGAGACGAACTTATCAGCAAGCTCCGCCCAGTTCGCATCAAATTCACTCTTCTCCGGGTCCATGAGAATGATCACGTCGTAGGCGAAGAGCTCATCCGCCGTGGCCGGTAAATGATCGATGAAGATGTCGCCGTCGCGAACCGCGTTCATGTCCGCGGATTGCAACCAGCAGGCCACATCCACCGTCTCATCGCGAGTGAGAAGCGTCGAGACGAAGCGATAATCCCAGCTTGGCTCACCGGCCACGATGAGCACTTTCGTCTTTGAATCGACCACATTGACCGTCGTCTGACGGGCGTTGTCGTCCGCAATCGATTCATCCTCGACCGGCTCGACCTCAACGGTATAGACATATCGACCGACCTGATCCGCCGCCCGCTGGAACACAAGCGGTTCGATCACACCGCCCGGCTTAACAGTGACGCTCTTTGTCTCAATCTCGCGACCTTCACCGACGTCATCAGCGCGGCGCTCCCGAAATCGGACGTGAATCGTCTCACCATCGAGTCCCTGAGCTGCCAGTGTTGCAGTGATAGCGAAAGGATCCTTCTTGAACGCATTCTCCGGAGCTTGTGTCTCCACCACACGAACATTGCGGGGCGGCGACGGATCACCAATCCCAACTACGTGCAACGGAACATGCTGCTCGCGGGCATAGCGAGCGACTTCCTCCGCACCCGCGCCCGAATTGAATCCGCCATCGGTGAGCACCACCACTCCTGCAATCGGCGCTCCCGCCAACGATTCAACCATACGATGCAACGCCCTCTCAATGTTTGTAGCCGGACCATTGGCGTTGAATGCAATCGTCGCGGTATCCACGTCGGTCAACGCGCCGGCCGTTTCTGCAGCATGCGCGCTCGCGGACGCTCCGCCAGGCGCCGTTTCACCGGCCGCCCAAAGCGTACAGAGGTTGCTCGAATCGTCCGCGAAAGCAGCTAACCGCACCCGATTTTTCGCCGCGAGCCTATGAAGGAAATCGCGGTGATCGCGCGTCAAGAGCGACGATGCAAGATCGGTCCGCGGCATGGCCGCAGGCGCGTCTTCCAGTCCAAGAAAATTTCGCACTCGTTCCCGCTCATTGGCGTCGCGATATCGATCCGAAAGTCCCATGCTCGACGACGAATCCACCAGCACGACCGAATACGAATCAATCCGCTTGTACAAAATGTGGACGCGAATCGGCTCGAGCAGAATGACCGCAAGCGTCAGAAGAATCAGACATCGGATGACGGCCAGCATCACTCGCACCCGGCCGGATGCCCCGACCCGACCCTCCGTGCGATACATCCATGCCGCCGCCCACCAAAGGAAAGCAAGAAGCGCCAGCCCCGCAACCGCGAACCAGCCCTCCGGCATGCGCCGAAGCTCAGTGACGAAAGACTCGTCATTTGCCGCGGCGAGGAATTGAATGGGTAACACGCTCATAATACGAATGCTGAATCGGGATCAAATGTGGAATGCTGAATTGTGAATGCTGAAAGAACCGACGCGATCGCCTCCCTCCTTACCAAGGGGGGACACAGGGGGGTTGCCGATCGAATTCGCAATTCAGCATTCATCTTTTCCTACCCCATCTCCACGCCAGAAACTGTTCGCTCATCAACATGATGATGGCCGCGATCAACGCCGGTCGCCAGAACTCCGCACGGGCGTCATCCGCACCACGTGAAACATTGGCCAATCCTTGGATATATTCAAAAGGAATCGCTCCCATTTCCCGCCGCAATTCCGCCCCATTCACCATGCTCAAGTCGCTCTCGCGAGCGTCGAGGTTCACCGGAACCATTCGCACCGCTTCACCGCCATCGCGCTTGCGAAGCACGAATTGGTAAACCCCAGGCGCATCCGTGTGGTCCCATCGAACCACAAGCTCCTGACTCTCCGGCGATGAGGCGG
Organism: Planctomycetota bacterium; assembly: GCA_016200265.1. GTDB lineage: Bacteria > Planctomycetota > Phycisphaerae > UBA1845 > UBA1845 > JACQFE01. Next base: position 60,580 of record JACQFE010000009.1, on the reverse strand, counting down.
CCGTTACCGCTGTTTCCGCTTCGTTCGGATATCGCGGCCCGCGAACGATCACTTCGGGTTGAAATTGGGACGCATCGATCGGCATCACAATCGGCGAACCCACCGTGACTTCGGATGATGACTGCGTTCGACGGGCCAGATGCCGCGCGAATTCCGTCATGATCGGCACATATGTTGGATGATAAGGCCAGAGGTTCCATTCCTTATCCGCGCTCGAAGCGATGAGCATGACGCGCCCTTCACCCATTACTCGTTCAAGAATAGCAGGATGCCCGTCAGGGTCGCTGAATGTGGCGATGATGTTCGACGGCGGGCGCTGCAACTTCGTCGCGTCGTGTTTCGCGGTCGCATCTGGCCCCTTTGATGACGGCAAAGCCGCGCCTTTCACCGCGTCTGGTTGTTCCGGCGGTGCGGACACCGGAACCGCGACGGTGTAATATCCATAAAAAGGGATTTGCGAGATGCCCAGCGGGTCGTTCTCGCGGCTCACCGAGCGCAGCGCGGGATGCAGCCGATCGACGATGGCCAGATGAACCGCATCCGGCGCGCCGACCACTTCTTGTAGCTCCGCGGGAAGCAGGCCTTCGCCCACTCGATACAGTTCGCTGTTGTAGAACGACGCATCAACCTGATCGCCGAGAAATACGAGCAAGCCGCCGCCGCCGCGAACATAATTCTCCAGCGATTGCACCGCCCGCTCGCCGGGTCGATAGACGTTGGCGAGAATCACAAGGTGAAATGAACTCAGGTTCGCATCTTCAAGCCCGGCCTCATCCGTGACTGTCACTTCGTGCCCGCTGAACACCGGACCTTCCGGATGCAGCGCGGTCGAGAGCAGCATGACTTCGTCATCAGACTGTTCGCTCGACGGTTCGCCGTTCACGATGAGAATTCGCACCGCTCCGACCACGTCGGCCGCTGCAAATCGCGTGTTATCAGCGGCCAAAGCATCCGCCGGCAAGTCGATACGCACGACCTCATCGCCGATCCGCGGAAAATCGACATCCACATCGACCGTCGTGCTTTGTCTTTCGGGCAACGAACGAATGGATTTGGAAGCCTGTGCTCGACCGCCGGCCGTGGCGTGAAGCTCGACAGGGTCCGCCCCATGATTCGAATAATTCGCCGCTGTCACCTGAATCGACGCCGAAGCGCCCGCCACAATCGGACCGCCCGACCAGCGCGCATCCGTGATCGCCAGGTTCGACGCCGACTCATCGCCGATATTCACCAGCACGGCCCGCAAATTGCGATTCTTCGATGCCCAATCGGAAAGCGGCCCACTGACCAACGCAGTCCCGGACGCTGAATCCGCCGACCAATTGATCCGCTGAAAATCGCTGATCAAATAAACGACGGCGTTCACGATTCCTGGATCACGGCCAAGTCCATCGGTGACGGTCTGAAACACCCCGCGCAGGTCCATGGATTGCATGGACGGTGTCATCGGATCGATTCGAGCATAAAGGTCCGCCGTTTGCGTATCGTTGAGAAAGGCGCCTGAATTGACCGGCGTCGATGCCGCGGACGTGCGGATGACCGTCACGGAATCGTCCGGCGTCTCGCTGCGAATGATCTCGATCAGCCGGTGCAACGCTTCCTTCGCACGCGAGAAACTTGTGGCGTCCGGCGACTCATATCCCATGCTGAATGAATCATCGAGAATGAGCACTCGCTCCACTCGCTTCGCGCCGGCCCACTTCGGCACAAACCCCGCCGCGCTAAGAAACGGTCGCGCGAGCATCAAACCCACCAGCAGCACGGCCGCACATCGCAGCGCAAGCAGCAGCCACTCTTCCATCCGAATGCGTCGCCGATTGCGCCGCTCCGCATCGAGTAGGAAATCCATCGCCGCCCAGCGAATCCGCTTGAACCGCCGTCGCGCCAGCAAATGAATGATGATCGGCGAGGCAACCGCAATCCCTCCGGCCAAAGCCAGACCCGGAGTGATGAACGCGGCAAGCATCAGTTGAGAAAGCACCATCAATCCCAGCTCCTCGCCGATTGTTGATTCCGAATTTCCATTTTCTGATTTCCAATTGCCGATTGAGGAAGGATGCCCGACCCGGAGCGAATTTCATTGAAAGATCCACACATGTAAAGCCCAAAGACTACGAGATAGTCGGTGGTGCGTTTTTCAATTTGGCAATTGGAAATTGGCAATTGGCAATTCCTAGGCCGTCGTTCGCCTTTGATGAATTCGTGTCGCTAGGAATGTCGAAAGCGCCACGTCGATCCCCTGTGCGGTGCTTAGCAACGAATAGTCCACGCGAAGGTCGAGGCATGCGCGGCGAAGACGACCAAGAAACGCATTCAACGCGTCCAGATAACTTTGTCGCAGCGACTGCGGATCCGTCAAAATTTGTTGATCGATGTTCTCCATCCCTTCAAACAGCGTGCGGTCCGCGAACGGAAATTCCAGCTCGTCTTGATCAAGAACGTGCAACACGAGCACGTCGTGTCGGCCAAATCGAAACCGCTGCAACCCTTGAATGATCGAATCAATGTTCGTCAGCAAATCCGACAGGATCACCACCATACCGCGACGCGGAATCCGCGACGCAAGCTGCGGAAATACTCTGGCCACATCGGTACGATCCGTCGGTGCCGCGGCCTCAATCGTCGCGGCAAGGTCCGTCAGCGACGCGCGATTCGTCGAAGGCGGCAATTGACGGCGAATGTCCGTGTCGAACAAAGTCAGCCCCACGGCATCCTGCTGAAGGACCAGCAAGTGAGCCAGCGATGCCGCGATCGTGGCCGCATAAGTCCACTTGGTCATCCGCCCGCCCGCGTCATGCTCCGGATACTTCATCGAGGCCGAACAATCCAGCAGCAGGTGCACGCGCATGTTCGTTTCTTCCTCATATTCCTTGATGAAGAAACGATCGGCCTTCGCGTACACGCGCCAATCGATGTGCCGAATGTCATCGCCGGGTACGTAAGGCCGGTGCTGCGCAAACTCCACGCTGAAGCCCTTGTACGGGCTCTTGTGCATGCCGCTCACGAAGCCCTCGACGACGTGCCGAGCGCGCAGCTCGAGGTGGGCGATCCGCGAAAGGACCTCAGGCTGAAAGTACTTTGCGTATCCGTTCATCGCCGTCCAAATGAGTTTTGTTGGGAACAACCTCGGCAAGCAGATCGTCAATCACTCGATCCGTGGTGTACCCTTCCGCCTCCGCCGAGAAGTTGGTGACGATGCGATGTCGCATCACGGGACGCGCGAGCGCCCGAATATCGTCGATCGCCATGTGGTAGCGGCCTTTCAGCGCCGCACGCGCCTTCCCGCCGAGAATCAGCGCCTGCACGGCACGCGGCCCCGCGCCCCACGTAATAAACCGCTTGACCAGTGCCGGTGCGCTGGATTCATTCGGCCTCGTCGCGCGAGTCAGATCAAGTGCGTACCGAAGCACATCCGGCGCCGCGGGGATCTGACGCACCAGTCGTTGAAATCGCAGAATATCCGGGCCCGAAAGCACTTCGTTGACCGCCCCCTGCACCTGGCCCGTCGTCCGTTCCGCAACTTCATATTCCTCTTGATACGACGGATACGCGATGTACACCTTGAACAAGAAACGATCCTGTTGAGCTTCCGGCAAAGGATACGTGCCTTCCTGCTCGATCGGGTTCTGCGTCGCAAGAAGAAAAAACGGCAACGGAAGATCATGCCGTTCGCCGCCCGCGGTCACGTGCCGCTCCTGCATCGCTTCGAGCAGAGCTGCTTGCGTTTTCGGCGGCGTGCGGTTGATCTCGTCAGCAAGAATTACGTTCGCGAAAATAGGTCCGTGCAGAAACTTGAATTCACGCCGACCCGTCGCGCGATCATCCTGGATGACTTCCGTGCCCGTGATGTCCGATGGCATGAGATCAGGTGTAAATTGAATGCGATTGAACGTCAGGCTCAGCGATCGCGCCAACGTCGAGATCGTCAGCGTCTTGGCCAGTCCCGGTACGCCCTCCAACAGGCAGTGCCCGCCCGCGAACAACGCGATGATCAATTGATCGAGCACCTCTTCCTGACCAACGATCACCTTCGCCAGCTCGGCGCGGACTCTTTGGTACGCCTCTCGAAGCTGATCGATCGCCTTCGGATCAGCGGGCTCGTGCATGCTCACCTCACGGCCCGCCCCACGTTCATCTTTCATCATTCACGCTCCAAATTTACCGCTGCATAATGGGCAACTGATTGTACGGAAGCTGCAGGATGATCAGCGCCACCGCCGTTCCATACACGTCGCCCACGCCGTCTCCGTTCCACGATCCATCCGCCGCCTGCTGAGTCAGAAGGTAATCGCGGCGTTTCGTATAGTACTCGTTCCACAGCGGATCCGAACCTACATACAGCGCCTGGGCGTAATAAAGGTTCATGTAGAAGTCGTGTCCACCGTTATTGACGCCTCCCTGGATCTTCTGCTTGGCGAAATCCAGCGCTCGCTTGGCCCGCGGATTTTCGTATTCACCCGCATTGTACCAGCAGCAGACCGCCGCCGCCGCGAGTGGTGGACGCGATTCGCCGCCCCGCTGACGAAGCGAGTACCGAATGCCTCCGTCGCTGTTCTGCGATTGCGCGAGATAGTCCATCGCCTTGTCGATGACATCCTTTGGCACTGACACGCCCGCGGTTCGACACGAACGAAGCGCTTGCACCTGCGTCACCGTCACCGATCCCTCGTCGCCGCCGGAATCCGGCGTATAAATCCACCCGCCGGCCGGACTCTGTGCACGCCCGGTCAACACCACGCTCTTCGAGAGCACCTCGTGAATCTGCTTCGCGCGAACCGGCTCTTCCATCATTCCATACACCTGGCTCAAGAAGAGCATCGAAAATCCGTGGCCGTACATCGAACGCGCCTCTTCATCCACGCTCGATATCAAGCCATTTGGATTCACGGACCGCAGCAGATAATTCACCGCTCGATCAACCTGCGGCGCATAGCGCCCCTGCGTCGTCGTATTGCCATCCATGAGCAATGCGATCCCGGCCAACGCCGACATCGCCACCGGATAGGCGCCGATCTGCGCACGATTGGTCCACGCCCCGCGACGATCCTGCGCCCTGGCGAGGTAGGCGAGCCCGCGATCAATCGCATCCTTCGCCGCCTGGTTCACTCCCGGAGGAAGGCGGGTAGCAATCGCGGATTGCGATGCAATGCCCGTGTCGGTTCTTGGCGTTACCGGAGGTGTCGCAGTGGCCAGCGGATCACTTTGTGCGTTCGCCTTTGAGGCGGCGATCAACACAAACACACCGAACAGATAAATTCTTGTCGAATGCATCATTCTATCAAAACCGCCTGTCCGACTAATGGCGTCCCGTCGAGGTCGTCTTAAATGCGGTCAGGCCTTTCGTCGTTCCGACCAGCAGAGCATCGGGGTAAAGAGCAATTTCTCCAGTGGGCCGACCGCCATTCGTACCCGGAATATCCACCATGTTCCCGGCCGTCATTCCTGTGTGAATGTCCACAAGGCTGATGACCGTTTGCGTTCGCGGCTGAGCCACACCCTGAGTGTTGATGTCCGCTCGCTGCGTCTCACTAATGACCGGAATCAATCCTCCATAGACGGCCAACACGGGAGGATTCACAGTCACGTCGCTCTTATGCCACACCTCGTCACCCGTTGGAACGTCAAATGCAATTAGATTGAATGACCTTCTGTCCCCTTTCTGAATGGCAAAGAGCGCCACTAGCGTTCCATCAATCAAGCGGGCATCCAGAACATTCCTGGCCCCGGAAACACTTTTCTCCAGAATGACATCGCCGCTCCGCATGTCCAGAATTCGAATATCGCCCCCAAGCAAACCCACGCCAAGGTAACCCTTCCCCGGCTCAAAGAGACTCGCGATCGGATGATCCACGGGCACACGCCAGAGTGAATGCCCATCAGAAAGATCAAACGCCGCGACCGCGTCGCCCTCGGCGCTGGCATCCGGCGCAAAAAGCCGACCTTCCGCGTGAACGATGGAGATTGTCTCATGCCCCGGATCGGGCTGACGAAGCGCAAATTGCACGACCAAAGCGCCGTTCGATCGGTCAAACACGTGAATTCGCTGGCCGGTTGGGTCTTGAGAAACGATTCGCGAATCGTCCATGCTGAGGCTGAATAACAACTCGCCTCGCAAATTGCACTCCCAGACCGTCGATCCATCGAGCATCCGCATGAGCGTCAGACGCCCGTCGCGCGGCGTCGCCGCGAGCAATCCATCTCGCGCCGCCATGGCTCGGTCACCGTAGATCATTGTGTTCTCGTCATACGCAATTTCGTACGGCCGAATCCAAAGCAGCCGCCCCGTTACCAACCCAACGGCGTACAGTCCTTCTCCACTGTTGAACACGGCCACTTGTCCGTCGGTTGGCGCGAAGCGCGGCGGCCCCGGAGATTCCCTACTGCTCGCAAATCGAAAATCCTCCGGCAATCGCAGCTCGCTCTGCCAAACAACATTGCCCGTGGCCGGCTCCAGGCACGTCAGTCGAGTGACCGAATCGAAGCCCACAACGCGATTCACCATTGTGCCCGCCCATTCTCCATCAAGGGCGATCAGACGAAACGCGGTTCCGTCATTCGGCTGCACTGACCCTCCATTGCGGACGTTGAGATTGGAAGTAGCAGCCATTGGATCGACGACTCCGTGTGTCCATGCCGTATCCGACGAGAGGAGCACGTCTGCCTTGGAGCGATCAGTGTCGAAGCCGTCCGGAGGGGAAGCCGGGGGGCGGTTTTTCCGTGATGGTGACGCGGATGCCGCAAGTCGGGCTCGACGCGCGGCCACCCAATCGCGCACGGATTTCGCCCCCGTGTCGTTCGAAGAAATCGCGGCCATCATTTCCGGTGTCAGGGGCGAATCTCCAAATCGGCGCTCGAGCTGGGTTAGCGCACTGGAAAGCAGTCCGGGCACGTTTTCCGCCGATTCGTCATACATCGCGCAAAGCTGCACGAGCGCCGACTGAAAAACTGCCGGATCCTGCGCTGATGCCATGATCTCGTGCATCCTCAATTCGGCACGTTCATAACGCCTCGCACATATGTCATCGCTTGCCAGAATCATTGCAGCCTTGTCGCTCAATTGGCCGGGAACACGAAGTTGCTCCAGCGCCTCGAGTCGTTCGATTTCATCGGCCTTGAGCGCAACGCCGCGAATTCGATTCGACAGACCTCCAAGCCATTCTCGATGCTGGAGAAATCGTGTTGAAGAAGTGAAATCCTGCAAAGAGGTCATCTCGCGAAGCCGCGACGCCACAATTTCTCGTGCCCGCGCTTCCACCCGATCCGCGGACGGAATGACCGTCTCGGCAAGCGGGTCAGTTCCAAGGTCGATGAGAGCGTCGAAAGCAGCCGCAGTGTCGCCGATCGTCACATCCAGTTCTGCGATTCGAAGTCGCGCTTCGATTTCCTGAGCGGCCGTTGCATGAAGCCTCGCAACTTCTTCCAGTCGTCGAATGGCTTCCCGCGGCGGAGTCTTCGGATTCGCCGCAAGAGTCAGCGCCGCCGCCACGCGAGTGTTGGCCAGCAGAGCGAGAAATCGTGGGTCCACGATGGTTTCATGCTGCGGCCCACGCGAATCCACTCTCTGAGAAACACCGGCATATTTCTCCTCTTGAGTCAATCCATCCAGCAGCGTCAATGCCTCCAATTCATTGCCGCGAGCCAGTTCCACTCTCGCCAGTCGCAATGTCGCGATCGCGTCTTCAGGATGTGCCAAGTGAGCGGATGATGCGACGCCATATGCCCGATCCACGTCCAGAAACTTGCGAATCGACGCTGAGTCGGCGCTATACAACGCCGAATCCATGCAAAGAAGGTTGCCCATCGGGGGTTGCGACAAAGGCTGTACTTGATGCTTTTGCTCAGCGCCGGTTTCAGCGTCGAGAGTGATCAACCCGATGGATGTGGGCAGATGCAATGAGGATCCACTGAGGACCCCCCGCCCTGTCGGCACCCCTGTGAGACGCGTGGCCCAAACCTGGTGGCCATCGCTACGGCTCAGACAGGTGATCGTCCGACCGCCAACCCAGACTTCGTCGGCATGAGCGGCCAACAGATACGTTTCATTCTCCAACGTCGCCATCCAACGATAGGCGCCATCGGTCTGAGAGTAAGCGAAAAGTTGACGCCCATCACTGGGCGCGAGAATGACCGAGTCGCCGGCCGGGATCGCCGGTGAAGGAAGCCAGGACGAGGGCCCGTTCGAGTTGACGTTTCCACCTGCCGTGCGCGGATACTGCGCAACCCATCGAACAACGCCATCTTCCGCGGAAAGCGCGAACAACGCGCCGTTGCCCGACGGCACGTACACAGTGCTCTCGGAAGTCGAAAGCAAAATCGGCGGGGCCGCCGCGAGGTTGCGCGGCATACCCGACGACCCGACAAGTCGCGAACGAATCAGGCTGCCGTCGGTAGGATTGAGGATCGCAATGGAGAAATCACCCTGCCTGCTGAATGGAACCCACAACGTGTTTCGAACCGGAATCGGCGCGGAACGAAACTGCACGTCCGCCAGTTCGTCGCTCGCATTCATCGTGCCGCCCCGCGTCCAGCGGACCGCGCCCGTCGCCGCATCCAGAGCGATGATTCGGGTTCCGCTCGGAGCGATTCGGACCTCTGAATCCGCGTCATTCGAGTCCACAACATAAACCATTCCGAACCCAGTCGATAACAATGCGGAAAGGAACTCGTCCATTCCCAGAGGTTCCGCCTGTTGATGAAGTGACAACTGCCGTGCCTGCATTCGACCGACGCGGCGTTTGACGCGAGCCGGTGAGGCAAGAGACGTCTCCCACAACACATTGAGATCGTCCGCATCCAACGCCGCGCATCCCGTCGCAGTGCGAGTAAACAGCCGATCACCGTCGTATGTGAGCTGCGTTACGGGCAAAAACAACGGGTCCGACGGCTGATTATCCTGAAGCCGTCGCCACAAATCCGCAAGCGAACCCCGCAACGGATGCTCGGCGGCCGGACGATCGGCGATCGTGGGAGCGACCTCCGATTGCACCGTTAATCTCAGCAATGCCGATCGATCCCCATTGGACGCATCCGTGGAAATGTTTGACCAACCACGAATCTGTTCAATCCCTCGGTTCCACTTCTCCGTGCCAACTCGTTTCGGTGCGGCCTCCGCGATCTCTTCGGAACTCACTCGACCGCCTGACATGGTGCGTGCAACTGCGAGTTTTGCGACCATTCCCGCTCGCAGCGGCGAGTCCGCATCCAGCGTCTCCATGGCGTCAGACAAAACCCCCGCCGCATCTTCGGCTCGACCTTCATCGATCAACCAGGATCCCAGCAAATCCGCGGTCTGCGGCGCCCACGTCGTCGCTGGATAATCCTCGGAGATCTTTCGCAATAAGGCCGCATCGTGCTGCGACTTGGCACGATCAAGCATTGCCTTCGTGCTCCCGTCGAAAAGAAGTCGATACGCCGCGAGCCCTTCCGGTGGTAAACTCGCGATCTTGCGCTGCGCGAGTCGACGCGCGGATTCAAATCTCGCTCCACCCGGAGTCGCTCCGTCGTCACATGGGACCACGGAGCCTTCCTCGTCCTGCATTACGCGCTGCAGCGAATCGATCGCGAATTTCCAATCTTCCCTCGAAATGCCTTCGTCCGCCCGTGCCAGAAGATTCGCGATCGGTGCGGAAGTCTCGATCAGCATCATGGATGCATCGAAACGTCCATTGTTAGTCGACCGCATGATCCGCACCGCCCCGCCAGGCCGAAGCGGGTTCACTTGTATTGCATTTTGCACAGGCAGTTGAATGGCTGGCTGCGCAACTGGCGGCTGGACCTGTGGGTTGGGCGGCGCATTCTCCGGCGGTGCGGCCGGTTCCGGAGGCGGCGTTTGCGGCTGACCGTACGCGATCATCGCAAAACCAGCGAGCAGAACGAATCCGCTGGCGGACCGAGCGCGGTGGCGAAGGCCATACTCTCGTCGCTTCGCAATGGAAAACAAATTGATCACTTTCCGAACAGCCATGCGGTCTCCCGGAACATCGCCCGATTCAAAGACAACAGTCAGACTCGATTGTAATCGTAGTGAAAGAACTGGCCTTGTTCTAGGCAGCGAGGGGGTGTGAACTTGTCCAACTTCGAATTTTATCCGGCCTGAATTCGTTGTAACGCACGCGCAACGAAGAATCTGAGGTTTCTGTCACCACGCTCACCGCCTTTTCTTGCGCTTATCTTTCCGCGAAAGAATTCGCTTCGACGCCGTCGAGCCGCCTTTGAAATTCGGCATTTTTCCGCTCGCCATCATCTGCGAAAACGCCGAACCCATCTTAAGCCGCTTCAGGAACGATTGCCCGCTCATCATCTTCATCATCTGCCGCATCGGCTCGAAGGTCTTTACGATCTGGCTTACATCGGCCGGATCGACACCCGCGCCTTTGGCAATTCGCCGTCGCCGAGACGTATCAATGAGCTTAGGATTCGCCCGCTCCTTCGGCGTCATCGACTGCACAATGGCCTCCATATGCACAAGCTCTTGATCATCGAAACCTTTTTCCGGCATCATCTCCGCCATGCCCGGAATTTTCTTGGCGATCTCATTCATTGAACCCATCTGACGCATCTTGCGAAGCTGCATCATGAGGTCTTCGAGCGTGAATTTGCCCGCAGCCGCGCGGCTTTCCAGCTTCTCGGCCTCGGCCTGATCAAATTGTCGATGGGCCTGTTCGACGAGCGTGAGAATATCGCCCATGCCGAGAATGCGACCCGCGACGCGATCGGGATGAAATTCTTCGATCGCGTCGAGCTTCTCGCCGACGCCGACGAACTTGATCGGCTTGCCCGTGACGCGTTTGACCGAAAGTGCCGCGCCGCCGCGCGTGTCGCTGTCGAACTTGGTGAGAATGATGCCGTCGAGTTCCAGCTTTTCGTTGAAAACCTTAGCCGTATGGACCGCGTCCTGACCGGTCATCGCGTCGAGCACGAGGTAGACCTGCTGCGGATTCGTCGCCTGGGCCACGCGCTGCAACTCGCCCATCAAGTCATCATCGATCGCGAGCCGACCGGCCGTATCGAGAATGACCACATCGCGATCCGTCCGCCGCGCCTCTTCGATGCCATGAAGACATACTTTCACCGCGTTCTGATTGTCGCGCTCGACATACACGGGAACGCCAACCTGGCCGCCGATGACTTCAAGCTGATCGATCGCCGCAGGTCGCTTCAAGTCCGCCGCGACGAGCAAAGGTCGCTTCGCTCGCGAGAGCAGCAACTTGGCCAGCTTGCCGCAGGTTGTCGTTTTGCCCGAACCCTGCAAACCGGCCATCAACAGAATTGTTGGACCGGGCGTGACGAATGGAATCCGCGGATCGACCGGGCCCATCAATTGGATGAGCTCGTCGTGAACGATCTTGACCATCACCTCGGCGGGCTTGAGGGTCTTGATGACCTCCGCTCCTAGGGCCTTTTGCTGCACCTCGTCGCAGAATTGCTTGGCCACGTCGAGATTGACGTCGGCCTCTAAGAGCGCGGTGCGAATCTCACCCATCACCTCGCTGATGTTGGTCTCGCTGATCTTTCCCCGCCCGCGCAGGCCGCGAAAAACGTCGGAGAGTTTGGATGTTAAGGCGTCAAACATGATGGAATGTTGTAGTTCTCGCGGGCGGAGAGGTCAAGAATATTTGTGCAGAGACTCCGTCGCCGCATTGCGAGTCGAACGGTATGACTTGCACAATATGACAGCACATCCAATGAAGTTTGATATGCTATTAACTTATTTGCATCCAAGCCCTTTGAATGCATCAACGGCCCGACTCACATCCCGAATGTCAATCATGCCATCGCCGATGCAGCGCTGGCCAACACCGTCGCACGGATGCAAGTCGCAAAGCGCGGGGTCCAGCCCACCTTGAACCGCTTTGAAACAATCGACCACGGCAGCGATATCGCTGACATCGACGCCGGGAAGTCCACGCAGATCGGCGAAACTCGACGTCGGCGTGCAAACAACAGGCCGTGTGTCCAGCGCGAGCGAGGCGAAGTATTGCCCGAAGTTGTTGTCAAACCTATCGGTCGTTGCCAGAATTTCGACGCCACTGCCATCAAGATTTGCACGGCGGATCGTATACACGAGCGCGTAATTCGAGCCGTCTTGCTGAGTCCAATACACTTTTCCGGCGGCCGAATCGACGGCGACCCCTTCGTGATACGAATATGTATCGCTTGTCATGACGACCAGAACTTCTTCATTGATTCCGTCGAGTCCGGAACGAAAGAGTTGCGGATGCGCAGGGCCATATCCCGTGTAATACAATTTGTTCGAATACAGATCGACTGCCAGACCGGAGGCGACTCGATTTGATAGCAATGATTGGTTTGTGCCATCATACGCCATCTGATGGATTCCCAACCCCGACGCCCAATAGACAGTCTGATGCGCAATGTCTAACGCCAGTGATGTTGCTGCTGCCTCATCCAGTGCATTGGTGATCATATGGACGTTTGAACCGTCGAAGCTGCAAGACTGAATGGTATAGACGACTGGGTTATACTCGTCACTATGTACAGTTGACCAAAATATTTTGTTATGGTCGCCATCGACCGCAATCGCTTCGATTTCCGTGTAATATGGCATGGTTGCAGATGGCGAATTCAGAATCGCTACCGCGCTGTTCACGGAACCGGGCGAAAAACGGAGAATCGAGCTTGTGACGCCGTTGTACCCACCTCGGTGAATCACCGTGAACAAATTATCAGAGGCGGCATCGTACGCTACTCCGGACGTATAGCCAGCCATATCCTCGCGAAGAAGCTGCGGCGCGGGATTGGCGACTGAGGTGTTCAGCCTTTGAAGCTCGGCCGCCTGAAAAACTGACGTGATTGGGGGAACGCTTCCCATGACACTGGATAGGATTACAAGGCTCTTGTCATTCGGATTGACCGCTAACAGTGAACCCGGCGATGTGGCCAATTGTTCGACGGCGCTGCCATCCAAGTTTGCTCGGTACGCGAATCTCTGAGACGGGTTGATGAAAACATCCCAATAAACTTTACCCGATGCGGAGTCGAGCACGATTTTGTCCGCGGGAGCGTTGACAATTCTCGTGGCTCCGGAGCCGTCACTATTCGCTCTATATATCCCCTTGTTGGCAAAGGGCTGACTCCAAAAAATGTTTCCTGTTGCAGCGTCGACTGCAATGAATCCGATGTAGTCGCCATTTGCGGGGTTCATATTTCTGTATTGCGTTCCATTGAGATTGACCGCATCGATGCGCTTCCCTGTCGTGTAGTCGCTGTTTACCACCCAATACGCGACACCTCGCACGCCATCAATTGCAAGTTCCGAGACATTGTCCGCAAAGGGCATATAGGAATAAATGGTTTGAACATTGGAACCGTCGAATTCAGCCGACGTCAGTTTGATTATTGGCTGGCCGCCATTGTAATAAACTTCAAGCCAATAGACTCGATGGTGCTGAGAATCAATGGCTACGTGTTCAGGCTCGTGAGCATCAGGCGAGGGAGATTCGAAGACCTCCTGATCGTTGGCCCCATTCGGATCAGAGCAAACGACCCTATACCCTGGCGCTGTGAAGCAGAATTTTCCGGCCGTCCAATCAGCATCGAACGAACTGAGATACGTCAACCGCTGTGAAAGAACCCCTGCCGATGGTGGAGAATTTGTATCCAAGTAGGCGACGACATTCGGGCTGCCTTGTGTAAAGAACAACCGTTGGGCGAACCCTGCGCGTGAACCGCCAAGCATGACTATCGAAAAACTGAGGGCTGCAAATTTGGATCGCGATTGCATGACAGATCCTCCCTATTTGTTATTTCCAGAAAGTATCAATTCGCGGACCGATAACTTAACACAATCCCGCATCCTAGTCAATAAAAAACTCCCCGGGATTGCGGAGAAGGCCCCAATGCCACCTAAGACGCGCAACACTTGCCGTAAAAAGAAGGCTGGATCAAAGCACGAATGCCGCCAAGGCCTGGCGGGCGAAGTCAAGCGCAATGTTCTGGAGAGTTGTTGAATTTTCCGTGCAGCCGGTCAAGAAGAATATCGTGGGAATGCAAGAAAGTGCGAATGGTGCAAAGCGAAGAAGTCGTGAACGTCGATTCATTGGAGTCAACGTACTCCCATTCGAATGCATGGCGGCGCTTCGCTTGGCCATGCCACCCTCAATGATCTCTTTCAAAGTCAATGGAAATTGATTCATAGATTTCCGCTCCCTTACGGTCGCGGCTCGGTGGAATTGTCGCCCGTCCACGCACCACGGGTTGGAGGCGACGCGACCTCCGCGTTCTTCGCCAACTCATCCACAATTTCTCGCATTGGCAGTCCGATCGTCCGCTCCAGCTCCGCAATTCGAAATGCGGCCGATTGTGCAGCATCGACAAATTTGCTTCGCGTGTCGAGCAGGAACCGCTGCACTTCAAGCACTTCCAGCAGCGATGACCGACCCGCCCGGTACGACTCTCGCGACAACTCCAGATTCCGTGTCGAAAGTGGAATCGACTGATCACGATAGTAATTCGAAATCTTTGAGGCCGTCTGCGCCTGCTCGAGCGCGCTGCTCACGTCGTGCACAAGCGCACGATCAAGGGCGTCAAAATTCTTTGCGGCTTGTTGATACGAAAAGACCGCCTTGGCGATCTGGGCCTGATTTTGATCAAAAATTGGCAGCGGCATGCTCAGCGTCGGTCCGGTAATGATGTTGTTGCGATCGATGCGGCGTTGACGCGCTCGTTCCGATCGCGGCTGAATCGCCGGGGCGGTCAATCCACCATTCGCGATTGAGGCCCGCGCCGTATCCGCGAGCACGTTGCGACTGCCCTGGGATTGCTGTGCACTTCGTTCCGTCTCAATTCCCAAATTGATCTCTGGAAACATCATCCAATGTTGCTGCCGTAAGGCCGTCTCGGCCACTACGATCGCTTCCTCCGCGGCGCGAAGATCAAGCCGAAAATCCCGCGCCACGTCCAGCAGCCGATCCGCGTGAAGTTCGATATCGGGCGGCGTGGGCAACTCGTCTTTCAATTCAAAGTGAAGTTCGGGATTGCGTAACCCAAGCACGCGGGCCAAATCACGATCGGCCTCTTCCTTCTGCAAACGCGCGCTCATCAATGCGAGTTCGCTTTCAAGGACCGGCTGGCGCGAAAGATTGACCTCGATTTCGCTGACCGCGCCGGCGTTATGCCGAACCTGAGCCAGGTCAAGCAACTGACGGGCCGTCGCGGCATTTTCATCCGAAATGGCGAGCGCCCGACGTGCGCTGACCGCACGATAATAGCGCTCCCGCGTGTCCACCGACAGCTCGTGCGCTTTCCTCGCCAGCGTATGCACCGCCACCTCAAGCTGGTGCTGGGCCAGCTTCTTGCGAATCGGAAGCTGCAAGATGTTCATGATGTTCTGAGCAAGACCGGCGTCCACGTCCGGCGATCCCCCGCCGGATTGAAACCGCATCGAAAGCGCGAGCGTGGGGTTCGAGAGCAGTTGCGATTGGACGAGGTCGGCCTTGGCCATTCCGACCGACATCCAGGCCGCTTGAAAATCCGGATTGTTCAGAAGACTGATTTGAACCGCGCCATCGACCGTCAATCCGGCATCGAGAATGGACCTGACGCGATCGCCAATGGCGATGTCATCTTCGGTCGGCGCGTACATGTCCGCAACGCCCGTGGAACGCCGCGCAAGCTCTTGAACATGTTGATAATCGGTCTTTGGATCGACTTTAAGGCAGCCGCAAAGACCGATTAACGGAATGATCGCGATGGCAAAACCTAGCTTGCCCATCGCGCGGAAGTCACTCATTCTTGCAAATATCCTTGCGTTTCGCAGTCTTGGCCGAATTCGCGCGCTCCGGGGGCGCACTACTTCTAATCCAGCAAGTTGTGTGCCGTTGCACAATTGAAACCTTAGCCTTTCGTTCGTTGACGCGCGGTCACGCATACTTCCGTTTCTTCGCTTTTTTGCAAATCGATTCTTCTTTATGCAAATAACAGTGGCTCGCTCGCACATTTCTAAGAGATCACTTTTTGTTAAGTTGCCATAACCTTCGAATTCAGTGAATTCGAGCGGCTTCTTCTGTCTATTGTTGCAGTTCTGTATCGGAACTGAATACTCTCTTTCTTGGCACACCAATTGCTCGTCCTCCCAATCGAACTGCCGCCAAATCGCTTTTCGCATTGTGGAGGCGACCTTGAAAATGAGGTCGCAGTCAGCCATTTGCCACCGCAATGCGGAATGCGTCAAGGTGGACGCGTAATACGGCTCACCCCCGTGTTCGAACGAGCGCGAGCACGCGGGGCGACCGCCGTCGCCATTGTGGGTCACGCGAAGTTCGAGCCTTTTGAGGTTCACAATGATGCAATATCGGATTTCCGCTGGACTTGTGTGCATCTGCCTGATTCTCGCCGGTTGCGGGAAAGAAAACTCCACTTCCGCGGCGACTGTGGAACAAGTGAACAATCCATCGGCCAGCGATGGAAAAGATCACATTGTCCATCTGGCCGCATCTCAACTTTCCAACATTCAGGTGGAAAGTGTGCGCGAACAATCGCTGCCGATGGTTCTCAACACCTTTGGAAAAGTCCAGTTCAACGAAGATCGAACGGCAGTCATCGTTCCGCCGCTTTCCGGCCACGTGGAAAACTTGAAAGCCTGCGTCGGCGACCAGGTTCAACAAGGCGACGTTCTCTTCTTGATTAACAGCCGAGATGTCTCAGCGGCGATCAGTGAATATCTGGAGAGCAAGAAAGACCTGGATCTCGCCGAGAAGACGCTGGCGATGACTCGCGATTTGTTCTCGCATCAGGCCGTCAGCAGCATCGCACTGCAACAAGCCGAGAATGACTGCGCCAAGGCGAAGAACAAAGTCGCCCGAACTCAGGAGCAGCTTCATGTTCTCGACGTCGATCAGAATGGCATCCTGGAATCGGGAGAGCTGACCTCGCGAATCCCGGTTAGGTCACCCCTCAGTGGCGCTATCGTTGAGCGTCATGTCACGGAACGTCAATTCATCCAACCTGACAACAGTGGGGTGCTCACCATCGCGGATCTGTCTTCGATTTGGGTGATCGCGGATGTGTTCGAGAAAGATTTGCGCCGCGTAAAGCTCGGACAGAGCGCGGAGGTGAGCACCCTGGCCTACCCCGATGAAGTCTTCCAGGCCAGCGTGTCGCGAATCAGCAGCGTCGTGGATGCCCAAAGCCGGACAGTGAAAGTGCGATTCCTCGTCGAGAATTCGCAGAATCGGCTGAAGCCGGAAATGTTCGCCGATGTGCGGTTGCTCGTCGAAACAATTCCCGACGCGCTTGTGCTTCCCGCACCCGCCGTGTTCACCGAGGGTGGAAAAAATTACGTCTTCGTTCGATCCGACAAAACAAACTTCACCGATCGGCCGGTGACGATCAATACCCTTCCCAATCAAAAAGTCCGTGTAATCGACGGGCTGAAGGCCGGGGAGGACGTCGTCACCCAGGGCACGTTATTGCTCCTCGCCCAAAATGCACCGTCCGCGGACGAATAGCCAAGTCGTGTCCGCTTTGCGCAAGCTCGAAACCAAATGAAGGTCCAACGCAAATCCGAATATGCCGGTCCAGGAAACCCATCCGACCCCGCTGCATAACCTACTATGGTCAAGCGACTCGTTTACTTTGCTCTGCACCAGCCGCTTTTTCTCTGCATGTTGGCATTGTTGTTCATCACCGGCGGGCTGGTGGCATTTCGCTCTTTGCCGATCGAAGCCTTTCCCGATGTCACGGACGTTCAGGCTACGGTCATCAGCCTTTTCCCCGGCCATGCCCCCGAAGAGGTCGAAAAACAAGTCACCATTCCGCTTGAAATTGAATTGAGCGGACTGCCCCATGCCGTTCGAATGTTCTCTCATACGCAGTTCGGATTGTCTTACATCGTCATCACCTTCGATGATCAAGTCGGAGATTACTTCGCGCGGCAACAAACGCTGGAGCGGCTGGTCGGCGCCGATTTGCCGCCGGGCGTCCAGCCCCAACTCGCTCCGCTGTCCACGGCCATCGGCGAGATCTTTCGCTATCGCGTCCGCGGCGACAATCTCAGTTCGACCGACCTTCGTTCCCTCCAGGATTGGGTCATCTCACGGGAATTCAAGCGAATTCCCGGCGTTGCGGATGTGGTGAGCATGGGAGGACTCATCAAGCAATATCAAGTCAGCATCGATTTGGGCCGCATGAAATCTTACAACATCTCCTTGCAACAGGTCATGACGGCCCTGGGCCGCGGCAGCGCGAATGCGGGCGGCAGCTACATTGAGCAGGGTGCGCAGCAATATTTGATCCGCGGCATCGGGCTTCTGCGGTCCGCTGAAGATATCGAAAACATACTGCTTGAAGAGCGCCAGGGCACGCCCCTTCGAATCAAGGACGTGGCTCAGGTCGTCGTTTCGGGAGTGCCACGACAAGGCATCATCGGTCAGGATGACAACGACGACATGGTCGCCGGGATCATTCTCATGCGGAAAGGCGAAAACCCCTCTGAAGTTCTCAAAGGGGTCAAGGCCCGGGGCGACAAACTCAACGGCGGAATGCTTCCTGCAGGCGTGAAGCTCGTCAAATACTATGACCGTGCGGTGCTGATCGATCGAACGCTCCATACCGTCTTCAAGAATCTCGTTGAAGGCGCCCTGTTGGTCACGCTTGTTCTCTATTTGTTTCTGGGAAATCTTCGCGCCGCAGCGATTGTCGCCGTCATCATTCCGCTGGCCTTGCTGGCGACATTCATCGGACTGACTTTGCGTGGAATTCCGGCGAACCTGCTCTCGCTCGGCGCAATGGACTTCGGCATCATCGTCGATGGTGCCGTCATTGTGGTGGAAAACGTCTTCCGCTGCCTCACGGAACATCACGGCAAGCACACTCGAGAATCCGCGCGCGAGACGATTCTGGAAGCCACGGCGCAAGTCGGCCGCCCCACCCTCTTCTCCATGCTCATCATCATCATCGCGTATATTCCGATTTTCACGTTGCAGCGACAGGAAGGTCGAATCTTCGCACCAATGGCCTATACGGTTGTTTCGGCGCTCATTGGATCTTTGCTTTTCTCATTGACCCTGGTCCCACTCCTTTGTTACTTCCTCCTCCGCTGGCGTTTGCATGAAAAAGAAAATCCGCTAATTCGTTTTTGCAAATGGCTCTATCGACCGACTCTGCGAATCGCACTGAAACTGCGATGGCTCGTGCTCAGTGCGGCATTGGCCGGCTTGGCAGGCAGTCTTTTGCTCGTCCCGAAACTCGGAAGCGAATTCCTGCCCGAACTCAACGAAGGTTCCATCTGGATCAACCTGACTCTTCCACCTTCAATCTCCGTCTCGGAGACCACGCGCATCTGTCATAAGTTAAGGGACTTGATCCGGCAGTTTCCGGAAGTGAATTCGGTCATCAGCAAAGCAGGTCGCCCGGAGGACGGAACCGACCCCAAGCTCATCAATATGGCTGAAGTCCTCGTGGACACGAAGCCCGAAGAGAAATGGGCGAAAGGCGTCACCAAGGAACAGCTCATCGCGCGAATGGAGGCCGCGATTCGAACCATTCCCGGCCTGAACCCCAGCTTTTCGCAGCCCATCCGCGACAACGTGCTGGAGAGCATTTCTCAGATCGACGGCCAGATCGTCATCAAAGTCTTCGGCGAGGACTTGAGTGTGCTTCGCGAGAAGGCGGAAGCGGTGCTGGATACGATCAAGCCCATTCGCGGAGTGGCATTTGCGGCCATCGACCGGGCCGGTCGCTCACCGCAGCTTCAGATTGAAATCAACCGTGAGCGCGCCGCGCGATACGGACTCAACGTCGCCGACGTGCAGGATGTCATTGAGACGGCACTGGGCGGCAAGGCCGGAACCGAAATCTGGGAGGGCGAAAAGAAGTTCAGCGTCGTCGTGCGCCTCGACGACAAAATTCGCCGCGACATGATGGCCATTCGCAACATTCCTGTCGACACCCCGCGCGGCACGCGCATCCCCCTCGACGAAGTCGCCGACATCGGTGTTCGCGACGGCAGCATCAACATCAGCCGCGAATCGGCCATGCGCATGATGGCTGTGTCCGTGTTCCTTCGCGGCCGGGACATGGGCAGCCTGGTCGAGGAAATGCAGCAGCGTGTGGCCGCAGACGTTACGCTGCCGACGGGGTTCTATCTCACCTGGGGTGGCGAATTCGAGAATCAGCAGCGAGCGATGGCCCGGCTTCAGGTGATTGTGCCGGTGAGCATTTTCCTGATCTTCGTCCTGCTCTTCGACGCCTTCAAGTCGGTCAAGGACGCGATTCTGATTCTCTTGAATGTCCCGCTCGCGTTGATCGGCGGAATCCTGGCGCTTTATTTGACCGGCATCCATTTGAGTGTGTCCGCCGCCATCGGCTTTATTGCCTTGTTCGGTCAGGCCGTCCTCAACGGCGTCGTCATGGTCAGTTATTTCAAGCAGCTTCGTGCCGACGGTATGGCACTCAAGGAAGCGATCGTCACAGGGGGGCTCGTGCGCTTGCGGACGGTCTTGATGACCGCCTTACTGGCGATGCTCGGTCTGTTACCCATGGCTCTTTCGCACGAGATCGGCGCTGAAGTGCAGCGTCCGCTGGCCGTCGTCGTCATCGGCGGACTTGTTTCAGCGACCCTGCTGACACTGGTCGTCCTGCCCGTGATCTACTTTATGATGCAAGTTCGATCGGAACGCGGCGCGATATCCGAAGCGATTTGAGATGTGTGCATGTAAGCCACAATTGTGGTTCATTGCTCCAAATCCAGAGTCTCAAACAAGTCGAGAATCCGATCCAGCGTGTTATACACCGACATCGATATGTTGACTGTGAAGCGACCGTTCGTGTTCTTGTGTGAGCTGGCGTGACCGTCAGCATAGATTGCATCGACGAACAATTGCTTGTGATGGGTTCGCTGTTTGACGTTAAACATTTCGGACAAAAACGAAGTAGTAAGAAACTGAGTGTCGAACGCGAGGCAGTGAATCGGCGCGCCTTTTCGATTTCGACCCAGCCGATCCAGGGACACCTGCGGCGCGGGAAGCGTCCCGCTGAGCGATGAGACCGACGCATGACGATAATAATAGCTTCCTTCGGTCTGACACTTGGGAGATAACAATATGGCGTCGCAAACTTCCTTGGATTGTCCTACCATTTCCAAGGCCGTATTGGTGTCCCACGGATTATCCGCACCGGGACACCACAACATGTCCTTCGCAGTGAACATCGGGTCATTCAAGAGCAATCCCAGCCCCACCGGCGCGCCGCTCTCCAGTGAAATCAATGACGTCACGTTGCCCGTTTGCGGATAAAAATTCGTGGCCGACGGCGGCGGCGCTTTTGGACCATAGGGGATGTACCCGCGATTTTCCATCGCGTAGGCGCTGATCGCTCGGCCCAATTGCTGAAGACCCGTAAGGCACGCGGTCTGCTTCGCGAGCACACGGCTGTGGGTAAGCCCGGGTATCAGAATCCCTACCAGCATCGCAATGACCGTCACCACCGCGATAACTTCAAGAAGCGTGAAACCATCAGATGTACCACGCGCCGTGCGTTTGCATTTGACTCGCGAAGCGTGATCGATGGAAAAAAATGAGACTGATTGAACGGTTTGCACTGTTGGATTGTCGCCCACGAATTCGCAGATTGAGACACGTATTTCCGAGCCGCGCCCGTAAGGAAGCGGTTCTTTTTCGAACCCACAGTTTCTGACCTGACGGCCCATTAGTGCGTCTCGAAGAGGTTTTGGAAATCGGCGAAATCGCGCAAATCAATGAAAGTATCTGCATTGAGATCCAGAAGGCCAACGTCGCCCGCGCTACAGTCCTGCGGTAGCGGGTCGTCACCAGGACCGGTCATGCAATGCGCAAACGTCGCCGCGTCAGCCAGCGTAAGCAGCGGCGGCAAATCCTCCAGCCGCGCATCGTCGACATCCCAGAACCCCTCGCCGTCGGTATCGTCAGGATCATTGATATCGGGACGAACCAGAACTCCGATCTTCTTTCCTGCCCACGCGTCATCCGCCGCAACGACCGGCGTTGTCACTGTTACGTCAATCAACGAAGTCGATGAGACCTGAGCGCCCGTCACGAACGTCGAAGCGACGATTTGCTCCGTGCTTCCGCGAAAATAGAACAGCGCAACCTCTAGCTGCTCGGTGTCTCCCACGGGAAATCCGTGAAAATTATTGCTTTTTGCGACGCCCACCGTGAATGTATAAATGTGATCGGGTTGAAACGTGTCGGGCAGCTCCTGCCGAATCGCATTTCCGATGAGCGAACTTAAGAACGCCAACTGCTTCTGATCGGCATTATCAATATGATCCGGTTCGCCTACGTCGGTATTAAGAAAGACGCCGGTGTTCTGATTCAACTCATCTCCCGGGCCAACATCACTCTCATCCCAATCGCCGATGAGCGGCAGCGCCCCAAACGGATTGTTAAAATCGCGTGAAACGGTGGGCGATTCAAACGAGAAATTCGGAATCGAAATCGGGATTGGTTCCGCAAAGGACAGCGTGCAAGAAAGTAGCGCAATTGAAACCAGACTCTTTCGCATGACGCTTACCCCATTGTTTAGGCACGGGCGAATCATCTCAAACCCGCAATCGTATCGAATGACTCTGGAGCGTTGCAAACCGGTGATGCACAGAACCTGTCGGTTATTGTAACCACGCGCAGGGGAGCAACTCGAAGGAGAAATGAACCCATTCGACACGGACCATGCTTACTTACTTGAGAAACGCAACCGCGATGTCCGACTCGCCATTCATCGCAATGGTCATCCGCCGGCCATTCGCAACCGCGGGAACATGAACTACGTGAACAATGTGTGCCAATTCCGGCTCCGCAGTCGGCAGCACGCTCATCAGAGAATTGGGAGCATTCTTGAGAAACGCCTCGTTGAATCGATTGCCGGCTTCGTCGGGATACAGCGGAAGGTAATGAATGTTCGCTTCGACGAGGTCCTGGAAGAAGTGCGTTCCAAACGAAACCTCGGGCGAGAATCCGTCCTTTCGCCGGGAGACTTCAATCAACATTCGGCAATTGCTGATGTCGGCATATCGCACAGGCACGCCAAGCAGGATGTCGTTGCTTCCCCAACGACCAGGCCCAATCAATACAAACGTCTTGGGCGGGAGCGCGTGGTTCACTCGGCCGATCAGGCGGGCGGTCTCGATGCGTTTCTCGCGTGTGGGCAGCGCGTCATATCCCGTCGGATCAACATATACGATGGATTCAATGCCCTCGATCAATCCCGAGCGCACGTATCGATGAGCATCGAAGACCACGTCCTGCGGTGCAATGTCCGCGGGAATTTTCGCCGGAGCATGGTCGGCCGCCTGTGATTGAGTCCGGCACTGCAAGACGTAAAATCGCTCGCCGTCACAGGCAAATTCCATATCAATGGGCACGCCGTACTCCCGCTCCAGTGTCGCCAACATGCCGCGAACACGATCGACAAACTGCGTTTCGCGAATGATCTTGTCAAACGTAATGACCATCTGACGCGGATCGGCATCGACGCGAAGACCCGTCGGTGCGAAAAGCTCCTGATCACGATAGATCGACACGAGCTTGTCGAGCATCGGAAAATCCACCTCGTCGGTCAGCAGCTCGGGCAGGCGGATCGACGTGAGCCTGTTCCGCTGCAAATCCATCACGTCCATCGTTTGCTGCGCGCCCCGCACAATTTCATTGACCGTCGACTCAGGGCGCAGGGTCGGCGCGCTCAATGCGACCATGCGCGGATAATCGGATCCGCTGCGATCGACCGCCCGCGTCCCGAGCCCCATCACCAAACGTAGCAGCCCGTCGTCGCGCTTGATCCTCGGCGACCAGCGATATTCGTTTCGCGAGAACGCGACCCCCGCAAAGCACGGAAGCAAAAAATCGCCGCAGCGAACGCCCACGACCTTTTGAATCAGAACGGCCATTTCCTCGACGTAGTCAATCAGATTGTGCTCGCGGCGATACAAGATCGGATCGGGGGCCATGATGCTCGCGTAGACCTCTGCGACCGCACCAAGCAGCGCCCGCAAGCGTTGTTCCGGCGTTCCCTGATTGGCGAGAAACACGCTGGCATACTTTCCACTGAACGCAGTCCCAAACCGATCTTCGAGCAAACTTGACGATCGCACGATGAGCGGATGTGTGCCGATGTATTCGAGAATGCGGCGCAATCCGCCGGCGACCTTGAGCGGAAATTCGCTGTTGCGAAACACGCCCTTAATCATCTCATATTCTCGCCCCACATCCTCAATCGGCTTGTATTTCTGGGCCTGATATTCATCCAGCCGATTCAGCCGCAGAAAATCCTCGATCACGTCGCTGCGAAGATAAAATGACTCCGGCTTTGCGACGGGCAGATACACGTCTTTCCCTTCCTCCGCCGAGGCAAGAATGCGATGGGCCAGCGTCATACCGCCGGCCTTCCCGCCAATGCGACCCATCCCATGATCGCTGCCAATGATGTGTTCGGTAATGTTGTGAAAATCCCGAATATGGATGTGCTTCTTGGCGATTCCGATGAACTCGAGCTGATCGCTGACCAGATGGCGCGTCAATGCCACACGCGTGCCCACCACTTCCGCGGGCGCCAGCCGCGACTCCCCCATCGGCAGCTTGCAGAACTTCGCAATGTTGTCCGCCAGCTCGCGAAACGACACATTATTTCGATTTGCGACGATCTCCAGATTATGGACTTCTTCTCGCTTCAGCGCCAGATTCACAAGGTCGTCCACGTCCTCCGCCGAAAAGTGCGCGCAAACATAGTCCCGCGTCAACGATTCGACCGCCTCGCGTTCGCGCTCGTTCCATCGTTCTCGCTCGGCCTGATTGGGATCGTCTAGCGCCGCCTCCGGTGGCTCACCCGCGAGCGCTCGCGCCCGGTCGTTGATTTCATTGATAGTGGCCACGCCACGACGGTGCAGCTCCATCAACAACTCGCGATGGATCCGCTCAGAAAAGTGCGGCCGCTGCCGGAGGTACGAGTCCAGCCGCTCGGCCACCACTGATTTCGTCGTCAGAGGTTGTTCAGCCATCATTCTTCCCGCCGGGGTGCATTCACCGGAAACTCGATTGTCAGGTTGAAACGCGGCGTCCGCAACCATGAGATACCATCCACAGAAATTGCCTTACGATCACTGGTCCACCCAGCACATCCGACACTATAATCGGTCACGAAAAGAATCGCCGAATTCACTCTCGTGCCGATAACTACTCAGACGAAAGGCCGTCTGACTCCAAATAACAGCACATGATCAGTTCCGCGTCAGTTCAGAAATCGAATCGATCCGCGCCCGAACCTCGGTCGCAATGCGTCTCATTGCCAGTGATTCCAAGCACGGAACGCACCGTCATCCGCAAGTCACGAACGGGCAAGTGGCGAGCGATGTCTCTCATCCTCGTACACGTGCTGATCATCGGGCACATCATCCACTGGCGCATCACGGGCCGAACGCTCTCGCCCGTCGAACCGTCCGAAACCATGTACGCCCTGAACAAGGGCTACATCAATGCGGGATTGATCTTCTTCGCCGCCGCCCTGCTGGCCACGCTCATCTTTGGTCGATTCGTATGCGGCTGGGGATGCCACATCGTCGCTTATCAGGATTTCTGCGGCTGGCTGCTCAAGAAAATCGGCATCAAACCCAAGGCATTTCGCTCGCGCATCCTCGTCTTCGCACCACTCGCCCTCGCACTCTACATGTTCGTATGGCCGACCGCATATCGACTATACATGAGGGAACCGGCACCTGATCCCGTCAATCATCTGATCACGAAAGAATTCTGGCAGACCTTTCCCGGCCCCATAATCGCCATTCTCACCTTCCTCGTTTGCGGCTTCGCAATCGTGTATTTCCTTGGCGCGAAGGGATTCTGCACCTACGGCTGTCCTTACGGCGGATTCTTCGGCGTGCTCGATCAATTCTCCTCGGGTCGAATTCGCGTGACCGACGATTGCGAGCATTGCGGGCACTGCACCGCAGTTTGCACGTCGAACGTTCGCGTTCACGAAGAAGTCGCCAAATTCGGCATGGTCGTCGATCCCGGCTGCATGAAGTGCATGGATTGCATTAGCGTCTGCCCGAACGATGCGCTGTATTTCGGTTTTGGCAAGCCGGGAATCGCGGCGGGAAAAACAAAGCGAGCCTCAGAAGTCCGCGATTCCGGCGGACTCCGCGAATTCACGCTCATTGAAGAACTGGTAATGCTCACTGTCGGCTTGGCGTCACTGCTCATTTATCGCGGTCTCTATGGCTACATTCCACTTCTCATGGCCATGGGCATGGCCGCGATCACCGGATATCTCGCCGTCAAATCATTGCGATTCCTCAGCGACGCAAACGTCCGATTGCAAAATCTTTCGCTCAAGCGCGGCGGACGTATGACCCCCGCGGGCTGGAGTTTGATCGCTTTCGCCGCATTGGTCTTTGCGTTCGTATTGCAGAGCGGATTTGTTCAAGGCGAGACATGGATCGGACACCGGCTCGTGGAGAAAGCCGGCATTGAGGATGACGTGTGGTTCGCCGGAAATCATTGGCTGGCCGACCAGGAGCCACAAACGAAAGCTGCCTTGATCGAAGCGACTCGCCATCTCGACCGCGCCGAACAATGGGGATTTCTGCCGTCGCCGACTGCTCTGCAGGATTTATTGCTTATTTCTCTCGCGGCGAACGATGATGCGGGAGCAGAGATAATAGTCCGGCAGATCGTCGCGATCACACCCAACATGCCGAAAGTGCATCGAGGGCTCGGCGGCGTGCTGCGAAAGCGCGGCAGAATCGACGAAGCAGCGGCCTCATATCAACACGCTCTTCAGCTTGATCCGACGTATGCCGATGCTCGACGCGATCTCGGCGCGATGTTCGCAGAGGCCGGCCGTACGAATGACGCGATTGAATTGTTTCGCGAAGGCGCTCGCGCCACGCCCAACGATCCGCAGTGGTCGATCGCGGTCGCGAAACTGATGATATCATCGGGGCGAATTTCCGATGCACAAGCCGAATTGTCGCAGGTGCAATCGTCCTCGCTCGAATCACCTACGGTGCTAGCCGACATCGGCACGATGCGTCTTCAGGTAGGTCAGACCGCCGAAGGAATCGCCGATCTCCGCCGCGCCCTCGCGCAACGACCCGACCTCACGCAATCGCGCTACAACTTGGCCCTCGCTCTTCTGCAATCTCATCAAGTCCCCGAAGCTATCGAGCATTTGAACCGCGTCGTCAGTGAGAAGCCGACATTGGCCGAAGCCCATTACAATCTCGGCGTGGCCACCTTCATGTCCGGCGATCCTGCCGCCGCTGTTCCGCACATCAACGACGCGATCCGCCTCGACCCCAACGACCCGCAGGCCTACGAATTCCTCGCCATGCTCCTCGACACCCTCGGCGACGCTGCCGGCTCGCAATCCGCCGCCGCCAAAGCCCGCTCGATTCGCAAGTAGGGCGGGTTCCACCCGCCATTCGAGCTTTTCGCCCTCCCCCTTACCAAAGGGGGACCACAGGGGGTACGAGCCGCAGGGTTCAGCCCGCCGTCGTCATTCTGAGCGTCGCGAAGAATCTCTCCCCGCCCGTCGGGAAGCGGTAAAATGACGAATCCGCAGATTTCGCAGATTCGCGCAGATTTGTTTCACGTGAAACAAGGAATCTCGAAATCCTGTTTCACGTGAAACAGGATTTGGCCAGTGCATCGACGATGCAATTCGCGATTTCTCGGATAGTTTCGAAGGCGCTCGATGGAAATCATCATTTCGGCGAGCGCCTCGCGCGTTTTCAAGTTGACCTGCTGCGCCGCGAATTGATATGATGCCAATGTTCTTGGCTCGCCGCAGGGGGATCATCGCGTGTCATCGCCACCGAATCGTATCCGGCTTCTCTATGCAACTTGCTTCGCCTTGGCTTTTCCTTCAAGTACTTTCGGGGCCCCGATTACAATTTACGTCAATCATGCGGCGACCGGGTCGAATCAAGGGACTTCCTGGGCCGACGCGTATCTTGACTTGCAAAATGCGCTCGATGATGCGACGATAAATGGCGACTGTCCCTGCCAAATTTGGATTGCCGCCGGGAGGTACACTCCGGATCGCGGTACAAAGGATCGCACGATGTCGTTCGATATTCCGGACGGTGTCGAGCTTTACGGTGGATTCGCGGGCTGGGAATCGGACATTTCTCAACGCGATTGCATCGCCAACGAAACGATTCTCAGCGGCGACTTGAATGGGGATGATCAGTCCCCTGTTTATGCTTCCAACTGTTTTATTGAGCATGACGCTCTAAGTTGCGACGACTCGATGTGTCAAGCGATCGTATGCGCCGAAATCCCCGCGTGCTGTGGTGCCGATCCACACATGCATTATACTTCGTGGGACGTGAGCTGTGCTGGTACCGCCGTGCTCGATTGTTGCGAGCTGGCCGAAACGCACACTTGCGACAACAGCGAGACCATTATCAGGATTCTAAAAGCCACGTCCGAGGTCGTAGTTGATGGAATTACCGTGCGCGACTCCTACGCCGGATTTACGGACAACGTCACCGTAAAAGCGGCCATTTATCTTAGCCAATCGCCCGCCACGTTGCGCAGCGTGGTCATCGAATCAAATTATTCCGGCTTCTATGCGACCAACTCATTGGCTCTTGAATTCGACAACTGCCAGTTTTTTGCCAACGCAACTTATTCCGCCAACACCTACCGTTCGGCACTCACGGTTCGAAATTGCAACTTTCAGCAGAACGGCGGCGGTTTTTTTGGTAGCCAAGGCTCGCTAACCGCAATCGATTCTACTTTCGGCGAAACAATTTATCCTTCTCCCGTGCTTGGTGAAATCGAAGGCTCGCTCATCGTAAGCGGGTGCTATGTCAACCAGCCACAACACGTGCGGGCGGTGGTACAGGTGGGCTTCTCGGCAAGCGATTATGCCTATGTTGAAAAAACAGTTTTTGAGGGAAATGATTCCGGAATAGAGTTCGAATCCACTAACGCCACAATCGCAAACTGCAAATTCCTGAACACAGGGAGGTTGGCGGTCTATGCGTTTGAGTCCTCACTTATCGTGAGGGACACGCTTTTTGACACCACCGGCATTGAAGGTACCCAAGGTGCGATTTACGACGACAATAGCAATGTGCTTGTTGACCATTGCACCTTCGTAGGCGGCTATGGCGCCCCCCAAGCACGCGGTGCGGTGCTTACGATGGACACGGCGACTGCGGCAATCAGAAACAGCCTGATCTGGGACCAACATATACGTAGCCTTACTGGCGAAGCCGCCTCATTCGTCAAAATCGGCCTCAATCCTTCCACGCTCACCATTAACAATACAATCGTCGAAGGCTGGACAGGGACGCTGGGTGGCGTGGGCAACAGCGATGCTGACCCCGTGTTTGCGGACCCTGCCGGTCTAGACGGGGTGTCCGGAACGAAAGACGATGATTTGCGCGTTTTGCCTTCATCGCCGGCCATCAACGCCGGCGACCCAAACTTCTTGCCAGTGTCTGGCGAAACCTATCTCGACGGCCATGCACGCATCCTTTGCGGCCGCACGGACATCGGCGCGTATGAATTCGGGATCGGGGATTACGACTGCAATCAATCGCTCAATACGAGCGATATCGCGGGATGGTCCAACTGCGCTACCGGCCCTTTGTTCGCTCCACCAGGAAGACCCGTTTATCCACCACCATGCAGCGCCTTCGATTTCGACGGTGACGATGACATCGACTTGGCCGACTATTCTCAGTTTCAAATTTCATTCGGCACATCGCCGTGATTTTGCCGCCGCCATGCTGCATCGCCAAGCACCCTCTGAACCGTTCAAAGTTACACCTACCGCCGCTCGCTCATTTCTCACAATTCGTCGATCACTTCAGACGTTCTCATCAATGAAGTTGCTCCGTCCGCCGCCGCGAAGCGGCAATAGAAAGTAGCCCATGGCGCGAGCCGCGGGTTTGCGATCCCACGAAAAACGCAAGCCCCCCGAAGTGGGGCGACAGATTGAATAGCCTATGCTTGTGTCCTGTATTCAACCTCTTTACTTTCTGGCGAATTCGATCATTTCGATCTTCGCCATTCGCCTTTCGATCTTCACTTTTCAACATTCCGCATTCACAATTCCGCATTCGCGAGCGTGCCACACCATGACATTTGTGAAAATGATCCTTGCCAAACGAACCCATCTTAAATTTACACTGTACATCCCGGATGTCCGGCTGAAACAGCAATCCAGGACGATTTTTGCGGATTCCATGCCCCAAAATCGCGTACTTGTTGACCGCGGCAAACACTGCGGCGATAATGACTTGGGACGCAGCATGGGAAAAAGGGTAATTTTTGGGACTGCGTCCGACCGAGAGTCAGAAGGGTTATCGGCTGGTCGGCTCGTGTCGGTGGCAGGGTTCCACCAGAGTCGACCGCGTGGCACAAAACCACGACGCTTGCAACCGTAACTCAGGGGAATTCCGACCTTCCGGAAACCCAAAGGACAGCCAAACGTCCATGCCAAGATTCTACAACCGTGACATGCAGGACCTCGCGCACCAGTTGACGCTCTCACCGCGTCGCCTCCGCGTGGAACAGCTCCATCATATTGAGGACCTGCTGTCCATCGTTTCCACTCACCAGACGTATCCATTCGATTTCGTCACTTACCACATTACGAAGTACCGCAAGCGCGGCCCGGCGACCGCAGCCATGGTTCCCGGTCGCGCTCTCGTTCGCGATCTTCTCACCATGGCCGAAATGCTCAGCCGTCGCTCAAACATTGCATTGGCCGAACTCGGCGAAGATTGCAAGACACATGCCGAGCTTGCATCGGAATTGAAAGTCAGCACCAAGACGATTCGGCGCTGGCGCGATCGCGGGCTGCTCGGTCTGCGCGTGGTCTATCCCGATGGCGTCAATCGACTGGCCTTTTGTCGCGGCACGATTGATCGATTTGTCGAGAAGAATAGGGAACTCGTCGAACGAGGAGCGGCCTTCACTCAACTTTCAGACAAGGAACGCGATCAAATCGTTGCCCTTGCCCGCAAGCTTGTGGCCGAGAATCCGGTCAAGCTCCACGCGGCTGCGAAGCAGATTGCAGAAGAAACGGGTCGAGCAGTCGAAACCGTGCGATATACGCTGCGACGGTTCGACTCCGCGAATCCTGAGCAGGCTCTTTTCACGAAGCGCGGCGACCCGGCGCGCTGCGAGCGGCACGAGGCCATCTGGCGCTGCCGACAAGCAGGCGACTCCATTGAATCCATCGCCGCCGCATTTTCATGCACCAGCGATGAAATCGAATCCGTGCTTCGCGTCGTGCAATTGGAAAAATGGCAAACCACGCCGATTGAATATGTCTACAATGAATTGTTTGGCGCCCCGAATGCGGACAGGTTGATCGTCAACGTGGCAGAGCCGGCCGCCTCGAGTGCTCCGCTTCAGAAGTCGCCGAAGGATCTGCCGCCGTATCTGCGATCGCTGTATCTCACGCCGTTACTGACTCGCGAACAGGAGCAGGACTTGTTCCGTCGCTACAACTACTTGAAATTCAAAGCGGCCAACATGTTCAAGCGCGTCAGCGCCGATTCATTGACCGCGACACAATTCGATGCCATCGAGTTGTCAAGAGGCCAAATCGAAGTCCTCCGCCAGAGAATTCTCCAGGCGAATTTGCGGCTCGTCGTCAGCGTGGCCAAGAACCACGTCGGCTGGTCGGACAATTTCTTCGAGGTCATCAGTGACGGAAACATGTCCCTGATGCGGGCCGTCGAGAAGTTCGACTATTCGCGCGGCTACAAATTCAGCACCTACGCGACCTGGGCAATTGTGAAGAACTATGCTCGCTCAGTTCCAGAACAACATTACTATGCGGCTCGATTCGTCACCGGTCAGGACGAAGTGCTGGACACCGTGCCGGATGGTTCGGCCGCGCCGCGAACAAGTCCCGCTGATCGCGAGCGCGTGCGCGAGTTGATCGCCGCCGGCTTGAAGCAACTGCCCGATCGCGAACGCGAAATAGTGGATCAACATTTCGGCCTGACCGATGGTGCCACTCGCGTGACACTCGAGGAACTTGGCGCCCGCCTCGGTGTGACCAAGGAACGCATCCGCCAGATCGAGAAATCGGCCTTGGCCCGCCTCCGCGAATTACTCGCGCCTTCGCTACTCGACGCGTTCGTGTCGTAACTTTTCCCCGACACGGCATTTAGATCAACTCGATCCCACGATCGTCAAACTTCTCTTTCGTTCCGACTTTCATTCCTTACAGATTCTTCAGATTTTTATTGGCATCATCCCATCGAATGAGGTAAACTGTCGCTGCATCTTGGCAAAGCACTTGGCTGAAGGCGTTGCGTGCGTCTCCAAGCTGCCTGTGCCGAGTATCCCATCCTACACCATTGGTCGGAGGCGAAAATGAAATCTATTTGGATCACGACGGCCTTTGTGAACGTGTCATTGCTTGCTCATGCGCTGGCGGTTCCGCCGACGCCGTTGCCTGATCCTAGCGGGATCAACAAAAACCGCTACATCTCGATGTCGATTCCGGACACGGGAGGAAATCCGGTGGCGATTCGGGTGACGCTGACGTCACTGATGCATCCAAATCCTCCGAATCTGCCGGCCAATCCGCCGCCCGACTTCACCGCGTACGAAGGTGAGTATCGCTGGGTAGGCCCGCCGCAGACTTACACCAACAGCGATACAGTTTCGGCATCCACCTTTGAGGCCGCACAACTGCAATGCGCGCCTTATTACGCCGACTTCGCACCGTTCGGCCTGATTCACGTGTATGGCGACTCTGTCGTACCAAGTTCTCTTTATGACGCGGTCGTCTTCGATACTTCCTGTAATGGGAACGAAGCGACGTGTACAGAGATTTCGTCTCCACTCCAGTTAAAGACCATGCGCTGGGGTGACGTGATGCCCCCCTTCCAAGCGGAGGGCGGCGCGCTGAGCCAGCCCAATCTCACGGACTACAGTGCCCAGATCGACACAATCGACAGAACTCCCTCCAGCCGTCCCAAAGTCGAGATGCAAATCGCCCCCAACGTTCCCAACCCAGCCAAAACCGTGAACGCGCTGGACGCCACCGCAGAGGTCGATGCATTCAAGAGTTATGCGTATCCCCTGTCCGGACCCACACCTTGCGGGGCCGAGGCGCGATCAGATACGAGCGGCGCGACAAAGTTGAATTCGGTTCAAGGGTCCGGAGATTTGCGCGGCGGAGGATCAGTAAAGGTCTACGTAACACCTGTGGCCGCCCAGGGAACGCTTACCTACCCAGGCGGCACGACAATCGTCGGCCAGGAACTCCACGCCAAAAGCGGCGGATTCCAGGCCTTCTTCGAATTCCAAATCTCCGGTTGGGACTCCGCCCAAACGGGATCGATCGACCTGCGAACGTACGAAGTGCAAGCCGACTCAAGCGGCTTCCTTTCAGTGAACGCCAACCCTGCCGGGGTCGGAGGCGACCTGGCGCTCGCTCAAATTGCATGCCAGAAAATGTGCAACGGCGGCGTGAATGCAGGGCAGCTATGTACAACGAATGGCCAGTGCCCCGGAGCACAATGCGCCGACCCTTGTCCGACGACTTTGGGATTGAGCGATTTGCGATGTGGTTCACAAGTAGCCGGGTTTTGCCCGCAGGCATTCATTACGAGAACGCATCCGGATTATTTTTTCTCTTACCTTGCAACGTCGGATTCAGTGCCTTATTCAACACCTCTGAGCCCTTTCGGACCGATTTCCGCGGCCGAGACCTGGAGCGGGATGGCACACGGCCCGGCTGATTCAGGTCAAAGACTTTATCTCGGCACGTTTGTTCTTGATATCCCGGCGAACGCGCTGGGTCGCTACACAATTTCAATTCGACCGGAGGAAACGCTGGTTGCGCATGGCGCCAATGGATTCCCAACCACGATGAGCATTGAATCGGTTCCCGCCGTTGTCGAAATCGGGACCATCGCGGACGCGAAGAATCGCTATCTCACCATTGGCGCGCCGGATCGCGGAGAGGCCTATGCGATTCGCGTGAAGCTCACCTCGCTGATGCACCCCGATCCGCCGAACCTGGCACAGTATCCAGCGCCCGATTTCAGCGCCTATGAAGGCCAATATCGCTGGGTCGGATCCGTCGGCTCGCATCAAGAGACAGACGTTCCCCCATCGAATTTCCTTTCGTCATCCTTGCAGTGCGCCCCGTTCTATTCGGACTTCCACGCGGACACATCCGGCGGCGTTTTGCAATTGACGGGACGAGATGTGGTTCCCAGCTCAATTTACGACATCGACATCGTCC
The DNA here is from genome assembly GCA_016200265.1 of Planctomycetota bacterium. Lineage (GTDB taxonomy): Bacteria > Planctomycetota > Phycisphaerae > UBA1845 > UBA1845 > JACQFE01. Next base: position 26,356 of record JACQFE010000009.1, on the reverse strand, counting down.
CGCTCAGTTGCCAGGGAAATGAGGGCGCGTGCGCGGATATCGTGCCCTACCTCACCCTGAAAACCGCGCGACACGGTGACGTGGCATCTCCCAATCAACAGCCGTCGCCGGCTTCACTGAGCCAGCCGGACATCTCCGACATCGCCGCCATTGTGGACAAGTTCAAAAGCGTTTCGACGGCTGAGATCACGGCATTTACGGATCTTGCACCGCTTGCTCCCGTCGGCACGGTGAACATCGGGGACGTGGGTGTGTGCGTGGATGCGTTCAAAAGCTTGCCGTATGTCCAGGGAACGCCGACGGATTGCCCATGACCAGACCGACCGTGAACAAGTCGGACAATGAGAGCAACCATGGTTATCGGGCCGAGAAAGACCCAGCCAATTTGCGTTGTTTTTATTCGGTCCGTTGCGTAAGATGCTCCTTTCATCGAGCGAGTTCGCTGATTCGGCTTTGGGACCGCAACGAACCAGCTTAGTTCTTGGAAACGGGAGGAAGAGAAATGTTTCGAACGGGTGTGATTTCGAGTGTGGCATTGTTGGCGGTTGCGGTATTTGTGCTGTTTGCGCCCACCTCACAAAAGGCTCGCGGAGGCGCGGGCGGGTGTCCCCCGCCGGGGGTGGATACTGACGGTGATGGCGTTTGTGATGATGTGGATAATTGCCCCGCCGTGGCAAACAACAGTCAGGCCGATGCCGACCATGACGGGGTCGGCGATGCCTGCGACCAGTGCTCCGAGTCGAATCTGATCAATACCGTGGTCATCGACGGATGCGACAGCGGGGTGAACAACTCTACACAGGACGACGGTTGTTCGATCATGGACAAGTTGTCCGCCTGCATTTCGGCCCGAAACCACGGCCAGTACGTTCGCTGCGTGTCGCATGTGCTGAACGATTTGAAGCGGTCCGGCGCGATCAGCGGATTCCAGAAGGGTCGTATTGGGCGCTGCGCGGCAGGCGCCAATATTCCGCCGGCCGTCCAGAAATAGCCGGACAGAATTTAGCTTGGAAATCGAATCGCGTGGGAAGAGCCTATTTGCGATTGCGGCTTTGTTTCTTGAGCTGATCGCGGAGTTTGGCGGCCTCTTCGAAACGCTCCTGGGCGACGGCGTCGCGAAGCGCTTTCCGCGTACCGATGGCGGATTCAGTGGGAACCTTGCCGCCCAATTCCGCGGCCAGGGTGCGAAGAATCTTCGCTTCCTCGCAGGCTTCGAAATCACCCAGCCCGGTGCGATCCAGGTGATTTCGGATTTCGAGCAGGCCGCGATTGACATGGGCAAGAGCGCTGGCCGGCTCATCCTCTTCCAGGGCTTGATACGCATTGGCGCGGGCGTGCATCATCAGCACATACGCACGAAACTCCTCGAGCGCGTGTCGGTCGGTGTTCTCTAACGCGAAGTCGCGACATAGATCAAAGATGGCCAAGCTGTGCGACGTGTCGCGATTGACACTGGCGAATTCCTCGAGCACGAAATAAGCGATGTATCTGCGATAGAACAGTGAGGCCTCAAGGCGCAGCGATTCACAATCCGAGGGCGTCAGAAAGAAACCCATCGGCGTGCCGTTCCGCTCCTGGTGTTTGGCGAGCTTTCGCTGAAAATAGCTGAGCAACGTGTCGCTTCCGTGAGGACGAGCACCGTCGGGTCGGCCTTCGGCTTCCATCTGGATGATGCCTAACTCGACGCGCATCTGGATGCGAACGGCCTCATCAGCACCGAGAATTTTGCGCACGGATATCTTGTCCGGCTCATAGGGCCAGTCACGAAGCGTAGCTTGCAGGTCAATATACGACATTTGTTTGGGTCTCCTCGGACGGAACCCCGTCCGCACCCTCCACTCGCTGAAATCCTATGCCGCTACGAGTGTACAATTCAAACCGGAATTCCCATGTGACCCGCCCATAACTTTCAAGGAGCGAATGCGGAACATGGGCAAGCGACATGATGTGCGCCCTTCTCCACGTTGAAGGCGTTCCGGATTTCTGGTGAAATTGTTCGTGATAACCATCACGAACAATTGAGTCTGTGGTCGAAATCGCGTCGCCATGCGATAAAAAATGAGGCATGCGTCGCCTTGCCAGGCACGAAATCAGCTTCACCTTGTTGCCTCTCCGACACTCCAGTTCCTAGAATATGGTGTCTTCGAATGGCGAATTGGCGCTCGCGGGCCCCCGTTGCCGTCCGGTCATGGAATTCACCATAATCGCTTCCGGCTGTATGCTTTGGACACGCTGATTGAGGCCTGTCCAGAACATAACAAAGAGGAATTTCTGAAGGCGATCGGCGAATACGTTATCGCTCATGGCGATTGCATCGGAACGTACGAAGCTGGGCGAATTTGACGAGATTGACCGCTGTAAGGTCGCATGATGTTGAAGCATGAAAAAACAGTTGTCGTCTATGATGGAGAATGCGGCTTTTGCCGGTCGCAAGTCGACCGCATCCGCCGCATGGACAGGGAGAACGTTTTTGAGTGCATCCCTCGCCAGTCGCCCGGCATCGAAGATCGATTCCCGCAGTTGGCGAACGCCGATTTTGATACAGGCATGCGCCTGATCACGCCGCAGGGACGAACGTTTGTCGGGGCCGACGCCATTCAGAAAATCGCCTCTCGACTTCCCTTCTGGCGGCGACTTTCCTGGCTCTATTACGTTCCCATCATTCACGGACTTTCAAGAATCGCTTATTCGCGGGTGGCGAAACATCGCATGCAGCTATCGGGCCTCTGTAAATCCGGCGCGTGCGAACTCGACCGATCCGCCGCCCCGACCATCCGTCGCTAAATCCCGGCAATCAAGAAAATCAAATTGACTATCGGTCCATCATTTGGGTCCCGCCGTCATCGTTCAAGGCACGCGGAAACGAGGCCGATGGACTCCTGCGGTCGGCGTCTGCTCGCCGGCACCGCAACGCAATGGATTCCGGATTTTTTGGACATTCGGTTGGAGGCTTGAACGATGCCACTCGTTGACACTCAGCAATTCACGAAAACCATCGGCGGACTTCGCGACGCGGCCAATACCGCCTTGAGCAATCAATCCGTGGATGATTTTGAGGCCTTCGAACGAAATCTCAACCAAGTTGAAGGCTACGTTCGCGAGATCCAGCAATCGCTTTGGGCCGACGACGCCAAGGCCACGATTCGCAAGCTCGAGAAAAACCAGGAACTCGCCGACGCGGATCGCGAAGTTCTTCGCACGTTTCTAATCTCCGATGCGCGGGCTTACCTGGCCGAGGAAAACAATTATCAGGATTGGGTCGCCGAGATGGAGCGCATCATCCAGACGCTGGAGCAAAGCGTGGCCAATGTCGATCGCGACAACATCGCGGACCTTCGCGGCATCCTCAAGGATGCGATTCGACTCGTGCCTGACATCCGCAATTACCTTGAAGAACAGCGCCGCGTCGAGAAGTTCGAACAGGCCATGAAAACGCCGGACAAGACCTCAAACGACCTGTTGGTTCGCGTGCTCCGCGAGCAGCTTGACAGCCCGAAGCGATGACCGACCAATCAAGCCGCCCCACGATCTGCCGCTGACATTTGTAGGACCGCCTTTCCAGTCGGTCAGTGACAAAAACTGAAAAAAAGGACCGGCTCTAAAGCCGGTCCCACACATCACTCACCTGAGATTGAAATTTGAGTTTCCCTCGGCGTTTTATCGTCGTCGCATCGCAGCCAACCCAAGAGTCATGAACATCAGCGGGATCAATCCGACCGCGCCGCAGGGAGGACGTGATGTGGTAACTACTTCACACCCATTCGCACCAACCTGCGTTCCGGCCGGAGTGTCCGGACATTGATCGGTTTGATCGGAAACCCCGTCGCCGTCCGCATCCGCCGTGCCGCCGCCAGTCGTGCCGCCGATCGCAGTTTGGATCGTAGTTTGGAATTCCGTGGTCATAACGGAGGCAAGTAGCGTGAAGCTGTTGTCACAGCCGGGATCCTGCGGGCACACAGTCGCCCGGAAGCAATTCCCGTCCTGATGATAATCATCGATACCCTGGTCGGCGCTGAGCACGGCCTCGATCAGGCCCGTATCGGCATTGATAATCGGCCCGCCGGAGTTACCGGCGACGATGTCGAGGTTTGCGGTAAAACCGAATTCGACAAGCTCCTGAACCGTCGCATTGCCGGAGAATTTCATCGGTAGGCCCGCGCCAAAGCCGATCGCGACGACACCCTGACTAACGGCGATCGCACCGCTGGTGCGGACGCCGACAGGTGTTCGTCCAGTGACCGCCCGATCGAGTCGCACAACGGCCCAGTCATTGGCCGTATTCGCCACGTTGGACAAGCCGATCACCGCGGTTGGCCGGTAAACTTGGTCGGCATTGAAGTTGGACGGATTCACGCCGGCCTGCTTGATGTCGTAGTCGAATACGAAAAAGATTGTGGTCAGGTCGGCACGCGTGCCGTTGTCGTCGAGGCAGTGTCCGGCCGTGATCAGTACGTCGGACCCGACCAGCGTCGCGGTGCAACTTGCGCCGGTCGGCTGGTCGCCGAATCGCTCACCCGCACAGAGCGGACTGAAATCTGAAGACAGCGTTCCGGAATTGACGGTGAAGGTTCCGTCGGCGTTGGCGGTGAGATTATCGGCGGTGAACTGCGCAGCAACGGAATTGCCAATCGTCTGAAGTGTGGGAGTCGTCGCGAAGTAGTCGACGCGATCATCCGGCGGCCGGATGATGCGCGGAGTCGGATTTCCTGCGGCAAGAACAATGGCTGCGCAGGTTCCCAGAAAGCCAAGACCTACGGCGACAATACGGCAACTGTGCGAGATTCCTCGTGACATCAGACCCTCCTAAAAAGTTGTAGATTTTCAATTGGTTTACGCGCCAAAAGAAGACGCTTTCTATGAGGAAACGCGGTGGGCGTCAACAATAGACTCTTGGAATAATTTGCAAGCGTGGCGACGGCGCGTCGGTCGCACGCCTAACCCTCGTTGTGGTAAGATTCCGCATGCTCTTGGCAGCAATACTGTTGGCGGAAGAACGAATATGGTAGCGATGAGTCGCATCGAAGAATTGGCCCGCCGGATCGTCGAGGAATTCGATCCGGAGCGGATCATTCTGTTTGGGTCGTACGCATATGGCGCGCCGAGCAAGGATTCAGATGTGGACTTCCTCGTGATCCTTCCTTTCGAAGGTAGCGGCCTTCGAAAGTCGGTTGAAATTCTCACTCGCTTGTCGCCCGATTTTCCAATCGATCTCATCTCGCGACGGCCTGAGGACGTGCAGCGGTCCTATGATGCACATGACATCTTGATTCGCGAAGCCTTCGACCGAGGCAAGGTTTTGCATGACCGATCCGGCGTAGATTGTGCGCGGCTCAATGGCTGTTGGGACGATTGATTCGACGCTCTGGAGTATTACCTTGTTGTTGTCCGAACTTAAGAGACTAATCCCCGAGGGAAGTAATGCGCCGTGTTATGAGCCGCCTTATGACAGTCCTATCGAAGATTTCTTCGCTTGGAACATGGCGAAGTACTTGGATGAAAAAACGACATGGGAACGCCAAGTGAGCGTTAGCACCATTTGTGGGTGCTTCCGGATGGATTTTGTAGCGAATACGCATAGTCGTCGTATTGCCTTCGAGTGCGACGGTGAAGAGTTTCATGGTAGGCACGGATGTGCGCGGGATGAATGGCGCGACGCCATGATTCTCGGCGGCGAATTTGTAGACGCAATCTATCGAATCCCTGGCCGGCTAATCGTGCATGACATGCATCGATCAATTGCTTGGCTAGCGGAATGTGAGCCGGAAGTGTTCAGTGAGCGAAGTAGAATTAATCTTCGGATACTTGCGAGAAGCGCAAGGAGTGCAATGCGCGGTGGTGCGGGCATGGTATCCGACTTCTACTCGCCTCATCCCTCAATACAAATTGAGTGTTTTCATCGGCAGCCGATTGTGCGCGAATGGTGGCAATGCCTATTTGCGTATGCCAAGGAACATGGTGGTGGGGATCTTGATTCCATAATAAATCGATGGTGGAATGAACACGCACCCGCAGCGCACAGCGCATGACCGTCTCTTTTTCCACATTTGATCGGCTCAAATCCAAGGGCGTCGAAGCCTACAAGGCCGGGGATTATCACGTTGCGCGGAGTTATTTGGTCGAGGCCGCGGAGTGCATCATCGAACTCGCGGCGGCGGCGAAGAGTGAGGCCGCACGGCGTCAGCATGAGGAGCTTGCGGCAGAGTTGATCGAGCTGGCGAAAGATTGTGATTGGCAAAGCGGAGGCGGTAGCGGACGGCGGGTGAAACCCACCCTACAGGGCGGAGGCGGTGCGGGAGGAGGGATCGGGGGTGGCGGTGGGCGCGTGAAACCCGCCCTACAAGGAAGCGGAAGCGCACCTGACGGAGGTAGGGCGGGCTTTGCCCGCCGTGGTCCGGGCAGCGGTGCGCGGCAAGGAGTCAAAGAAGACGACTCCGGCGCCGATGCGTCGGATTGGATGGTGCGCGATCGGCCCAAGATCGGATTCGACGACATCGCCGGCCTAGACGACGTCAAGCAGGAAATTCGCCTCAAGATGATTTATCCGTTCCTGCACCGCGAGCTAGCGGGCAAATACGGCATCGGCGCGGGCGGCGGAATTCTTCTCTATGGCCCGCCGGGCACAGGAAAAACAATGATCGCCAAAGCGATCGCCCACGAGATCGACGCGGCGTTTTTCCTCGTCAGCCCGGCCCAGATCATGAGCAAATGGGTGGGTGAGGCCGAGCAAAACGTTCGAAAACTTTTCGACGCCGCAAAATCCGAGCCGACTTCGGTTATTTTCCTCGACGAGACCGAGGCCCTCGTTCCCAAACGTCAATCCGACAGCTCAACCGTCATGCAGCGGGTCGTACCGCAGATTTTGCAAGAACTTGAAGGGTTTGATCGGACGGCGGATCGCGCGCTACTATTTGTAGGAGCGACGAACCGGCCTTGGATGCTGGATGAGGCCATGCTCCGGCCTGGCCGGCTTGACGCGAAGGTGTATGTTCCGCTGCCGGATGCACCGGCGCGCTATCGGCTGCTGGAGCTTTCCTTCGAGGGGCGTCCGATGGCCGATGACGTCGATTTCGGTGTGCTGTGCGACCGGCTGGCGGGTTACAGTGGGGCCGATATTAAGTCAATCGCACAGAAGGCGGCAGAAAGGCCTTTCCTTGAGGCAGTTGGTGGTGCGGCCGAACGAGCAATCTCCATGCAGGACGTGCTGACGGAAATTTCCGAGACGCATCCATCCGTTCAGCCCTCCGATCTGATAAAATATGAGAAGTTCGCGAACGAGAGATAGAGGCCCGAAGAGCGAATATCGAATGGCAAAGATCGAAATAATAGGTAGACGAGCGCTTTTTTCGATCTTCTAAATTCGCTCTTCGATCTTGACGTTATGTTGACTGCTAAATTTGATCCCACGACTTTCTTCGTTCACGTCGAGCACATTGCATTGTGTGTGCCCGTAGTGGAGATATTTTCCGTTCTCAAGCGCGCCATCAAACTCCCACCGCAGTGGGCTGCACTAGTCACACGCAACGTCGGCGATCACGTCTTTGTATCCGCAGGCGGGAATGTCGAGTCACAGGGCGCCGAAAGCGTTCTCTTTGTTCGCTGTACGCCGCTGGATTTGCCATTCGACATCAAAGGCCTGCGATCGCGCGACGGCTACACCTGTGACGCGACAGCGCGAACGTCCGTCGTCATTCACTGCGAGCGTAGTGAGTTTGAGTCCTTCAAGCACGCCGTGTTGGGAAGTCATCGCGTAGTTCACATCCCGCGGCTGACGGCCTTCCTTCAGCCGACCGTTCAAGATGCGCTCACGAACTATTGTTCCGCCCACGATGCCGAAGCCCTGACACGAAGCGACGGACACGAGGCGGAAACCGCACTCGCGCAGGCACTTTCGGCCATCGGGTTCGAGTCCGGCCTCTCTCTCCAAGGTCCGTTGTCCATTCGATTTCATTCTACGGCGTGGGGCGAAGTTCATGCGGCCCGCGAAAGGGCGTCAACGCGTCGCGCACAGGATGAAGCCCATCGCGGGGTCGAGGAGTCGCAGCAAAACGCCCGCATCGCTCACGTTGAAAAATTGCAATCGCTGTTGGATCGTCTTCGCGAGATGCAAAATGAACACCCAGCGTCGTCCATGCCCGAACTCATCAAGACTTTTTCCGAGCGGCAGCGCGGTGAGCTGTATGCGACACTCTTCGCCGAAGCTGCGGCCACGACGCTTACGAAATGGATCGTCGTGATTGCGGGCGATGAAGTATTGTACTTTCATCCAAGTGATTTATCCTCGCCCTCGCGCCGGCTTCGCATGAACCTGCCGGTTGGAGCATTGCGGTCGGTGCAACTCGGCGATGATGGTTCATTCTGGATCGGAGCGGCCACTGGCGTTTGCCGCCTGCCGCAAGACCGCGCGGAGCCGGATATCGTGCTGACAGTTCCCGGCGCGAAAGCGGTCCGTGGAGGATTCAATTCCGTCGCGGCGTCGGGTGATCAAGTTTGGGCCGCGCATTCCGAGCTTGGAATCATTCGGTGGAACATGGACGCCCCGCGCGGACCAATTCGCCTGTTCGAACAAGAAACGCAATCCGCAAAGGCCACACGAGACATTCGACAATTTGACGGCCAACTGTCTTGCGGCATCGATCGCGAGATCATCAGTTGGCCCGCGGATGCACATCTCGACACCCCGCCGCAGACTCATTCGGGAAGTGAAAGTGCGATCACGGCCGTCTGCCCCACTGATTTCGGTGTGATCGCGGGCAATGCCGACGGTGACGTGCTTCATTGGCAGCGAGTTGCTGATTCATCCACCGATCCGAAGCTCATCCATCGCGGCATGAAACGAGCCGTCGAGTCCGTGTGGATGATCACGACGCACGGTGTTCCACGATTGGTTTTCACGGATACGTCGGCGCGAGTGCATGTTCGAATTTGGGGTGACAATTTTTCGTCACAATATGAGGCCGGTGGTCAAACGCTCCGCCGTGTCGAGGTCGCGGATGATCTGCTCATCGCGACGAATGAGCTTCGCGATCGCCTGATCTGCTGGACCACAGGCCGACCTGACAAGCCACCGGTCACAATTCCGATCTCGCGCCTCACCGGCCACGCGATTCAGGATGTATGCCTCGTGCCCGAGAGACTCTCGGCTGTGGTTCACGCCTAAACGCTCTCTCGTTGATGGCGCACTGATCTATCGAATAACACAGACTGGCCGCCATGCCGATTGATCTTGTCGCCGATCATCGCGTATATTGACCGTCAAAGGAACAAAGGAGTCTCATTGTGCGAAAAATGATCGTCATATCGATCGTCGGATTGGTTGCGTGCGCGCTGACGGGCTGTACCCGGCCGGCAAGTCCCCCGCAATCACGCAATCCGTCTGCCAACGAATCGGCACAGACCGTCATTGTGCCCAAGATTTGGGAAGACAAGGAACTTGCCACCTGGGCTGTGCCGGTGGCGGGGCTTGGTGTCCCGCCGAGTTTTCTGAGTGAGAAAGAGTACTACGCCCTGCCGGTTGACAATCTGCGCACGTATCCAGTCTATCATCCAAATTTCGAACCGCCGGGATATCGCGATTGGCTCAAGAAACAACGCCCGCAACCGCTGATTACGCCGGAGAAACTGAAAACCGAAGCCGATTGGATCGAGGCCGGAAGGCGAGTCTTTGAAGAACTCGACACCGCGATTTCTCGCACGGACGACCCCATCGTCATCAACTATTTCAGCGACGCGGAAGTCATCGACAAGTATCGCGATGAACACGGTGATGTCCCGGACAAGAATGGAGTCATCCTCGAATATCGCTGGGTCGTGGACACGGACGGCAAGTTGAAAATAAGTCTCGCGAGTTGCGCTTCCTGTCACACCAAAATGATGCCCGACGGAAGTCTCTTACGCGGCGCGTCGTCGAACTTTGACCTTGCCTTCTCGCCGGCGGCGGACATTCTCCTGGCCAAACTGAGAGGAGCGGTGTCAAAAGGAGAGGACTTCTACAACCAGTTCGGCGTTCCGTGGCGCGAGGATGACATCCACGCGCGATTCAAGGGCATGAGCGATGATGAACTCAAGGCTTTTCAGGATCAGAAGTCTGGCGGCGTTGTCGGCTCGTACTTTGCCCGATTCAACGGCAGTCCGTTCTTCACCACGCGAATGGCCGACCTCAACGGCGTAAAGGACCGCCACTATCTCGATGCGACGGGAACTCACTTGAATCGTGGGCCTGCGGACATCGCCAGGTATTGCACGCTCGTCGAATTCACCGACATCGGAGTCTTCGGATCGCATCACATGGTGAACCCGACGGATGTTCTTCACGTGCGGCCTCCAGATGAGGCGATGTATGCGATGGCCCTGTATATCTACTCACTAAAGCCACCGCCGAGCCCGTATCCATTTAACGCCAAGGCTCAGCGCGGCAAGAAAATTTTCGAGTCTGAAGGCTGCATCGAGTGTCACACGCCGCCTGCCTACACGAACAACAAACTCGTTGCGGTACCGGGCTTCGAGCCGAATTTGGATGATCCACAAACGAAGCGACTGGATATTTCCACGCGCCGCGTGGGAACGGATCCGGGTCTGGCCTTGCGCACTCGCAAAGGAACAGGATATTACAAAATCCCCTCGCTGCGCGGCGTGTGGTATCGCATCGTATTTGAGCATTCAGGTTCGATCGGCTCGCTGGAAGATTGGTTTGATCCCAAACGATTGCGGGATGACTACGAGCCGAGCGGTTGGCGCGGACCGGGAGTCAAGACGCGTGCCGTGCCGGGGCATCCGTTCGGTCACGACCTGACCGACGAAGACAAGGCGGCGTTGATCGCCTTCCTTCGGACGCTCTAAGAAATTGGAAGGCGTTTGTGGTCGTCGTGGAGCGAATCCTCAACTCGAGATGATTACCCAGTCGTCCATGAAAAAGTCGTTTTTACCCACAGAAGGTCGGACGAATCGCGGTGCTGCCGCGAATGCCGGATGTGCCACCCCGACAGACATACGTTTCGCATATCCGCTCCCCTCTTCTGAGTCGCAGTGGGCCTGTCAACGACCGCCGAGCGCGTCGATGCGATGTTCGATGGAATCGATTTTGTCGATGCGAAGGCCGAAGTTCTCACCAACTTTGATGGCCTGGCCTCGGGCTATCGGATGATTGGCGACGTAAAGCGTGAGGTCCGCATCAAACGGAACGTTGAATTCCACGATCGTTCCCACGGTGACGGCGAGGATGGACTGGATCGACATCTGTCGCCGGGCGAGAATGACGCTGCACGGCACGGTCAGCCCAAGGATTCGGTCCAGTTCGGGATTTCGTGTCTGACGCGGATGGGCCGACGAGCTGGTAATGGGCGCTTGCGCGGACATTGACTGTACCGTCGCGCAGTCCGCAAAAGCTGATCCGTGAACAATTGGCTCCGTCAACGCCAAGCTGCGTCCTTTCAATGAATGAGAAAACGACCCGTACCTCTTGGATATCGACGGGGTCGGACGGGCGTCTTTAGGGTTCCAGGGTGAATGGCGGTTGAATTCACCTTGGATGTTTGGGTTGTCCGCGCTGAAATGCTATTCGAAACGTCGAATGACCATGCAGGCGTTGTGGCCGCCAAAGCCGAAGGAATTGCTCATGGCCACGCGGACTTTGCGATCTCGCGCCGTCTTAGGGCAATAATCCAGGTCGCAGCCTTCTCCTGGATTGTCAAGATTGATCGTCGGTGGAATCACGGAATTTCTGACGGCCAAAGTCGCCGCAATCAACTCGAGTGCCCCGCTCGCACCAAGGGAATGTCCAATCGCGCTCTTGGTGCTGCTGACCACGAGCTTGTCCGCGGCGGCGCCGAACACGCGGTGAATGGCCCGCGTTTCCGCAACATCGCCCAACGGCGTGCTCGTTCCGTGGGCGTTGATGTAATCCACATCACCAACGGGCGTTCCGGCGTCCTTCAACGAAAGGCTCATCGATTCGGCCGCACCTTCTCCCGTTTCGGAAGGTTGAGTAATGTGATCGGCGTCTGACGTCGCGGCAAAACCGATCACTTCAGCGAGAATCGTCGCTCCTCTTCGCTTCGCATGTTCGAGTTCTTCGAATATGAGCGCCCCAGCACCCTCGGCTAGGACGAATCCGTCGCGATCCACATCAAACGGTCGACTCGCCCTTTGGGGATCGTCATTTCGCGTGCTTAAGGCCTTCATCGATGCAAACGCGGCAAGTGCGAGCTGCGTGAGGGCGGCTTCCGATCCGCCGGTAAAGACGACGTCCGCCTGTCCATTTCGGATCAATCCAAGAGCCTCTCCCATCGCGTGAGCCGCCGAAGCACAGGCACTGCTCACTGCCATGCTGTTGCCCTTGGCGCCGTAAGCGATGGAAATGTTTCCGCTAGCGGCGTTGACCATAAGCTTGGGGATCGTGAACGCGGAAACCTTGCTCGGTCCTTTGGTCATCAGCCGGAAGCACTGCTGCTCCAGTTCATTCATCCCGCCGATGCCGGAGCCGAAGATTGCCGCCATTCGATAGGGATCTTCACGCGAGGGATCGAGGCCGGATTGCTTCACCGCTTCGGCCGTTGCGACCATGGCAAACTGGACAAAACGGTCCAACCGTTTGATGACTCGTTTGTCGAGATAGTTTTCCGGGTTGAAATTGGGGACTTCACCGCCGATGGCAACATCGAAACCGGCGGTGTCAAAGAGTGAAACGCGGACGATTCCGCTACGCCCTTCGATCAGGCCGTCCCAATAGGCGTCGACCCCAACGCCGAACGGCGTAACGGCACCCATCCCAGTCACTACGACCCGTCGTCCAGTCATCGTACTCTGCACAAAGACGACGCCTTAGGCCGCGGACTTGGATTCGAGTTGCTTCTTGATGTAATCGATCGCTTCGCCGACGGTTTTCATTTTTTCGGCCTCATCGTCGGGTATGGTCAGATCGAATTCATCCTCAAGTTCCATGACCAACTCCACCGTGTCGAGTGAGTCGGCGTTCAGGTCGTTTACGAACGAAGTGTTGCGGGTAATGGTGGCTTTGTCGACACTCATCTGCTCCGCGACGATCTGAATCACTTTCTGTTCAATGCTTTCGCCTGTGGACACAACCGATTCCTCCAGTCTGTATTCCCAGTTCAGGTCTCAATACGCCGTACGGTAGGCTCGCAGGCCACTAGATAGGCTTCCTTTCAATCAGTGGAAGGCTACCTTGGGGCGTGATCCTAGTCGCGAACGGAAAAAGCTGCAACCAAACGCCAGCCGTAACGATTGGATGCGGTTCAAACCACTTCCTTCGACTACGTATGAAGCCCTCCATCCACCAGGATCACCTGCCCGGTGATGTAGGACGCGGCATCACTCGCCAGGAACGCCACGACTTCGGCAACCTCGTCCGGTTCACCGAATCGAGCCAGCGGAATCAGCTCTTTGACGCCCTCCCGTAGTTTTTCTGGCAGCACCTGCGTCATATCCGTCGAGATAAAGCCCGGAGCAACGACGTTGCAGGTAATCTTGCGGCGACCCAGCTCTTTGGCGAGCGTCTTGCTCAACCCGATCAGGCCCGCCTTGCTCGCCGCATAATTCGCCTGCCCCGCATTTCCCATGACTCCTGAAACGCTGCCGATGTTGATAATGCGCCCATATCGCTGACGCACCATGAGACGACTCACCGTTCGCGTCAGCCAAAACGCCGCACGCAGGTTCGTAGTCAGGACGGCCTCGAACTGCTCATCGTCCATGTTCATGAGTAGCCCATCGCGGGTGATGCCGGCGTTGTTGACAAGAATGTCGATGCGGGTGAATTCCGTGGCGACATTTTCCACAAAGGGATCGATCGCTTCACGGTCGGAGACGTCGAGAACGCGGCCATGAATGCGACCCGCAAATTCGCGCCGCTGGGCCTCATCCGCCAATTCCTTGAGGGCGTCGGCGTTGCGAGCGCATGCCACGACCGTGACACCGTTGCGGGCAAGAGTCAGGCAGATCGCACGTCCAATGCCCCTGCTCCCGCCGGTGACGAGTGCGATTCGTTGAGTCGTTGCGTCAGTCATGAATCAGCCCTGCGCGCTTACGCCAATGGATTCAGCGATCGATTCGGCGGTATTGATGTTCGCACATTTCGCGGTTCGATTGATCTTTCGCATCAGCCCGGTGAGCACTCGACCCGGACCGATTTCCACAAAACGATCCGCTCCAGCGGCGATCATTCGCTCGATGCAGCGCTGCCAGAGCACCGGACTTGTGAGTTGAAGGCGAAGCGACTTGCGAATTTCATCGGGGTTCCTGTGATACTCCGCGCTGACGTTGCTGAGGACCGGAATCGTCGGCGGTGTGATTCGGGTCCGAGCCAGCGCATCCGCAAGCCCGTCCGCCGCGGATTGCATCAAAGAAGAATGAAACGCACCGGCAACCGCCAAGGGAACCGCTCGAACGCCATATCCTTCGGCCAGCCGCACTGCTCGCTCACAAGAAGCCTTGTCACCGGCGATGACTGTTTGACCCGGACTGTTGAAGTTTGCCGGCCCCAGAACGCCGGATTCCCTCGCGGCATCACAAAGTCGCACAAGCGAGGACTCGTCGCCCCCTACGATGGACACCATCCCGCTGGGCGTCGCATCGGCAGCCGCCTGCATCAGCTCACCGCGAAGATGCACAAGTCTCACGGCGTCATCAAAACCGATCGCGCCCGCAATGTGCAGCGCGGTGTATTCGCCCAGACTAAGGCCCGCGGCACAAGCAAAATCTTGAAGCGCGGCGCCGGCCTCCTGATAGGCCGCCCAAATCGCAACGCTCGTGATCAAGATCGCAGGTTGCTGAATGTCCGTCTTTTCCAGTGATTGAGCTGGTCCATTGAAGCATAACCCGGCGACATCGAGACCAAGAACATCGGCCGCGCGTCCATACGTCGATCGGGCCGCGGCGCTCGATTCATACACCTCGCGGCCCATGCCGACGCTTTGTGCGCCTTGTCCTGGAAAAAGGAGACCCGCTTTCGACATCAATTGCAGCTCCCAACAGGTGCATCGTGATGCACCCCGTAATTCATAACCGCATGATCATGCTGCCCCATACCAGTCCCGCCCCGACCGCGACCATCAGGATATGATCACCGGGCCCAAGCGTTCCATTTCGCCGGTGCTCATCGAGGGCCAGAAGAATCGACGCCGCGGATGTGTTGCCGAATCGATTGATGTTGATCGCGACTTTCTCCACCGGAAGACCCATCCGATCGCGCACGGATTCAATGATCCGGAGGTTGGACTGGTGCGGAAGGAACATCTTGAGATCAGCCGGAGTCAGACCGGTCGCTTCCATCGCCCGATCGATCAGCTCCTCCATCTTCAGCACCGCGAATTTGTACACGTCGCGGCCTTTCATGTGCATGAAATGAAGCCGCTCGTTGACTGTCATGGTCGAGGCCGGCAGCCGTGAACCGCCCGCCGGAACCCAAATATGCTGGCTCTTGGTGCCGTCGCATCCCAGCTCCACGTGCAGGATACCCTGCTCAGGATTCAGCGACCGAGTTAGGATCGCCGCTCCTGCCGCATCGCCCAGGAGAATTGCCGTGCCTCGATCCTCCGGATTCAAATAGCGGCTCAAGGTCTCTGATCCGATGACCAAGGCCGTCTTATGAACTCCGGAGGTGAGCAGTCCGGCGGCGACGGTGGTTGCGTAAATGAACCCCGCGCACGCTCCGTTGATATCGAATGCGGCCGCGTTTCCCGTTCCGCCAAGCTGCTCGCTGACAAATGCCGCAGTGGCGGGAAACGGGCAATCGCCCGTGGCCGTCGCACAGACAATGACATCGATGTCGTCCGGAGTCATGCCGGCGTCTTCAAGCGCTCTCCGAGCGGCCTCGGCCGCCATCGTGGACGTTGATTCCTTGGGCGCGGCCTTATGTCGTTCGCGAATACCCGTGCGGGTGACAATCCATTCGTCGCTGGTGTCGAGGTAGCCGCAGAAGTGATCGTTGGTCACGACTTCCGTCGGAACATACGAACCGGTGCCGCAGAGTCGAATGGGAAGCAGCTTGCCCATGAAATCGAAATCGTTTCCCGTCTCGCCGTTCGCCAGAACCCGCATCCGCGCCGGTTTCGAGCCTGGCAACGCCCAATCTCTTCCAATTACGCGAGCCAGCGCGCGATCGCGTCGCGAAAATCCTGGCGAACGTAGCGACAGGCCGCCAGCACTGCGCTGCGGACGGCAACGTCATTGCTCCGTCCGTGACAGATAATGCACACTCCATTGACGCCGAGCAAAGGCGCCCCGCCATATTGACTGTAATCATGGCGAAGCCAGACACGATCCAGCGCCCCGATGAATTTCCCTCGCAGTTCCGTCGGTTCGTCTTCAAATTCGCGCGCAATCGTCTTGAAAAGCCCTTCCGCCAGACCTTCGACAAACTTCAGGATAATGTTGCCGACAAATCCGTCGCAGACCGCAACGTCGCAATGATTCGCGAAGAGATCGCGACCTTCCGCGTTTCCGACAAAATTCAAGCGCTTGTCGGCGGCAAGCAATTCATGGGTCTGCCTGACCAGGCCCGTGCCTTTTCCGCTTTCCTCACCGATCGACATGACCGCCACGCGCGGATTTTTCAACCCCACGACGCGCTCGGCATACAAGCTTGCCATCACCGCATACTCGTACAAATGCTTGGGCTTCGCCTGGATATTCGCGCCGACGTCGCAAAGCACAAACGGACCGTGGAACGCTGGAATCGTCACAGCGATGCCAGGACGTGACACACAAGGCAACGGCTTCAGCTTGAGTTGTGCGGCGGCAGCGCATGCACCGGTGTTGCCCGCACTTAAGATCGCATCGGCCTCACCATTCGCACCCATATCCGCCATGCGCAGTATGGAGGAATCTCGCTTGGCCTTGATGGCCTCGACCGGCGCCTCATCCATGCCGATAATCTGCGACGCATGAACGACGCGGATGCGAGATGCATCTTTGCCGATATCCAGCCCCCCCAACTCATGATGCACGGAGCGCTCGTCGCCGACAAGGATCAATTCCAGGTCGGCGTCCTGCTTCAGCGCCTGGACGGCTCCGTTGACAATTGCGGACGGAGCATGATCACCGCCCATCGCGTCAACCGCGACACGCACCGACATCAGGCTTCCTCTTCCGTGACCGGCAACGAAACCTTTGAACTCACGTAGCCGCAGATGCCGCAGGCGGCGTGAGGCCTTTTCGGCTTACCGCATTTCGGACACGCCGCGAGATTCACACGAGTCAAGGCATGATGGGCACGCTTGGTTCGCGTACGCGTCTTGGACTTCTTTTTTACCGGGAGCATCGTAACTCCAATGATTCAACTGTTTTACAAAATCAATCGGCGACGGTTGCGAATTTGCGAATCTCTCCGAAAAATCGGGGCGGAGTCGAAATTCGCCATGCCGAAAAGGGCAAACGCCACAGGGTTCCGAAAATCAACTCATCAGTTTTATAGCGCCGCACCGTCGCCCAAACCAACTCGCAAGAGTAGGTCGGCATGGCAGTCCTGTCAAGCGATGCCAGTCATCATAACACTACGGCTTCAAATGGTTGTCATGACCAACAATTTGAGTACAGAATTCGTATCCCCGGTCACTGAGACGTGTGCCGGCAGCGGGGTAACGCGGGCTAACTGAGTCTCAGTCGGCGCGCCGGGGTCGTGAATTGGAACCTTCAATCCCTTGAGCGCGGCAAGTCCAGCCGCTACGGCCGCAGCACCAAGGGCTGCACCACAAGAACCGACCCAATGTTCGACATGAATCGCACCGGGTTGCGGTACGCCCGAAACCGATTTGATCTCCGCATGTGCTGGATGATCGACCAGGCGTTCCCGTGTGACGCGGGCCAGAATTTCGGCACCCCTCAATCTTGCGCAATCTTCTCGTTCAAGTGCGAACAGAAAGGCGCCAACAATTGAATTTGGTGCAGCCGACTCGGTGCTTTCAACCAGCGAGCGCGGAACGCAATTCACTCCTCCAGCGAAGACGAGGTCCGCGCCCTCGGAATCAAGAATGGAAATTGCTTCAGCCAGTGCGGCGAGTCCGCAGGATGGGCCGAGTGTCGCAAGCGTGAGGTTCGGGCCGCGAAGACTGAAACTCCTTGCGAGTGCACCGCACAGGTAATTGCCGACAGTTTGTGGAAATCGAAGTGGGCTGACGAATCGAGCGGACTGCGATCGTACGTCGTCCGCGAAGTCAATCATCCCGCCGATGCCGGCCAGCGTGCAGCCCAACACCATTCCGATGCGCTCGCGAGCGAGCGGCGATTCCTCAATCCTCGCGCCCTTTGATGCAAGTTGCAGAGCGCAGGCCGCTACATGAACGAGTTCCTCTTTCGCGCACTCCAGCGGAATTTCGGCGGATGCTTGAAGGACCGCTTCGGGAATCCGCTGTTCAATGGATTGAGAATTGAATTCCCGCGAATGTTCGGCATACCGCGAGCACATACGACGAAGATCGCCGGCGCCCAGCGGCGTAACCCAGCCGCAACTGGTAATTACGATTGCTTGTTCCGTTTCACCCATGCCCGTCGATTGTGGCACGGATCAGCGAACAATGCGAGCGAAAGTCGTCAATTGGGTTACGACGATGCCGTGTTAGGCCTTTGCTTCACGGCGGCCAAATCGAAGCTTCAGGCCCGTCATCAGCAGAAGGCTGAGCACGACCAGACCCCACTGCGATACCGTCGGAATGTGTGGGACGCATGATGGGTCGGGAACGTGCGCACAACAACCGCCAACGCAAGAGTCTACTGTGCAGTCGTCCCCGTCATCGCACGAAACCCCGTCGGCGCAGCACACGACGCCCTGCGAACACAGCGGCAGGTGGTTGCAGCATGAATTCGAGCAAGAGTCAATCGTGCAATGGAGCCCGTCGTCGCAATCGCCGGCGGTTGAGCAATCGCGCGTGGCGCCACAGGCACCCGTCGCTTGATCGCAACTCTCGTGCGTACACTGATTACCATCGTCCGGACAGCAACTGCCCAGCGCGCCAGTGCGGCAGTCATCGACGTATATACAACCAGCGGTCGGATCGCAACCAGTATTCCGCTTGCAGGGAATCGGCGGGCAACTGTTCGGCGTGGTTCCGCAGCAACTGTTCGTACATGTCGCGGTTGTGCATGCATCGTGCGGACAATCGGAAGATGTCACGCAATCAGGTGTGAAACCGCACAAGCCAGTGGACGCATCGCAGGTCTCATGTGTGCAGGCGTTGCCGTCGTCCGGACAACAGGCACCCAGCGATCCGGTACGGCAATCGTCTACATAAAGACAGCCGGAAATCGGATCGCAACCGGTATTTTGCTTGCACGCGATGGCCGGACATGCATGGGGAGTGTGGGCACAACATCCATTCGAACATACGTCATCCGTGCATGCGTTGTTGTCATCGCAGGATGCGCCATCCGCACAGCAAACGATTCCAGGTGCGCACAAACCCGCGTGCTCGCAGCAGGAATTCACGCACGACTCGACCGTGCAGTTCAGCCCATCGTTGCAATCGGCCGGTATTGTGCAATCAGGAGTCTCGCCACAAGTGCCGTTTGCCTGGTTACAAAACTCGTGTGTACACGGATTCCCATCGTCCGGACAACAGTTCGGACCGGGTTGGCGGCAATCGAACACGTATTGACAGCCCAAAACCGGATCACAACCGGTGTTAAACTCGCACGGCTGCGCCGGACATTGGATCGGCGTGTTTGCACAACATGCAGTCGCGGGATCCGCATCATTAACGCACGTGTCCGATGTACATACGTTTCCGTCGTCGCAACTAATCGGCGGCACATTTGTAATTTGACCGTCTGTCCCGCGACAGCTTTGAGCCCCAATGCAGTCGCTAGGATGCGAGCATACGCCAGCCGAACAGCAATCAATCGTGCATCCGTCCTGATCGTTGCAGTTCGGGACGATTGTGTTCGAACTCGCCGTGGCCGTATCGCATGTTTGCGGGCAGTTTGAGCAACAGCTCGTACAGAGGTCGGTTCCAACGAAGGTGAACTGATTACCGAGATTTCCCACATCACTCGGCAGAATCACATATTGGTTGTCTGTGACTCGAACGCTTCCATTGGTGGCAATACCGGGCAGCGTCAAACCAATGGACGGATCACCCGCAGTCGAGCCACCCTGACCCACGAGACATGGGAACACGCAATTGGCCCCTGTCGCCGGATTGCACGCCCCGCCGCTGTTTGTACACACGGCATTGCCGAGAACTCGAATGATGGGAAGGTTGCCGACAGCGGGAACGCGGACGTTTCCATGAACTGTGTCAAACGCTTCTTCAAGGCGAATCGCATCTCCCAGCATATCCACGTATGCCGAAGTGGAGTTACATGAAAGCGTCTCGCCCACGCACCGACCCTGGCACGACGCCGTCGCACCCTCCCCGTGTCCAAGTTTCGGATCGCACACGTTCGAGCAACCTCCCGGCGAGCATGTCGTCGGACAGGTTGGTGCCGGGTAATGGCATGTTTGGGCAATTGCTGAATTGGAATTCCCAACCACAACGATGGCAGCGAAAGCCGGCGCGCAGCAAAGCGCCGTTCGAGCAAAAGTGCGGTACATATGGCCATTGCCGCGAATCTGGTAGGTCGTGCGCATGATTCCCTCTCCCAAATGAGTGCCAACTAACTTTTGCAACTGTAATGAACTCTGTCTTATAATTCAACAAGAATGTGCGAATTTGAGAATCTTTTTCAAAATAGATCCATACTCTTGATTGGAACAGTTGGGTTGAAGCGCTTGAAAAGTGATTATTGGATACGTAAAGCATTTATTTAGAATAGGTTACATTTATATCAGGGTTCGGAAAGCTCGCCCGTCAACGATAGCTGATGATTGTGCGTTACTTCCCTGATGCGGCGAGCTGGGCCAGGCTGGAAAGGGAATTCTGCTGACCCTGGAGCGCCGATAAGGTTGTTTCCAGGCCGGAGAACTGGGCCTGCAAGCGCAGCCGCTTGGCGTCCAGCAACGCATTCATACTGGTGATTCGATCGTTCAGAATCTGCTCTTGATCGGTGAGCAACTTGTCCTGGCGGGCGATGACGCCGGTGCCGGCATCGGTCAATCCGGAGATCGTTTTGTCAACGACGGACCCGAAGCCCTTGTCAAGGGTGGCAAAGAGGTCAGCAACGGCGCCGGGTGAATTCTGGAGTGCGGCTCGGAATTTGTCTTCATTGAGCGTCAGCCGATTGTCAGAACCAATCGACAAACCGACGGCGAACATTCGGGAGAGTTGGTTCGAGGCGCCTGAAAATGACTGCGTAATGGCGCTTTGGAGTCGTTCGCGGACCGTCGTGACGGTGTTGTCTCCAAGCAGTGGTCCGGCCGTCTTTGTTTTCGAATCAAACTTCGTGTCGTCGATGATCGCACTTTGCACGCCGTTATATTTTTCGATGAAGGATTTCATGGCCTCGACAATCGGTTCGGCGTCCTGACTGGTTGTCACGGTGACATCATGATCGCTGGTGGTTAAGAGATTGAGAGTGATGCCGGGAATGACGTTCTTCAGCTGATTACTATTACTCGATATCAAAACTGATCCGCCGCCGCTTTGACCAAGTGATATTAGGGCGTCCTGTGGCCTTGTGAGCGTACTGACGCCGAGATCGATGCTGCCGCCGTCAACGACAAGCTCCCCACGCCGACCGGACACGGTGGATGTCAAGAGAAGACTATAGGAATTCGCCCCGCTGCCGTCGTTGACCACGTTTGCGGTGAATCCGCCGCCGGCTGCATTCAGCTTGGTAACCACATCGCTCAGCGAATCGCCGGCGTCCACGCTGATTCGCGTCTCGAATGACCCGTCAATAAAATTCTGACCGGGCTTGGAGCTCCCCAGAAGTCGCAAATCCCCTGCCGTCGAGCTTCCGTCATTGTCTGTAATCGAAATCGTTTGCGGACCGCCGGAAGAATCGACAATCGAAATACCGTCACCCGTGTCGTTGATCTGTGCACGAATCGTCGCGGGGGCGGAGAGATTGATGGCATCGACGACCTGCCCAATGGTCTTCAAGTTTCCTGAAAGATCGACGTTGACCACGCCGCCATTCGAGTCGTGGATCTGGAATGATCCCGCTTGTACGCCGTCGCCTCCGTTCAGGCTCGAAAGCAGCGTCGCTCGCGAAACGTACTGTCGCTGAAGATTTCCGCTGTTGACGACCGCCCCACCGTTTACATCGTGGCTGCCGGCGATGTGCAGATCGGCTGCAAATGTACCGCTCACGTCGGAAATCACGATCGGATTCGTGCCCTCCGTAGAATCCTGAATTTGAAATCCATTTCCCGTGGCATTGACCGAGGCCCGCAACAGCGTGTCCGGATTGGTGTTGATGGTGTCGATGACATCCTGCAAGGTCCGTACGGACGAGAAGTCAATCGTTGACAGATTGCCCTGGCTGTCGGTGAATGAAACCACACCGGGCGATACTCCTTTGCCTCCGTTAAGGGAACGAAGATCGGTCGTATTCAGACCGCTGATCAGCGGCCGCGATGCAAACGACTGGCCGCCGGTAAAAGTTGCATTAAGCAGCCCCAGATCAGCCGCCGCCTGCGAAGGCCCGCCGTTCGTCCCCACACCCGCCGTCACCGTGACTGAGTCTCCCGCATTCAGCGCCTGCAAAGTGATTCCCCTGCCGTCCGAGGAGATTGACGCTTGAACCAATCCGTTGTTTCCGGGCGCGAAATTGATCGCTCGGAGGACATCACCCACGGTGCTGACCCTGTACACATCGTTGCCACGAATCGAGTCGCCGGCGCTCGTCTGTTTCAATCCCAGGTCCGCGGCGGTGTGGCCGGTGACATCTTCGATCTTCAACTGCTTCTTTTGATCCGCGGGGAGATTCGGATCAACTGTCGTCGTATCCGTCACAAAGAAAAATGAGTTGACCGTCGTGGCGCTGACGTTGAGTCCGGAAGCGTTGATTGCGTCGCGAACATCGCGAACGGTTTTCGCATTGGATAAATCCACGTCTTTTGAAGCCCCCGTGCGATCGGTGATGCGGACCGTGCCGAGGCGCACGCCGTTGCCCCCGTTCAAAGCCTGCAAATTCGTGTCTAGGCTGAGAACGTCAGTGAACGAGACGTTGAAATTCCCGCTCGTTGTCGTGAATTGAAGATCGGGCGCGGTCGCACCCTGTGCGAATCGATCGACGCCGTTACCGTCGTTCAAGGATGCAAGCGAAGTACCATTTCCTAGGAAAAGAAGTCCGCGACCATCCACACGCGATGACGCGGCGTTCGCGACAATTCCGAGGTCCTGAGCCGTCGTGCCGCTGGCAACGTCGCCGATGACCAGATTCCCGCTGCCGCCGCTTTGATCTTCAATCACGATGCGATCGCCGGTCGCGCCGTTCGATGCCAATCCTGTCACACTTGCATGAACGTGGACCTGTGTGTTCGAATTGATGGCCTCAAGAACGTCATCGACGGTGAATGCTTTCGTCAGATCGACGGTCGCCGTCGCCCCGCTCCGATCAGCAATCGTGATGTTGCCTCGTTTCACGCCGCGACCACCATTCAGGGCGGCCAGTTCCGTCGAGTGATCCACTTTGCCCTGTGCCGATTCGACGGAGATCGTGCCCAGGCCTATCGGCGTGTGGTCCGCATCCGCAAATCCTCGGCTGAGAAGTACATGGTTCGACACGAGCGAAAGGACTCGCAGGGACGTCGTGCCAAGCTGGGCACCGGAATCCGCTGTCGCGGTCACCGAACTCGGATTCGAGCTGTTGGCCGCAAATTGTTGAAAAAAAGTGGATTTCTTGAAGCTCAATGTCGCATTTTTCAAGGCGAGCAGTGTGGCCGAAATCTGCGCATACGCGGTTCGTTGCGTATCGAGCGTTTTCACTCTGTTTTGAAGAAAGGTGACGGGCCTCGCTTCAATGGCGATGAGCTGGTCAATAAGCTGCGAAGTGTTGATGCCGGAGATCAATCCGACGCCGCTGGAAATTCCACTCATAGGTAATACATCCTCTGGATTGTGATTCGACTATGGTTGAACTCGACTCGGCTACTTGTCATTCTGATGTCGCCGAAACACTCCCCGTCATCCTGAGTCCCGCAACGCGGGACGAAGGATCTAGCAGAGATGCTTCGCTACGATCAGCATCACGAATGCCGCGCCCAACATGTACGCGCAGCGATCCGCCACTGATAAATTATCGGCTTCCGTCGGAATGCCCCTGTAACTGCCGTTTTGACTATTGCAGCAGCGCAAGCACCTGTTTGGGGATGGAATTCGCGATTTGCAGCGTTGCCTGCGTGGATTGGACCAGAATCTGCGCGCGGGTCAGGGCGGCTGTTTCCGCGGCGAAATCCGCGTCGCGGATCGAGGATTCCGAGGCGGTCACGTTCTCCAAAGCCACATTGTTGACCGCGATACTCACTTCCAATTCGTTCCTTTGGATGCTGCCAAGCCGCCCGCGATACGATGCCACTTGCGAAATCGCTTCGTTCACAATCTGCTGGGCATGATCGAAATTGCCCGTTTCGAGCGAATTGCCGTAGCCCGACTGCAACGAAAAGAGCAACCCAACCACCGAGTTCCCAAGGCTGGTCGTGGAAACGGAATTCATGCCCAGATGGACCTGGCCATTGGGATTGATTTCGGGAGAAACCTGATAGAGCGTCCCACCGCCCGTGATTGTGAACGTGGCCGATGAAAGCGTCTGTGCAAAATCCTTCGTGAGAAAAAGACTCAAGTCGAGCGTCGGCGCGTGAACATCAGCTCGGAGACCTGCGCCGGATGACTGTTGTCCGTTGACCAGAACATGCACGTCTCGGCCTGCGGCGCGAAGCGTGGTGCCCGCGTTGTTGTTGGAAACGAAATTGCCGCTCAGCGGCTCGACCGACACAAACGCATTCGATCCGAATTGCGTGCTGTTCAATATCAATGCGCTGGCCCCAACACCGACCGCAACGCTGGATATTACCGCCGAAACACCCGTGGCCGCTGCGACATTGTTGATGGCCGCCCGGATTTCCGAAAGCGAAGTTCCGGAAACGAAGCTCAGCAATTCACTGCCGACGTTACCGTGAATCTCCACCGTGGTGGCCGAAGTCGTCGAACCGGAACCCCCACCCGCGCCGATCAAAGCCACATGCGCGGTCTGCGCGGATTGCGTCACTTGAACGGTCACGTCATACGGCGTATCACGTCGAATCTGCGCCGAATAGATGGATAGCGATGCGACCGCGTTCGCGGGCACGCCGGAAACCAGATACGACTCGCTCCCGTCGATCAATTTGCGGCCCGCGAATGTCGTCGTGTTGGAGATGCGATTGATGCTGGTCAGGATTGAGTCGATTTGCAGTTGATTCGCTTGCACTTCCTGCTTCGAAAGGCCCGCTTCATTGGCGGAATTGACGATCAGACCCTGCAAGTCGAGGAGCAACGACGAAACTTCGCTCAAGGCCCCTTCCGCGGTCATCACCACATTCGCGGCTCGTGTCGAATTGGCAACTGCTTGCTTGAGGCTCGCCATTTCAGAACGGAGTCGCTCCGATGCGATCAGACCTGCCGGATCATCTGCGCCGCGGTTGATGCGAAGTCCGGTCGCGAGTCGTTCGAGGCGCAAATTGAGATCGGCCTGATTGCGACCCAGTTGATTGATCGCGCGAATGGCGGATACGTTGGAATTGATGCGGCTCATGCGTCATCCTTGACTGCAGGCACGTCGGCGCAGCTCGCCTCGCTCGCCATCCGTTGGCGGGCGCTCGACTAAGAAGTTTTCGGACGTTAAAGGAGCCGACTTAAATAGCGCATAGCACCTAACTGTAGCGTCGGGCCTTGTGCCTGACGTCAAAGTTCCGCTTCATCCACAACAAAGGGGTGACGCTTAGGTAGCAGTGAAACGCTTGAAAAGAATGCGTTTCATTATGGGCAGTTTGCAGGCCCGGAGAATTCATAAGGGAGATTCTTGAAGGCATCCACGGTCACGGCCACGTCGGCGATGTTGACCTGAAAATCCCCCCGCATCTTACGGACAAGTCGATGGAAAATAGTGGTAGCCGATCACACCATATCTGAACCCATCGACAACAAACGCGATGTCGGTAATATCCACGCGAAAATCGGGAACAAGCGGGGTCATGTCGCAGCATGCGACGATTGGAGATGTGTACACGTCCTTGAACTTATCTACCACCGCGGCGATATCGGATACGTTAGGTTGTGTGGCCGGAAAAATTGGTAATTGAAATGGCGCGACAATATCTCCCATTCGCTGCGTTTTGAGAGTCAGCGGCGCGGAAACAGCGCAACACATCGCTTCTTGTCCCATGCAGCCCGACCCGAATTCACGGACTTCGTAGATGGAACTAGGCATGATGTCCGCGCCTGTCACGCGGAGCGGCTGCGTACCCAACGCCGCATTCCAATCC
>JACQFE010000034.1 GCA_016200265.1 Planctomycetota bacterium | reverse complement strand
GAATCTCCGACCAGTCAAGGAACGAGACACGGGGCGCATCGACGGCATCGTGGCCCTGATCATGGCCTTGTCGCGATCGATCCGGAAGCAGCCCGATCCATTTGTCTACGTGGTGCGAGGGTTGCGGGAAATTTGAGGCGCGATGGCCTTGGCCCTGCACGCTGCGGGGAACGCACCAACGCCAATGGGCTTTACGTTCCTCCGTCTTCCAAGCATGAGCATGCGCGAACTGTTTTGGCGGTATTTGTGAGGTTGCGGCGTGTGGGTAACCACTACGGCACTGCTTCTGGACCTTGATCCACATGCTCGCCGTAAAAATCAAGCACGGCCTGTTGGTCAAGCGTCTTTAGATGAAGCTGCCAATCCCACGCGACGACCGTGAAGGAAAACGGCAAGCCGTCATAGGGAGTGATCACCAGCTTCGTATCCCCAAATGTTGCACTGGGCGGCGCAGCGTCAAAGAGCGCTTGCAGGTCATTGAGCAAGCCCGGCGGACACGTTCCGTGGCAGTCGTACAAAAGAACGACGTAACCGTGTTCAAGGTCATGCACCCATTGCTCTTCCTCAAGGGCTGATTGATACACGCCCGCCGCGACAGGCGCAACCCCCGCTGCCGACCAATGTGGGCCGGAGGCCGGAGGATTGGCTTGATAGGTAACCTGCTGTCCAACCGGAACGTGATTGTGTCCCTCATTCGGAATCGTGATTTCGACACCGGCTTGGACTCCTGTCCCGCCGGCGCTACCTGATCCGGTTGGAACACATCCCGTAATCCAAAAGGCAAAAACGCCAAACCCGAAACCACACCAAGACCGTCGGAGTCCCATTGACTATCTCCTCATCGTGGATGGCCGTTGTGCAAGCATGCGGCGATACAACAAACAGTATACTGTCTCACCATTGACGAGCCATACCCACAACTCCCGACGCTCCTCTGTAAGTGCATTTTCTCCAAGGAGTTACGTATTTGCAAGATGTCGCCCGTCGAGGTACCAAGGAGTTACGCTTAACCTGAAGAGCGTAGCTCAAAGATGACACGAGGTGACACATGAATGTGAAGACGAATGTGATCGCACGAATTGGACCCAAGCGACGATTGCCGCCGGAAGTTCTCACGACGCCGAGGTCTGCGCACTCATGCGAGTGTGCGGGCGCTGTACGCCAACTGGTCTGCGCAACCGAGAGCTGATCGCGCTGCTCTATCGAACCGGTCTGTGGATCAACGAAGCTCTCTCGCTCTATCCCAAAGATCTCGAATTGAATGACGGCAGCGTGCGCGTACTGAACGGAAAAGGCGGACGATCGCGCACGGTCGGCCTGGACCCCGGCGCTGCAGCAATGATCGAACGATGGCTGGATATACGGTCGCGATTGGAATTGGGCGGTCGAAAACCGGTGTTCTGCACCCTTCGTGGCCACCCAATGGCCGACGCCAACGTTCGCGTGATGATGAAACGACTCGCAGCAAGAGCGGGCATCGATAAACGTGTTCACGCTCACGGCCTGCGCCACACTCACGCTGCCCAACTCCGTGCCGAGGGTGTCGACATCGCTATCATCTCAAAACAGCTCGGCCGCGTCGCGCGAGCTTGATGTGGCCCATTCGGTTGCCGAGAGTTTGAGCAATGCGGAAGCTGTTTGCAAGCTGTTTTGTGTCCTCCAATACGGCAAGAACCCATCTTGGTCGGGTCTTGAACAAACTCGGCGCGTATAACCGGGTAGACCTCCTTAATTTGCAATCGCTCGAAGCCCGCTACCGGAAAAAAGTACCCCGTAATTCCAGAAATCATCCGATCGGGCGATGGACAGACTTGGGATATTCATATTAAGCTGAATCCCTTTGCATTTCTCTCCGGGTTTGATCCCGGAGTTTTTTGGCGAAATGACGGAAGAGGAGCGTGAGGAAGCAACGGGTGAATAATCTGGCAAGTGGTCAAGATGGTTCACCCTTCGGTGATTTCATTACGCGAAAATAAAGATGCAAAGTGGGCGGCGGCAATCATGCGTGCCTGTCTACAAAGCGGCGGGGCACTACCGATCGCTGCTCTTTTTTTGTCCTATTCGAGAATTGTCGGTGTGAAGGCGGTTGGCCGCGAACTCGCGGCCTAGGGAGATGCAGAGATGAGTAAGCAATTCGGAGCGGGAATTAAGTTCGGTTTGATGGCTTCGCTGTGTACGGTGGGATTTGTATTGAGTTCCGCTCAGGTCAAAGTTTCCGCCGATCCTCGGCCGGAGGACACCGCGAAGCCATCTGCAAGCGATCGCACTGCGGGAGCCAACGGCGCTCGAATCGTGGATCAATCCGCAGGTGCAGACCAAGAGATCGTCGGCACGCCGACAATAGGCGGGGCGGGCATTACCGAAACGGTGGAACAAATCATGACGAGAGAGAGACTCGCTTCGCCGCCACCGCCGGTGACGCCTCGCCAGAGGCCAAGATTTAGGCTTGGTCCGCTACCGGAAGATCCCAACGCTTTGATGTCCTTTGCCCAGCCTTCTGTCGATTGGACGCCGGAGGCCGAGGCGGGTCTGCTCAACCCGCCATCGCCCTACCTTCCGCAGACTTTGGGAACGAGTTTCAAGGCAGTCGGGATTGCGGATGCCCCCTTCATCCCACCGGACAGCATGGGTACCGTCGGCCCGACTCAGATAGTGGTCCACACGAACGGTCGTATCCGGACCTTTACTAAGGCAGGAACTGCGGACGGCGCCTTGGATACCACCGATGTGACCTTCTGGGCCTCCGTGGCCCCTGGCGTCCCGGTCGGAACCAACCCCGGGATCACCGACCCCGAGGTGCGCTACGACCGGCTGTCGGGCCGCTGGATACTCCTTGCGGTGACCTATGCAGAGACGGTTGGGAACAAGACCGTAATTGCCGTCAGCTCCGGGTCAACGATTGTGAATCAGGCTAGCTTCACCTTCTATTCCTTCGTGCTTGATTCGACGAGGTTCTGCGACTACCCCAGCATGGGCGTCGATGCGAACGCAGTCTACACTGGCTGCAACTTGTTCTCCTCTGGCGGCGCTTTCCAACGTACCAGCGCGGCTGTGATCCGGAAGACCAGCATCCTCAGCGGCGGGCCAATCGTGACCACGACGTTCGCCAATATCGGGTTCTACGCACCGCGAGGCGTCGATAACGACGATCCAACCGCGACTGAAGGGTGGATCGTTGGAACCGACAGTGGGTTCACCAACAGGATCGACATCCGAAGAATCTCGACCCCCGGCGGGACGCCCACCAGCAGCGCGACCATCACTCTCTCGGTCCTTAACACGAATATGGTGACGCAGCCAGCTTCCGGCTCCACGACGAATCTTGACGTTGGCTCAGATCAACTCTTCATGGCGATGATCAAGAGGAACAAGCTCACCGGCGTGTCATCCCTTTGGACGGCCCAATCCGTGGAGGAGACCGCCGCGTGCGTGGCATCGACTACCGCGAGCACCGACCGGCGCATCGGAGCAAGGTGGTATGAGATTGCGGTTCCGCTCTCGCCCACTGCCCCGACCATTACTCAGCAAGGTAACCTCTGCACGACAGCCTCGTCCGGGACCACTGACAACGCCAAGCGCGGGTTCATCTACCCGACCGTTACCCTGTCCGGTCAAGGCCACTTGGCTCTCGCGGCCACTTACGCCTCCAGTACGGATTTCGCGGGCATCGCCGCCGCTGGCCGCCTACGCACCGACGTTTCGGGCGGGACCCGCGCGCCGGAGACGATCCTCCAGAGCGGATTGGCTGCGTACACGCTCAATGACGGTGCCGCCCGAAACCGCTGGGGCGACTACTCGTTCACGGCGGTCGATCCCAACGACGACCAGACCATCTGGACGTTTCAGGAGTATGCGGACCTCACCAGCACCTGTACCTTTGGTAGCTGCTGGTCCGTCCGCGCGGTCCAGCTCAAGGCGCCGCCGCCCCCCGCGCTCGCGACCGCAACTGCGGTCTGCACCGGCAAGGCCTCGACGACCTCGACGATCACAGGCACGGAAAGTTGCGCCGCCCCGACCTGCACGAACGGTCTCTGTACGGGTGGCGGCACGTGTCCCGAGTTCTTCGATCCACAGCCGCCGCTGCTCACCGGCCAGACGCCGGCCTATGCGAACCACATCACGGCGACGGTGCCGAGCGGCGCCGGGACCGTCATCCCATGGCCGACGAGCAACATCATCGTTCCGGGCACCCCGGCGACTTCGCGGGTGTTGCAAATGACGTTGGGGTTGAATACGACCTCCGCCACGGCGGGCACCTACACCGTCACCGTCACGAACCCGGACGGCCAGGCGGTCACGTCGGGGTCGGCGATTCTCACGGTCAATCAGACCCCCACGGCGCCGACGGCCTCGAACAATGGACCGATCTGCGCCACTGCGACGCTGCAGTTGAGCGCATCGACGGTGGCGGGCGCGACCTATAGCTGGACGGGTCCGAATGGTTTCAGCTCGAGCGCCCAGAATCCCTCGATCCCGGCCGCGACGACGGCCGCAACGGGGACCTATAGCGTTACGGTCACGGCGGCGAACGGCTGCACGTCGAGCATAGCTACGACGACGGCGACGGTGATCGCCAATGGCGGATCGTGCAACGACAACAACGCCTGTACGAGCAACGACGTGTGCTCGGCCGGATCGTGCAGCGGGACGACCATAAGCTGCGACGACAGCAACGTCTGCACGACGGACGGCTGCGACTCGCTGACCGGTTGCACGCATACGAACAACACGAATTCATGCAATGACGGTCTGTTCTGTAACGGTCCGGATACGTGCAGCGGCGGAAGCTGCAGCGTGCACGCTGGAGATCCGTGCGCGGGGGGCGCGGAGTGTAACAACGCGTGCAACGAGGCGGCAGACAACTGCTTCAACTCGAGCGCGACCGCGTGCACGAGCGACGGTAACGTCTGCACCGACGACTTCTGCAACGGAAGTGGGACTTGCGTGCACACCAACAACAACATCGTATGCAACGACGGCAACGCCTGCACAAGCAGCGACGTCTGCTCAGGCGGATCGTGCAGCGGAACGACCATAAGCTGCGACGATAGCAACGTGTGCACGGATGATTCCTGCAATCCGGCCACCGGCTGCGAGCACACCAACAACACGGCCTCGTGCAATGACAGCAACGCCTGCACGACCAACGACACATGCTTCGGCGGGGCCTGCCAGGGCGGTCCACCGCTGAACTGCAATGACAACAACGGCTGCACGGACGACACTTGCGACCCGAGCACTGGTTGCCATCACGCCAACAACTCGAATCCCTGCGATGACGGCAGTTTCTGCACCACGAACGATACGTGCTCGGGCGGAAGTTGCGCCGGCACGACTGTAAACTGTGATGACAGCAACCCTTGCACGGATGATTCCTGCAATCCGGCAAGCGGCTGCCAATACAGCAATAACACCAATTCTTGCGACGATGGCCACGCCTGCACGAACAATGACACTTGCTCCGGCGGCGTTTGCAGCGGAACTCCGATTCCCGGCTGCATCGAGTGTACGACGGCCAGCCAGTGCGACGACAGCAACCCGTGCACGACGGACACCTGCCCAAGCGGAGTGTGCGTGTACACCAACAACAGTAATTCCTGCGATGACGGCAACGCCTGTACGACGAACGATACATGCTCCGGCGGATCGTGCGTCGGCGGACCACCACCGAATTGCGACGACTCCAACATCTGCACGGATGACGCGTGTGATACCGCCACGGGCTGCTATCACACGAACAACACCAATTCGTGCGACGACTTCAACGCCTGCACGACGAATGACACCTGCTCCGGCGGCTCGTGCGTGGGAGGTCCGCCGCTCGTTTGTAATGACAACAACGGTTGTACCGATGACACCTGCAACCCGGCGACCGGGTGCGTCTATACCGACAACTCGGCCTCGTGCGACGATGGAAATGCCTGCACCACGAACGACACTTGCGCGTTCGGAAGCTGCGTGGGCGGTCCGCCGCTGGACTGCAACGACGGGAACATCTGCACGGATGATTCCTGCAACCCGGCCAGCGGGTGCGTGCATGTGAACAACGTGGCGCCGTGCGACGACCACGACGCATGCACGACCGGCGACACGTGCGCCGGCGGAGTTTGCGTGGGCGGTCCGCCGCCGAATTGCGACGACGGTAATGTCTGCACCGACGACGCCTGTGATCATGGGACGGGCTGCACGCACACGAACAACACCAGCGCATGCGACGATTTCAACGCCTGCACCACTGGCGACACCTGCGCGGACGGCTCCTGCATGGGCGGTGCGTCGCTTGATTGCAACGACGGCAATCCTTGCACGGACGATTCCTGCAACCCAGCCACGGGCTGCGTGTACGTCAACAATTTCGAGCCGTGCGATGACGGCAACGCTTGCACATCGAGCGATACTTGCTCGGGCGGCGATTGCAGCGGAACACCGATCACTTGCGATGACAGCAACCCGTGTACCGACGATGCCTGCAACCCGGCCAGCGGCTGCTATCACACGGACAACAGCGATCCGTGCGACGATCACCACGATTGCACCAATCCCGACACCTGTTCGGGCGGTGTATGCGTGGGGACGCCGATCCCGGGCTGCACGGAATGTACGGGCGATGCCGATTGCTCGGACGGCAATCCATGCACCACGGATACCTGTCCGGCCGGCGTCTGCGTGTATACGAATAACAGCAATCCGTGCGACGACGGGAACGCCTGCACGACGAGCGATACGTGTTCGGGTGGTAGTTGCGTCGGCGGTTCGTCGCCGAACTGTGACGACGGCAACCCCTGCACGGACGATTCGTGCAACCCATTCACGGGATGCGTTTACATGAACAACAGCAGCCCGTGCAGCGACGGCGATGCCTGCACTACGAACGACACATGCTCAGGCGGAGTCTGCGTCGGTGGTTCGCCGCTGGTTTGCAACGATGGCAACGTTTGCACCGACGACACCTGCGATTCAGGAACCGGTTGCGTCTATACCAACAACACGGCCTCATGCGACGACGGCAATGCCTGCACGACGAATGATACATGTGCGGGCGGTAGCTGCGTGGGCGGTCCGCCGCTGGTGTGCAACGACGGCAACTCCTGCACGGATGATTCGTGCGATATGACTCAGGGCTGCCGCTACATCAACAACAGCGACCCGTGCAATGACGGAAACGCCTGCACGACCAATGACACGTGTGCGGGTGGCGTTTGCGTGGGCGGCGATCCGCCGAACTGCGATGACGGCAACGTCTGTACGACGGACGGTTGCGATTCCCTGAGCGGCTGCACGCACGTGAACAACGCGGATTCGTGCAGCGACGGCGATGCCTGCACGACGAACGACATGTGCTCAGGCGGCGTCTGCGTCGGTGGTTCGCCGCTGGCCTGCGACGATGGCAATGTCTGTACGGATGACAGCTGCAACCCGGGATTCGGCTGCGTGTTTACGGACAATACCGACATTTGCAGCGATGGCGATGCCTGCACCACCAATGACACCTGTTCCGGCGGAACCTGCGGCGGAACGACCATCAACTGTGATGACGGCAACCCCTGTACTGACGATTTCTGTGATTCCGCCTTCGGCTGTTACCACGTGAACAACAGCAGCCCATGCAACGACGGCAACGCCTGCACGACCAGCGATACGTGTTCGGCCGGTATGTGCGTGGGCGGTACGGCGCTGGTGTGCGACGACGGAAACGTCTGCACCACCCACACTTGCGATTCGATAACCGGATGCGTTTACACGAACAACAGCATTCCCTGTGACGATGGCAATGCTTGCACCAGCTACGACGTTTGTTCGAACGGGGCATGCAGCGGCGTGCCTACGGACTGCAACGACGGCAACGCCTGCACGGATGATTTCTGTAATCCCGCGACGGGATGCTTCTACGTCAACAACACCAATCCTTGTGACGACGGGCATCCCTGTACGGATAACGATACTTGTTCTGGTGGTGCGTGTAACGGAACACCCATTCCCAATTGCCCGCCGGAGTGCGTCATTGACAGCCAGTGCAATGACGGAAACGCCTGCACGACGGATACGTGCCAGAACGGTTTGTGCGTGTATACGAACAACAACAATCCGTGTGATGATGGTGATGCCTGCACGAGCAACGATGCGTGTTCGGGCGGCTCGTGCGTCGGCGGCCCGCCGCTTGATTGCAACGATCACAACGTCTGCACGGACGATTCCTGCAACCCGGCCAGCGGCTGCGTGCATGTGAACAATAACAGTCCGTGTAGCGATGGGAACGCCTGCACGACGAACGACATGTGTTCACAAGGCATTTGCGTTGGCGGAAAGCCCCCGCACTGCGATGATGGCAACGCCTGCACGGATGATTCGTGCAATCCGGCGACCGGTTGTGTTCACGTAAACAACACCGGCCCATGCAGCGACGGCAGTGTCTGCACAACGAATGATGCCTGCTCAGGAGGCGTTTGTGTGGCCGGCCCGCCGCTCAATTGCAATGATGGCAATGTTTGCACAGACGATTCCTGCGACGTCATGCTGGGCTGCCGCCATGTGAATAACACCGTCTCCTGCGATGACGGAAATTCCTGCACCGCCAACGACCATTGCTCGGGTGGAGTGTGCGCCGGCACAGGCAGCTGCGCCCCGCCAACGCCGTTGCCCGACCCCACGTCCATTGACAAGAACCGTTATCTGTCATTACAGATTGCAAGTTCAGCGACCGCCGCCGGAAGCGAGACCGCGCTGCAGGTCACTTTGGTCAGTCTGATGCACCCGAACCCACCGAATCTCCCTATTTATCCGCCGCCGAATTTCTCGGCGTTTGAGGGCGCGATCCGCTGGGTCGGACCGGTGAGCAATTGTCAGGAATCGGAAACGCCACTGACGACGTTCAAGTGTGCGAGGCTGCAATGCTCGCCGAATTATGTCGACTGGGTGGCAAGTCTTTCGGGCCAGACGTTGCAGGTGTCCGGTGTCGAGGTTGTGCCCAGTTCGGCATTTGACATCCGGCAGTTTGCGTCCAGTTGCCAGGGTAGTGAAAACACTTGCGCGGCGGTCTCATCGGCCCTGCGCATTAACACGGGACGATGGGGCGACATTCTCGCGCCCTTCCAGGGTCCATCGCCCGCACCATTGACGCAGCCGAACATTACCGACGTCGCTGCGGCGGTGGACAAGTTTAAGTCGGTGCCGACGGCCATCATCGTCGCCCGTGCCGACGTAAATCCGGCCGTCCCCAACGAGCGGGTCGACATTGCCGACATCGCCAATATCGTCGATGGGTTCAAGAGCCTCGCGTATCCGTTCCCCGGACCGAGCGCGTGTCCGTAACGCTTTAGACGGCGGTACCAAGGCACGCAGATGTTTGCGAGACAGTCGTCTCAACATGGGGCGGGTCGAAACTGAACCTTCGATCCGCCCCAATGATTACCCCAGAACTTCGGCGCTTCCGTTCTCGCTGCCGAAGGAGAGGAACATCGAAAAAGTCTCTGTTGCGTGCGAGACATTCGTTTCGAGGAAGGTGTCGTTCCCTCTAGCGATTCGCGGACATGCCGAATCTATTCGTGTCCAGCGGAGGAACGACGCTTGGCCATCAAATTATTCACGGGCATATTTGATTAACGATCCTTGCCGCGAAGCACCGTCCGCAAAACTCGCTGAGTACCGATTGTGGATCAAGCATTCGGATGCTATCGTCGCGATCAAGGGAATGATCACGACCTCGCAATAGCGGGTTCACACCACCATCTGGAGAAAACTGCAATGTGCAGAAATTCGCACACCCAATCGATGGAATTGCCGCCATCGAGGCACGCCACCAATCCCGCTTATTTCTGGCTCACTGCGCTTGTCTTCTATTTCGTCATGAGTTTGACGACCAGTTGCACAAGGCAGTCAGCGGCTGTCAAAACCAGAAGATTTGAAGTCCCAGGAGTCGACGCTAATGGTCGGGTTACGCTGCCGAATCAATGGGCGCTTCATCCGGCGGGCATCCAACTCTCACTTGGGGATTTTCCCGTGAACATTGCGGTTCATCCGAGCGGACAGTACGCGGCCATTCTCCACGCCGGATATGGCGAGCACGAGATTATCGTTGTTCGCGTTTTCGAGTCGGAGAGCGCTCCCACAATTTGCTCACGAGCGCCGCTTGACGTTGCATTTTATGGGTTGATTTTCAGTCCGGATGGCCGCCGAATCTATGCGAGTGGTGGCACGCGTGAGCGCATCGAGAGTTTTGATTTCGACAGCGGTTCGCTCAGCGGACAAAAATCGATCTCAGTCACTTCTACGCCGGACGAAATTTGCGTGCCCGCCGGCATGGCAATTTCCGGCGACGGAAGCACGCTTCTTGTTACATGCAATCGCGGGCATCGCGTCCTTGCGGTGGACGCGAAGGGAGAGCGGCCGCCTGTGGTCGTCGCGATGCCGTCCGGGAGTTTTCCTTATGCGGCGGCGATCGACGAATCGTACGGTCGCGCCTACGTGTCGCTCTGGGGTCAGGCGGCGGTTGCGGTCCTGCGCTGGCCAATTGATCCTCAAAACTCGCCGCTCGCAATTTGGCCCGTGCAAGATCACCCAAACGAGATGGTTCTGACACGCGACGGCAACACACTTTATGTGGCCAATGCCAATCGAAACACGGTCAGCGTTTTGGACACGAAGTCTGGGAAGACACTCGAATTGTTGTCCAGCGCGTTGTTCCCGAACGCACCCGACGGCAGCACGCCGAATGCGATCGCGCTCAGCCCCGATGAGCACTCTCTCTACGTTGCAAACGCGACGAATAACAATCTCGCGGTACTTGATGTGTCGCGGCGCGGTCAAAGTCGTTCACTCGGATTCATTCCCGTCGGCTGGTATCCGACGAGTGAGCGACTGACGCCAGATGGCCGCCACCTCCTCGTTACGAACGGAAAAGGCGGGACGCCGAAGGCCAATCCTAAAGGACCAAGTCCGTTGCGGAAGGCATCAAACCTCGACGAATACATCGCCCGTTTGTTTCGCGGAACGCTCAGCTTGATCGACGTGCCCGACGACGAGGCCGAGCGGCGTCGCCTTACCGCGGATGCGTATTCGTGCAGTCCGCTGCGCAGCGATCAATCGCCCGTTCTTTCGCGCCCTCGCGGCAATCCGATACCAGGGTCAGTCGGCGGAAGGTCGCCTATCCGCTATTGCATTTACATTATCAAGGAGAATCGCACTTACGATCAGGTGCTCGGCGACTTGCCGGGCGGCAATGGCGATCCTTCGCTTTGCCTCTTCGGCGAAGAAGTGACGCCCAATGAGCATGCCTTGGCGCGGGAGTTTGTCCTTCTCGACAACTTCTACGTTGAATCCGAAGTCAGCGCCGACGGGCATGAATGGTCCATGGGCGCTTACGCGACGGACTTCGTCGAAAAATACTGGCCGCTGAACTACAGCGAGCGCAGCTTTGGTCGCGTGCCGTATCCCGCGGAGGGCGCCCTCGCGATCACCGCGCCGTCAGAAGGATATATCTGGGATCGATGTTCGCAGGCCGGCGTCAGTTATAAGAGTTACGGGGAGTTTGTCAGGCGGGGAGTCGATGGACAGCTTCATGCGACGGTCGCGGGCCTGGAGCAGCACATCGATCAGGAGTATGAGCCTTACAACCTTGAGTATTCCGACTTGAAACGCGCTGAGCGGATTATCGCCGAGCTGCAACGTTATGAGTCGGTCGGCGATATGCCGCAAATGCAATTCATCCATCTGCCCAACGATCACACTTATGGCACGCGCGCGGGGAAGCCGACTCCGATCGCAATGGTGGCCGAAAATGATCTCGCATTAGGACAGATAATCGAAGCCATCAGTCTCTCGAAATTCTGGCCGCAAACGGCGATCTTCGTGGTCGAGGACGACGCCCAAAACGGTGCCGACCACATCGATGCTCACCGCACGACGGCGTTTGTCATCAGCCCTTACGCGCGGCACGGAGCGATTGACAGCACGCTGTATTCGACGACCAGTATGTTGCGTACGATGGAGTTGATTTTGGGACTTCCACCCATGAGTCAGTTCGACGCCGCCGCCCGGCCTATTTACGCATCGTTTCAGTCGCGCCGCGACCTTCGGCCGTATCAACACAAGCCCGCCCGCGTTAGCTTTGACACGCGCAATGATGCGACCGCCTGGGGCGCGAACATCAGCGAGTCGCTTGATTTATCCCGCGAGGACTGTGCCGATGACCTGATTTTCAATGAGATCATCTGGAAATCCGTCCGCGGCGCGGATAGTCCCTGTCCTGCGCCCGTCCGCGCGGCTTTCGTAATTTCTAGCGGCGAAACGAATGTGGATGATGATGACGATTGACGATTGGAAAATTGTCGATGAGCCCATGTCGAGTCAACATCGAAATGATCAAAGTGCCATCAACTGGCAGCGCGCCGCCGGAATATTCGGGAACGCTTCGCACCTTGCCCCGATGCCTGGGAAGCGCGACGCTCACCAAACCCCGTCGATTTTCCTCAGATACACCGCCGCCCCGCCGATAACCAATCGCTACGCGGGGTGCGCACGAGAACGTCTCGGCGACTCGCAGCGCCATTTTCCAGAGGAGCAAGACAATGATCGCAACAATGAACCAGATACATCCGACTTCATTCTCCGGCTGCTGCGCCGGAACGACCGTGCCTTTCGAGGCGATCCACCAGCCCGGTTGCTATATCTGCAATTGGAGCGGTAATCTTCTTCGCGTCCCTGAGGATGGAATTGCCGCCGGCAATGCGCCAGCCGTTAGTTTCATTGGCAATCAGTCGCTCTTCGTGACCATGATCAGCAACAATCCGTACATTACGGTGACAAAGGCACGGCTGACCGCGGCCAACTTCGATGTTTCAGTGAACTTCTAATCTACGTTCGTGTCTCCGCTCGTACGACCGAGCGGTTCACAGCGGCAGGTGGAGCTGCTTTTTCCACCTGCCGCTCTTCCTCGCAATCAGAAGACCGTCCGCCTGCGGCATCGTTGTTTGACCGATGCCATAGTCTTCACGTCGCTAACGTAATTCCTGATGAAATCGATCGAATCATTCGTCATTTTTCAGTAGCGCCAGCTCGTGAGGTCAGCTCCCACGGGGGCCGTTTTTTGAATTCGATCCATGATCGTGTCCATGTACATTTCGTCATACCGCAGCCGCGAGATCGCATTGGGCCGTGTGTGATCGCCATTCCAACAATGTTCTGCGCCTTCGCCGTAATCGACGACACCGTCGTATCGCGGGTTTTCCGTGCTCTTGAGAAACTCTTCCATGAGATAGACGGCATTGTTCAAATAGTAGTTGTCCGCAGTGCCGCAATACAAGTGAATTTTTCCTTGCAGCTTGGGACCGAACTTGGACCAATCTCGCTGGAGGATGTATCGCAAATCGTAGTGCTCTCGCCAATACTCGGCGACTTCATAATCAATTTGGCCGGTCATCTTGTTCCAGATTCGCTTGGGATATCCATCGGAGCCGACGGGCGAAAACACGGCCTCCCAAATATCCCATTGCCCGCCGGATCGCGAGTGCGTGCCGAGCACCAGCTCAAGTTGATTGAGTTGCTCCAAGGTTGAACTCAGTTGTCCGAGACGGTTGCGAGTCCCCGGTCGGGGAATTTTTTGCCAGGCGCCATCGATGTGATAGGCATTGGAATCCTTGTAGATATCGACAACGGTATAGGCACGAAAATCGATCGGGTCTGGACACGCGGCGAAACAGCCGTTGAATTCATCTGGGTAGAACATCTGCACTGCGAGCGCTTCCCAGCCGCCTGTCGATCCCCCGTAAGTAAAACGCGCCCAGCCAGCGCCGATGCCTCGGAACTTGCTTTCCAAGTACGGAAGCAATTCATGCATAATGGCGTCGCCATAAGGGCCAAGATTCGCGGAGTTAACTGCATAGGAATCATCATAATATGGATTGGCGTGTTGAATCTTGACCGCGATCATCCGCGGAAAATTCGGGCCGGTCCATTTCTTGTAGAATTCATAAGCATACTCCTGTACGATCCGGTTATATCCGTGCAGGTTGAAACGTTCGCTGAAATCTGGCTCCAGATTGGGATCCGGCGGCTCTTCGCGAAAACCGTCAAACGTGGATGGAAAGTGCCCGTGGTTGAGCAACAACGGGTAGTGCGCTTCGGGATGCTCGTCGAACCCTGCAGGCAATAGCACGCACGCACCCAGAAACATCGGCCTGCCCCAGAATTTCGAAAGCAGCTTGCTTTCCAGCTTAATGTGTTTGATGTATTTCGTATCTTGCGGAGGCGGGATCGCTGGAATTTCCTGATCGAGAGAGATCTTGATCGACTCTTCGGATTGCGGATCAAATTGGACCATGCGCGGTGTGCTGTAGAGATTGCCCGGAGCGAGATTCCAGTGCTGGCCTTCTCCGCGATCCATGGGGAGTTTGACTGTGTGCCCGTCGGCGCGGTGAAGCGTCTCGTAACGATGAAGAAGTCCCTGCACCCAATACGCGCCGCGCGGAATCTCATTCAGACTCGAGACGGGAAATCCCAGAGCCGATCCGTCGAAGATCACATCTGCGCCCGGCGCCAAACCATCGACATCAATTCCGAAAATCTGCTGGCAGCTCGGGCCGTCGTTGATTTGAAAGCGAGGCTCTTTCGAATCGTCTCTGGAGATCAGGAGCATCATGCGTCCATCCAACGGCGCTGCCGATTTTTCCGGCGAGAAGTGAATGCCCACTTGCTGCTTTGCGTTTGCGGCCGGCTCATTTGTGACCGATGCGGCCACAACGAACACAAACAAGGTATCTGCAATCCTGCTTCCATTCATGATCGAAAACTCCTATGCGTGGAGCACCTTTGTCTTTCTACTGGGGACGATAGATTCCGTCGAAACAGCGTGCAAGTGCAGTGACATCGTGATTCGGATCAGGTTTCAACCAGGTCTAGATCTTGTTGCGCCAGTGTAGAGTCCCAAACGTGATTCTATTACTCAAACCGCAGACTAAACAGTGTCCATAAATGCCTGGTCACATCGCCAAATTGCTCAATTGAACTTACTATTCCATCCATGTATCAGGTCACCCCACGCCAGATTCTGCACATCGACATGGACGCGTTCTTTGCCGCCGTTGAACAACTCGATCATCCTGAATTGCGGGGCAAGCCGCTGTTGGTTGGTGGAGATCCGAAAGGTCGCGGCGTAGTTTCGACGGCCAGTTATGAAGCGCGGCCTTTCGGCTGCCACAGCGCGATGCCGATGGCCGTGGCATTGCGGCTTTGTCCGCACGCGATTGTCGTTCGTCCGCGAATGGACCGGTACGTCGAAATCTCCCAGCAGGTGCTTGGGATTCTGGAGCAATTCACTCCCTTAGTCGAACCCATTTCAATTGACGAGGCATTTCTGGATGTCACCGGCTCGATTCGACTACTCGGCCCGCCGGAAATAATGGCTTCTGAGCTCAAGCAACGGATTCATGCTTCGACGAACCTGACGGCCTCGGTTGGCGTCGCGCCAAACAAGTTCCTCGCCAAGCTCGCGAGCGATTTACGTAAACCTGATGGGCTGGTAGTCGTTGCGCCGGACGGCGTCCGCGATTTTCTGAACCCGCTTCCGATCGCGAGGCTGTGGGGCGTGGGCAAGGCTACTCTCCCAAGGCTGGAGCGTATCGGTATTCACACGTTTGGCGAAGCTCTGCGGTTGTCGGCGACAGATTGGCGGCGCGAATTCGGAGATCATGGCGCCCATTTTCACGAATTGGTTCGTGGCATCGATGAGCGCCCGGTGGTCCCGGAC
Source organism: Planctomycetota bacterium (assembly GCA_016200265.1). Lineage (GTDB taxonomy): Bacteria > Planctomycetota > Phycisphaerae > UBA1845 > UBA1845 > JACQFE01. The sequence goes on along the minus strand of JACQFE010000034.1, from coordinate 1,790 downwards.
CGTGCGGCCAAGAGCATCAGTCACGAGATCACCTTTCCGGTGGACATAGAAAACCATGATTACGTGCGCGCCGTCATCCTCGATCAGACCGATGCCGTCGCTCACCGTTTGCGGCGCCACGAATTACTCGCACGGACCGTATCGTTGAAGATTCGAAGCGGAGACTTCACGACGATCACACGCCGTGCAACGGTTCCAGATGCTACGGACCAGACCGAAATCCTCTGGCATGCGGTTTCGGGTCTCTTCGAGACGTGGGCCCAGCAGAATCCGCTGCCGGTTCGTTTGATTGGGGTGGGTGCCGCCCAGCTTTCCAATCGCAGCTGTGAGCAGATGAGTTTGTTCCAAGGTAAACTGGACGAACGCAGTACGAATCTGGACCGCGCCATGGACGCAATCCGCGACCGATTCGGTAACAATGCAATCAGCCGCGCCGCGCAGGGAATCCGCGAGCAGCAGTGAGTTTGATCGGCACCAGCCAAGTGATAGGCTTTCAAATATGATCAAGTCCCTTCCGCCATCGTCCCTAGAAAGAAATTCATCGTGAAATGCCTTTTCTGTGCGGAAGAGATCCAAGAAGCCGCGGTTTTGTGTCGATTTTGCGGCGCTGCAAGAACAACGCAGGGCCAATGGGTTGCACCTCAGAGGCCTCTGCTTTCACCGGAGCGGCGCAAAGGAAGTCTGACCATCAAGACCGCCGGCGGGTTTTTCCTACTGTCGGGTGTGGTGTCGCTCGCTTCGCTAACTTCTGCTGTCCCGTTGTTCGGCGCCATGCGAACCGGATCCGTGGCTCTGTGTTACAACCTATTCTATGTGATTCTGTTCTTGAGCATCGGACTCGGTCTGATTATCGGGCTGACTTGGGGATATCAACTCCTCTTTGCCGGCACGATCGTCTACAGCCTTGATGGACTTGCAATGCTCTTGAACAAAAGCACGAGGGACGCCTACCTTGCGGCGAGCGGCTTGACGAGCGAGATGGGGTCTTATTTGGACATGAAGATGCTTGACCAGGGAGTTTTCCTCACAAGTCTTGTGTCGCTCCTGTGCTGGTGGGGATTTGCCTTCTACATTTATTTGCGGCGCGATTATTTTCGTGGACCGGATACTCTGAGCAGAACGTTGCCAAGGTAGGCGCTAACGCGGACAGACGATATGGAGTGACAATGCCAAGACAACTCCGATTTGGCTTGCTTGTGGCGATCCTGTTTACCGGCGCGTGTCGATCTGGTCCTCATTCGAAAATCGGGATTGATTCTCAAGAGGGCAACAACGCGCCTCGCACGCGCGTGGTTCTCTTGGGCACAGGAACGCCGAACGCCGATCCGGAACATTCAGGTCCGGCTGTGGCCATCGTCGTTGACGATACCGCCTACCTCGTGGACTGCGGACCGGGTGTTGTTCGACGTGCGGCAGCGGCATACGAAAAAGGCATCGCCGCACTCGAACCAAGCAAGCTCCGTCTCCTGTATGTTTCTCATTTGCATTCAGACCACACCGTGGGCTTGCCCGACCTGCTGTTGACGCCTTGGGTTTTGGGTCGCGATGCGCCGTTGGTCGTTTACGGCCCTGTTGGTATCAAGAACATGACCGACCACATCGAGCAAGCTTATGAAGAGGATATTCACATGCGTATCGATGGATTAGAGCGCCTAACAAAAAGAGTATCGGTGAACGATCCATGTAGCCGAGATCAAGGGTGGACATGGAGGTCCGCCGATGGCCAAACCGATATTGGATGACGATCTTTGGAACGCAATCGAACCACTGCTGCCGCCGTCAAAACACCG